>NZ_BBCJ01000012.1 GCF_001311985.1 Geotalea toluenoxydans JCM 15764
TAGCAAGTGATGGCAAAAAAAAGAAAAAAGGCCGGGGAATTTCCCCCGGCCTTTTCTGCTTGGCCACCAACCACCAACCACCAACCACCAACCACCAACCACCAACCACCAACCACCAACCACCTTTAACGCCGACCGCTTTTTATCCTTGTGCCTGAACAGCTGTGATTGCTGCGACATTCACTATGTCATCCACGGAGCAGCCGCGTGAAAGATCGTTTACCGGCTTTGCAAGTCCTTGGATGACCGGTCCGATAGCTTCTGCCCCGGCAACACGTTCCACCAGCTTATAGGCGATATTCCCGGCATCCAGGTCGGGGAAGACCAGGACGTTGGCCTTACCGGCAACCGGGCTTCCTGGCGCCTTCTTTTCCCCGACTTTTGGCAGCAGGGCTGCATCGGCTTGCAATTCCCCGTCGATCTGCAGTGATGGATCGATCCCCTTGGCGATTTCCAGAGCCTTGAGCACCTTGTCCACATCGGCATGGGCTGCGCTTCCCTTGGTGGAGAAGGAGAGCATGGCAACGTGGGCGGGAACGTCGAGGAAGGATTTGCAGTTGCGGGCGGTGGCGACGGCTATTTCGGCCAGGGCCTGGGCATCCGGATTGGGATTGACGGCGCAGTCGGCAAAAAGGACGATGCCGTTTTCACCGAAGTCGGTATTTTTAGTAACCATGAGAAAAAATGAAGAGACGGTTTTGATCCCCGGAGCCGTCCCAACTGTCTGAAATGCGGCCTTCAGCACATTGCCGGTGGTTCCGGTGGCACCGGCAACTTCACCTCCGGCGTCTCCCAGCCTGACCATCATGCCGGCATAGTACAGGTAATCCTTTGCCGTGAGAAGGTTACGGGCCTCTTCCCTGGTCAATCCCTTGCTTTTCCGCAGTTCCACCAGTGCATTGATGTAGGCTTCTAATTTTGGCGAGGTTGCCGGATCGAGGATCTCCACTCCCGCAAGATTGACCCCTTTGTTCTGGGCAGCGGCGGAAACCTCCGTCTGATTACCAAGGATGATTATTTTGGCCAAACCTTGTTCCACTATTTTCTGAGCGGCAAAAAGCATCCTCTCGTCATAACTTTCAGGTAGCACGACAGTTTGCAGGTTTTTTTTGGCTTTGGCCTTGATCTGCTCCATTAAGTGCATAATTTCCTCCCATTTAATATTTAGAACAAGATTTGATTTTATACCGCAAGCTTTAGGCCTGGTCAATAAAAAAAGTGGCTCTAAAATTAAAAACCCTCTGCCAAGCAATTGATGGTAGAGGGTTTTATCTGGAAAGTGGGGTAGCAGTTCAGGCAGAATCGGACGATTTATTTTGCTGTTTACGATAGGTGCCGCTCTTCCCACCCTCCTTGTAAAGAAGAGTGATCTCGCCAATGGAAATTCCCTTGTCTGCCCCTTTGCACATGTCATAGATGGCAAGCGCTGCCAGGGAAGCCGAAACCATCGCCTCCATCTCAACCCCTGTACGCTCCAGCGCCCGGACCGTGGCCTCTATGGTTATAGTCCCTGTCTCCACGTCGGTCTCAAATTCAATGGCGGCGTGATGGATGGCAAGGGGATGGGATAAGGGGATCAGTTCCGGGGTCTTCTTGGCGGCAGTGATCCCTGCCAGTCGGGCAACGGCGAAGACATCCCCCTTGCTGATTCTTCCTTCGATAATGGCAGACAGGGTTTCTTTTTTCAGAAAAACCGTTGCCGCAGCAACAGCCGTGCGCAGGGTCGGTTGTTTGCCGCTGACATCGACCATGATTGCCTGGCCCCGGTCGTCAAAGTGGTTGAACATTGATCACCTCGCTTTATGCTTCTTCCATTTCGAAATTGTGGTTAAGGATATGCACGTCAATCTGTTCACCGGCAGCGAACACCGATTTATCGGCTGGCAGCAGGGCCAGTCCGTCCGCCTGAATCATTGTTCTGACGATGCCGGTTTCCTGGTTGCCGCTACTGGTTGCCAGGTAGCCATCCTTTCCTTTCCCGAGGGTGACGCGAAGGAAATGCAGCCGCCCGGGTTTCTTGCGGATCTCTTCCGTCAGCGTTGCCTTGTATGTGGGGGCGATAATCCTCGTTCTCCCCATCATCTTCAAAAGCGCAGGTTTTACCAGTCTTCGAAGGTAATCATGGTCGACACAGGATTGCCGGGGAGAGAGAAGACGGGGATATTGTCTTTCATGGCGAAGGCGGTGGGGCGCCCCGGCTTGATGTCAACCTTCCAGAATAGTTGCCGCACCCCCAGTTCGGTTAGGACCTCCCGCACCAGGTCGCGATCGCCGGCGGAAACGCCTGCAGATGTCAATAGCACATCCGCTTGTAGTCCCTGGCTGAGGAGATGCAGATGGCTTTCCCTGTTATCCCTGGCGATGCCGATGATGACCGGTTCTCCGCCGATTTCCCTGACGGCCGCCGCCAGTGATAAAGCATTGCTGTTGATGATTTGCCCTTGTCCAATCTGTCCCCCCAGTTCAACCAGTTCATCCCCGGTCGAAACTATGGCAACTCTGAGTCTGCGGAAAACAGGCACCAGGGCAGCGCCCAGAGATGCAAGCATGTTGATGCCCGACGAAGTAATTGCTGTGCCGGCTGCCAGGACCTTGTCTCCAGCCTTGATATCCTCGCCGGCAAAGCGGATATGCTGCCTTTTCTTTACCTGCTCCAGTATCTTTACCGAATCAGTTCCTTCGACGGTTTCCTCGACCGGCACTACTGCATCGGCTCCGGGAGGGATTGGGGCGCCGGTCATGATCTTTATGGCACAGCCCGGTTCCACGGCAGCAGTGGCTATGGCTCCGGCAGGAATATATCCGGTGACCCTGAGCGTTGCCGGTCCTTGGCAGTCTTCGGCCCGGACGGCAAAACCATCCATGGCCGAGTTGTTCCAAGGGGGCATGTCCCATGGGGCGGCCATATCCTCGGCGAGAGTCCGGCCTATCGCATCAAGGAGGGCAACACGCTCCATGTTTGTGGTTGCAACATTGTCAAGAATGATTTTCCTGGCTTCAGTGAAGGTGGGCATGGAGTTTACCTCGTCTGGCTTCTTAAGATTTTGAAACAAAAGCCTCTACTGCAAGAGAAGAGTTATGCAGCCGTAAGGCAATTAACCTGCGGTGAGCCTGCCAGCTTTCCCTGGACGAGGTGAATGCTTTCGGCAAAGAGCAGAGGCTCCCGCGAAGGTTCATGGGTTGCCATGATCACCGTCGTTCCTCCTTGGGGGAGGGAAGCCAGTATGCTTTCCATCATTTCCGCAGTCTTCCTGTCGACGCTGCTAAACGGCTCATCGAGCAGCAGCACCAGCGGTTTCAATATCAGGGCCCTTGCCATTGCCACCCGCTGTGCTTCACCCCCGGAGAGGTCCTGAACCGGCCTCGCCTGAAAGCCACTCAGTCCGACCGAGTCGAGGGCTTCATCAACCAGCTGCTGTTGCAGCCCATGGGGTATCTTGCGGGCATTGAGTCCATAAGCCACATTGGCAAAGACGGTCCCGGCAAAAAGATACGGGGATTGATGGAGCAGGGTCACTTTTTGTCTGCAGGCAAGCAAGGTGCGGCTTTTCCAATCAACCCCGTGCCCCTCGAAAGAGATATCTCCCGAAGTGGGTGGCGAAAGAAAAGCAGGATGTTCAGCAGTGTGCTTTTGCCGGCTCCGTTCTGACCGGTCAACAGATAACAGCGCCCTTGATGGATATCCAGGTGCTCCAGGTCAAGTACGATGTTATTCCTGTAGAACTTACGAATCGATCGCAAAGTGAAGAGCGTGGTCATGGTTTACCTCTGTTGCTGAAGAATGTTCAGTGCCAGGTTGACGAGAAAGGCCACCGCCAGGAGAACAATCCCCAATGCCAGTCCGAAGGCGAATTCTCCCTTGCTGGTTTCCATGGCAATGGCAGTGGTCATGGTACGGGTATAACCGCGAATGTTTCCTCCGAGCATCATGGCAGCGCCTACCTCGGCGATGACCCTTCCAAAGCCGGCAATGACGGCCGCCATCACGCCATACCGCTCTTCACGTACCAGCTGCAGGACCCCTTGCAAAGGGCCAGCTCCCAAAGTGAGAGCCGTGGGAAGGATCCGCTTGTCGGCGCCTTCGATGGTACTGAGGGTATAATTGGTAATGATGGGGATGGCCAGAAGTGTCTGTCCCAAAACCATCGCTTTTGGTGTAAAAAGAAGCCCCAACTGCCCAAGAGGCCCTTGGCGGCTTATCATGCCATAGACCACCAGTCCCACAACAACTGTAGGTAGGGCCATCAGCGTGTTAAGCGTTGTCGTCAGGGCTCCTTTCAGCGGAAATGTGCCGATGCCGATAGTAATACCGGCAGGGATGCCGATGACCGATGCAAAAAGCGTTGACCATATGGATACGTAGATGGAAGTCCAGACGGTCGTATAGACCTCCCTGTCCATGGACATGATGAGGCTGAAAGCTGTCTGCAGTGATTCGGAAAAAAACCCCACCTTAGTTTATCCTCTCCTGTGGATACTGAATGTGCTTAAGGTCCTCCTTTGCCAGCGACATTGAAGGCTCCTTACCCTGTCTTCCGAAATAAAAAAGGTCCCTTTCTTGATGGAAAGAGACCCCGCGGGTAACGGTTTTTTATGCCGTTCGGTGACTCTCCTTTCCAAAAGGGAGGCGCTGCCGTTTCCAGCAGGACCCAATGGTCGGTTGCCATGGAATGACAGCTTTGTCATCCCCGGTAGGCAATTGCGACTCGGAGATTTAGTTTTAAAACGGTGTTTTTGTTTAATTCAAGTGTTTGTGGTTGCTAAAAGCCTTGCTGCACAGCGCCCATGTGTTAATTTCTTAATGCATGTATAAAATACCACAAAATTTTAAAATTTGTGATATTTTTTATCACGGCATTTTGCTAGTTAAAAATAATTGGTGGAGTCAATGAAACTACTTGATACCCATGGCCGTCATATAAACTATCTTCGCCTTTCCGTGACCGACCGCTGCAACTTGCGCTGCAGTTATTGCATGCCTGAGCAGGGGATCGAAAAGCTTTGCCATGACGACATTCTCACTTACGAAGACCTTGTCTGTGTTGCGCGGCAAGCGGTTGCCATCGGCATAGAAAAAATTCGCATCACCGGTGGCGAGCCGCTGGTGCGCAGAGATATCATCCGGTTTTTAAAGGAACTGTCCGCTGTGCCAGGCCTGAAGCAACTGGTGCTGACCACCAACGGCTTGTTACTGGCGGAAATGGCTGAGGATCTGTTTAAGGCTGGAGTCCAGCGGCTTAATATCAGCTTGGATTCCCTGAAGGAGCAGACTTTTGCCCACATTACCCGCGGTGGTGACGTGCACAGGTCCTGAGAGGATTGGACGCAGCTGAAGCAGCCGGTTTTCCACCCCATAAGATCAACATGGTGGTGATGCGTGGCATCAATGACGAAGAGGTGCTTGATTTTGCGGCCATGACCTTGGATCGCCCCTATGCTGTACGTTTTATCGAATACATGCCGACCTTGCAGGCTGATAACTGGCGAAACCTGTCGGTTTCCGGAAGTGAGATTTTAGAGAGGATCGGCAAGAGATATGAGTTGCTCCCTTACGGCAGTCAGGAACTGGCTGGGCCGTCACGTAACTTCAAGATCAAAGGGTCTGCAGGCTCCATCGGCATCATCACCCCTATTTCAGGGCATTTCTGTAGCGACTGCAACCGCATCAGGGTTACTTCTGCCGGAATGGCCAAGGGCTGCCTGCTGTCCGGGGATGGTATGGATCTTAAGCCGCTTCTGAGACTGGGCGACGAGAAACGGCTGCGGGAGGCGTTACGACAGATTGTTGCCGGCAAGCCGGACCGGCATGGCCTGGATGATAACAACAAGGAATTGCAGCCCTTCGCCATGTCAAGGGTCGGGGGCTAGGAAAGGATATGAAAGATATGTCGGCAAAGGTACTAGCAGTATGCATCAGTGAGAAAAAAGGGGAGCGGAAGACCCCGGTTGCTTCGGTGGAGTTGAAGGAGAATCATGGCATCATCGGCGACGCCCATGCCGGTGATTGGCACCGTCAGGTGAGCCTTTTGGCCATGGAGAGCATCCGCAAGATGCAGGCGCTGGGCCTTTCCGTGGACACGGGGGATTTTGCCGAGAACATAACAACCGAAGGGATAGAGTTGGTCTCTTTGCCCATCGGCACCAGGCTCAGCATCGGACCGACCGAAATGGAAGTTACCCAGATCGGCAAAGAGTGCCATACCCGCTGTGCCATCTATTACCAGGCTGGTGACTGTGTCATGCCCAAGGAAGGGATTTTTGCCAAGGTCCTCAAAGGGGGAACTGTCAAGCCGGGAGACGTGGTTGCGGTGATTGGTGATTGGTGATTGGTGAGGCGATCATAACCTCGAACCTCGAACTTCGAACTTCGAACTTCGAACCTCGAACTTAGAACTTAGAACTTAGAACTTAGAACTTAGAACTTAGAACCTGCTTTTCACCGGCAGCGAAACCTTAAATGTGCTTCCTTTTCCTGTTTCACTTTCCACCTCGATCGTCCCGCCGTGGTCGTTGATGATGCCGTATGATACGGAGAGCCCCAAGCCGGTGCCGTTGGCCTTGGTGGTGAAGAACGGATTGAAGATCTGTTGCAGATTTTCTGCTTCAATACCGCTACCGGTGTCGGCGACCGTAATCTCAGCCATCTCTTTTGTTGTTTCCATCCGTGTTCTTACCGTCAGCATCCCCCCCGCAGCCATTGCCTGAATGGCATTGAGCACCAGGTTGGTCAAGACCTGCCTGATCTGACCGCTATCCCCTTCCATGACCGGTAGCCCCGCCTCATACTCCTTCATGATGCGGATGCCGGCAAGTGGCGCCTGGTGGCCAATCTGCGCCAGGATTTCTTCCAACAGCCCATTTATATCCACCTGCCCCAGCTGTTTCTTCTCCTGGCGGGCGAAGCGGAGCAGGTTGCCGACGATCCGCTCTATTCTCCCCACCTGCTGATAGATGGTGTCCACTTCGTCCCGGTTGTCGGCGTTTTGGGGGATCGACATCTGCAGCAGTTCCGTGTTGCCGCGGATGATGGCCATGGGGTTGTTGATTTCATGGGCAACGCCGGCGGCCAGTTCGCCGATGGCGGCAAGCTTTTCCTTCCGGACCAGTTGCTCCCGTGTTTTTTCCAGTAACCGGTTTTTCTCTTCAAGTTCCGTCGTCCGTTCCCTGACCTTGTCTTCCAATCCCCTGTTCAGCTCCCTGATATCATCCTCGCGCTGCATCAGAGCCCGGTTCATCTGGTTGAATTCCTCTGCCAGATCCCCCAGTTCATCCCGGCTCGATATCAGGCACTGCACATCCCGTTCCCCCGCAGCCACCCGCCGTGCCGCATTTTCCAGTTCCTTGACCGGTTTTGCCAGGCGGGCCGCCAACCAACCTGCTACGGCAATGCCGATCACCGCTCCCACCAGCAGGACGCCGCTGAAGAGGAGTCCCAGCCGGAACTTGATGGCGGTGTATGGCTTCTCAAGCATCCCCACATAGAGGGAGCCGATGGGGACGCCATCGACGGAGAGGATCGGCTCATAGGCGGTAAAATACCAGTCATTGACGACGAAGGCCCGGTCGATCCATTTTTCCTTGTGCAGGATGACGCGATTATATACCTCTTCCGAAAGCCGGGTGCCGATTGCGCGCGCACCGCCTGAGGTCATGACGTTGGTGGCGATGCGCAGGTCGCCGAGGAAGATGGTGGCACTCCCCACATCCTTGCCGTCCGCTTTCACCCCTTCGTAGACGATGCTCTTGATCTTGTCCACCAGGCTGTTGTTCTTGTTGAGGAGGACGCCACCGCAGAGGGCGCCGATAATCCGCCTGCGCCGTCCCTGACCGGTGCTGCGGCAATGAGCATCATTCCGGCCCGTTCCATGGCCTCGGTGGTGGGCCGTGCATGGGGGGTGGGGAGGATGGGTATGGCAGCCTCTTCTGCCAGCTGCTTTCCTTCCATGGCCATGGCCTCGGCGGACACGATCCAGGTACCGGCAATGATTTCCCCCTTGAGGCACGGGTGATGACCGGGTTACGGGACTTGTCGTCACCGGAGGCGGCCGGGTTGTTGGCGCGGTAAAGGACTCTGCCTGGGCATCCAGCGCCATGAACAGATCAAGCTGCTCCGTCTGCCTCAGGGGGGCGAGAATGCCGGCCAGCACCTCCCTGTTGCCGTGGAGGACTGCGGCGGTGTAGGGGGCGGAAGCTGTAAACCTGACCACGTCGCGGATGTGGCCCACTTCGTGGAGGTAGACCTCGCGAGCGGCGTTCAGGTCATTGCGCACCTTTTCCTGGGCTTGCCTGACGGTCCTGGTGTTGAGGATGAACACCCCGGCAAGCCAGCAGATAAGGATAGCCACGGCGATGGGAATGAGAATGGCGATGGACAGCTTCCTTTTGATGGAGAAGCGCTTCTGCTGCGGCAATGGTTACTCTCCTTCGGGCTTCAGCCCGAATTCCGCAATCTTGCGGTCGAGGGTCTTGCGGGAAATACCGAGAATTTCGGCGGTCCTGCTCTTATGAAAGCCGGTCCGCGCCAGCGTCTGCCGGATGTGCTCCCGTTCCACATTCTCCAGGGAGACCAGCTGGTCGGGCGGCGGGGCAGATGCCGGCCCAGTTGCAGCGGTCGAGGCCACAGTTCTCTTCCACATGGGCAGGTGGTCGGTGGTGACTACGCCGCTGCGGGCCAGTATCACTGCCCGCTCGACGACGTTTTCCAACTCCCGGATATTGCCCGGCCAGCTATAGCCCAGCATCAGGTCCAGCGCTTCCCTGGTGAAGCGGTCGACCTCCTTGTTCATGCGCTGGTTGTACTTTCTCAGGAAATGGCGGGCCAGGGGCTCGATGTCCTCTTTTCTCTCCCTGAGCGGCGGCAGGGGTATGGAGATGACATTCAGCCGGTAATAGAGGTCCTCCCGGAACCTTCCCTCGGCCACCTCCTTCTCCAGGTTTTTGTTAGTGGCGGCAACGAAGCGGATGTCCACCTTCTTCGCCCTGGTCGCTCCCACCGGAATGAAATCTCCCTCCTGGATCACCCTGAGCAGCTTGGCCTGCAGCATCAGGCTCATGTCACCAATCTCGTCCATGAAGAGGGTGCCGCTGTCCGCCTCTTCCAGAAGCCCTTTCTGGTTGGTGGTGGCGCCGGTGAAGGCGCCGCGCACATGGCCGAAGAGTTGCGATTCCAGGAGCGTATCGGACAGGGCGGCGCAGTTGATGGAAAGAATACGCCGTCCCCTGCGCTTGCTGTGCCGGTGAATGGCGCCGGCAATGAGTTCCTTTCCCGTCCCCGATTCGCCGAGGATGAGGATGTTTGCCTCGCTGGCCGCTACCTCCAGGGTCAACTCGTAGACTTCGCGGAAGCGGTCGCTGGCAAAGACGATGGCATCCGTCAGGGTCACCTTTCCCAGTTCCTCCTTAAGCTGCTGGTTTTCCTTGCGCAGGAGTTCCCGTTCCAGAACATTCTCCAGCACTCCTAGGATTTTTTCCTTCGGAAAGGGCTTGGTTACATAATCGTAGGCCCCCAGTTTCATTGCCTCCACAGCAGCATCGATGGTGCCGAAGGCGGTCATGATGACTACCGGCAGCCCCGGACAGACCTTTTTTGCGTTCTGTAAGACCTGGAGCCCATCCATGTCAGGCATTTTCACGTCCTGCAGCAACAGGTCGGCATTGGCGCCTTGCTGCAGCCGGGCAAGGAGCATCTTTCCGGAGGTGAACGTTTCAACGACCAACCCCTGAGACTCAAGGAGCTTTTTCATATATTTGAGGATGCCCTCTTCGTCATCGCAGATGAGTATTCTTGTCTCTGACATGCAGTTGCACTCCATATCCCCCTCAATTCCCCCTGCTCTGTAGGGAGGGGGGGCGAGGGGGGTGAAATATTGTGTCAAAATGATACATGAGATGGACAGAACAGCGCAAGACAACTTTTCTTCCCGCTACCGATGTTCTTCCCGACATAACAAAAAAAGGCGGTATTCCAGCTGCTTGAACTCCTTTGTATCATTTTGTAAACGTGTAAACGTATTGGCACGGCTGTTGCCGTATACGGCTCGGTTGAAGCCACATTTGTTTACAGAACGCAGAACGTCTTGCACGTTTACCTATCATGGAAGGGAGCACATATGGCAGTTTCACGAAGACAATTCCTGCAGGGGGGCGCTCTGGCAGCGGCAGGGCTGACGCTTACCGGCAAGCCCGGGGAGGCAAGCGTCGATGCGCCCCAGATGCGGACCAAGGGGCTGAAGAGTTCCACCACCATCTGCCCGTTCTGCGCCGTGGGCTGCGGCTGATCGTCCACACCAGGAACGGCAAGGTCGTCAACATCGAAGGGGATCCGGATCACCCAATCAACCATGGGGCGCTCTGTCCCAAGGGGGGCGCCCTGTTTCAGATCGCCAACAATGAGCGGCGTCTGCAGAAGGTCATGTACCGTGCCCCCCGTTCCGACAAATGGGAAGAAAAATCCTGGGACTGGGCACTGGAGCGGATCGCCAAAAACATGAAGGAAACCCGAGACAAGACCTTCAAGGCGACAGAGATCAACAAGAAGGACAATAAAGAGTATCTGGTGAACAGGACCGAGGGGCTTGCTTTTCTAGGTGGCGCAGGGTTAGACAACGAGGAATGCTACCTCTGGTCCAAGTTCGGCCGGGCCATGGGTGTGGCCAACCTGGAACACCAGGCCCGACTATGACACAGTGCTACAGTCGCCGGTCTGGCGGCTTCATTCGGTCGTGGTGCCATGACCAATCACTGGATTGACCTGAAGAACTCCGATGCAATACTGGCCATCGGCTGCAACCCGGCCGAGAACCATCCCATCTCCTTCAAATGGATCGAGGAGTCACTGGATAACGGCGGCAAGCTGATCGCCGTAGATCCCCGTTTTACCCGGACCGCCTCAAAGGCGGATATCTATGCCCAGATCCGGCCGGGCACCGATATCGCCTTTCTCGGCGGGCTGATCAACTATGCCCTCAGCCATAACCTGATCCACCAGGAATACGTGCGGGAGTACACCAACGCCACCTTCATCGTCAACGACAAGTTCGATTTCGAACAGGGAATGTTCTGCGGCTTTGACGACACGGAGAAGAGCTATGATTTAAAGATGCTTGCCTATGAGCTTGATGAGGCAGGTAATCCGAAGCAGGACCGCTCCATGCAGCATCCCCGCTCCGTTTTCCAGCTGATGCGGAAGCACTTCTCCCGTTACGATGTGGATACCGTCTGCGCCATCACCGGCACGAACAAGGAAGGCTACCTCAAAGTCGCCAACACCTTCTGCAGCACCGGTCGTGCCGATAAGGCCGGGACCATCCTTTATGCAATGGGCATCACCCAGTCCACCCATGGTACCCAGAACGTGCGTGCCATATCAATGCTGCAGATGCTCCTGGGCAACATCGGTATCGCCGGCGGCGGCATCAATGCCCTGCGCGGCGAGAGCAACGTCCAGGGTTCCACCGATTACGGGCTCCTCTTCCACATCCTGCCGGGCTACCTGAAATCCCCGGAGTTCGACAACGTGGACCTGAAGACCTACCTGGAGAAATGGACCCCCAAAACCAAGGACAAGAAGAGCGCCAACTGGTGGGGCAACACCCCGAAATACACCGTCAGCCTCTTGAAGGCTGGTACGGTGACAACGCCACCAAGGACAATGACTTCTGCTACAGCTATCTCCCCAAGCGGAGCGGCAACTACTCCTACATGAAGCTCATGGAGAAGATGGGCAAGGGGGAACTGGAAGGGCTGGTCTGCATGGGCATGAACCCGGCCATGGGGGGACCCGACTCCACAAATGCCAGGGATGCCCTGGGCAAACTGAAATGGCTGGTGACCGTGGACCTGTGGGAAACGGAGACCTCCATCTTCTGGAAGCGCCCCGGCGTTGACCCGAAGAAAATTGATACTGAAGTATTCATGCTTCCTGCCGCCTCCAGCGTGGAAAAGGAAGGTTCCATCTCCAACTCCGGCCGCTGGGCCCAGTGGCGCTACAAGGCACAGGAGCCGGTAGGCGAATCCAGGAGCGACCTGCACATCATCCACGAGTTCTTCACCAGGGTCAGGGACCTCTACAAGAAAGAAGGGGGCGCCTTCCCCGAGCCGATTACCAAGCTGGCCTGGAACTACGGCAGCGGCCATGAGCCCGATGTGCACCAGGTGGCCAAGGAGATCAACGGCTACTTCACGAAAGACATGACCATCAAGGACAAGGACAAGACCCTGGAGTTCAAGGCCGGGGACCAGGTCCCCATGTTCAAGTACCTGCAGGACGATGGTTCCACCGTCTCCGGCTGCTGGATCTACTGCGGTTCCTATACCAAGGAGGGAAATCAGATGGCCCGCCGCGATGCCTGCGACCCCACCGGCCTCGGCCTCTTCCCCAAGTGGTCCTGGTGCTGGCCGGTCAACCGGCGCATCATCTACAACCGGGCCTCGGTCAATCCCGACGGTGTTCCCTTCAATCCCAAGCGGGCGGTCATTGCCTGGGACGGGCTGGAGAAGAAGTGGAAGGGGGATGTGCCCGACGGACCGTGGCCTCCCATGAACGACGACAAGGAGGGGAAGTACCCCTTCATCATGCTGGCCGAGGGGCATGCCCGCCTCTACGGCCTGGATCTGAAAGACGGTCCGTTCCCCGAGCACTACGAGCCGGTGGAGAGCCCGGCCAGGAACCTTTTGTCGCCGGTGCAGAACAACCCGGTGGTGAAACTGCCGAAGAACGTCTCCTCTGATCTGGCCAAGTTCCCTTATATCGGCACCACCTACCGGGTCACCGAGCACTGGCAGGCCGGGGCCATGACCCGCAACCTCCCCTGGCTGGTGGAACTGGTGCCCGATATGTTCGTCGAGCTTTCCGAGACCCTGGCCAAAGAGAAGGGAATCCACCAGGGGGACAAGGTGCGAATCAGCACCGTGCGCGGCGCCATCGAAGCGACGGCGCTGGTGACGGCACGGCTCAAGCCATTCAATGTTGATGGAAAAATGATCGAGCAGGTGGGGATGCCTTGGCATTTCGGCTATGCCGGGCTGGCCAAGGGGGACAGCGGCAACGTTCTGACCCCGTCCGTTGGCTGCGCCAATACCAGCATTCCCGAGTTCAAGGCCTTCCTCTGCAATATCGAGAAAGGGGGTAAACGCTCATGAGTGGCGAGACCAAGGACTTTAACAACAGCGGAGCGTTCCTCATCGACATGACCAAATGCACCGGCTGCCGCGGCTGCCAGGTGGCCTGCAAGCAGTGGAATCAGCTGAAGGCGGAGAAAACAAGCTTCTTCAATGGTGAGGGGTATCAGAATCCCCCGGCCATGTCCGAACATACTTTTACCCGCATCAAGTTCCGCGACTACCAGAAAAACGGCCAGAACGAGTTCGCTTCTACAAGGAGATGTGCATGCACTGCAATGACCCGGCATGCGCCTCCGTCTGTCCGGTCGGCGCCTTCAATAAAACCAAGGAAGGGCCGGTGGTGTACGACACCAAGCGCTGCATCGGTTGTCGCTTCTGTATGGTCGCCTGCCCCTTCGGCGTCCCCAAGTACGAGTGGAGCAAGGCTTTTCCTCTGGTGAAAAAATGCACCGGCTGCTACAGCAGGATCAGGGAAGGCCACAAGCCCGCCTGCGCCACCGCCTGTCCGTCTGCCATTACCTACGGGCCACGGGCTGACATGCTCAAGGAGGCGGAACGGCGCATTGCCGCCCGCCCGGAGCGTTATCTCAACAAAATCTATGGCAAGGAAGAGGCGGGTGGCACCAGTGTCATCTACCTGACCGCGCTCCCCTTCGACGAGCTCGGTTTCAAGCAGGTAACCAAACGGCCGCTTCCCTCCTACACCTGGCAGGCGCTGCGCCTGGTGCCGGGGGTTTTCCTCACCGTGGGCGGCTCCCTGTCGCTTCTTTCCTGGTTTACCCACCGGAAAGAACGGCTGAAAAAGGAAGAAGAGCAGAGAACCCAAAGCAGGAAACAACTGGACCGGAATCAGGATGAAATATCTTAGTAAAAAGTTCCCTCCCCCTGGTGGACCCGCGGGGCCTAAAGGGAGGGTTAGGGAGAGGGGGGAAGCGGAAGATCTCACCCTCCCCCTTACCCCTTCCCATCAAGGGAGGGGGAATCCTTATATGGCATTGGAGGACAATAAATGACTGCTGCTAAACTGATCATAAATGAAATAAAGGGCTACCACCGCTTCCTCAAGTTCCTCATGGTGCTGGTTGGCCTCGGCGCCCTGGCGTCCCTGGCCCGCTTCATCTTCGGCCTGGGGGTCACCACCAACCTGAATGATACCTATCCCTGGGGGCTGTGGATCTCCTTCGACGTGGTCACGGCGGTGCCGCTGGCCGCCGGCGCCTTCACCCTGGGGGCCATCACCCATTGCTTTCACATCAAAAAACTGGAGCCGTTGGTGCGGCCCGCCATTGTCACCGGCTTCCTCGGCTACTCCCTGGTGAGCGTGGGACTGTTGCTGGATCTTGGGCAGCCCCAGCGCTGCTGGCACACCATGGTCTTCTGGAACCCCCATTCCCCAATGTTCGAAGTTTCCATGTGCATCATGGCTTACACCACGGTGCTTTTCCTGGAGTTCTTGTCGCCGGTCTGCGAGAAACTGGGCTATTACCTGCGCTGCGGGTGCTGAGGACCCTGGAGATGCCCCTGGTGGTGGCTGCAGCCGCCATCTCCACTTTGCACCAATCGTCCCTGGGGACCTTTTTCCTCATTGCCGTGGATAAGCTGCACAGCCTCTGGTATAACCCGCTCTTGCCGCTCTTGTTCTGGATCTCAGCCATTTTCAGCGGCCTGTCCATCATCATCCTCGAAGCAACCATGACCCACAAGTGGCTGGGACAGGAGGACGAGTCAGAACTGCTGGAGACCCTGGCCAAGATCATCCCGTGGGTGATCGGCGTCTACATCCTGGTCAAGGCCTATGCCCTGGTTTTTCTCAGCCAGGGCCCCTTCTTCGATAGGCCTGGCATGTTGGTCCTCTTTGCCGTGGAAGTTGTCATCGGCGTGTTCGTGCCGTTCTTCATGTTCCTGCAGCGCAAAGTCCGCAGCGACAACCGGCTCCGCGCCATCGCCGCCGGCCTTGTCATCTTCGGGCTGGTGGTCAACCGCTTCAACGTCTCCATGTACGGCATGATCCACGAGGGCGCCGCCTACGTGCCGTCGCTCCTGGAGACCCTGGTGACGGTAGGCATCATTGCCGCGGAGATCCTCTTCTTTGTCCTCATCGCCAAGTACTTTCCCATCTTCGAGCACCATCCGGAGACGGTGGATTACTCCCTGCCGGACAAGTTCCGCAAGGTGGAGAAGCCTGGTTCAGTGGCGGTAGAAGCTTAAGAACCAAAAGGAGCTGTGGTTTCAGTTCCCTCTCCATGAGGACCCACAGGGCCTAAAGGAGAGGGTCAGGGTGAGGGGGAAATGGTGGATGCATTGATATGGCTGTTCCCCTCATCCGGCCTTCGGCCACCTTCTCCCCCAGGGAGAAGGCTATGGGGGGGATTGATATTGCCGTTGACTTCACTCTCTAAACAGGATCGTCATGCATCTCAGCAACTTTAGGACCCAGAGTACCAACGTCACCGGCGTCATCCTCGCCGGTGGCGCCTCCAGCCGTATGGGGAGCAACAAGGCCCTCCTCCCTTACCGGGGAGGGCGTTTCATCGAGGCGATCCATCGCCAGCTGACGGCGATCTTCCCCGAGGTCATCGTTGTTACCAACACACCGGAGCAGTACCGGTTTCTCCCCTGCCGCACGGTGGGAGATATCTTCCCCGGCATGGGGGCGCTGGCCGGCATCCATGCCGGGCTCTTCCACAGCACCACCCCGGCCATCTTCGCCGTCGCCTGCGACATGCCCTACCTGGATGACGAGCTGATACGCTACCTTGCCGGGCGCTATAATCCAGCCGGTGTGGTGATTCCCGAAAGCGACGGCGGCCTTGAACCGCTCCATGCGGTATATGGGCGCGGCTGCCTGGATGCCA
Organism: Geotalea toluenoxydans JCM 15764; assembly: GCF_001311985.1. Lineage (GTDB taxonomy): Bacteria > Desulfobacterota > Desulfuromonadia > Geobacterales > Geobacteraceae > Geotalea > Geotalea toluenoxydans. Next base: position 15,978 of record NZ_BBCJ01000012.1, read on the forward strand.
TGGAGAAGAGCCTGGCAGCAGGGAAGAAGCGGGTGGTTTCCTTTTTCGATGCGGTTCCCGTGGAGGTCGTGCCGGCCGATCTGGTGGCCTGTTTCGACGGAGGGTTCAACTCTTTCCGCAACATCAATACCCCCGCCGACTACTTCAGTCTGCGCGGGGAGCATACGGTCGTCCACAGCAGTAACAACAGCAGCGCCATAAGCAAAAGGAGAGAGTAATGTTCGGATTCGGCATGCCCGAAGTCATTATCATCGGCATAATCGCCCTGGTGGTGGTTGGCCCGTCGAAACTGCCCCAGTTGGGCCAGGCCCTGGGGAGCAGTATCAGGAACTTTAAGAAAGCCAGCCAGGGCGAGGATATGGCGAAGATCGAGAAGGAGTAGGGGGGAGGGGAGGTCATTTTCGCCGCTGAGCCGTTTGGGAATGCAAATTTGCTATTCCTTTTGCCAAGTTACAGTGTTTATTAATGTATTGGCGGGGCGGAATGACAAGGCTTCTTATAAACATCTGGGTGTCACCCTTTTGGTATCGAATTTAATGGCCGAAAGGTCTCTTGTTACAGGGCCTGTCCATAATTAAACTTAACTTGTATTCTTTGCGATCTTTGCTCTCATCTGAGAGATAAAGCAGGCTGGAGTGGCTGTAAGGCGAGTATTACAGGGAAAAAGGAGGTAATTATGGCAGGAAAGAACACGGCAGTTTATGGGATCTACACCAATAGGGCGGATGCGGAAGATTGTCTGGACGCATTGCGTGATGCAGGGTTCAGAAGCACGGATATTTCGGTTCTCCTACCTGAAAATGTGGGATCGAAGGATTTTGCCCATGAGAAGCACACCAAGGCTCCGGAGGGTACGGCAGCCGGGGCCGGGACAGGCGCAGCAATAGGTGGCGCTTTGGGGTGGCTTACCGGCATAGGAGCGCTGGCCATACCCGGCATTGGACCATTCCTCGCGGCCGGGCCGATTGTTGCCCTTCTGGCCGGAGTGGGGGTAGGCGGAGTGGTAGGGGGCATAGCAGGTGCACTGGTGGGAATGGGAATTCCCGAATATGAGGCTAAGCGTTATGAAGGCCGCGTAAAGGAAGGGGGAATACTCATGTCGGTCCATTCCGACAATTCGGAATGGACCGACCGGGCAAAGGAGATCCTGGCGCGTACCGGTGCCCGTGATGTCTCATCCCACGGGGAAGCCAAAGCGGATTTCGCCAAGAGCGACAAACCCGAATTCCGGGGCGGATCGCAGGTATAAGGTTACAGCTTCGATTTTTATTACAGGGGCAGGGCTGGTCATAGCCTGCCCCTGTAGCCATTTAATCAACATATTCCCTTAGCCTCCCAAGAAGAATTGTACTCCATAGCAGATTAGGAGGGTTGAGTCTTCCCTATGATTTGTCAACTACATTGCAAATTTGCATTGTATTATTGCAATGTAGTTGATATAAATACGTCATGGACAGCATCAAACGATCAATAACCGACACCATAATCACCCGTCTGAACCATGAGCAGGTTGTGGCCCTGACCGGTGCGCGTCAGACAGGCAAGACCACGCTTTGCGAAATGCAGCTCCCAGAACGGCTTGACCTTTCGTTTACCTACATCTCCTTCGACGATCCCGACGAACGGCTTCGTTTTCAGCGCTCGGCCGTGCAGATCCTGGAAAGCATTACGACACCGCTGGTGGTGCTTGACGAGGTGCAGAAAATCCCGCAATTGTTCGACCCGCTGAAGCTGGTGGTAGACCGGGAACGGAAAAAACCTGCCAACGCACGGAAACGCTTCGTTTTGACCGGATCGTCGCAATTGCTGATGATGAAGAACATTCGCGAGACCCTGGCCGGTCGGGTGGCGCTCTGCCAGATGTACCCGTTTTCCCTCTTTGAACTGACCGGTGGCGGCGAATCACCGCTTCTCTCCCGAATATGGCAGGATCAGGCGATTTCACCACAGGACGCCGGGCGGCTCTCCCTGGTTTCACCTCAACAATTGCGTACCCTGCGTGGGATGCGGGACGAACATCAACGATGGGGCGGCTATCCGCCAGTGTGGCAGCGCACGGGAGAAACGGAGCGGTTGAACTGGCTCAAGGACTATCGCAAAACATACCTGGAGCGGGATATTGCCGATGTGGGGCAGGTGGCGAACATCGATACCTTTGCCCTGGCGCAGAAGCTGTTATGCAGCCGCACCGCAAATCTGTTTTCAATCAGCGAAGTGTCGCGGGATCTGGGAGTGGCGGTCAATACCATCAAGCGCTATCTGGAACTGCTGACCATGTCGTTTCAGTGCGTTCTGCTCCCCCCTTGGCATGAAAACGTCAGCAAACGGCTGGTCAAGAGTCCGAAACTCTTCTTCCGGACGTGGGGTTGAACAGGGCCATTGTTGGGGAGCTTTCCATCAGTCGCGGCGCAGCCTACGAAAGCTGGCTTTGCACCGAACTTTTGAAGTGGAAGCAGCTCCAGCCGGTGGAGCCGGAGCTGTATTTCTACCGCACAGCCGCTGGACTGGAGGTGGATTTTCTTCTGGCGAGTGAGCACGGAATTATCCCCATCGAGACCAAATCATCGGAACGGGTGACCGCAGCAGACGGCAGAAGCGTGGAGACGTTCATGCGGAACATCGGGATGCGGCCAAAGTAGGGTTGGTGGTCTATCCGGGAGATGAGGTTGTCGAATTGCGCCGGAATGTCTGGGGGGTGCCGGACTGGTATCTGCTGGGGGCGCTGTAACTATTGCCGTTGGCAGAGCCAGGATATGACGATGCAGGAGACAATTGCGAGGTATTTCGGCAAGAGATGCTGTAGGGGGTTGTGACGCGACAACAGGACTCGGATCAGCCGGTGTTTCCATCGCTGTACGTAGAGGCGAGGAGTTGATGAAAAGAGATCCATCACTGCGGGAACGGATTGTTCTGCCAGATTAGCAAGATAGCAAGGGAATTATTAGGGGGCACGTTTTCAAATCACAAATTTGGAATTTGGAGACGCGACCCTTCTTCTTTTCCCGACCCTTCTTCTTTTCCTTCTGTATGTGAAATTCACAGCCGACACCATAACCGAGTTCCTGCTGCTGTCGTTCAAGGAGAAGAACCATGAATAATCCCGTCTGCCCGGAAACGGGTGCGCCAATGTATCGCGGGGTACGTCCAATGACTCTTACCTACAAAGGCGAGAGCCTCACTTTCGATATGCCTGGCTGGTACTGTGATCAATCGGAGGAGAGTATACATACCGGTGAGGATATGAAAATTTCCGATCGGAAGTTGAATCTCCTCAAAGCCAGAAGTGAAAAATTGCTGGAGCCGGATGAAATTCGCCGTGTCCGCAAGAAGCTTCATCTTTCCCAGGAAGAGGCCGGTCTCTTAATAGGCGGCGGCCCAAGGGCTTTCCAGAAATATGAAAGCGGTGATTTACTGCCCAGTCGGGCGATAAGCAGTGCCCTGGTATTGCTGGATCATGACCCGGCAGCATTGTCGGTGCTTAAGGCACACCGAAAAGCAGCCTAAATAATGACTTTCGGGGGAAACCAGTTCAGTTCTCTATTCTCTCCGATTTGCTTGGGGCAAAGGCGTGGGCATTTCTCGCCGCCCCTAGTCTTTTTTTCTCGCTTTCTCAATGGTTTGCCATTCCCGGCCATCACGGCGCAAAGTGGTATCTTTAAGTTTGTCTTCCAATACCCTGTAGACAATTTTTTCATTGCTTAATTCAAGAACTTCAATTTTAAAATCTTTGAATCTAATCTCTTTCGCGCCGGTTTCGTATACAAGGTTTTGGAAGAAGGATGGTCTTGCTAGATCGTTCCAGGTATATTCCCTGTACATGAGTGAGATGGTAACGTTGTTAATTCCTCCATAAATAAGCTCAAGATTATTGTCACCAATAGTTATGTCATCAGAGTCGTAGTTATTAAACCCGCTACATGGGGTGGACTTTTTTGTTATTTTCATGGTGGTGTTTGCTGGGTCTAAAACCACATCTTTCAATAGGTACATGCTGCTACTATCATGATTATCAACGAAAGCATATCCAGTAAAAATTTTGCCATTGTCATCGATCAATAAGCCATAATCCTTGCCATTTTCACTACCAATCCAAAACACAGAATATTCGGCGTTGTTGATTTTAGTGACATAATTAAATGGATATTGCTTTTGACTTGAACCCGATACTTTCAGACTTCTGTCAATGAATCGTTCCGTATATTTAGCGGATACGGAAAAGTCACTAGACGGCTCAAGACACACTCCTTTGACACTAGGGTGATTTTCATCAAATTCTCGATAGATATCCCTGATTTTAATTATAGGCTCGCCGATATGAACGGTTTGCGGTTCGCCCAAGGTGTAGTTTTTCAGGTAGGCATGCTGCACCAGATCTTTTGAACAGCCAGTTAGGGCCAGCAATAATAGAAAACAGACTAATTGTCGCACGATAATTCCTCCATATCTTTTCTTAAGGAACTTAGGGATACTCCCCATATTTCTCTGTTGCAGCCGTAAACCCACCAATTATTCCAACCTTCCCATCGTCTCACGAATGAAAACCCACCAATTGACGCGCACTATAAACCCGATTCTAACGATTGTCAAAGGGCGATACACCCCATTTTATCAGGCAGATCCTGTCTCCATGGGACAACCTTCTTTCAAGTCTACGAAAGAAAAAACGGAAATAGCTAAAGCTCCGGCAGGGATGTGACGATATTTTAATATGCAGCGTTATATATCGTTTCTCTAGTCCAATAAAACAATGTCATATTGATTTGCAACTAAAAATAGCCATTGCAGGGGCGGTAATAATTGCTGACTTGAGAATATAAAACATAGTATTATAATGACGTAAACCAGGTTGCCATGTGATTGCAGACTTTTTCCACGAAGGAGGTTGTGCTATGGCAGTTTCTCGAAGGAATTTTCTCAAGCTTTCCGGGGCCGGGCTGGCGGCATCGGCGCTGGGGCTGGATCTGGCCCCGCTGGAGGCGAAGGCGGAGGACCTTCCCATCCGCTTTGCCAAGGAGACCACTTCAATCTGTCCTTACTGCTCGGTGGGGTGCGGCATGATCATGCATACCTGGGTGGGAATCTGATCAACGTGGAGGGGGACCCGGACCATCCCATCAACGAGGGGGCGCTCTGTCCCAAGGGATCAGCTGTCTTCCAGCTGCGGGATAACCCGGCCAGGGTGACCAAGCCCATGTACCGTGCCGCCGGCGCCAAGGAATGGCAGACGGTGACCTGGGACTGGGCCATGGACGAGATTGCCAGGCGGGTGAAGAAAAGCCGCGATACCAGCTTCGTTGCCACCAGCAAGATCAAGGTGAAAGAGAAGGTGGGGGCCGCCGAGGTGGAAAAAGAGGTGACGGCCACCGTCAATCGCACCATGGGCATGGCCTCGGTGGGTAGCGCCGCACTGGACAATGAAGAGTGTTACCTGTACCAAAAACTATTAAGGGGGTTGGGCCTGGTGTACATCGAACATCAGGCGCGCATTTGACACAGCGCAACTGTAGCGGCTCTGGCAGAGTCGTTTGGACGCGGTGCAATGACCAATCACTGGATAGATCTGAAGAATTCAAATGTTATTCTCATCATGGGGGCCAATCCGGCGGAAAACCACCCGGTCTCCTTCCGCTGGATATTGAAGGCCAAGGACGCAGGGGCCAAGGTTATCTGCGTCGATCCACGTTTTACCCGTAGTGCGGCCAAGGCGGACATCTATGCGCCGCTACGCTCGGGCACCGATATTGCCTTCCTCGGCGGGATGATCAACTATATCCTGCAGAACAAGCTTTACTTCGCCGATTACGTCACGCACTACACCAATGCCGCCATGCTGGTATCAGCCGATTTCAGGATGCCGGACAAGCTTGACGGCCTTTTCTCCGGGTATGACCCCAAAAAGCGCAGCTATGATGCCAAATCCTGGGGATTCCAGAGAGATGGAGCAGGTAATCCCCTTACCGACCCGACCCTCAGTGATCCGAACTGCGTATTCCAGCTTCTGAAGAAACACTACGCTCGCTATACCCCGGAGATGGTCTCCAGCATTACCGGTACCCCCAAGGAGACTCTGGTCGAGGTGTACAAGGCATATGGCTCCACCGGCGCCCCCGACAAGGCGGGGACCTCCCTCTATGCAATGGGCTGGACCCAGCATACCGTGGGGACGCAAAATATCCGGGCCATGTCCATCATTCAGCTTCTTCTGGCAATATCGGCATTGCCGGGGGCGGAGTAAACGCCCTGCGCGGCGAGTCCAATGTCCAGGGCTCAACCGACCATGGCCTGCTTTTCCATATCCTTCCCGGTTACCTGCCCATGCCGTCTGCTGATTTGAAGGACCTTGCCGCTTACAACGCCAAGTACACCCCGAAGAGCAACGACCCCCAGAGCGCCAACTGGTGGCAGAACCGCCCCAAATATATCGCCAGCTACCTGAAGGCCATCTACGGGGGCAGCGCCACCAAGGAAAATGATTTCGGCTACCAGTGGCTCCCCAAGATGGACCCGGGCATGAACGGCTCGTGGCTGATGATCTTCGACCAGATGATCAGGGGGAAATTCAGCGGCTTCTTTGCCTGGGGGCAGAATCCGGCTTGCTCGGGAGCCAACTCCAACAAGGTGCGCAAGGCCCTGGCCAAGCTGGACTGGATGGTGGCGGTCAATCTCTTCGACAACGAGACCGCCTCCTTCTGGCGCGGTCCGGGCATGGATCCCGCCAAGGTGAATACGGAGGTCTTTCTCCTGCCTGCCGCCGCCTCCTTCGAGAAGGAGGGCTCCATCACCAATTCGGGGCGCTGGGCCCAGTGGCGCTACGCGGCGGTGAAGCCCCTCGGCCAGTCCAAGGCCGACTCGGAGATCATGAACGAGCTTTTCTTCCGCATCAAGGGGCTTTATCAGGTAGAAGGGGGCGCGCTCCCCGAGCAACTTACCAACCTGACCTGGAACTACGGCTTCAAACGGGCCGATGGCATAATCCGGAGCATTGATATCCATGCGGTGGCCAAGGAGATCAACGGTACCTTCATTGCTGAAGTGGAGGACAAGCCCAAGGCCAAGCCTGGAGAACCGCCGCCACCGCCACCGCAGCCGTGGGAGAAGAAACTGCTCGGCAAAAAGGGTGAGCTGATCGATGCTTCGCCAAGCTGCAGGCCGACGGCAGCACCGCCTGCGGCAACTGGATCTACTGCCAGAGCTACAACGAGAAGGGGAACATGATGGCCCGGCGGGTGAAAAAGGACCCCACCGGCCTGGGGATGTTCCCCGAGTGGTCCTGGTGCTGGCCGGTGAACCGGCGCATCATCTATAACCGTGCTTCGGTCAACCTGGAGGGCAAGCCGTTCAATGTGAAGAAGGCGGTTGTTTACTGGAACCCGCTGGCGGTTCTGCCCGACGGCAAGCTGGGCAAGTGGGAAGGGGATGTGCCCGACGGGCCGTGGCCACCAATGGCCGATGCCAAGGACGGGCGCAAGCCGTTCATTATGCGTGCTGATGGCCTGGGGGCACTCTTCGGGCCAGGCTTGAAGGATGGGCCGTTCCCTGAGCATTACGAACCCGTGGAATCGCCGGTAGCGAAAAACCTGCTGTCGAAGCAGCAGATCAATCCGGCGGTGAAAATCTTTGCCGATGGCGCTATTCCCGAGGATGTGCTGGCCTCGGCTGACAGCAAATTTCCCCTTGTGGCGACTACCTACCGGGTTACCGAACACTGGCAGACAGGCGTCATGACCCGTAACACCCCTTGCTGCTGGAACTGCAGCCAAGGCAGTTCGTGGAAATGAGCGTTGAACTGGCCAAGGAGAAGGGGCTGAAGAATGGCGATCAGGTTGTAGTTTCTTCGGCCCGGGGAAGCATCGAGGCTGTGGCCGTGGTTACGCCGCGCCTGAAGCCCATGAAGATTGGAGACCGTCTGGTGCACCAGGTTGGGCTGCCATGGTGTTTCGGCTGGTGTACACCGGGGGTGGGGGATGCGGCCAATCTGCTGACCCCGACTGCCGGGGATGCCAATACCATGATTCCCGAAACCAAGGCCTTCATGGTCACGCTGAAGAGAAGGGGGTGAGCGCCATGACCGATACCAGGAAAGGATTTCTTATAGATACTTCCCGCTGCATCGGCTGCCGTTCATGTCAGGTGGCCTGTAAGCAGTGGAACAAGCTGGATGCGGAGAAAACGGGCAAGGAGCAGGTGGGCGCCGACGCAGAGCTGACCGCCAACCTCTACAACCGCATCCATTTTATGGAAAGGGCAAGCGGCACCGGGGTCACCTGGGCCTTTTTCAACGAGCGCTGCATGCACTGCGGCGATGCCGGCTGCCTTAAGGTCTGTCCCTCGCCGGGGGCGCTCTATCGTACCAGGGACGGCATTATCGCCTATAACAAAGAAAAGTGTATCTCCTGCAAGTACTGTGTTTCTGCCTGTCCCTTCAACATCCCCCGTTATGGCGCTGACGACAAGGTGGCCAAGTGTCACGTCTGCCAGGATCGCGTCGCCGGCGGCATGGCGCCGGCTTGCGCCAAATCCTGTCCTACCGGGGCCATCACCTTCGGCAACCGCAGTGAATTGATCACCAAGGCCAAGGCCGCCAAAAAGAAACTCTACGGCGAAAATGACCTGCTCGGGCTCGGTGTGGTCTATGCACTGGAGGGGCCGCCGGCCGATTACGGTCTGCCTGCCAAGCCATCGATCCCCCTTTCCATCTTTCTCTGGAAAGATGTGGTCAAGCCTCTGGGAATCCTCGGCTTCTGGGGGAGTATCGGCGCCATGCTGCTCCACTACGTGACGGTGGGGCCGAAACGGCCTGAACATGAGAATGGAAACGGCACGGAGGAAAGACATGAGTAACTATATCGATCGTTTCAATACCAAGGAACGGGTGCTGCACTGGTTTGTCACCACCACCTTTTTTACTCTTCTTCTCTCGGGACTGGGGCTTTACTCGCGGCTTTTCACCGGCTACTTCAACCTCTTCGGCGGCGGCCAGAAAGCTATTACCATCCATAAGATCGCCGGTGTCCTTTTCTTTATCAGCTCCCTCGTTCTTTTCCTCCACAACCGTGCCAGAACCGTTGATTTCAACCGCGATGACCTGGAATGGTGCCGCTACCTTGGGGGGTACCTGAGCCGGGAAGAAATTCACCTGAAGGTGGGCAAGTTCAACGCCGGACAAAAAGTATTCGGCGTCTTCATCGGCCTGGCGACACTCTTTCTGGGCATCACCGGCATCTTCATCTGGTGGCCCCTCGCCTTTCCCCGCTGGATCGTGCAGCTGTCCCTGCTCATCCACGGTCTGCTGTTCGTGCTGTCGGCCATGTTCGTCGTTGTTCATGTCTACCTGGGAACCATCGGCAATCCGGGCACCCTTGAAGCAATGCTCTGGGGTAAGGTTTCCCGTGCCTGGGCCAAGAAGCACCATCCAAAATGGTACAAGGAAGTGACAGGGGAGTGAACATGCCCAATACAGCAGCGAAGCTTGAGTTTCTGCGCAAAACCGTCTGCGACCATCCGGAATACGGCGAGATCCTGCCGCTGTTCCAGGCCCTGTATCAGGTCATCGATGGGCAGGAAGAGCGGACAGGCATCCATTTCAATCAACCGGCCGACCATGTGCAGGAAAAAGTGAGAAATGGCTTTCCTCTTCTCACCCCTGAACACCTGGAGATCGATCCTCCCCAGACAGTCGCTTTTCTCACAGTAGTCATCGAAGCCATGTTGCAGGTGAGCAGGGAGGGACACGACGAACTGAGCCGCTTGCGGCAGGCAATCGCTTTGGGGAAACTGGACCTGCAACCACTCTTTGCCGGCTGTCTTTCCCGGGAAAGAAGCGCTGTGGAGGAAGCTGCCGCCCAATTGGAGGTCCCTTCGCCTCTCATGGAATTTGTCCTGGAAATTCCATTGAAAACTGCCCTGGGAATTTACGCCGAGGCAATCTCTCCCGAGCAGGTTTCGGGCTGGACAGAAGGGTACTGTCCAATCTGCGGCTCCAGGGCAGGCATGGGGGAAATCTGCGGAGATGACGGCAAGCGTTTTCTCTCCTGCTCCAGCTGTTTCTTCAAGTGGCCTTACAAGCGATTGAAATGCCCCTATTGCGGGAATGACGATCCGGATACCTGTCATATTTCATGGTCGGGGAAGGACCGACGCGGGTGGATGTATGCCGCAAATGCAGCAGGTACCTGAAGACCAGGGATGCCAGGATTGGTAATTCAGAAGTGCCCCTGGAAGCGGAAGACCTGGCGACCATCCACCTTGATCTATTGGCAGGCAAAGAGGGATTCGAGCGTGGCAAATGAGATACCCAACATAACCGGCGTCATATTGGCCGGCGGCACGTCGAGCAGGATGGGGAGTAACAAGGCGCTCCTTCCTTACCAGGGGCGCAGGTTGATCGAAAACGTATATGGCCACCTGGCAGCCGTTTTTACCGAAGTTCTTGTCGTCACCAATGCACCACAGCAGTACCGTTTTCTTCCCTGCATGAAAGTGAAGGATGTTTTCGCCGGCGGGGGGGCCTTGGCCGGCATTCATGCCGGGCTCTGCCAGAGCGGGAGCCCGGCCGTCTTTGTCGTTGCCTGCGATATGCCCTATCTGAACGAGGCGTTCATTCGCCACCTGGCTTCAAAAGCTGCCAGTGTCGACGTGGTTATCCCCAGAGGCCCGGCTGGTCTTGAACCGCTCCATGCCGTATACGGCCGTGGCTGCCTGGCTGCCATGGAAGCGAGCCTGATCAGGGGTGAAAAGAAGATTTCTTCCTTTTTCGGCGAAACTACCGTGGAGATCGTTACCGAGGAGCACATCACAACTTTCGACCCCGAATTCAAATCTTTCCGCAACATCAACACTCCCATGGACTACTATCGGCTGCGCGCCGAGAGGCACAGCGAAAGCCCCTTCTTCAAGCATGTGCAGCGGTACGATTCCGACTCATGCTCCCTTACTTTCTTTAATCTGATTTGACATCCGTTTGCCGTTACAGGGTCAATTACCAAGCCGCGGCAGTTTATCCTCCAGAAACAAAAAAAAGCGGGGCACAAGGCCCCGCCGAGTAAATTACAATTTTTCTGCAATCATTGCCATGCATTCATGGATATGCCCAATTGTCTACCGTAGCTGTCATGTGCTCCCAGCCAGATGTTCCCCCAGGTTATGGTGAACCTTTGCCCGGTGCTGGTTACTGGAGACAGCACTAATGATCTGCTGGTCTCGGTCGGCAGGAGTCCTGCTTCGAATCTGGCAGTGTTGCCTGCATTGTCGCCTACCCATACGGACAGCCAATCATTGGTGAGCCCGCTAGGCAGGGTCCAGGTGATCGAGTCGTTGATATCGGCATTGGTTCCCAATAGAGCATACAACTCAGTCGCTGTCGGCGAGGTGACCTTCGGGAAGCTGTCGGCCGTCAATTCTGTGCTCAGGTAAGGACGCTTGACGAGTTTTTCGGTGTAGGTTGCTGCAGGTGTGGTGCTGGTGCCGATGTACAACTCTACGGTATAAGGCTCTCCCGTGTCGGCTATTTTAGCAATATCCGCATCGGCCAATGGGTAAAGGTTACCAAAGGTTTGATTTTGACTCTGAATCTGAAATTCGTCGTAGGCAACGTTGTTGATCAGGGTGACGCCATCGACCGGCAGTCCGGTTCCCTTCACCACTGCCTTTGTAACATTCAGGCCACCACGATCTTCAATGTTAAACCGTATACCGGTAATGATCTGGGGTGTAGCACTGGTAACATGATATTCCGCCACCGGCTCGATATCTGTCCCGACAATGTACTGGTCCCCCTGCATGTACCACTTGCCGTTCTTTTTGATCATGTAAAACGCAACCGGCGCGTCCAGAGAGACCTTGCCGTTTTCAAGGACGGTAAAGGCGACTGTTGCCGTTCCTTTGGCAACGTCCATTGACTGGATCGAGATGTTGGTAAAGGAGATGCCGATCATTTCTTTGTCGGTGGTTATTTCGGAAAGGAAAGAATCCAGATTCTGACCCTGGTCCAGGAAGGTGGCGCTGTCGAAAAGGCCGCGCAGGGTTGCATTGGTTTCACTGGGCAGACTGGTGGCGAAGAGGTCGGAGAATTGTTTGAACCCGGCGCTGATGCTCTGGATGTCGGTCATGCCGGTAGCGACGTTGGTTGTGTCGGTAAGGGCGCCGGTGTAAGTTCCAGTGGCAATGTTAGAGGTCATCTGCTGCTGGGTAATGATATTTTCGATGGTGGCAACGTTGGTAGTGGGGTCGGTGGTAACTTGATCACATCGAGAGCGGCATCGAGACCGCTATGATCGGTGCTGAACGAACTCCGCAGGAGGTCGATGGAATCGCTGACGCTACTGCCTGCAGAACCGGCAGCAGCTTGGCCTTCAGGGCATCCGACTCGGTTTTCAGCTCGGTCGCGGTCAGGTTGGAAAAGTTGCCGCTTTCGAAATAATTTGAGGCCACGGTGTTAGCAATGTTGGCCACGATCAAGTCGGTGAGCGGTGTGACGTTAATAGTCCCACCCACATCTGCCGTGGTGCCGGCAGAATAGAGGTGGTACTCGTTGCCCCCAACATAGCCGTCGGCCCTGACCATGAACGGCCCGGTCATGTCCGAAACATCAACTGTGTATTTGCCGTCGGCGGCGATGGTTACCGTTTTTGTTTTGGCGGGGGTTGAACTGTCCTTGATGGTGACGGAGCCGATGATGGGTGCGCCGGCGGCTGCTGTGCCGGAGATGGTTGTTGCTGCAGGAGTGGTGCCGCCACCTCCTCCGCCACACGCGGCAAGAATCAGTGCCGAGGCGCCGGCCAGGATGAACATCTTTACGACCTGCCAAGTTTTTCTCATAGTTAAATCCTCCATGTTAGTAAAAACAACATCAATAAATGGCGTTAATGGTATACATCCGTTTATTGATATGTCAAGATTTCATAAGTCAGCAAAAATTATTTTTCTTTTATAAAAATTAACGTCATTTTAAATATTGCATTTAAAACTGAAACTGGATTTTGCAATGACAGTTTTTTTGGGGGGGACCTATAGATTTTCCTCCTCCAGTATTTGCCAAGCTGTTTCTGTGACTACCTCCTTTCATCAAAAATTCAGCGGCTTCTTCCCTTCGGCAAAATAGTCCACCTCCTGCGCGTGTTGGAGTCCGGCACTGCTTCTGCGTTTTTCTTCAGCGACTCAGCCTCCTTTCGGTAGAACAATGATTTATTGTTTACCACTATATCTCTTAGGCATTAATCTTGTCAATGGACTTGAAAACTGGTATTGTTTTGCCATTGTAAAATAGTGTTTGTATATAAAGATGGAGCGGCAGCAGCAAGCTTCCCCTTGTCTTTGTGCCGTCACTTCCGGTAAACTTCATCAATCCCCATATCAACGAGGTTCCCTTTGAACAAAGATATTCCTGTCTATCATTATGACGGCGGTGTCCTTGCCCCGGTTCAGGTCCATCCGGTGAAAGAATTTCCCTTGCAACTACTGGTCAACGAGCGTGAATTGGCGACGCTGGTTGCCTCACCCCACGACCTGCGTTTTCTGGTGGCCGGTTTTCTCAGGCTGCAGGGCTTCGTCAAAAGTCTTGACGACTTTGTCCTGTTCAGCGTCTGCAACGACTTCGGCGTTGCCAACATCCGCATTAAAGGCGAACTGCCTGACAAGTTGCGGCCGATCCTTACTTCGGGCTGCGGTACCGGGGTGACCTTCACTCTGCCGGGCTCTGACAGTGCCGGCAAAGTGTTTCAGCCTGACAACGGGCTGAGGGTTCATCCGAAGCAGTGTTTGCCCTGATGGATGATCTTGGGAGGAGGGCCGAGCAGTATCGCAGTCACGGTGGCATTCATTCTGCCGCCGTCGGCGATGGGGAAGATCTGCTCTTCTATGCCGAGGACCTAGGTCGCCACAATACCCTCGATCGTATAGCCGGCGAAGCGCTCTTCAAGGGGGTCGACCTTACCGGCAAGATGCTGGTCACCTCAGGCCGCGTCTCCAGCGAGATGGTTGCAAAGGCAGCTCTGCTGGGCATCAGCCTGATCGCCTCACGGACCTCGCCCACCGATATGGCAGCACAGATCGGCAACCAGCTGGGGATTACCCTGATCGGCTATGTGCGAGGCAGAAAATTTAATGTCTACACCCACCCCCAGCGCTTGGTTGTATCGTAATCAGTCGCAGCAATTGCCGCGGTCAGATTTACCGATAAAATTTCTTTACAAAATAATGCAAGAATGTTATTTACTATTCTATCAAGTAGATAGGGTAATATATTGATCTCCAAGAAGACAAAATACGGCTTGAAAGCGATGATTTACCTGGCAAAGGTCTATGACCAGGGGCCGGTGCTGATTGCCGATTTGGCAAGGGAAGAAAGAATCCCGAAAAAATTTCTGGAGCTGATCCTGCTGACACTGAAAAACCATGGGGTATTACAGAGCAGGAAAGGGAAAGGTGGGGGCTATTACCTGGGCAAACCCCCAAAGGAAATCAGCCTCGGCAAGCTGGTGCGGATTCTGGACGGTCCGTTGGCTCCGGTTCCCTGCGTCAGCGAGACCGCCTATGCAAAATGCGATGAATGTCTGGATGAGAGAACCTGTGGTATCCGGCTGGTGATGAAGGATGTGCGGGATGCAATAGCGGAAATTCTGGATGGAACATCGCTGGCAGACCTGCTGGAGCGAAGCGAGAAGGCAGAGCAACTGGAAAAGGGCATTTTTACGTATTGCATCTGAAAAATTTTTTACCAACAAGACTATAAAATTGATAGAGATATAATATTATAAGTAGTGAATAAAGGAGGGTAATCCATGATGACAACAATCAGTAGAGCCATTTTCTTTGCCGCTTTGGCAGTTGGCCTGCCGTTGGCAGCATTCGCACAGGTCAACCTGTTGAACGTTTCCTACGACCCGACCCGCGAACTTTACCAGGATTTCAATAGCGCCTTTGCCAAACAGTGGAAAAAACAAACCAAGGAGGATGTTACCTTCAAGCAGTCCCACGGAGGTTCCGGCAAACAGGCCCGGGCGGTTATCGATGGTCTGGATGCCGATGTGGTTACCCTGGCTCTGGCCTACGACATCGACGAGATCCATGACAGGGCAAAGCTCATCCCGCAGGCGTGGCAAAAACGGCTGCCCAACAACAGTTCCCCCTACACCTCGACTATTGTTTTCCTGGTTCGCAAGGGTAATCCGAAGAAGATCAAGGACTGGAGCGATTTGGTGAAGCCAGGTGTGGCAGTTATCACCCCCAATCCCAAAACCTCCGGCGGTGCACGATGGAATTACCTGGCTGCCTGGGGATATGCCTTGAAACAGAAGGGTGGAAATGAAGCCAAGGCAAAGGAATTTGTCACGAGGCTTTTCAAGAACGTGCCGGTCCTTGATTCGGGAGCGAGGGGCTCTACGACTACATTTGTCCAGCGCGGACTGGGAGATGTGCTCCTTGCCTGGGAAAACGAGGCGTTTCTGGCAGTTAACGAGCTGGGCAAAGACAAGTTCGAGATTGTCGTGCCGTCGGTCAGCATACTCGCCGAACCGCCGGTGACCGTGGTCGACAAGGTCGTTGACCGGAAGGGGACGCGCAAGGTGGCCGAGGCATATCTGAAGTATCTCTACACGCCGGAAGGGCAGGAGATCGCTGCCAGGCACTATTACCGGCCCAGGGACAAAAAGGTGGCGGCGAAATACGCCAAGACCTTCCCCAAAGTGAAGCTCTTTACCATCGATGGGCAGTTCGGCGGCTGGCGGAAGGCGCAGAAGGCGCATTTTGCCGATGGCGGTGTATTTGACCAGATCTACGCCAAATAAGAGTGAAGAGTGAGGGGTGAGGGGTGAAGAGTGAAGAAGAGCCAACGACATAACGTGCTTCCGGGGTTTGGCCTGACGCTGGGCTACACGATCTTTTATCTCTGTCTGATCGTCTTGATCCCCTTGTCGGCCCTGGTCTTCAAGACGGCGACCATGTCCTGGGGCGATTTTGTCGCCGCGGTGACTGCGCCGCGGGTGGTGGCCTCCTACAAGGTCACTTTCGGCGCCGCTCTGCTGGCTGCGGCAATCAATGCCCTGTTTGGCGTGCTGGTGGCCTGGGTCCTGGTGCGTTACCGCTTTCCGGGGAAGAAGCTGGTGGATGCCCTGGTGGATCTTCCCTTTGCCCTCCCCACCGCTGTAGCCGGCATTACCCTGGCTTCGGTCTATGCTCCCAATGGCTGGATCGGCAAATGGCTTGAGCCCCATGGCATCAAGGTGGCTTACACGCCCCTGGGTATTCTGGTGGCGATGATCTTTATCGGCCTTCCATTTGTGGTGCGGACGGTGCAGCCGGTCCTGGAGGAACTGGAGGCTGAACTGGAGGAAGCTGCTGCCTGCCTGGGGGCCAACCGCTGGCAGACCTTTCGCCGGGTGCTGTTCCCGGTGATGCTTCCCTCAATTCTCACCGGCTTTGCTCTGTCCTTTGCCAGGGCGGTTGGCGAGTACGGCTCGATCATCTTCATCGCCGGCAACATGCCCATGGTATCGGAGATTACACCACTTCTGATCATCACCAAGCTGGAGCAGTACGATTATGCCGGAGCTACGGCTATCGCTTCGGTGATGCTTTTGGCCTCATTTGTCATGCTCTTTGCCGTTAACCTGTTGCAGAAATGGAGTAGAAGGTTTGCCGGGTAGTAAAGGGAATTTTTAACCACGAATGACACGAATTGACACGAATTGACACGAATAAAGAGGCTTTGAATGGTTATTCGTGAACATTCGTGAAATTCGTGGCTGATGGTTTGGACCTAAATCTCTATGTGAGGGTGAAATGAATATAGTTGGAGCGCTGACAACAAATGGAGAGCGAAGCAGCGGAGGCGAACTGACCGAACCAATGCTGGTGCGATGGCTGCTGATCGCCGCCGCACTGGTATTTCTCGGCCTCTTCCTGGTTGTGCCGCTGGCCGCCGTTTTCAGCCAGGCCCTGGAGAAGGGCTTTGCCACTTATCTTGCCGCCCTGCACGAGCCCGATGCTGTTGCCTCCATCAAGCTGACGCTGGTGGCGGCAGCCGTCAGCGTACCACTTAACCTGATTTTTGGTGTGGTGGCTGCCTGGGCCATTGCCAAATTCGATTTCCCCGGCAAAAGCTTCCTCATTACCCTGATAGATCTTCCCTTTTCCGTGTCGCCGGTTATCTCCGGCCTCATCTACGTGCTGCTCTTCGGCCTGCAGGGGTGGCTGGGCCCGTGGCTCCAGGAGCACGACATCAAGATCATCTTTGCCGTGCCGGGTATCATCCTGGCTACCATTTTCGTCACCTTTCCCTTTGTGCTCGTGAACTGATTCCCCTCATGGAATCACAGGGGAAAGACGAGGAGGAGGCGGCACTGGTATTGGGAGCCAGCGGGTGGCAAACCTTTTGGAGGGTTACCCTCCCCAATATCCGCTGGGGTATCCTTTACGGCGTCATTCTCTGTAATGCCAGGGCCATGGGGGAATTCGGCGCGGTATCCGTCGTTTCCGGCCACGTGCGCGGCTCCACCAACACCATTCCGCTGCATGTGGAGATTCTCTACAACGAGTACAATTATGTGGCCGCCTTTGCCGTGGCGTCACTTCTGGGGATGCTGGCAGTCGTCACCCTGGTTGCCAAGAGTTTCGTGGAATGGCGGATAAAGGCTGTGAAGAGTGACGGGTGATTGGTGATTGGTGAAGAGTGAAGAGTGAAGAGTGAAGAGTGAAGAGTGAAGAGTGAAGAGTGAAGGCGCATCAAAGGAATGGGGAAGAACAGATGAGCATTGAAGTCAAAAATATAACCAAGACCTTCGGCGGTTTTACTGCCTCAAGGATGTCAGCGTCAACATACCTACGGGGGAACTGATTGCCCTCCTGGGTCCTTCCGGTTGCGGCAAGACGAGTCTTTTGCGGATCATTGCCGGTCTGGAAACGCCGGATGGGGGAAGTGTCCATTTTAACGGCGCCGACACCACCAGGCACGAAGTACGCGAGCGTAAAGTGGGTTTCGTGTTCCAGCACTACGCACTGTTCAAGCACATGACCGTCTTCGATAACATCGCCTTCGGGCTCCAGGTAAGGCCCCGCAAGACGCGGCCGGCCAAGGAAGAGATTGCTGCCAAGGTGCACGAATTGATCCGGCTGGTCCAACTGGAGGGGATGGCCCAGCGCTACCCGTCCCAGCTTTCAGGCGGGCAGCGGCAGCGGGTGGCCTTGGCCAGGGCCCTGGCGGTGGAACCGCAGGTGTTGCTCCTGGATGAGCCATTCGGCGCCTGGATGCCCGGGTCAGGCAGGAACTGCGCCGTTGGCTGCGGCGGCTCCATGATGAGCTGCACATCACCAGCGTCTTCGTCACCCATGACCAGGAAGAGGCGCTGGAAGTGGCCGACCGGGTGGTGATCATGAATGCCGGCCAGGTGGAGCAGGCCGGAACGCCGGAAGAGGTTTATGATCATCCGGCTACCCCCTTTGTCTACAACTTCCTCGGCAACGTCAACCTTTTCCATGGCCGGGTAAACCAGGGGCAGGCCAAACTTGGGAGATGGAGCTCTCCACCCCGGAACTGGCAGCGGTGCCGGACCGTCCTGCAGTGGGCTACGTGCGTCCCCATGACCTGGAGCTTGAGCGGAACTACTCGAACAGTTCCTCGGTGGAGGCTTCGATCCGCCACATCCATGCTGTCGGGCCGGTGGTACGGATAGAGCTGGAGCGGGGGGATACCTTCGAGATCCTGGAAGCGGAATTGACCAAGGACGTTTACCAGAAGCTGGCGCCCAAGGTGGGGGAGAAGGTCTTTGTCCGGCCGAGGAAATACCGGGTCTTCGTCGATGACTACCAGATCTGATGCGGACTGCAACCGAGGAGAATATGCTGAAAAATGCCGAGCAGCAGCCGTGGACCATGGAAGTGGAACAAAGGATCAAGGATTCGCTTAGGTTGACCTTTTTTTGTAGCGTAACCTGGATCGTTCATAGCCGTTTTGAGGGTTTTATCTTGATGAGAGGGTAATGTTGGATATTATTAACTTGAAGTGTTTTGTCATCCGGGAAAGCTTAATTGCGCGGAGATACCATGAAGCTCATCCTGCTCATCGCTCTGGCCTCCATCATTGCTTTGGCCGATTGCTTCGCTGCCGATCAGTCCATCTGCAATCCGGGCACCGAAATAAGTTACTTCCCCAATGGGGCGGTTCGCTCCTGCCTGCTGAGGGACTTTTACCCCATTGACGGCATCACCTGCAACCACTTGGAAAGAATCACCTTTCACGGCAACGGCAAGCTGCAGAGCTGTGTTTCAAGCGATGAAGTCTTGGTTGGCAACGTGCCCTGCGCCAGATACGGCTGGATAAGTTTCTATCCCTCAGGCCGGCTTGAGAGATGTACCCTGAGAGTCGTCACGGAGATTGAAGGTAAACAGTGCAATGAGCAGGAGGAGGTGAGCTTTCTGGAGAACGGGAAGCTTCTTTCCTGTTCATCGCCGCCCGGAACGATGCCTTTTTAACAGGCCTGTCAGATTTGCCTGGTCGGTTCATCTTCATAGAGCAGGTAATTTTTACGCAGCTGCAGAAAGTCAGCAATCTCTTCCGCCCAAAGTTGAGTGATTTCCTCCGGTGATTTCCCCTCTTCCACCGCCTGTCTTGCCAGACCTGATCCGACCATGTCTTCAAAACCCTGACGAAAAAAGGTCTTTCTCTCTGCGGTAGAAAGCCCGTCGTATAATTCCGAGACTACTGCAATGCCCACCTCCACCGGCTGGACTGCCAGGTAATCGTCTATTACCAACTCAACACCACTGACAGCCTTATTCATCTGTTTCGGCAGGGATGATTTTCCGGGCAAGGAAAGGGGGGTGAACTGCACTGGATCGAAGTGGATGCCGGCAAGCTCTTGCCGGTTAAGTTTTTTAGCAACGGCTGCCCTGTCCAGGCCCGGAATGCCGGCTAGGCGGAATGGCCTGTCAGTGCCTCGTCCTTCACTGGCGTTGGTTGCCTCCAGAAGGCCAATGCCCGGATAAAGGAGGGCGCTTTCGAAGTCCGGAATATTGGGGCTGGTCGGCAGCCAGGTCAGCCCCGTGTCCGGCCAGCGCATCCACCTCTGCCAGCCCTCCATCCTGACGACGATTATCTCCAGTTGGGCCAGCCCAGGCAGCATGCCTGCTCCTTGATCATCAATGCCATTTCACCGACTGTCATGCCATGGGCAATGGGGATGGGGTAAAAGGAAGTGAAGGTTGCCGGCAGCTCTTTCCTGATAAAGCCTGCCACATAATTGCCCCCCAGAGGGTTGGGCCGGTCGAGGACCATGAAGGGAATGCCTTTTTCCGCAGCGGCTTCCATCACCAGCCCCATGGTGGAAATGTAGGTATAGAACCGGACCCCCACATCCTGGATATCGAAGACCACCAGGTCGATATCCTTCAGGTCTTCCTGTTTCGGTTTCTTAGCCGAACCATAGAGACTCCTGACCGGAATGCCATCGCAGGTGCCGTTGCCGATATGGATGCCGTCTTCTGCCGTCCCTTTCAGCCCGTGTTCGGGGGTGAAGACAACTGCCGGGGGAACCTGGGCCTTGATCATCAGGTCCATGAGATGGATGCCATCCACCACGGCGGTGTGATTGGTTACCAGGGCGAATCTCTTGCCGCGCAGAGGCGAAAAGTCTTCGCCGGCCAGTATCTGAGCGCCGGTTCTGACCGGTGCGGCAAATGAGAGGGAGGGAGCCCCGAGGAAGATAAGGAATGTTATGGCAATAACGCAGCGGAACACGTGAGTACCCTTTGTCCAGTAGAAGCCGCAACAGCTTAGCTGAAACGACATGCGACAACAACAAATTTTGCGTTTGATTTTTCTTATCGGCGAGGGGGCTTTTATCTTGAGTGTTACCGAGCGAAGAGAGCCAGCCACCAGGCGCCAAGGACAACTGCAGCACTGGTCACGGCAAGAAAGGCATTGAGAAATTTCTGGGGCTGACCGAACCTGGCTGTGGAGAGCCCGGTGATAAAGCCCAGGGCTATGCCGGAGATAAAGCCGAAAAGATGTGCGCCCAGGTCGGTGTTTTTCCCTTCCGTACCCAGGATGGCCAGAAGTGACAGGGCTGCGGCAACAGGAAGAATCCGGCGCCCCTGAAGGGCGTGTGGGTGGTGGAGCATGTTGACTGCGGCAAGGACGCCGACGGCGCCGAAGACGGCGGTGGATGCACCTATGGAGCTATGCTGCGGCTGGTTGAGGTAAACGTTGGTCAGGTTGCCGAGAATGCCCGACAGGAGGATCAGGCTCCAGGCCAATCCGGAGCCGAGCTGACGGCAGAGCCAGATGGTGAAGATACCGCCGATGGCCAGGTTGCCAAGAAGGTGCGCCGCGTCAGTATGTAGAGTGAGTGCAGTTACCAGCCTCCACCATTCGCCGGAGAGGATTCTGGCCGCATTGCCGCTGCCAAGAGCCTGCCAGCTGACGCTTGCATGATTGGCAATGGCGATGTCCAGGCGGGTGATGTTGTGAAAGGTGG
This sequence comes from Geotalea toluenoxydans JCM 15764, assembly GCF_001311985.1. Classification (GTDB taxonomy): domain Bacteria; phylum Desulfobacterota; class Desulfuromonadia; order Geobacterales; family Geobacteraceae; genus Geotalea; species Geotalea toluenoxydans. Next base: position 37,445 of record NZ_BBCJ01000012.1, read on the forward strand.
CCAGCAGTATCAGCACCGATAGCGTGCTGAGGGCGTTTTCCTTCAGGGGAGGTGTCAGGGATATGTGGGGTGGCCAGGCGTGGTTTTCCTTTTCGAAGAGGCGCAGTTCATCCCTGGCGGCAATGAGAAAATCGTCGGGTACCAGTATCAGCCAGCCATCTTCGCTTTTCTCGGTGCGGAACGGGATGCCGCGGGCTTCCAGCACCAGGGCCCAGAGGCGCACCCGTCGTTCCGACAGGGGCGAATTTTCTCTCCATACCCCAAGTTCCGCAGGGATGCTCAGCCATTCGGATTGTTCAGCTTCCCGTTCCATGCCTGCCAGTATGGCAGATAGCCTGGCCCTCGTCCATCAGGAAACATATATCTTTCCCGTTGTCCCGGAAAGATTGCGGTAATGCCTGATGAGACAGCTGGTGGAGCTGTCATGGTCTGGTGTGGTTGAGCCATTTTCCAGTTCCATCGCGATATTTCGTGCCTCCAGCTTTCCGAACTCCATCCCTTGCCGGTCAATTATCCCCCATTGACCGACGACCTGTTGGGTGTAAACAGCGTGTTCGTAGAGGGCCAGGAGCTCGCCGAATACTTCCGGTGTCAAGTTTTCCGCAAGAATGGTATTGCTTGGATGATTCCCTTCCATGGGCAGGTATTGTTTCAGTGAATCGGGACACTTTCCCCCTTGGAATTGGCTTGCATGCCTGCCGAAGGCAAGGGACTTTGTCAGGGCGAACATCTTTGCCATGAGCAGATTGTTGCTCCCTCCGTCAAGCTCTTCATCCCGGCAGAAGCCGATAAAGTCGCATGGGCAAATGGTGCTGCCGTGAAGGATCTGCTGGCAGATGGCATGCTGTATGTTAGTTGCCTCGTCAGGTTCCCCGATTGGCATTGCTTCCATGTTGCTGCCGCTGCAGGTGACAAGCCGGTTGACATATACCGGAAGGTTGGACAGCCACCGGTGGTATGGTAGGAGCGCCATTTGCCTGCTGCCGTAGAAATTGCAGTACCAGACCCGCAGAAGTCCCATGGTTACCGGCAGATTGCGGTTTAACGGCGCAGTGCTGAAGTGCTGGTCCATGGAACGGATGCCGGCCAGCATGCGCTGGAAGATCCCTGTTCCCAATCCAACCATGGTTGAAAAATCCACCAGCCTGCTTCCCTGACTCCGGCTGGCAAAGATGTTTCCCGGATCGATGCCGAATTTTCTCGCTTCTTCCTCATTGAGGGAAACGGCAGTGAAGTGGCGAGCTACAGCGCATTCGTCTCTCATGGCTTTGAGAACCCACCGGCGGGCGGTATGGGCGCAGACCATCGTTTCGCGGCAGGTGAATGTATCGGAAACAACATTGAAAAGGGTTTCCGCCGGATTGAGTTCATTGAGGATGCTGCAGAAGTCCAGGTTGTTGGCCCTGGTAATGAAAAGTGTCGTCACATTACCACGGATGAAGCCTTTCAACGCCTGATAAGCCATGGGCGGGCCGGGATCGCTTTCATTGACATTGATGTTGATGACCGTCTTGATGCGCATGCCGCTATGACCGGTCCATTCCCCGTTCCAGATCCTGTTGGCAAGGTCGGTCATCCTGGCCGATTCCTCATCTTTCTGCAAAGCCTGTCGAAAGGCAGACTGGCAGCCTATCTCATCAAAGGTCATGAACCGTTCATCTATTTTTTCCGGCAATTTCCTTGCCTGGCAAGTTCCATGAGAAGTTCCATGGTTTTTGCGTGATCAGGTTCTTTGAGTAGTCCAGGTAAAGCCCCTTTTCCTCCATGCTGAACCGCTCGCCACGCTGGTGGTCTTCGGCGAAGAGCTGAAGGAGATGGGAGTTTTTCATCAGCTGGTGATGAACCTTAAGTGCCTGCAATGGGATGTTCATCAGGGGGGTGTTCTCTGCTGTTGGCATTGGTTCTCCTTTTAATGTCGCGGGTGTATATGGAACCGATGGCTGCCATAGATATTAAACTATTCTAAGCGATAACGTGAATAAGGCAAACCTGCTCGGGAAAATTCTCCATTTCCCAGCTGCTAAAATTAATTAATCTGGTTGAAAGATGGCCTGTCAGACGCTATTATGTGGCCAACAAATAACAGGGTTTTACAGGAGCACCTATTGCATCCCTATCTCACCGGGAATATACCGGGCACGGGCGGAATATTCAAAGAGACACCGGAAGATTTCCTGGTTACGGAAATCCCCATCTACACCCCCTGCGGTGAAGGGGAGCATATCTATGCCGAGATCGAAAAGCGAGGCATCACCACTCTTGAAGCCATACGCCGTCTGGCAAAGGCGCTGGGCGTAGGGGAGCGTGATGTCGGTTACGCCGGGATGAAAGATGCAAAAGGGATTACCCGCCAGACCATTTCATTGCCCAGGGTGGCGCCGGAGCAAGTGCTCGGGCTGGAACTGTCCGGGATCAAGGTCCTGTCGGCGGTACCGCACAGGAATAAACTGAAGGTCGGTCATTTGCGGGGCAACCGTTTCCGTATCCGAATAGGCGGTGTCGGCGCCGATGCTGCAACTATCGCCATTGCGGTACTGGACATCCTGGAGAAAAGGGGGGTGCCCAATTTTTTCGGCGAGCAGCGCTACGGCGCCCAGGGCAACTCCCATCTCATCGGGGGAGCAATGCTGCGCAACGATTATCGTGGCGCAGTGGATGCCCTGATCGGCGAGCCGGACAAGGTAACGGACGAACGGTGGCGAGGGGCTATCGAGGCATTCAAAGCGGGAGATCCGGCCAAAAGCCTGGAGATCTTCCCCCCCACTGCCGCACGGAGCGGGAACTGCTCCAGAAACTGGTCAAGCAGCCGGATGCCCATGAAAAGGCTTTTCGTGCCGTTCATCCTCGCCTGAGAAAATTGTACCTGTCCGCCTTCCAGGCCGACCTGTTCGACCGGGTAGTGCATCAACGCATGGACAGCCTGGATCAGGTTGTCCCTGGAGATGTCGCTTTCAAGCATGATAACGGCGCATGCTTTCTGGTCACAGATGCAGCTGCCGAGGCGCCAAGGCAGCCGCCTTTGAGATTTCGGCCACCGGACCCATGTTCGGCTGTCGCATGAAAGAGCCCGAAGGGGAGACCCTGGCCATGGAGCGCCGATTGCTGGAGACTGAAGGATTGACCCTGCCAAGCTTCGACCTGGAAGGGGGCCTTCGTATGGAGGGAGAACGGCGCCCTTTGCGTGTGCCAATCGCAGAAATCGGAGTAGAAGCGGACGGGGCAGGACTTGTCCTGGAGTTTTCCCTGCCCAAGGCTCCTATGCCACCACCGTGCTGCGAGAGGTTATGAAGTCATAAAAAACATCTGCAGAATGATCCGGGGAGGTGTATTCATGAAAGACAGCAAAGACTCCTATAGCGTCAATATTTTCAAGCCGAAGAATGGCTACATGCATGATGAGGTACGAATTATCCTGCTGATCCTTCTGGGCTGGCTGGTTATGACCTTCGGCTTTCAGCTGCTCGTGGTTCTCCTGGGGGATGTGAACGGGCAGAGCCTGCTCACCATCCGCACCTTTTTCACCCTCCCGTTCCATTTCTGGTTTACGGGCCAGTTTCTTCCACTCTGGTTCATCATCCTCTGCATCGTTTTCAATCTCTGCATTGATCGCCTCAGTGAAAGTCACAGCCGCAGGAGAGACAGATCCTATGACTAGCGAGAACCTATCGGTCTGGCCACTCATTTTTATTGTCGGAGTTCTCATTGCCTTCGTTCTGGCGGGGCTGAGTGCAAAGGCACGGGATAGCTCAAGCTACGGTTTCGGCGGGCGATATATCGGGCGTATCGGCGGGGGGGCCGCCATCGCCAGTAACTGGATGAGCGCGGCCAGCTTCCTGGGCCTTGCCGGCATCATCTACCTGCAGGGCTATCAGGGATTTGCCTATGTAATCGGCTGGACTGGCGGATATGTCCTGCTGCTGGTGCTGATGTCGGGGCAGATACGCCGTTTCGGCAAGTTTACCACCCCCGATTTCGTCGGCGACCGGTATGATTCCGACGCTGCCCGGTTCATTGCCGCCGTTATTTCCATTGCTATCTCCGTTATCTACAGCGTGGCCCAGTTCAAGGGCCTGGGCATGGTGTTCGCCTGGCTGCTGGGGAGCGATTACACTACTGGTCTCATGGTGGGATCAGCTGCAGTGGTGTCATACGTGGTCATCTGCGGCATGCTGGGGGTGGCGAGAAACCAGCAGATGCAATACTTCGTCCTGATCGTCTCCTTTATCGTGCCCCTGATGTTCCTGGCCTGGCGGCTCGGCTACTTCTGGATACTTCCCCAGTTCGGCTACGGGCAGGGGATTCAGGACCTGGCAACGGAATTCCATGTGGATTTCGCCGCTCCTTTTGTTTCCGGTTCCCTGTTCCAGTGGGTCGCCCTCTGTTTTACCCTCATGGTGGGCACTGCCGGACTGCCCCACATTCTATCCCGCTTTTATGTTGTGCCCAATATCCGGGACGCACGCTGGAGCCTTGTCTGGGGGCTTTTTTTCATCGCCCTCATTTACTGGTCGGCCCCCGCCTACGCCGTTTTTGCCAAGCTGTTCGAGGCGAGAGGAGGTGCCGTGCCGGACACGGCGACCGCCAGGCAGATTGCCGACATTATCGTTCTGAAAGCTGCCCAGGGCGCGCCGGTCTGGCTTACCGGCATTCTTGCCGCCGGAGCAGTCAGCGCCACTTTTTTCACTGTGGCCGGCCTGCTCATGAACGGTGCTGCTGCCTTCTCCCATGACATCTACTACCGGCTCATCAATCCCCTCGCTTCCGAAGCCCACAAAATGGCCATTGCCAAGGGTGCTATCCTGGCCCTGGCCGCCATAGTCTTTCTCCTGGCTTTAAAACCGTGGGCCATGATCGCCGAGATAACCGCCGTTGCTTTTGCCCTGGCAGGCAACACTTTTTTTCCCGTCTTCCTACTGGGAATCTGGTGGGGAAGGGCCAACCGCCAGGGGGCCATTGCCGGCATGCTCACCGGGATCGTCATCACCTTTTCATCGCCGCTTCTGGCCAGCACGTTTCCTCTCGTGGGAAAGCTCTTCCCCCTGACCGCCTCCGCCCTTTGCGGAGCACCACTGGTTATCGCAGTTATAACAGTCGTTTCACTGCTGACCCCTCCCCCTGACGAAGAGATGCAGCGTTTTCTGGCCGAACAGGTCCACGGGCATCTTGATTAGCGGTGATGATTAGCGGTGATTGGTGATTGGTGATTGGCGCGGACTACCTTTATCACGGGCTACCGACCCGCCTGAATAAACAGGAGTAATTGATGGCAATTTTTCTCGGTGCCAAAGGTGGTGATATCGTCGCCACCCAGAGTGCTTCCCGCCTGCTGGCTGCCGTACGCGAAAAAGTGGCAGGAAAGATGGCCTATCTCCTTGCCGGGGAAGATGCTGAGCTCCTCCGTGGCTTGCGGTTGCGGGTTGGAGATGAGCTGGCTTTCGAAGAGGACTTTGCCCATCGTTTGGACCTGCAGCTGCAAGAATTTGCCCAGGTTGAATATGCAGATCAGCTGGCCGGCGCTTGCACCAGTTTCACTTTGCTGGCAAAGGAATATTTCATAAGAAGAAGCTCGGTCATTGCCTTTCACGGTCTGTGCGCAACGTTTCACGACCTGCTGTTTCGCAAAGCGCTGGTGTTGGCCCAAACCGGCACCGGGACCATGTATCCCGACAACATACCGTGCTGCCTTTTGGCAACTGGCAGTGCCGGGCGCAAGGAGTTTTTGCGGGGGACTGACTCCCATTATTTTCTCGTTTACCCTGATTCCCAGGTTCACCATGCCGGGTATTTCGAGGAGATGAGGTACCGGCTGATCGCTCTTCTTGACCAATGCGGAATTTTCGGCGCCGGCCACCGGTATGTTGATGATGGCTGGTTGTGGAAAGGCTCTGAAAGTGAGTGGCGAAGCTGGAGTTCAAGCCAGATGCAGAGGATGGGGAAACTGGGGGAAATTCTGGCCGTACTTGGCGATCTGAGGGGAATTGCCGGTGATGAAACTTTGACGGCCGGTTTGAAAACCATTTCCTCAGAGTTGCTGGCAAAAGAGCAGGGAAAAGACCTCTATGGCCAGGCAGCAAGAAAGCTCTCTTCCATGCCGGTGGCACTGGGCATGTTCGGCAACTTCAAAACCTTACGCAGTGGCGAGCATCGTGGCATGTTCAACTTCGATGAAGCTGTCTTGAATCCACTGCTGATCAACGTGCGAATCCTTGCAGTACATCACAGCCTTGTGGAAACAGGCACCGTAGAGCGGATCAAGGGGCTTGTCAATGCCGGACATCTGGGGGTGGACCTGGCAGACAGGCTGCTGAAGGCCTATCACCTTTTTGCCGGCTACAGGATTAAACAGTCCATGGAAGCGGAAGATTGCAAAGTGAAAGAGCTTTACCTGAATCCCGACGAATTGGGTGAAGAAGAGGCTTTCCTGTTCAAGAGCGGCCTTGAGGCGGTGATCAACCTGCAGAAGATAGTCTACCAAGTCTTTTCGGAGCAAGGGTAGGGGCGTCCCATGAAACTTTCCATATCCACAGGGACACTGTTCACCTTCCCCCTGGAAAAGGTCTTCACCATTGCCATGGAGACAGGCTTCGACGGGGTGGAACTGATCATCAACCACGAGTTCCAGAAGGTGAACAGCCGCCGTCTGATCAAGGACCTCTCGGAAATTTTGCCCGTCTTTTCCATGCATGCTCCGTTCATGCCTCTCGACGGGTGGGGCACGCCGATGGATTCACTGAAGAGATCGGTGGAAATAGCCGCCGACTGCGGCATAAAGCTGGTTAATTTCCATCCCCCTCATGGTTGGGAGGCGAATTCCGCTTCTGGCGCTGGCTGTACCGGATTATGGATTTTCAGGAAGAGGTGGGGCGGGAAGGGGTGATCCTCACCCTGGAAAACATGCCCTGGGTAGGGAGATTCAACATCAACCCCCACATCCTTTCCAATACGGAGAAGATGATAGATTTTCTCCACGAGAAGAACCTTTTCCTCACCTTCGACTGTACCATATGGGCTCGGGAAAAGCCAACTTCATCAACGACTTTTACCTCTTTTACAACTCCGGCCGCATCCGCAATATCCACTTCTCCGATTACGGCCACGGCAGGGAGCACCTGCTGCCCGGGCGGCATTCTGCCCCTGACCCGATTTCTCAATCACCTGCGCAACACGGATTACAGCGAGACCTTGACCCTGGAACTTTCTCCCCATGAGTTTCCCAAAGACGAAAAGATCATTATCGGCAGTCTCAAGGAGATCAGGAGATATCTTGAACGGGAGACGAGGCAGCCGAGCCCGGATGAGGTAAAGTTATAACACCTCTAATCTTCCCCGCGATTTTCCCATGAATTTTATTCCCGTCCCTGTGAAATTCGGCTACACTGACCGGAGCAAAAATCTTCCGGAGGTATGAAATTCGTTATGAAGTTCCGTCTGCTGCTGTTCGTCCTGCTGTTCTCTCTGTTTGCCGCCTTTCCCGTTCACGCCGCTCAACCTGGCACAAAAAAAGTCGTCCCTGCTGTAACCCAGGCGGTTAATGTGCCGATCCTGCTCTACCATCGCTTCGGTCCCACCGTTGCCGACGGCATGACCATCACCACCCCGGTATTCGAGTCCCACCTCAAATTTTTGCGCGATAATGGCTACAAGGTCATTCCCCTGCGTCAGCTGATTGACTACTATCAGAAGAAAGGGCCGGCGCCGGCGCCGAAATCGGTAGTCATCGTCGAGGACGATGCCCACAAGAGCGTTTACACCGACATGCTGCCCCTGGCCAAGAAATACAACGTGCCGGTGACGATCTTCGTCTATCCCTCCGCCATCTCCAACGCCAAGTATGCCATGACCTGGGATCAACTGCGGGAGCTGAAAAAGACCGGGCTTTTCGACATCCAGTCCCATACCTTCTGGCATCCCAATTTTAAGCGGGAAAGAAAAAAGCTGCCGCCGGCAGAGTTCGAGAAGCTGGTTAACATTCAGCTGAAGAAGGCCAAGGAGAGGCTGGACAAGCAGCTGGGCATCTCTGTGGACATGCTCGCCTGGCCTTTCGGTATCCATGACGATTATCTTCTCAACAAGGCGGCCGAAGCCGGTTACAAAGCTACCTTTACCATCCAGGCCCACCATGCCGGTCCAAACGACGCCATCATGAAGCTACCCCGTTACCTGCTCATCAACGCCGACCAGGGCAAGGCCTTCGCCAGATCGTCACCGGCGCAGCGCCGAAACGGAATATCGCTTTTTAGGTGCAAGCCTCACCCCTGCCCTCTCCCTCCTGGAGAGCAGGTGAGGGGATATTGAATCGAGAGCAGGAAGTGACCAACGATATTCCCAAAAAACATCCCTGCCCCGACTGCCATTTCTGCCAGTGGTGCTCCGATGACCGCTGCCGCATGTGTCGGGGGAAGGGATGCGGCGGGAAGCGAAAGCTTTCCGTCGCTGAGCAGATCGCCCTCTACGATGCTTTAAACCAAAAATCTTCAGATGAAAAAAGAGTGGTTGAGCTTCCTCGGCTCAACCACTCTTCATTTCCCTTATCCCAACGAAAACTTTATTTCTTCCCCAGCTCCATGGACCGCGCCGTGGCCGCATCCACTGCTGCGATGGCGGCGTTGCGGAATCCCTCTTTTTCCAGGGCAGCCAATCCGGCAATGGTCGTGCCACCCGGCGATGTCACCTTGTCACGGAGGACGGCGGGGTGTTCGCGGGTCTCCAGGAGCAGCTTTGCCGTACCGAACACAGTCTGGGCTGCCAGTCCGGTAGCCGCTTCGCGGGTCAGGCCGTTCTTCACCCCGGCGTCTGACAGTGCTTCAATAAACGTGAGCACATAGGCTGGGCCGCTGCCGGACAGCCCGGTGACGGCATCCAGCAGCTTTTCTTCCACAGTCCAGCTTTTTCCCACCATGTCGAAGATGTGCCGGGCCAGGGAAAGATCTGCTGCAGTGGCATGGCTGCCGGCACAGAGAGCGGAGGCGCCTTCCATGACCAGTGCCGACGTATTGGGCATCACTCTCACAACCCGCGGCGCCCCTCCCAGGGAATTCTCGATGGCCTCGATTTTGATCCCTGCCATGATCGATATGAAAAGCTGGTCCTGGCGCACGGTCCTCTTTATGTCCTGCAGAGCCTGATTGCAGGTTTGGGGCTTGATACAGAGCAGGATGGCATTGCAGGCACCGGTAACGGCGCTGTTGTCATCGGTGACAGTCACCTCATATCGCTCCTGAAGAAAATCACGGCGTGCACCTATGGGTTCGGCAATCAGCAGTTCCCTTGCCGGTACGCCACCGCCGATCAATCCTTTGATCAGCTTCCGCCATGTTGCCGCCGCCGATAAAACCGATTTTCCTGTCAGTAATCATCGAATTTCTCCAATCATGCATTCAGTTATTGGTGCTCAATAGGTAATAAATCCACCATTAAAAGTCAATAAAAAGGAACCCTCATCCGCCTTCCTGCTGTCGTCGTTGACACTGCTGCCTTTTCTATGACCACCACAACTAAGGGAATTTATTTTCCTTTCTTCGATGTTATTTGCATCCAAAGTTTGACCTTTTTCTGCCGCTAAAAAAGATTTGACTTGTTGAATTACATATATTATAAACCTTAGCCGTTTGTGTCGAGATTAAACATAAAGTTTAGAAATGCTAAACAAGGCATCAGACAAAAAGTTTACCATTACTAAACCATCTTTGTGTAAAGAGGCTGAAATGGTAAACTTTGGAGGAATGCTTGAAGATCGGTGAAAGGTTGAAGCGGCTGAGAATGATCAATTCCCTGACCCAGGAAGAGCTGGCAAGCCGCGCCGACCTTACCAAAGGCTACATTTCGCAGCTGGAGAACGATGCCACATCCCCATCCATTGCCACCTTGAAGGACATCATCGATGTCTTCGGCGTGAGCATGCAGGAATTTTTCAGCGAGACCATTGACGAGGATGTGGTCTACGGCAAGGACTACCGGGTGCAGGCCTCCGGTGACGACGAGAAGATCCGGGTGGAACTGCTGATTCCGGCCGCCCAGAACCGGGATATGGATCCGGCCATGGTGACCCTTGAGCCGGGTGAAGAGATGGAGGAGCAACCGTTCCACGAGGGGGAGGAGTTCGGCTTTGTCCTGAGTGGAAAGGTGCAGTTGAAGCTGGATGACAAGCTCTACACGGTGAAAAAGGACGAATGTTTCTATTTCGGCTCGGATAAAAAGCATTCGATCAAGAACATCGGCCGGACCCAGGCGCGGATATTGTGGGTAGTAACGCCCCCCACCTTTACTTACTGAGGGGGGGACGCGGCTTTTCCGCCCTGGCTGCGTAAGTCTTCGGCGGTTGCTTGTGCGACGTAGCGCTGCTACGTCTCCGCGCACCACCTCGACAGCCTTGCCAGGACGAAAAATCCGCGTCCCCTGTGGCAGTATCGCTTTTAAAAAAACCTACGGGGCGCCAGATTTGTGATGATGGCGGCGACGGAGAGGATGAAGGCCCGCAGACGTAGCAGCGCTACGTCGAGGAGACTTCTGACGAGCCGGCGTCGTCAGCGCGCAAATATGGCGGCCCTTTCTATGGAGGAGTTGCCATGAGCAAGGTATTGATAATTGGTGCCGGCGGAGTCGGCCAGGTGGTCACCCACAAATGCGCCCAGCGGCGCGACATCTTCAGCGAGATCACCCTTGCCTCGCGGACCAAAGCCAAGTGCGATGCCATTGCCGCCCAGTTGGGGGGCAGCATCAAGACCGCCCAGGTGGATGCGGACAACGTGCCCGAGCTGGTGGCTCTGATCAAGCAGGTGCAGCCGAAACTGGTCATCAACGTGGCGCTCCCCTACCAGGACCTGCACATCATGGATGCCTGCCTCGAGACCGGCGTCGATTACCTGGATACCGCCAACTATGAGCCTCTGGATACGGCAAAGTTCGAATATTCGTGGCAGTGGGCCTACCAGGAGCGCTTCAAAGAGAAGGGGATCATGGCGCTGCTCGGTTCCGGCTTCGATCCGGGGGTGACCAACGTCTATACGGCACTTGCCGCCAAAAAGTACCTGGACGTGGTCGAGGAGCTGGACATCATCGACGCCAACGCCGGTTCCCACGGCCAGCCCTTTGCCACCAATTTCAATCCGGAGATTAATATCCGTGAGGTGACCGCCACCTGCAGGCACTGGGAGAACGGCGCTTTTCAGGAGTCGCCGCCGCTGTCCACCAAGCGGGTCTTCGACTTCCCGGAGGGGATCGGTCCCATGAACATCTACCGCCTCTATCACGAAGAAATGGAGTCGCTGGTCAGGCACATCCCCACCATCAAGAAGGCCCAGTTCTGGATGACCTTCTCCGACAATTACCTGAAGCACCTGGAGGTGCTGCAGAATGTGGGAATGACCCGCATCGACGAAGTGGAGTACAACGGCCAGAAGATCGTGCCGATCCAGTTCCTGAAGGCGCTCCTCCCCGATCCGGGCTCCTTGGGCCGCTGACCAAGGGTAAGACCTGCATCGGCGTCATTGCCCGGGGACTCAAAGATGGGAAGCGGAAACAGGTCTACATCTACAATATCTGCGACCACGAGGCCTGCTACAAAGAGGTCAAGTCCCAGGCCATCAGCTACACCACCGGCGTGCCGGCAGTGGTCGGCGCCATCATGATGCTGACCGGCAAGTGGCATGCCCCCGGGGTCTGGAACATGGAGCAGTTCGATCCGGAGGTGTTCCTCAAGGAGCTGGGGCCGATGGGGCTGCCGGAAGTGGTTGTGGAAGGTGAATGGCCGGAATTGTAGGGGCGAACCTCGTGTTCGCCCTTTACGTGGGAATCGGCTTTGATGCGGGCGATCACAAGGATCGCCCCTACCACATCAGGAAAACCTTTGACTGGTATTGACATAGAAAAAATTCTGAAGCTGGCTCCATCCCCCGCCTATGTGGTGGACCTGGGGCGGCTGCGCCATAACCTGGCCATCCTCGATGATGTGCAAAAGCGGAGCGGCGCCAAGATTCTTCTGGCGCTCAAGGCTTTCTCCATGTGGTCGGTGTTTCCCCTCATCAGGGAGACGCTCCACGGGGTCTGCGCCAGCAGCCCTTGGGAGGCGCGCCTGGGGCGGGAAGAGTTCGACCGCGAGGTGCATTCCTTTGCCGCAGCATTCAAGGAACGGGATGTGGTTGAGCTGTTGCAGCTCTCCAACCACCTGGTTTTCAACTCCTTCAACCAGCTGGAGCGCTTCCGCCCCCTGTGGGAAAAGGAGCGGGGCAGGGTCTCGGTGGGCTTGCGTGTGAACCCGGAACATTCCGAGGGGCATACGGCCATCTACGATCCATGTGCTGTCAATTCCCGGCTGGGCATCCCCCGGCGGGAATTCGAAGGGCGGTCGTTGGAGGGGGTTGAAGGGCTCCATTTCCACACCCTCTGCGAGCAGCTGTTCGAGCCCCTGGAGCGGACCGTCAAGGTATTCGACGAGAAATTCGGCTCCTTCATGCCGGGTATGAAGTGGCTGAACCTGGGGGGCGGCCACCACATCACCCGTGAAGGCTATGATATCGACGGGCTGGTTGAGCTGGTCAAACACCTGAAGGCTAAGTACGATGTGGAGGTTTACCTGGAACCGGGCGAGGCTATCGCCATCGGTACCGGCATTCTGGTTGGCGAGGTGATGGACGTGGTGAAGAACGGCATGGATATTGCCATTCTGGATGTTTCCGCCACCTGCCATATGCCTGATGTGCTGGAAATGCCGTACCGTCCCGGCATCACTGGCGGTTTCGACCCTGGCGCCAAGAAGCATACCTACCGCCTGGGCGGGCCGTCATGTCTGGCAGGGGACGTGATCGGCGACTGGTCGTTCGAAAAACCGCTGCAGCCGGGAGACCGGCTGGCTTTTGAAGACATGTCCCACTACACCATGGTGAAAACCACCACCTTCAACGGGATACAGCACCCGGCCATCTGCACCTTTGAGCCGGAGACGGAGCAGTTGAAGGTGGTGCGGCAGTTTGATTATTCTGATTTCAAGAGCAGGTTGTCGTAACGTTTTTCTTCCCCCTTTGACAAAGGGGGACAGAGGGGGATTTGTTTTTGGTATCCGGACAAAATCCCCCCTTACCCCCCTTTGATAAAGGGGGATTCGCATTGTAAAGGTGGCAATGTATGGAACGCTGGAACATCAACGATTCTTCTAAAATCTACAACCTGGACAACTGGGGAGCGGATCTCTTTTCCATTAACAAGAAAGGGAATGTCTGCGTGCACCCATCCCCCAGTTCCAAGAGTTCCATTGACCTGCGGGTGCTGGTTGACGACCTGATCAAGCGGAAGATCAAACCTCCCATTCTGCTCCGGTTCATGGATGTTCTCCAGGGGCGAATAGCCAGTATCAACAGGGCATTCAGAAGCGCCATCACCGAAAATGACTACCCGGCAAAGTACCAGACTTTCTTTCCGATCAAGGTCAACCAGCAGCGGCAGGTGGTGGAAGCGATTGCCAGCTACGGCAAGCGTTACAATATCGGTCTCGAGGTCGGTTCCAAGCCGGAGCTGGTGGCCGGCATCGGCATCTCCAGCGGCAACAACCTGCCTATCATCTGCAACGGCTACAAGGACAGCGAGTATATAGAAACCGTGCTCTATGCCACAGCCATCGGCTACGACATCACTCTGGTCATCGAAAAGCTCTTCGAACTGGAGAAGGTTATCGAGCTGGTGAAGAAGACCGGTATCCAGCCGCGGCTGGGCATCCGCGTCAAGCTTTCCTCCAAGGGAACTGGCAAATGGGCAACTTCTGGAGGGGAGGATGCCAAGTTCGGCCTGCGCATGTCCGAAATCATCGCCGCCATCGACCTTCTGGAAGAGAACGGCCTCCTCGACCGGGTCAAGCTGATCCATTTCCACATCGGCAGCCAGATCACCAAGATCGACAAGATCAAGACCGCCCTCATCGAGGGTGCACGGGTCTACACCGAATTGCGCAAGATGGGGATGGGGATCGAGTTCGTGGATATCGGCGGCGGATTGGGGGTCGATTATGACGGCTCCAAGTCCAGCTACTTTTCCAGCGTCAACTATTCCGTCGAGGAATATGCCAACGACGTCATCTATCAAATCAAGAATATCTGCGACGATGCCGGGGTGGAGTGCCCCAACATCATCTCCGAGTCGGGCCGCGCTACCGTTGCCCATTACTCGGTGCTGGTGACCAACGTGCTCAATACCAATACCCAGCGCCTTACCCCTGATTTCGAGGAGGAACTGGCAGCGGCGGAGAAACTGGCGCCGACGGTGAAGAAGCTGGTGGATATCCACAAAAGCATCGACCGCTACAGCCTGCGCGAGGATTACCACGATACCGTGCAGCTGATCCAGGAGGCGGTGAGCCTTTTCAACCTGGGCTACCTGACCCTGAATGAACGGGCCATGGCCGAATGGCTCTACGGCAAGATCATCAAGAAGATCAACAGCATCGTCGAGAAGATCAAGCCGATCCCCGAGGAGCTGCAGAATTTCCAGCTGGCGCTACGGCAGACCTATTTCGCCAACTTTTCCCTCTTCCAGTCGATCCCCGACTCCTGGGCCATCGATCAACTCTTCCCCATCGTGCCGATTCAGCGCCTCAATCAGAAGCCGGACGTTATCGCCTCCATCGCGGACATCACCTGCGATTCGGACGGGGAGATCACCAGCTTTGTCGGGGAGAACGGCCGGACCAAGTTCCTTCCCCTGCACAAGATCCGCAAGGACGAAGATTATTACATCGGCTTCTTCCTCATCGGCGCATACCAGGAGATTTTGGGGGACATGCACAACCTGTTCGGCGACACCAATGCCGTACACATTACCTTCAACAAGAAAACCGGCTACATGATCGACACGGTCATTAACGGTGACGCCTGCTGGGAGAGTCTCAAGTATGTCCAGTACAAGGGACCAGAGATCCTGAAGCGGGTCAGGGAGCATCTTGAGAAGGGAGTGGCCCAGCGCAAGGTCTCCATCGAGGAAAGCAGCCACTTCATCGAGCTGTTGGACAGAACCCTGTTGGGCTATACCTACCTGGGCGAGTAGGCAAACCCGCAAGGTCAAAGGCCTTAAAGGTAAACTGCAACCACGAATGACACGAATTGACACGAATAAAACCTAAACCAGGTTTTTGATTTTTAAATTCGTGAATATTCGTGAAATTCGTGGTTAAAAGCTTAAAGGCTTCTTCGGAGGTCCTCATGTTCCGCGGCATAACCGGTAATGTCCTCATTCTGGGCATAGTCAGTTTCTTGACTGACGTTTCCAGCGAGATGATCTATCCGCTCTTGCCGCTGTTTCTCACAACCGTCCTCGGTGGCGGGCCTGCCTTTCTCGGTATCATCGAAGGGGTTGCGGAGTCCACTGCCTCATTCCTCAAGCTTTTTTCGGGCATCGTTTCCGACCGGGTAAAAAACCGGCAGAGGCTTGTTTTCTGGGGCTACACGCTTTCCTCTGTTGCCCGCCCCCTGATGGCCGTCGCCACAGCCCCCTGGGCAGTACTGCTGATCCGCTTTTCCGATCGGATAGGAAAGGGGATCAGGACGTCGCCACGGGATGCCCTCATTGCCGATTCTGTAGATCCATCACTGAGGGGCAAGGCCTTTGGCTTTCACCGTTCCATGGACCATGCAGGCGCTGTTGTCGGTCCTCTCATTGCCACCTTTCTTCTGGCATACGTCACCAAGGACTTGCGGACCGTATTCTGGCTGGCGGCTATCCCCGGCCTGCTGGCGGTACTGATGATCGTGCTGCGGGTCAGGGATGTCGCCCGCGCCAGAAAAGAGAGCGATGGCCGTTTTCTCCAGGCCGTTCCCAAAGGAAATTTAAAAACCTATTTGCTTATCCTCTTCCTCTTTACCCTTGGCAACTCTTCCGATGCATTTCTCCTGCTCAAGGCGGGGCAGCTCGGCGTTACTCCGGCACGTATCCCGCTGCTCTGGACCTTTTTCCATGTGATCAAGATGACTTCCTCCATGCCCTTCGGCGCCCTCTCGGACCGGATCGGCCGTCGCGGCATAATCCTTAGTGGTTGGGGGATCTATGTCCTGACCTACCTGGGCTTTGCCCTGGCCGTAACGGAACTCCAGGTTTGGCTTCTCTTCGCCTTCTATGGGCTCTTCTATGGTCTCACAGAAGGGGTCGAAAAAGCACTTTTGATGGATATTGCACCGACAAACGAGCGTGGGACCGCCTTTGGCTGGTACAATTTCGCCATCGGCGCCGGCGCGCTGCCCGCAAGCCTCCTCTTCGGCTTTGTCTGGCAACTGGCGGGGGCCGGGGCAGCCTTTACCTTTGGCGCCAGCCTGGCTGCCGTTGCTGCCTTGCTCATGTTTTTCTTCATAAAAACGGCAAATCCGCCGGTGCGCTAGACTTTCCCCAGGCTTTTACTCAGTTTTTGCAATTTTCTGTTCGATAATCCAGCCCCTGAATTCAATCCACAGATAGAAGAAAATCTCTTTCCCCATATTTTTTACTCAAGTTTTCAACTCTCCCTGTCGACTAGGTAACGGTGCGGCCGATTCGGTCATAAGACTGCTAAAGCCGCCAGTATTCCGGCCATACATGTCAACTATGTGACGTCAGTATCTTGACTTGTGACAGGGGGGGCACCGCCCTGTTATTGTCCAGTAAACCGTTTTTTTAATCTTTCGCAAATTCGGCACGATAAGCCAGTAAGCTATCGGGCGGGGTGTTTGCTGCTTGGTTTTGATTGATTAAGTGATGCTAACTAAAGTTGGCAGGAAATATGCTGACTTATCAGATGTTTGTCCTGAATGGGTAATTGTTGACAAGAGCTCTTTTTTTCATTAAAACCAAATGCCCCTGCTGTTTAAGGCATTACATGTGGAGGAGGTGATCGGTAACCGTAAGCAGCAGCTTGTTATGTTTCAGATGTATTAACGCAAGGAAAGGAGGTTCAATTAATGGGGATTAAAGGGTTATTACGAATGCTTCTGTTCTGCTCTCTGCTCAGCGCTTCAACAGGCTTGGCGGCTGAGATCCACGGCAGAAGTTCCACCCAGTTTCTCTCGTTTAGTAACGAACTGTTGGATGACAAACGCCAGATCGAGCTGAACGAGTATCTGCGTTTCTCTATCACCAACATCGACAAGGCCGGCAAATTTTCCATCCACGGCTACGGCAGAGCCTCGCAGGACTTCACCAATGGAGAAGGTCTGAACGGCCGGCTTTACTATCTGTATGGTGAATATCGCGACCTCTTTGACAAGGCAGATATCAAGATCGGCCGTCAATTTGTCAATCTGGCTGCGGGAAGCGCCATTATCGACGGCGGTCAGGTGGATGTGAAAAATGTCGGTCCTGTCGCCTTTACCATCCTTGGCGGGCGAGATGTCCAGTTCGGGATTAACGGTGAGATTGGCGACGCTACCAATACCGTTCTCGGTATGGGCGCCTACCTGACCGGCTTCAAGAACACCGATGCCGAGGTCAGCTGGTTCCGCAAGTGGGATGAGGGGGATATCGCCAGGGATATTCTGGGCCTGTCCGGCAAGCAGTATCTGTTCAACAACGTCAAGGTCTATGGTAACGCCAGGTACGACCTCACTGCCGAAGCCTTCAACGAGGTGCAGGGGGGCTTGAAGTTTTATCCCCTCTCAAACCTGATCTTTACCGGTGAATATTACCAGAGCTATGCCACCTTCGACACCACTTCTTTCTACTCGGTGTTCGCCGTTGATCAGTATCAGGAAGGCCTCTTCCGAGTCGACTACACCTTCAACGACATGGTCTCCGTCAACGGCGGCTACAATCGTCAGTTCTACGGCGAAGGCGCCCATGCCAATGTCTACCATGTGGGCCTTTCCCTGCGTCCCATCGAACCGCTCCGGGTCAATGTGGAATACGACAACCGCAATGGCTACTACGGCAGTACCAACGGCGGCATAATCGATGCTTCCTACGACATCAACAAGGCTGCTCAGGTTGCAGGTGGTATTACCTATGACGTTTACCAGCGGGATTCTTTAACGGGAGACGAGATAGCCCGTCGGTACTGGCTGGGCGGGAAATACAAAATAGCGAAGAATATGGCGGTATCCGGCCGTATTCAGGATGATGTCAATGCCCGTTACAGCACAAACGTTTCCGGACGTGTGACGTTCGATTACGATTTCTAGAAAGGAGGTGCCACTGTGAAGAAATTGTTGTTTATATGTATGCTTCTGCTGATGTCTGCTCTCTATGTGCAGCAGGCGACGGCTCAGAAGCAGCCCCACAAGGAATATGCCGAATCCAAGCTTTCCGAGTGTGCCAGCTGCCACAAGGCTGAAGGTGTAGCCCCCACCCATGATGCGACTGGGTGCGCAGTCACCGGACCCTGGCAAGCAAGGCCGGCAATAATTGCGCCCAATGCCACGACCAGTCTTACTGTCTGGATTGCCATAAGGGTGGCGGGATAAACGCCGACCTGTCGGTGGATAACTTCGGCCGTGATTATGTGCCCAAAAGTCATCGCAGCGATTTCGTCAATATCCATCCAATCAAGGCACAGGATAATCCCCAGACATGCTACCGTTGCCATGACCAGAAATTCTGTAACGCCTGTCATGACCGCTTCCCCAAAGGAAGCATGCGCATCAAGTCGCACTTGATGTCAGGCAATACCCAGTCCATAAACAGCGTTGCTTTTGGTGAGCATCCTGCCGAGGCACGCCGTAACCTGCAGTCCTGCCAAGCCTGTCATCCGGATGGCGATGTCTGTATTCAGTGCCACAGTGCGAAAACCAGTGGAACTAACCCCCATCCCCGCAACTGGAGAAGCATCAGCAATAACTACAAGGACAAAGCAGGAAGCAAAGTCTGTACTAAATGTCATCTGCCCGGAACCTATTGATAGTTAAATAAACCAAGGAGGATACAGCATGAGTAGAAACATTTTCAGTTATTCGGCAGTAATTGCTTCACTCCTAGCGACGGCGCTGTTCGCCGGTTGTGGAACGAGCAACAAAGAGGGCAATCTCTCGGCAGCCGATGTGGCTAAAGTCGAGGAAACGGCATGTGCACAGTGCCACAGCACCGCTATCGACCATATCGCCGGTACTCCCATTTATGATGCATACCTGCAGTCAGCCCACTTCACCAACAACTTCCGTGTTGTAGGCTGCCAGGACTGTCACGGTGGCGGCGCACAGCATAACGGCGTCGGGCCTCTCCCCTATCCCAATCCTGACGCAGCAGGCAAGTGCTTCGAATGCCACGAGAAATATCTGCCGACAAACCATTTTGCCTCTTACACGGCAGCTGCTCATCCCGGCCAGTACGTGAGCACCAATTACCAGAACTCATGTACCAGCTGCCATGATCCCCATTTAGCCCAAAACGGCATACTTAACGGTGAGATCAATACGGTCACCGGTCAGCTGAAGGGCACAGAGCATACCGACTGGGCCGAGTCCGGTCACGGTGAAGTTGACGGCGAAGCTTGGGCTCACTATGATTTCAAGCTTAGAGAAAACTGCAACCGCTGCCACACCTCGACCGGCTACATTACCTATGTCAGCTCAAACTATGCTTATCCGGTGCCTGCATGGGGCAAAGCAGGGGACAAGACCAACGAGGTCCTGACCTGTAAAGCTTGCCACACCGACTACAACTTCAAGAACCGCATCCGCCGTGCGGGGGCATTCTCCGCACCCTTCAACGGCAATAAAAACCCCATCGCTTTTCCCAATTCCGGAACCTCCAACCTGTGTATCGCCTGCCATAGCGGGTACGAGAGCGGCGGCGCCATCGGTGGCTTTACCGGAACTCTTACCGCCCTTACGGGGGACATGGACACCAAAACAGCCGTCAACTCCCATTATCTGGCTGCAGCAGCATTGTTCTACGGCAAATCCGCCTTCCATTTCTACACATCAAATGTCAAGTATGACACTGGCTATAACACCGGCAAGAACTTCGGTACCTGGAGCATGGCAAGCTGGGATGATCGATCCGTCGACGAACCAGCCCTATGTTGCTTCCGGTGTCTCTACCGGCGAAGATGGTCCCTGTGTAGCCTGTCACCTGGGCTCCGTCAACGGCAACACCAGAACCCATACCTTGAGCGCTTCTGAGACATGGAATGCCCAGGCAGATGTTTCGGCTGCCATAGCAACTTTGCAGCAGAAGGTGGCGTTGATGCCGTCATCGAAGAAGAAAAAGAGCTTTTCGACAGGGGGCTGGACTTCTATCTCTTTACCCTGGCCAACCACAATATCGGCAACAAGACCCCCGTCTACTATGACGTGACTACCTATCCGTACTTCCACAAGTCACTGCCTGCCAAAAGGGGCACAACCGACTTCAAAACCTGGACCATGGGCACGGCTGACAGCACCATCGGTAAACAGGTCATGGGCGTTGCATTCAACTACAACCTGATCAACAGGGAGAAAGGTGCCCACGTCCATAACCGCAGCTACACACGTCGACTGATGTTTGACGGGATCCAGTACCTGCAGAAGGGTGCAAATACTTACTCTACCTCCACAGGTGCCATTGGTGGAACTGCTGACCCCAATGCCCAGCTATCCTTCACGGGATACTCAACGGCAGTGGCTGCAGGAACTCGTCCGGCTAACCCTGTCAGCATTTCACAGCTCAAGGGCTGGCTGTTGAGATCGTCCGGTGGTCTGTACTATAGAAGGTAATATTGTTTACCTGCTGTAACTCGAAACCCCGCTTCGCAAGAAGCGGGGTTTTTTTATCGCTGAGGATCTTTTTCTGTGCAAATCTTTGGACCGCGGATAAAATAGGTTCTGCGGCAGAAAATATGAGTGATACCTTCAAAAAAAATAGCGCGGTCTGTGCTGCCTTCGGGCTATCCCTGGCGCTGCATGTGGCCCTGTTTTTCCCGTTTGCCGATTACGGCAGCTACAACTTTGCCAGGCCGGTGTCTTCGGCCGGAGCGGTCATGGTCGATCTGGCAATGGCCCAAGGTAAATCAGCGGCCAAGTCCCATGTGGCGAAAACATCATCGGCCGGTACAAAAGCCGGGAAGCCCTACGTTTCTCGTGCAGCATTCTCCTACGACACACCTGCAGCCCCTCTCAGAGAACAGGATCAAGAAGCGCTTTCCGGTGCACATGTTGCCGAGCAAACCACTACTATCCCTGCAGAACAAGCAGCATCAAAAAAAGAAACAAGCACCGAGCACCTTTCCAAGTCCCTGCTGCAAGAATTGCCTCCTCCCCTGCGCACTGCCGGCGAGTTCACCACCACATCCCATGAACGGCTCAACTACCGCATCAGCCTTCTGGGAATGCCCATCGGCGTTGCCGAACTGGAGGCGAAAAACGATAAAGGGGAAATGAAAATTTCTCTGAAGGTTAAATCCACTCCTGCCATTTCCGCCGTTTACCCCATCGACGACCTGATCGAGACCCGCCACATCGCCGGCAATTTCATCATCACCAAAATTCGGCAGCAGGAAGGGAACTTCAGGAGCCACCGGGGCTTCACCATCTTTCTGCGCGACAGGAGCGTCTTCTGGATCGACCTTTTGCGCAATCGTACCAGCAGGGAAACCATTCCCAATTCCCAGGTGCTCGATCTCATATCTGCCTTTTATTTCCTGAGGAACCGTCCGCTGCAGGTCGGCAACACGGAAGAGCTCCATGTTTATGACAGTGATACCTATACTTCGGTTCCGGTGGAAATCCTCCGTCGCGAGCGGATCAGCCTGCCCGGATTCAGGCACTCGGAAACGCTGGTGGTGAAGCCCAACCTGAAGACCGACGGCATCTTCAAGAGAACCGGCGATGTGACCATCTGGCTCACTGACGATGAGTACAAGGTGCCGGTGCGCATGGAAACAAGCATACCTCTCGGCAAGATCACGGCAGAACTTGTTTCGTCCCAGGTTGATAAGCTGGAACCGGCCACACCCATTTCTCCCGTCCCCCCGTTACCCAAAGGGGTAACGCCCTAAACACTCAAATCTCTCATCCTCACCTTCAATCCTCCTTGCCCAACTCCCTGCCAGGACCCCCCTGCTCACTGGCGTTCGCTTCCCCCCTATGGCATAGGGGGATGAGGGCCGTGTATTTTGCAGTTAAAAATAATTTTCTCCCGCAGTGAATAATAGAGAAAGGATGGTAAATTTGTACAAGCAAATTAAGCGTAACTAATTAAATGAGCTGTCGTTCTACCAATAATGGAAAGGAGGGTTCACTGAATGGGCTACAAAAGGGTCTGGCATTGGTTGTTACTGGTCTTTCTGCTGAGCGGGACAAGCGGCTGGGCAGCGGAAATACATGGCCGCAGTTCCACCCAGGTGCTCTGGTTCAATGACTTCTATAACGGTCGCCAGATTGAAGCAGCCGAGTATCTTCGTCTTTCTGCAACAAAGCTGACCAGTGACGGCAAGTTTTCCATTTACGGCTATGGCCGAGGAACACAGGACTTTACCAATGGCGAGGGGCTGAATGGGCGCCTATACTTTCTGTATGGCGACTATCGCGATCTGCTGAATGTATTCGATGTGAAGGTCGGCCGTCAGTTCGTCAACCTTTCGGCAGGAACCACCATTATCGATGGCGGCGAACTGATCGTGAAGAATATCGGTCCTGCTGGCCTGACGGTATTGGGAGGCCGTGATGTGGTTTTCGGGATCGACGGCGAGTTGGGGCATGCCGGAAACTATGCCTTTGGCGCTGCGGCTTATCTGAACGGCCTGAGAAAGACCGACCTTGATATAAGCTGGCTTCGCAAATGGGATTCGGGGGATGTTTCCCGGGACATCATGGGAGCGTCATTCAAGCAGTATCTGTTGGACCGGGTGAAGCTTTACGGCAATGCCCGCTATGACCTGACTGCCGAGGTATTCAACGAGGTTCTCGGCGGGGTCAAATATTTTCCCTCTGCCAATCTGGTGCTGACCGGAGAATGGTTCCAGAGCTACCCCACCTTTGATACCACCGATATCTTTTCCGTCTTTGCCGCCGACAGATACCAGGAAGGGGTTATTCGGGCAGATTACACAATCAACAAGATGCTGTCGGTCTATGGTGGCTATAACAGGGAAGAGTTCGGGGACGGGGCCAGCGCCAACGTCATCGAGGCCGGCGTAAATCTGCGGCCGCTGCCCGATCTGCAGCTCACCTTCGAATACGACCGGCGTGTCGGTATCGGCAGTGATGACAGCAAGCTGGACGGCGGGCTGTTCGAGGCGGCGTGGGATATGACCAAAGCCTTTCAGCTGGCAGGCGGTTTGGGTGTCGATGCCTATGATCGTGAAATCTTCCACAGCTCAACGGGTGAGCAGATTGCGCAGAAATACTGGCTAGGCAGCAGGCTGAAGCTGGCCAATAACATGAGTGCCTCTCTGCGCATCGAAGATGACATCAATGTGACTTACAACAACAACGTTCAAGGACGTTTCATCTTTAATTACGATTTCTAGAAAGGGGGGTATGGCGGTGAAAAACTGGTTTTTTGTCTTTCTGCTGATTTCCTTGCCGGCTGTCTATGTGCAGCAGGCAGTCGCCCAGAAGGAGTCCCACCGGGATTATGCTTCCATGAAAGTTGTCGAGTGCAACGACTGTCACAAGAATGAGGGGGTCGCACTCAATCACGATGCCGACTGGCTGCGGGGGCACCGGCTGCCGGCCCAGAAGGGTGTATCCAACTGCGGGCAGTGCCATGATCAGTCCTATTGCCTTGACTGCCATACGGGGGGAGGCATCAATGCCGATCTTTCAACCCAGAATTACCGGCGGGATTATATCCCCAAAAGTCACAAGAGCGACTGGATAGAGATCCATCCCATAAAGGCCCAGGATAATCCCCAGTCCTGCACCCGCTGTCATGACCAGAAAAACTGCCAGGATTGCCACTCCCGGTACCGGTCCACAGACCTGCAGTTCCAGTCCCACCGGCGCCAGTTCCGGGACATCAAGGTCAGCGATATCGGCCCGAACCATGCCATCTTCACTACCGCCCAATGTCCCACATGCCATCAGGGGGGGATTCTGCCGAGCCATCAATGGTCATCGGATCATGCCTCGGAGGCGCGGCGCAATCTGCAGTCCTGCGGTACCTGCCACAGTGACGGCGATGTCTGCATGACCTGCCATAGCGCGCGCACCGGTCTCAAGATCAATCCCCATCCACGGAACTGGAACGGGATCAAGGGCAACTACAGGGACAAGAGCAGCGGCAGGACCTGCGTCCGCTGCCATGACAGATTTTAAACAAAGATAAATATACTGGAAAGGAGGAATCATCAATGGGCAGAAGCGTATCGTTGCAGTTGTTCCTTGCCGTTTTCCTGGTGTCCGGGTTGCTTGGCGGCTGCGGCTCGTCCAAGAAAGAAGGTGAGCAACAGACTCAGGTGAGTGCCCCAACCAAAGTGGGTTCCGAAAGCTGTACCAACACCTGTCATAGTACCACCAGGGATATTACCGGCAATATCATCGCCCAGGCCTGGGCAAATACCACCCATACGACCGTGCAGGGCGTCCAGTGCGAGGATTGTCACGGCGGCGGCAGCATGCACTGGGGTGTCGGGCCGATGCCGTTCCCCATTCCCCAGGCCGAGCAATGCAGTCAGGCCAGCTGTCATGCCTCTTTCCTTTCGGGCTTCAATCAGACCGCCCATGCCAACACCCACGCGGAAGGGGCGCCTTTCGGGCCTGACAAGTTTTTCTTCCAGGGAGACCCCGGCAGCGGCCAGGCAAGTCTGAGAACAAGAAACGGGACTGATATTCAGGAGGTTACGCCGACCGGTCAGCCTGTGAACAAATCGCAGCACATCGTAGAATGCTCGGTCTGCCATAATCCCAACCAGCGTTTCGTCGCCTACAGCACCAATCTGTTCAGGCCGTTCCAGAGGAATTTCCCCAGCGACACCGGTGAGGATTCCCAGAACCAGAATGGGGAAGACAGCAACTTCCAGAGCCGATACATCAACCCGGCGGTTTCCTGTGCCGGTTGCCATGATGCCCATCAGCCGCAACAGATGGTAACCATTCCACAGCGTACAACGCCGGTGGGTTATTCCATTTATCGCAGATACAGCACTCCTGAGCTGGGGCGGATTCAGGGAACCATCTTTCAGCCCAATGGGGTGGTGCTGACCGGAGTTCCAGTTGCCGGCACCGCCACCAACAACAATGAAGTCAGTCCGGAACTGCTCTGCGCTGCCTGCCATACGGTCAGCAAATACAAGTTTTCCAATCTCTCCACCCACCAGAGCAACGTCTATCCCCAGTGGACCCATTCGGGACATGGTGAAAGAGAAAAGCCGGCCTGGGCCGAGTTTTCAGCAAACCTGCGGGGTACATCAATCCACTTACAGGGCTCGCTTATACTGATCTCGGCCATACCACCAGCTATCCCGTCGATATGGCACTCAGGAGTTATGGCGCCACCGCAAGTGCAACGAGCAATCAGGGTAACAACAATTTTGCCTGCTTCAAATGCCACAACGGCCTCACCTCTATTGCATACCAGAAAAATATCCAGGGAACACCGGCAGCGCCGGTAGTCTTCGGAGATGCCAGCGCTACCTGCATCACCTGCCACGATCCACACCAAAAAGGCACCTTTGCCGGCGGGGCAAATACCACCAGCAACATCCGTGTTCCGGTGGCAATGACCAATTACTCAACTGCCAACGTCAAGGTCTTCGGCAATGTCTTCCTGGATAATCAGCCGATCCCCCAGAACAATGCCAACGAGACCATCTGCATTTTCTGTCACCAGGGCCGGGAGAGCGGCTTCACCCTATATCGGGCCAAGCTGGCGCCGGGCAAAAGCTCTGCCGGCGCGTTCTTCAATCCCCACTACCTGGCACCGCAGCAATGCTGTGGGGAGCCAACGGTTACGAATTCAGCGGAAAATCCTACAGTGCCAATGTGGCCCATCAGCAAGCAAACTGTGCCAGCTGCCACATGGATAATGCCACCGAAGACGACACCATCGGCGGACATAGCTGGAATCCGAACGTCGCTTCCTGCAATACCTCCAGTTGCCACGGCGGAGGAGTCGGCCCAGCTGTTGCGGCAAAACCGGGCACCGCTGCACCTGAGGTCAACGCTTACCGGGCTGCCTTCGATACCAGCGATTATGATGCAGCGGTGCTCTTGAGCCGATAGCAGTTGAAATAAAAGGCCTTCAGGACAAACTGATCGCCCTTCTTGCCGCCAACGGCATTTTCTATACGGATCTCAAGTATCCCTATTTCTTTGCCGATCCCGCCTTTACCACCAACTACACGGCCTGGAACACGGCGACCGGAGGTACAACAGCTTTCAAGGCTGCGTTCAATCTGCAATTCATCATCAAGGGGCTACCATCCGCGGCAACATCTCAAACGGCTGTGCCCAATGCTTCTGCAGCCGTGCATAACCACAAATACATTATCCAGTTGCTCCGCGATTCATACGAGGAATACAACGCGGTGGCAGCAGCCAAAGGGGCAACCCTTTCAGGTGTGAGGCCGGCGGGTACAAGACCTGCAACTGTCTATGGTCCGGGTCAGTAAGGAGTTTTTTTGAGAATGGAACAGCAAAAAGCCCCGAGGTCTCTTCGGGGCTTTTTGCATTGAATCGAACACAAATCCGATTCGTTTTGCTATAGTGAGACCATGGGATTGGTAATTGCCTTCATAGCCGTGATGCTGGCGGCATCGCCTGCTGCCGCTATCGACCTGGGTGCACCGAAACTGTCGGAAAGCCTGGCGTCGCGCAAATTTTTCGACTGACCGCTATCTCCTGTCGGTAGCGGAGAAATACCCGGTCCTACGGGGATATACCCTGCAGCCGCAGGTGGGTCTGGGCTACGTGGCCAGAGAAAGGGCGGCTGGAGTCGGGTTTGACGAATCTCTCTATAAGATCCAGGCCCACGCAGGGGGCAGGCTCGATCTGGACAACCGGTTCTACTTTTCAGCCGCAGCCAAGCTTCCTGTCTATACCTATGGTCTCACTGATACCAGGCTCGGCCTCTTTTCTTCCCAAAACCCTTCTTCGGTACACAGGTACGATTTTGCCCATCTTTCTTCTTCCAATCTGCTCTGGACCGGTGAACTGGGCGTTCACCTGGGCCTTGGCGCCGATCTGACCATCTATTACGATCAGAACGCCTTCGACCTCTATGAGGCAGGACGCACTCTTTCCGAAGAGCGGATCGGCACGCGCATCATCTTCAGGTTCAAGTAATCCCTTGAAAAACTGCTGCGGGGCTGATCTGCTGCGTTGTCGCCCGCTATACCATGTGTCGTTTCGTCCTCTCGCTTACTCTTGCATATCTGCCCCATCAATACGTTTTTCGTGCTCGGCCGGCTGTTTCCCCCGCTTGTGCAGCCAACCTTCCCTGATATAATAGAATGAATTTAAATTAATCCCCTGAGGTCACGTCATGATTGAGATCACCGATCCCCGTATCGATAAATATATAATGGGCCTTGCTCCCGAGTCCGATTCCCTGCTGCTGGAAATGGAAAAGAAGGCAAAGGCAAGCGGCTTTCCTATCGTCGATCCATTGGTGGGGAGGCTGCTTTATCTGCTTACCCGCCTGAAACAGCCGGCGCTTATCGTGGAGATGGCTCAGGCTTCGGTTATTCCGCCTACTGGTTTGCCAAGGCCTTGAGTATCCGCGGCAAAATCGTTCTTATCGATAAGGAGGAAGCACACATATCCCATGCGCGGAAGGTCTTCAGCGATTCGGATCTTTTTGACCGGGCCGAATTCAGGGTAGGGGACGCCCTGCAGGTCGCCAGGGAATACCAGGGGATAGATCTTCTTTTCATCGATATTGACAAGCATCAGTATCTTGATGCCGTCATGGCCATTACCCCCATGCTGGCCAAGAATGCTCTGGTCATTGCCGACAACAGCCTTTGGCACGGCAATGTTGCCGAAGGAATAACGGACAGGGACACGGTCGGAATCGACAAATTCAACCGCCACATGTTCAGCAGCAATGATTTTTTCACTTCGATCATCCCCCTGCGCGACGGGGTTCTGCTTGCCTACAAGCTGACGGAGAGTTGAAAAGTTCATGGCGCCACTTGATATACCGCGGCTGAATCGGGAGGACCTGCCGGTTGAGACCCAGGCCATGGCACGTTATCTCGTCGGCAAGACGCTGGTTGTGGATCGTGATGGAGCGAGGCTCAGCGGGCGCATTGTCGAAACTGAAGCATATCCCCCCGGAGATGCGGCAGGTCGGGCATTCAGCGGGGAGAGCCGGGCAAACCGTTCCCTATATATGAATTATGGTCACGCCTTTGTCTATCTCATTTACGGACGTTACCATATGTTGAACGTGGTCAGTGAGCAGCCTGGAATCGGTGCTGCCGTTCTTTTGCGCTCACTGGAGCCCTTGGAAGGCATCCACCTCATGGAAGAGCGTCGCGGAACGACCCGGCTTCACGACCTGGCGCGTGGACCCGGCAGGCTTGCGGCAGCCCTTGGCATCGATAGGCGCTATGACGGTCTTGATCTTTTTGATAACCGGGAGCTGTGGTTGGGCAGGGAAATAAGGTCTGTGACGCATATGGGAATGAGCGCCCGCATCGGCTTGACCAGGGAGGTTCATCGGCTTTGGCGGTATTACGAGGCAGGCAGTTCCTTTGTCAGCGGGACTCGGGGTCTGAACAGGTTCTTGACCGAAATGACATTGTGAGATGATGGGCAACCGGTGCCAACCGGATGATAAACGAAAAGCCGCGGATCGGAGGGTTGTGATCCGCGGCTTTTTTAGTTTTTCACCTGTTTCTTCGGCAGCCCGGCTATCTGTTAGTTAATAACAGATCCGTATGCTTTGTGTCACTGGAATTTCTTCCAGATTACCCTTTCGGAAACAGGCTGATATAACTATAACGCAGCTTAGGGTCATGTAAAGATATTTTTGTGAAATTAATTTAATATTGCTACTCCTTCTGCCCACCAGGTGATGCTCCTCACTCAATAATGAAAATCAATGGGTTAGAGTTAGAGGTCAAAATGGAAAAAATGAAAGGAGTGTCACCGTTGATACGCTCTCTTTATGCCTTGAATGGCATCATCGCCGTATTGCTTTATTTGCCGCAGATCAGGACTATTCTCAGGAACAAGGAAGAGGTGGGGTCTTTTTCGCTGATAACCTTCGGCGGTTGGTCTGTCGGCTCGATCATCACCGCCCTTTATGCCTGGACCTTAATCGGGGATCCCATGTTTGCGGCAGTCAGTCTGGCGAACATGCTCGGCTCCGGCACCGTTTTCACCCTTGTTGCGACCAGGCGCCTGAAGAACCGCCGCCTGCCCGAACTAACGACAAGGCACGAAACGAATGACGCTGATAGTCTCGCCGAGAACTTCGGCTAAAGAGCGAAGGACATACTCGATCTCTTCCTCGGTATTGTCGCTCCCCAGGGAGAAGCGGACCGAGCAGTGAGCCTGCTGGGGGGTAAGCCCCATGGCGGTCAGGACGTGGGATGGGTCCGGATTTCCCGATTTGCAGGCAGATCCGGAGGAAAAGGCGATTCCCTTCCTGTCCATGAGGAGGACCAGCGATTCCCCCCGTATTTCCGGCAGGGTCATACTGAGGGTGTTGGGAAGCCGCCCGTCGGGCGGCCCGTTGCTTTTTGCCATCGGCAGCAGCGCCCTTATTCCTTTTTCCAGCTTTTCACGAAGGCCTGCCAGCCGCTTGGGTTCCTCACCATTCAACCGGCAGAGAGCCAGCTCTACTGCCCGGCCAAAGCCGACAATTCCGGGCACATTCTCAGTACCGGCACGCAGCCCCCATTCCTGTCCTCCCCCCTTGACCAGCGGATCTAACCTCAGATCCTTCCGCACATAAAGCGCCCCGACCCCTTTCGGTCCATGGAGCTTGTGGGCGGATACCGAAAGCAGATCAACCCCCAGTTCTGCCACATCGATGGGTATCTTGCCGAAAGCCTGCACCGCATCGGTGTGGAAAAGGGCGCCACAGCCATGGGCAATCTCGGCCAATTCCCTCACCGGCTGAATGGCGCCGGTCTCATTGTTGGCGAGCATGATGGACACCAGCAGCGTATCCGGGCGGATGGCAACGGCCAGAGCTGACGGTTCAACTACCCCGGAGCCGTTTACCGGCAGGATCGTCAGCTCGTATCCGAGTGTTGCCAATGCCCGGCAGGGGACCAGCACAGCGGGATGCTCGATGCTGCTGGTGATGATGTGCCGGCGTTCCCCATCCGAAGCCGCTGCCAGACCTTGAATGGCGAGGTTATCCGCTTCTGACCCTCCACCGGTAAAGACGATGCGCCTGGCGGTGCAGTTGAGCCCCTGGGCAACGACTCTGCGGGCAGCTTCTATGGCTGTCCTGGCCGTATTGCCAAAACTGTGGATGCTTGACGGATTGCCGCATCGCTCCCCCAAGAAGGGAAGCATTGCCTCACGTACCCCAGGGGCAACATGGGTGGTGGCATTATGGTCCAGGTAGACCGCCTGCCGGGGCTCCCTTTGCCCAGCGAGAGGCTCGTATGCAGGTATTTCTTCAGCCTTGTCTTCTGTTTCAATACCTTGATTCCTTTTAATCGATCGGCCGCCATCGGCCAGTTTCGTTACCCGGCAGAGCAGGGTTTTATATATGGGGAAGCCGGAGATGGGATCGAATCGGCCGATGTCCGTAAGTTCGTTGACGTTGCATTGTTGCCATTCTGCCGGCCCCAGCGGACCGCCACCCCCCATGGCGGCGTCAACAGTGCCGCGCATCATGTGGTCGGAAAGGCTTGCCGTAAAAAGAGCGCGGCCGCGTGGCGTTTCCACCCAGACCTGTTCACCTTCCCCTATGCCCGATTCAAGTGCCTCCGTCCTGTTCATCATCACCGGTGGGCTGTCATGACGCTCGGCAAGGGGACGGACCCCGTGGTGCTGGCTGCGGAAATCGAATCTGGTCCTGCCACCGGAGTTGAAAACCAGGGGATATTCCCGTGCCAGCTCCGGGGCGGCCAGTGGCCCTTCTGCAGGCTCGGTATAGACCGGCAGAGGATCATACCCATGCTCGGCCAGGATCGAGGAGGCAATCTCGAACTTGCCGCTGGGGGTGTTGAAGCCGGGGCGGCCGTCGGCCCGAAGCAGCCCCTTTTCCCACTTCCGGTACTGCATCATGGCTGTCGGCAATCGCACTTCTCCCCCGGCTTTCCTTACCTCATCCAAAGAAAAGCCGCTGCCGTCCAGGGCATGGCGCAGGAGTTCCTCTTCCGATTTTGGATAAAGGTGGCCATAGCCAGGCGCCCGGCCAGTTCTGCCAGGATGAGGAAATCATTGCGCGCCTCCCCCTGCGGCTCCACAAGGCGTTCACGGATCTTGAACATCGGGCCGAAACGCATGTATGAAGTGATCTCGTAGTAGGTGGCAGCGGGCAGGACGATGTCGGCATAGGCGGAGTCGGCAGTATGGTAGCGGTTAATGCTGACCATGAAATCCAGGGCATCCAAGGTCTTGCGCCATATTTGCGGTTGCGGCCAGGCGGTGATGATCGACCCGCCGAGGACGGTCAGGGCGCGGATCGGGTATGGTTTGCCATGCAGGACCGCATCGGGAAGGGCAATGGCGTGGGATTCACCACGATATGCGCTATAGACCGGGAAGCGGTCCCGCCCCAAGGCCTTCTTCATATCTGGATTGGGGATGAGGTGTGAGCGATTCTGGGGAAAGATATTTTCCTTCATACGGAAGACCAGTCCTCCCGGCACGTCCAGTTGACCGGCCAGAGCCCACAACGTAAAGACGGCGCGGATGGCCTGGACGCCGCTGTCGGAATATTCCAGCCCGGTGTACATGACCGGCACGGAACCCCGAGCTGCCGCCACTTCCCGTGCCAGCTCACGTACCGTTTCTGCCGGTACTCCGGTTATGCTTTCCACCACCTCCGGCCGGTAGTGCTGGACCAGCTGCTTCAATTCCTCGAATCCCACCGTCCAGTTAGCGGCGAATTTCTCGTCATAAAGCTCTTCCTCAACCAGTACGGCAATCATCCCCAGGGCCAGCGCTCCATCGGTACCGGACCGGATGGGGACCCACCTGGCGCCGGTCTCGCGGGCGGTCTCACCCAGGCGCGGATCAATGGCGATGATCCGTGCGCCACGTTCCCGCGCTTTCAGGATCTGCAGGTGATTCAGCGGCGGTGAATCGGTGGCGGGATTGCCCCCCAGATGACAATCAGCTCTGCCTGCTCAATGTCCGCCTCCATTGTCACCAGCATCTCCCCCATGGTCACATGGGGAGCGATCATGGCAAAGGAGACGTAGCAGAGGGCGCCGACACCAAGGGTGTTGGGGGACCCGAAGGGGAAAAGGACGCTGGAGGCGGAGGAAACAGCCACATCTGCCGGTTGGAAGACATCGCACAGTGCCATGTCGAAGCTGCCCCGGCCGGTATAAAAGGCTACCGCTTCAGGTCCCGAACTGTTTTTTATCTCCTGAAAACGGGAGACGATGGTATTGAAGGCGTCATCCCAGGAAATCCGTTCAAATTGATAGGTTCCCTTGGGGCCACTGCGGCGCAGGGGATAAAGGAGCCGGTCCGGGTCGTGGACGATTTGGGGAGAATGCCGGCCGATATGGCAGATCATACCCAGGGGGTGCCCATTATGTGGCTCAACCTTTAGTAACCGGCCTTCCCTGATGGTGGCCGTTATGAAACAGCCGGCGGGACAGATGCCGCACAGGCCATGGTGAATTTGGATCCTGTCCTCGGTCACTATGAAGTACCTCCGGAGACAGCCGGGGGGAAGCCGTTCCGGCGTAACAGGAGAAGGGCGAACCAGCTCCGTTCGTCAGTAAAGATCTCCTCGGCGGTAAAGCCATAGCCTTCCAGGAATGGGAGAAATGTCCCAAGACGGAATTTCCGGCTGATCTCAGTATTTATGGCTTCACCTTCGTCAATGATAACATGCTGCCCTAGTGGCGCGATGTGGATCGCCTGGCGTTGGCTGAAGCGGGCACAGATATCCACCTGCTCCTTTGCCTCGTTGTAAACCGCCACATGCTGGACGGCAGACGGGTCTATGGAACTTCCCAGTTCCCGGTTCATGCGGATGAAAAGATTCCGGGTGAATTCCTGGGTTATGCCGGCAGCATCGTTGTAGGCTGCTTCAATGGTATGACGCTCCTTGACCAGGTCGATGCCCAGCAGGAAGAAGTCGTCCAGGCAAAGGGACAGGGCCAGGTCACGGAGAAACAGGGACATCTCATCGCCTGCGAAGTTGCCGATGCTGCTGCCGAGGAAGAGCACGGTCACCGGCGATATCTCGCGCAAGAGGGGGAAGGCACTCCTGTAGTCGCTGTTTATGCCGAGGACTTGTGTTGCCGGATGGCTGACGGTTATGTTGCGGGAAGCTTCTCGCAGGGCAGCCTCGCTCACGTCGACCGGGACATATCTCACCGACTGTGCCTGGGCGAGCCAGGCCCGCAGCAGATAGTCAGTCTTTGTGGAATTGCCCGAACCGAGCTCCGCAAGTGTTGTGGCGCCGCATATTTTCCTGATGAGGCGTGCTTTGGTTGCGAGAATTTCAGCTTCAGTGCGGGTGAGATAATACTCGGGTTGACGGGTAATAAGGTCGAACAGCTCACTGCCGCGGGCATCATAGAGAAAACGGCATTGGAGTCTGCGGGGCATGGAGCTGAGGCCGGCGGCGGTGGCGGAGGCAAAATCGATCAGCTGATCGGCCTCCGTCGAGTGCTGTCGAATGATCAGGCCGGAGCGGTTCAGTGCTTTGCGAAAAGACTTGCGGACCGGCCAGGGGTACGACGGAAGAGTTGCTGGCATATGACTCCCTTTGGACAGCAGGGGCAAAATGGGCAATAATATTAAAAAGTATAAATAAACTCGGGGGAGAGTCAAATCAGGCTGAAACCATGGAGGTAACATGAAGGGGAACGACCTGTTGCGAAAGGAATTACTGGCCCTGTTGTCCGGTGGGGAAGCCCATATGGATTTTGCCGATGTTGTCGCCCGGTTTCCCATGGAGCACATTAACAGCAAGGCCCCGCATACACCCTATTCCTGCTGGCATTTCGTCGAGCACCTGCGCATTGCCCAGTGGGACATCTTGCAGTTCATGATCGATCCCGATCATGTGTCACCTGACTATCCCGAAGGGTATCGGCCGTCTCCTGACGAGGAAACGGATGAAAAAGGCTGGTATGGCAGTGTGGAGGGGGTACTTTCCGACCTGGAAAAGCTGAAGGAGATAGTGACTGATCCGGCTACCGATTTTTTTGCCCCATCCCCCATGCCAAAAACTACACCATCTTTCGGGAGATGCTCCTGGTGGCCGATCACAACGCCTACCACATCGGCGAGCTGGCCCTGCTGCGCCAGGTGTTGGGGATATGGCCGAAGGGGTTCGAGTACCTGACCGGCAGTGCCTGAGGCGATAAATAAATTGTGATTAGCGTCGATCCTCCGCAGCGCCGAAGGGTGAGTGCAACGCCGCAGATGGGAGGTTTTCAGCAGCCCTTAAGGCGAGATGGTGAATGGTGCTGACAGCGCCCATGTATCACCTGTGGTGGACACTACCATAATCCGGCAGCCGTTGCCGACTATGCCAGTGTCTCCACCGCCACCGGCAGGGTGAAGGAACCTGTCGAAGCGGGGACGACCGTCGGTGTCAGCTTGATCCAGATACTGCCGGGGAAGGGGTCGCCGGAGGTTATTGGCGCCGTCAGTTTTTGCGGATCGTCGGCCAGCAGGAATATTTCCACGCCAGAGGCGAAAAGAAGCGATCCTCCCAGGTGACGACCGGGGAGGCGGCGCCGAATTTCCAGATGTCACCGGCGGCCGGGCTGGTAACACCCCCTGTCACTTGGGCTGTTGTAGTCATGAAAGATATTACCGACGACATGGGTGCGGCTGAAACAGGGCCGTTGAAAAGCCAGATGCTCTGGATCTGACGCCGGTTGTCAAAGTCTTCGGCGGTAACCGAGAGGCTTCCTCCAAGAGCCAGCACCGGCAGGGTGCTGCTGAGGGAAACGCTGGTATCGGTGAGCAACAGATCCCTTTGAAAATAGTATCCCGCCTTGCCCAGTGTATCCCAGCCGTAATAGTTGAGGGACGTGTCAAACCAGCTTGACTGGAAGGCCGTGGGAGTGGAGACGTTGTAAGCCAGGGTGCTGCCGATCCTGGCATCGGCAAGGAAATGGCCGTTGGTTGCCGCTGAAATGGGGGAAATCCCGGCAAGGGCCGGAAAATACCCGGACGTGGACGTTGCTTCGCTTCGCAGCCACGGCCTTCTCGGCAGGGTCGATGTCCTTGTTTCCACCACCACATTGTTGCTGTCGTAAATGGTGAAGGTGTAGACGGAGTTGTCGGCGATGCCGGCAAGACTGGCATCGGCCATCACATACATCTCCCATTGCATGGTCGAAAGCGGTGGCGTGGGGAAATAGGCGTTTCCCAGCTGCATTTTTTGGGGGAACAAGGGGTCTTTGGCGAGGACAATGCCACCGGTTGGCAGTCCCGGCCCAGTGACCACCGCTGATGTCAGCCCGGCATTGCCGCGATCCTCGACCCTGACCAGCAATCCCGACTCCACGCGCAGGGCGGTCGGCCCGCCCAGCCACTGTGACGTAATGCCGCGGAGTTCGATTGCTGCCAGAAAGTTGTTGCCGGTGATCTTCCATTCCCCGTTTTCCTTGATCATGATGAAGCCGTCATCGGGGAAGCCGTAGGAGCCATCCTTGAAAAAGCCCTTACCGGTAACCTTGACCGGGCTGCCGACTGTGGCGGACAACGGTTTGGCTGAGGCGGTCAGGCTGACCATCCCTTTGGTTAGAATATCCCCGAATTTATAGTCCTTCACATCGAAATCAATGGCTGCCGTCCGGGAGAGGCCGTCATGGATGCCGAAACTCGTTGCATAGAACGGGGCCAGATCAGCAGCGGTCAGGGCGGTCCCCTTGGCCTCGATAGTATCCTTGAAGTACTGGTAGAGCTTGGCTGTTACGGCCTGATTGACGTCTTCCTGCATGGTGACCGGCACTGCCGTGTCGGTTCCGTTAAGATCGACGGTGGTGCTGCCGGTATAGGGGGTGTTATTGTAGTTATCCTGGGCAATCACCTTAAAGACACGGCCGCTGCCATTGGGAACGGCAAAGGAGTCTGATGCGGAAGTCTGCCCGGGGGCAACGGTGATGACCCTGACGATGTCCGTCATGTCCGGGGCGGTGACGGTAATGGTTATCTTTTTGACGATGGAAGGAAGGATGCCTGTGCTGGTGGCTGCGGCGGTCATGCCGGCAAAGACCGTTTTTGCTGTTGCGCTCCCTTTTGCCGCGGCCTGGCCGAAACTTACCGTAACCTTGCTGGTTCCGGCAGTGCCGCTCCCGGAACAGCCTGCACATGCCATCAATATGAAAAAGAGGAGGGTGGAAAAAATGAACCGGTTACCCATGGGAGCTACCCCCTGTTAGAAATTTACATTTACATTGACGTTGGTTGTTGTCGGAACAACCGGCGGCGGAGGAGGAGGGGGTGGTGGTGGCTGTTGCCGGTGCAGCCGGCGGCGGCGGAGGTGGCGGTGCCTGTGTGGTCGTCGTCACTGAAGACGTGGGGGCTGTTGTGATTGCCGACGGTATGGTGCTGCCCATAAGAGCGGTTCCTGTAGATGTCGGTGCAATAGTGGTGGTCAACGGTGCTGACTGGCTGAGAATGTCTGCGCCTTCTGTCTGGTTTCCGTTTGCTGCCTGGGTTGACTGGGCAGCCGGCTGACTGGTCCCCTGGGTGCCGGACTGACCGCCGTTCTCTGACTTGGGCGCCGTTACACCTTTTTCCATATGCTGTGTTTCCGCCGGCAGCGCCTGGCGCGGAGGCTGTGGCGGAGCGCCGGGGGCGATTGTGGTAATATTGCCGGCCGTGACGGTGACTATCCGGTCGGGCATGCGTCGATTATAGGTATAGACGCTTCCCTGGCGGACCAGGACGCCGGTCAGGCTTCGGTCGTGGCTGACGATGAAATCGGTTCCCCGGACGCCGGCAACGGCATTGGGGGTGTGAACCTCGAAACGCCGCCCCTCTCCGGCCCGCTTGACCCTGGCAGGATCGACGATGGCTTCCACCTTGCCCCTCGGCAATCGCACGTTGGCGCCGTTTTCCCGCTGTCCGGAAAAATATGCCCCGATGTCGATGCGGCTCCTTTGAGCAACCTTGAGGATGGTGCCGTCCTTGAACTGGATCTCCGCAAAGCTGCCGCTCCTGGTGCGGACAAAATCACCTTCACCGAGGTTGTCCCCGGTCTTGACCGCAACTGCCGGCAGCCTGCCGTTACGCAGCACATCAACGGTTCCGCTTACGATTTTGAAAGAGGCAATGTCCTCTGCCGCCAGGACTGTGCTTGAACCCATCACAACCAAGGTAAAAAGCAGAGCCAGCCGCAGGAATAGTGATCTGCCCAGTCTGTCGATCATGTGTTCACCTCAAAAGCGGACTTCAACCCCTGTTGAATAGACATTGCGGTCATACTCGTAGAGGGCCAGGTTGGAAAAATCCGAGGCGTGGAAATACTGGAAATTGACAAATACGCCATCGGTTAGCTCATGGCTAAGGTTGACGGTAGCCGCATAGGTGGCGTCTTCCCGCTTCATGCCATAGATCGTGTGATTGTTAAGGTAATTCTGCCAGAACCCCTCAAGAGAGATAATGACGCTGGTCCTTGAAGCGAGGGGCAGAAGCAGATCTGCATTAAGCCTGTTCCCCAGATAGGACCAATTGTTTCCCTGTGCATCCTCCAGGGAAAATTCGTAGCGTAGATTGAAAAAGCCTTTCTCTCCGGCAAACATGTAAATGTAGCCATCTGCCCTGCATAGCCGTCAGCATCGCGATTTTCAGATGGGACAGGATTCTGCATGTAATTGCGTCTGCTGTAACCGAACGACGCCTGCCCCAGGTGATCATCGGCGAAAAAGGCGGTGGCGGTTGGTTTGACCGTAACTTGATTGGAGTATGCCTCGTAGCTCAGAAGTGTGTAGTTGAAAGACACCGGCAGGGAGAACATCAACTGTGGCGTCAGGCGATAAGCGGGCGCAGGGTGACTCCCTGGGAGAGCTGACTGTATTCGTAACGCTTGAAGTAAGAGTTGTTGTACAGGGAGTACTGGCCATTGAAGAGCCATGGTCCCTTGGCAGGCATCTCATAGAGGACGCGCAGATTTTGATTGCTGCTCCAGTCATGGGGCGTGGGCAGGACGAGTCCCAGCACATCCTGGGACGGTTTTACCACCACGTTGTCGTCGTACTGCAGGTTTACCTCGGCAAATAGATGCCAGTTGCGAGGTGCTGTTGCCGTCAATCTTCTTTCATATTCTCGTGCAAAACCTGCCAGCTCGGATGAAGGGTCGCCGGAGATGACCGATTTGAGGCTTTCCTGTGCCTTGTCCCGGTCCCCCTGCTTCAGGTATATCTGGGCGATCTGGAAGTCCGCCTGCTGTGCCAAGGCGGGATCGATTTCCTTGGCCTTGATCAAGGCGGCCACTGCTCCTTCGCTGTCATTGTTCCCAGCCAGTACCTGCCCTTTCAGGAAAGCTACCCTGGCCGGTTTTACCCCGGCACTCTCTGCCATGGCAATGAATTTGCCCGCCCCTGCGAAATCGTTCTGCAGATAAAGCAGCTCAATGAGCTCAGGATATGCGTCAGAAACCATCGGTTCCAGCTTCAGGCTCATTTTCAGGTTGGTCACGGCTTGTTCCAGATTGCCGGTCTGTTTCAGGGCCAGCCCGAGATGGTAAGCGACTGCTGAAGACGTTGGCTGCTCCTTTTGAGCTGCAGCCAGAATTTCCTGGGCTTCCTCAAAACGTTCCGCCTGATACTCGTCGATTCCGCGTTCAAGCTGTTCCTGGCCTGCCAACGCGGTTGACGGCAGCAGAAAGACCATCAGCAATAACAATATACGTGGCATGGCAGCTCCTGAAACAATGTTTTGTCAGGGAAAGTTTTTCACTAAATTTTCTTTCCTGTCAATGCTTTTTACGTGTAGTTGCAATAGATTCGCGTAAAAATTAATTTT
This sequence comes from Geotalea toluenoxydans JCM 15764, assembly GCF_001311985.1. Taxonomy (GTDB): domain Bacteria; phylum Desulfobacterota; class Desulfuromonadia; order Geobacterales; family Geobacteraceae; genus Geotalea; species Geotalea toluenoxydans. The sequence continues at coordinate 76,399 of NZ_BBCJ01000012.1, forward strand.
AAACATCGTTATTTTTGCCCCACCTTTCATTCATTCTCTTATGGTGGATGGCGTTTTCGGCGCTGACCTCGTCCAGTATACGCTCGGCCTCTTCTGCAGTCAGACCGACACTGGGCCTGACGCCCATCCAATGGGTGAGGTCGCCGCTGGGATTATCAAGGGGCTGTGGGATGGGGGGCCCGGTTTGAACCGGTCATTGAGAAAAAGGGCGGCCTCATATTGGCCATTTCTCATCACCAGCCGCACTTCTGCAAAAAAATCGTTCTGCAGCCGTTTCATGATGATGATGTCTTTCACGGTCATGTCCGGGGGCACGTCTATCAAATCAGCCATGGGTTTTCTCCGATTCTTTTGTAGAGCTTCGATAATTGTATTTATCGGCATGTGGTAAAGTGGCTTTAGTTTTTTGTCGGGGTGCCTGCGCAATGGCAAAGGGGGGGAAGGTTTTTCTTGAAATAGACAAATCACTACTTTATTATGACTGGCCAATGCTGATAGCGGTTAATCCCGGATCAGACGACGCAGCCAGGGGGGGCAATGGCTTTTAAAATAGCGAAAGTACGAAGAAAGCTGTTCATTCCCCTTGTAATGTCGATGGCGGTTTTTCTCTGCGGCCTCATCTACACCGTCTACCGCTTGCAGTGGGATCACATCCAGTCTGATACGGTGTTGAGGCTCGATGCTTTCCACAAGAACTACCAGAGCCAGATCCAGAACGAAACCGACCTCCTCAATGCTTTTCTCGTGCTGCTCAAGGAAGATGAAAAGCTGCAGAAAGCCTGGTTGTCCGGGGATCGTCAGGCCCTGCTGCGCGATGCATTGCCCATATTCGAAGGGCTGCGCAATCGGAGCCGGATTACCCACTTCTACTTCATTACCACCGACAAAATATGTTTTCTCCGCGTGCATAAGCCGGAAAGCTTCGGCGACCTTATCGATCTGACCACCGTCGACATTGCCGCCCACTTGGGTAAGCCTGCCAATGGCGTGGAAATGGTCCCTATGGCACTGTGGCGTTGCGATCGGTCCACCCCTGGTACATCAACGGCAAGTTGACGGGATACATCGAACTGGGTGAAGACGTGGAGCAGCTGACCGCACGTATCTCCAAGTTGATGAACATGGAACTTTTGTCGGTCGTGGACAAGAAATTTCTCGACAAGGGGAAATGGGAACAGGGATTGAGGATGTCGGGGCGTTATGGGAACTGGGATCAGTACAGGAACTATGTCGTTGTTTCCACCAACAATGATAGGCAGTATCCTGGATTGGACCGCATCCTGGAAGTTTCGGATAAGGACAGGAACTTTCTCCTGAGATCGGGCGGCGGTCGTTGAGTGGCGGTTTTGACGCATCCATAGACGCTGCAGGAAATATTATCGGCAAATTTGTGCTTTTTTCCGACGTGACCTGGGAAGAGAGAAGCATTTACGGACTGCTGTTGAGGCTGGGGGCGTTTACGCTGGTGATCTCCGGCCTGGCCCTGGCCTTCTTCGACTGGTACATCAGCCGCATTCATTTTCAGCAGGCAGTGTCACCGGTGGAGGAGCAGAATGTTCCGGAGGCTAAGGATCCGGAACTATGACCGGGGCGGCTTATTTCCCATCCTGAAGGCGGCCCAACAGCCTGAGCAGGCCGTCAAGTATGGTGAACGGGTGGGGAGGACAGCCGGGGATATAAAGATCCACAGGTAACAGCCCATCCACACCATTGTGCACCTCCGGCGAGCCCATGAAAGGCCCTCCGTTGATGGCACAGGCACCGCTGGCGATGACGATTTTCGGCGCCGGCACTGCCTCATAGGTCTTCAGCAGCGCTTCCCGCATATTTTCAGTCACCGGACCGGTCACCAGGATGCCGTCGGCATGGCGCGGCGATGCCACGAACTGGATGCCGAATCGTCCCAGGTCCCAAGCCACCGTTGACAGAACGTTCACATCCGCCTCACAGGCATTGCACCCCCCTGCACATACCTCACGCAGTTTCAGAGACCGACCGAAGAGGGAAAGCATTTTTGCTTCCAGCGCTTCGGTCAATTTCCGCTCTCCATCCGAAGATACGATCAAATCCCGGCGAGTTCTCGCCGCCAGCTTCTCATCGCGGCTGAACCTGATGGCTCCATGGGGGCACGACAGGGTACACTCCGGACAGAACAGGCATTTGCCCATATCCAGTGACAGGCAGTTTCCATTGCGGCTGATGGCGCCGAATGGACAGGCATCGGCACACAGACGGCAGTCGGCAGGGCAGGCCTCGGCGTTGAGGACAGGGTAACCGCGGAAAAGCTCAGGCAATTGTGCCGGTTCATCGGGATATTTCAGGGTGCGGTGTTTCTGGTGGATGCGGGCGAGTATGGTTTTAAGCATAATATCCTCAGCTAAAAATATCGTCGGTCAGATCGTTCGTACGTTAAAGGTCGAATCCGCAGTAGGACAGGTTGAAGCTCTTATTGCACAGGGGAAAATCCGATATCTGCTGGCTGCGCAAGGCCATGGCCAGTCCCGGCCAGTTATGGAAAGATGGATCGACAATCTTGTAACGACTGAACCTACCCGATTCATCCGTCAGCGCCACATGACAGATCTCTCCGCGCCAGCCTTCGGTCAAGGCCACGGCAAGGCTTTCTCTGGCCGGCGCCCCCATATGGGTAGCATGGCGACCGCTGGGCAACTGACGCAGCTGTTCCTCCAGGAACTCCAGTGATTTTTCCGCTTCCAGCCATCTGACCAGAGTCCGCCCGTAAACGTCTCCGCTTCTGGCGGTAACCACTGGAATCTGGCTCATCTGATAGATGCCGAAAGGGAAATCCTGGCGTGTATCGGTGGCAATGCCACAGGCTCTCGCTACGGGGCCGGTGAGGGCGAGTTCTTTGGCAGTTTCCCTGCTGACGGTACCAGTGGCTTCAAGGCGGGCAAGCACCGAAGGGGTCGCCCAGATAAGATCGACAGCGTTGGTCAGATCCTTTCGCGCTGCTGCCAGTCGCTGCAGGAGTTCGTCCGACTGCTTCCGGCTGCAGTCGAAGCCGGTACCGCCGGGGCGGATCAGCCCCGGCCGAAGCGACTGCCGCAAAGGACGGCGCTCATATTGAGGAAATCGCCCCTGATACGGCCACAGTAGGACGAGGTGGGAAGGTAGCCGGTGTCGCCGGCGATGGCCCCCAGGTCACCGGTATGATTTGCCAGTCGTTCCAGTTCCAGGCCGATACCCCGTAGCACCTCTGCCTTGGCCGGCAGATGAACATCTGTCAGAGACTCCAGGATCATGCAGTGGGCCCAGGCGTGGCCGACGGTGGTGTCTCCGGCTACGGTTTCCATCTCATAAAGGGTTCGTGGTTTCGGTCCGCCGATCAATGCCCCTTCCATGCCCCGGTGCTGGTATCCCAGGGCTATTTCCAGGTGGAAAACCTCTTCGCCGTGGCATTGGAAACGGAAATGTCCCGGCTCGATCACTCCGGCATGGACCGGCCCGACTGCAACTTCGTGGACTTCCTCCCCCTCGACCCGGTAGAAATCGGTGACACCGGGGAGGATGGCGCTCCTGTCGGCACGTCCCCAGGCATCATAACCGGGTCTGAAGGATTGGTGAAAGCGGAGCGGTTTGAACCAGGGGTGTCCTTCCGGTACCACCCCGAATTGCTCGGCGATTTCACGCTCGAAGAGGTTGGCCTGTGGACAGTAAGGGGTAATAGAGGGAAAACTGCCGCTGCATTTGCTGCGCATCACCCCGATCAGGCCGTCGGCTCTGGCTGTCAGCACAACATAGAGATTAAGCTCGGCAGGGTTTCCTTCACCGAAAAAAGCGGAGATTTTCCAGCCGTGGTCTGCGGCGTTTATAATGGCCTGGAGAAACTCCTCCAGCCTCACCTCGGGGACTGCGGCAAGTGGTAAGGACTCGCCGTTGTAAAACGTCTTCATAAAGGAGGTGTCTGTCATGGCCGTACCTCCAAAAGCTGGGCCGATTGCTGCAGGAGTGCTTTCAGCGGGGCCGGCAGCCATAGCCCCAGTACCAGAATGAGGGCCATCAGGAACAGGGGCGGGCCGACCGTAAGGAAGCTGTCACGATAGGAGGTCCTGGTGACGGCCGGTGTCATTCTCCCCATTACCACCGGCAGCACGGATGAGGCCATGCCGAGGAAGATGATGGCCAGGAAGAGCAGGAACAGGGCTCCGACCAGGGGCTGTTTTTGGCTGAAGATGCTGCTGACGATGGTGAATTCACTGAGAAACGGGCTGAAGGGGGGGAGCCGGTGATGGCGATGAATCCTGCCAAAAAGAGCGCCCCCGACCATGGCACCCGGTGCAACGCTCCTTTCACCTGCTCACAGTTCTTGCTGCCATAGGCCCGGTGAATATTCCCCGAGGTGAGGAACAGGACCCCTTTGGTCAGGCCGTTGTTGATGACGTGGAACAGCGCCCCGAAGAGGCATCGCCACCTATCCCCAAGGCTATGGCCAGGATTCCCACGTGCTCCACGCTGGAATAGGCCAGCATCCTCTTGAAATCGGCCTGCCGCACGACAAACACGGCGGCGAAGGCCATTGAAACGAGCCCCAGGACAATCATGGCATTGTGATAGAAGGCGGTTTCGCTGGCCCGCATGCAAACCTGGTAAACCCTGATGATGGCCAGGAAGGCGCAGTTAACCAGTCCCCCCGCCAGCAACGCTCCCACTAGTCCTGGCGCCTCTCCGTAAGCGTCGGGCTTCCAGGTGTGAAGGGGCGCCAGTCCCATTTTAGTGCCGAAGCCGACCAGAAGAAAGATGAAGGCCGCATTGAGCCAGGCCAGTGAAAGCTGGTCGGCCGAAGCGATCAATGGTTCCAGCAGGAGGGTAGCTTCCTTTTGGGCGACAACGGTAGAGTAGGCAAGGAAGAACAAGCCGAGCAGGGCCAGGGCGATGCCCACCGAACAGATGAGCATGTATTTCCAGGTGGCTTCAAGGGACCGGGCATTGCGGTTGAAATAGATGAGAGGCGCCATGGTCAGGGTGGTGGCTTCAAGGGCAACCCAGAGCAGCCCCAGATGATGGGAAATGGTTACCAGGGTCATGGCGGACAGGCAGACGAGAAGCCCCATGCACAGGACGCGGTTTGATCGTTCCTGGCGGTGGGAGAGGTAGCCCACCGCATAGACGGCGCAGGTAAGGAAAAGAAGGGTCTCGACGCCGAGAAACAGTTTGCCGATCGGGTCCAGCACGAGCCATCCCCCTGGAGACGGGGCGGGGGGGGCAATGAATGCATCGACGGTCAGGCTCAGATGCAGAGCGGCAAAAAGGGGAAGCACCAGCGGCCGGTGGCGGTTGGAAGGTATGAACCAGGCCAGTAGTGCGCCGACCAGTGGTAGCAGAACCAGGCTGTAAAACATCTACTTACTCCTTCAGTGCGGTCAGCCGCGATGTATCTATGGAAGAAAACTCGTTGCTGATGTGATTGATGACAATGCCCATGACGAAGATGCCGACAAGCAGGTCGAGAAGAACTCCTGCCTCAACCATTACCGGCATGGCTGTGGACAGGAGCAGGCCGAAGATGAAAATGCCGTTTTCAAGGATCAGGTAGCCAATAACCTGACTGATGGCTTTACGTCTGGTGGTCAGGGCGAGAAAACCGGTCATCATGGTGGCGATGGCCGCAGGGACGAAGAGAAGCCCCTGGTGCTCAGGCGCCAGCGGCAATTTGGCAGCGAAGACGAAGGCAAGGGCGGTGGTTATGGCACCGATAATCAGTGTTGAGACATAGCCGATGAAGGGCTCCACCTCCCGCTTGATCTGGATCTTGTTCATGGCGCCGAAAAGAAGCCAGGGGATCATCACCCTTTGGCCAGGATGATGCCGACAGTTATGGCGACCAGGTGCCAGGAAAAATGATGAATTATGCCGGGAAGCAGTCCCAGGACCACTCCTTGTACGGCAACGGCGCGGATGGCAATTGTCATTCGGCTTGAGCCGAGCACGAGGAAATTGATCAGCATGACGAACACCAGCAATTGATCGGCAAATATATTCATGGTCACCTCAGGATCAGCAGCATTGAAAAGCCGGAAAGAATGCAGGCTGCAACCAGCAGCTGGGGAACACGGATAAGTCGAAGCCTGGCCATTATTGATTCCACCACCCCGATGGCCACTGCCAGCCCGAGCATGAGCAGGATGAAAATGCCCCAGTCGAGGATGGCGTTGCCGCTTTTCAGGGGCAGGGCGATATTGATGAAGAACGCCCCCATGACGAACAGTTTCATGGCCGCACCGTAGAGGATATAGGCAAAGGCGGGCCCGCTGTGATCAAGGACCATCACTTCGTGGATCATGGTCAGTTCCAGGTGGGTATTGGGATCATCGAACGGAATGCGGCAGTTTTCCGCAAGAAGCACGATGAACAGCCCGCCGACGAGAAGAAGGAGTGCTGCGCCGGAGCTGAACCACATGGAGACCGACAGGTTGGACATCATCGGGGAAAGGGAAAGAGTGCCGCTCATCCTGCTCAGGGTCATCAGGGCAAAAAACAGCGTCGGCTCGGCGAGGCAGGCAAAGGTCGCTTCCCGGGCCGCGCCCATCCCCTCGAAGCTTGAACCGGTGTCAAGGGCCGCCAGGGTGGTGAAAAACCGTCCGAGGGCAAAGAGATAAGCAAAGAGTATCATGTCCCCGGCAAAGGCGATGGGCGCATGGTGGTTGCCCAGGGGGATCAACAGGGCTGCAACCAGGGTCGCGGCCAGGGTGATCACCGGCCCGGCGGTAAAAACCCAGGTGGTGGTGTCGCTGATTACCATACCCTTGCGGATCAGTTTTGCCAGGTCGTAGTAGTGTTGAAAATATGACGGACCGACCCTGCCGGCAAAGGCGGCCTTGGTCTTGCCGATCACCCCGAGAAGGAGCGGCGGCATGAGGATGATGAGCAGTGCATGGATCAATATATCGGTCATGATGAAACCTCTGTCCGGCTAGGCTGGCATTCGTCTAATAGGACCATGCCAGCAGCATCACCAGTGTGACGAAGATATAGAATACGTACAAATTCGGCTCGCCATGCTGCAGGCGGCGCATGAAAGAAAAGACCAGCCCGGCAAGCCGCACGAAAGGCAGCAGCAGTCTTTCGAGCACCGTTTCCGGGATGCGGCTGGAAAACCGCGAAGCAGCGGGGAGAAAGCCGCTGATTTTGGGTGTGGCATAGGTCGGCTGCAGAATGCCGCGGAAAAAGTGTACCAGCATTTCGGCAAAAGAGGTGGCGCTGTACTGAATTCGTGCAGAAGGTTGCAGATATCCGCACCCCCAGGTGGATGAGGGAACCGGAGGATTCATCTTCAGCCGCCGCAGGTAAAGCGCGGCGAGGGCAATCATGACCAGGGCGAGGATCAGGCCGCATGCCTCCAGGAGACCCAGCGGTGCAAGAGAAGAAACGTCCGTTCCTGCCGCTAAAACTGAGGGGAATATTGCCAGAACCGGAACCTTGACAAGATTGACGGCGGAAAGGGGCAGCAGCCCTATCCCCAGGCAGCATGCAGCCAGGAGTGCCATGGGGATGAGCATCGTCAACGGGGCATCATGTATTTCTGCCCGGTCCGGAGAGCGGTTGTGGCCAAGAAAGGCAATGCCGCAGAGCCTTACGAAACAGGCGAGTGCCAGACTGCCGATGAGTGCCAGGGAAAAGATGGCAAGCCCCATGCTGGCAAAGACCGGGATGTCGGTACCGTTGATGCCGGAGAAGAATCCCAAATAGAGGAGGTACTCGGAAATGAAGCCATTGAGAGGCGGCAGACCGCAGATGGCGACACAGCCGATGAAAAAGAGAAGGGCAGTGCGAGGCATCTGTCTGGCAAGTCCTCCCATGCGCGAGAGTTCCCTGGTGCCGGCAGCATGAATTACCGCGCCGCTTCCAAGAAACAGCAGAGATTTGAAGAGGGAGTGGTTCAGCACATGGAGCAGACATCCCCCCATGCCCATCATTACCAGGGCGACATTTCCCACTGAGATGCCGATAAGGCGGTGCCCAAGGCCATGGTGATGATGCCGATATTTTCAATGCTACTATAGGCAAGAAGCCTTTTCAGATCGTGCTGGCCGATGGCGGAAATGACCCCGGCCAAGCCGGAAATGATACCCGCTCCGAGAATGACGACTCCCCACCAGAGGGGCACGGGAGAGAACATGGAAAGGATGCGGATGATGCCGTAAATGCCCATCTTCAGCATTACACCGGACATCATGGCGGATACATGGCTCGGTCCATTGGCATGGGCAGCCGGAAGCCAGATATGGAGCGGCATGATGCCTGCCTTCATGCCGAAGCCGAACAGGGCGGTGAAGAAAATCACTGCTGCTCCAGGCCCCAGGGGGGACAGCGTTGCTGAGAGGGGAAAGGCAAATGAACCGGTCATCAGTCGAAGGATTATAAACATGACGAAAAGCGCCAGGGTTCCCACATGGGTGCAGACCAGATAGACGAACCCGGCTTTGCGCACCTCGTGATCCTCATTTTCAGCTGTAATGGCAAAGTAGGCGGAGACGGCCATCACTTCCCAGGAGATGAGGAAGAAGACGCTGTTGCCGGCGGTGATGAGCAGCACCATTGATGATGAGAGGAGCCCGAGAAAAAAGCCGAGGAGCCTGGAGGTGCCGGCATGCTTGACCGCGGGCCAGTAGCCGTTGGCATAAACGGCACAGGCGCCGGAAACAAGAAAAATGGGGATAAGGAAAAAAGCGGCCAGAGGTCGATCCATATTTCACAGGGGCCGAAGGGGAGGCTCCAGTCAATGACAAAGTGCTCCGTCATGCCGTTGACAGCGATAAAGACCGCTCCGCCCAGACCGCACAGGGATGCGAAGCAGGCAAGAAGGGTTGTCAACTTTTGGGCGACGGCAGCGCCAAGGCGTGGGAAAAGGCCGGGAACTCCTGAAAGGCCGGCGAGAATTGCCCCTGTCATGATAATACGTGCAGGGTCAATCATCTCCGATGTATTCATGGTTTATACTCCTGTGGGATATTCAGCGGGCGCTTCCACCTGCCAGTTCGCCTTCTATCAATTTCACAGCCGCGATAATCTCGCTCTGTGGCCCTTGGCGCTGCAGAACCGCCTTGAAACGCTGATCCCGCAGGATATACGCCAGTTTGGACAGAAGGTGCAGGTGAACCTTTACCGTGGGGCTGATGAGAAGAAAAATGGTATCTACGGGTTTATTATCAATGGCTTTGAAATCAATGGGATTGGTGAGGAAGCAGAGGGTGATCATGGCGGCATTCACGTGGAGCAGGATGGGGTTTCTCACATGGGGGATGGCGATGCCGTCGCCGATGGCTGTGGTGCCAAGGGCTTCTCTAGCCATGAGCACCTGGAGGATGTAATCTCGATCTGCCTGGGGAGGGAACTTGAGGAGAGAGATAATGTTTTTCAGCACCTCGTCCTTGGTCTTTCCCTGAATATCATGATGGGTTCCCCCCGCTTTCAGGACCTGGGAAAGATGCGGCAGATGTATATCAGGTTCTTCGGGTTCGGCGAATATTTCGGGGGAAAGGCTCAGACGCTGTTCTGTGGCCCATTCAAGAAGGTCCACCCGGTTCAGGCGGTATTCTTCATTGACCGTGCATGCCGAAATCTGGTCCTTTTTTATCCAGCGCAAAACAGTTTTTTCTGGGACATGAAGCAGTTTCGCCGCTTGGGAAACGGTCAGGAGCATGTCAATTCCTTATCAAACGCATTGGGGCAAATACTTGACAGATTTTGTAATGATATATCCCTTCATGGGGCAGATGTCAACTAATTAGGTGGAGTTTCCGGAGCGTCAAATGTGCATTGGTGCAGGTGCCGGCAACCATTCGAGGAAAAATCTTGACACCGAAAGGCCCATTCAATATATTCCACTGCTGTAAAGGGGAGTAGCTATCGACCGGTTTATGGTCGACCCATAGCCCGTCAATACGGTGGCGACACCCGGGCATGGGGCATTTCTTCTGCATGCAAGACCTTTATCTGAAGCGACCATCTGCGCCGAAGGTAAAGGTTTTTTTATTTCTTCAGCTTTTCTGATTGGACAAAATTGTTCAAGGCAGCTCATCTACCGGCAAAGGAGTTTATAAAATGGAATGGTTGACAGACCCACAGGTTTGGTTGGCGCTTGTAACACTGACGGCACTTGAGATCGTGCTTGGCATCGACAACATCATCTTTATTTCCATACAGGCGGGAAAACTCCCCGTCCACCAGCAGGAGAAGGCCAGGCTGCTGGGACTGGGCCTTGCCATGTTTATCCGGATCGTTTTGCTCTTCTCCCTTGCCTGGCTGATGGGGCTGACCGCTCCACTTTTTTCCATTCTGAACAATGAAATTTCCGGTCGCGATCTGATTCTCATTTGCGGCGGACTATTTCTGCTCTGGAAGAGCACTATGGAAATCCATGAAAAACTGGAAGGGGAAGAAGGCCATGCCTCGGCCAAAGGCGGAATATCTTTTGCCAGTGTCATTATTCAGATTCTGATGCTGGATATAGTCTTTTCCCTTGATTCGATCATCACTGCGCTGGGGATGGCCAACAGGGTAGGGGTAATGGTTGCGGCGGTTGTTGTCGCCGTCTTCTTCATGATGCTTTTCTCGGGAAAGATCAGTGCCTTCGTCGATAGACATCCAACCATAAAGATGCTTGCCCTCTCATTTCTGATTCTGATCGGGGTGGCTTTGATCGGCGATGGTTTCGACATGCACATTCCCAAGGGCTATATCTATTTCGCCATGGCATTCTCGGTGATTGTGGAGATGCTTAATTTAAGGATGAGGCGACAGGGAGCGCCGGTGAAGCTGCATCAGCATATGTGGCAGAGCAGTCAGAGGGGCAAGACAAATAGCTGTTGGCAGGACCTTATTCCGGGATCACTTGTCCGGCGCCGGCTGCTTCCTGAGGCCAGAACCGACGTTGCAGTTCTTCCATCAGGGGGTCCAGGCTCTTGCGGTCGGCAGCAGAAATAGCGATTGCGCTAAATCGTCGCGAAGCCTGGCGCACCTTCATGGCGGTCAAGGGATCCTTCTTCTTCATCTCGGTGAGGAGGTCCGTCTTGTTGAAAACCAGCAGTCTCGGTTTTGTCTCCAGCTCCAGTTCATCAAGTATTGTTTCCACCTGGGAAATGTGCTCCTCGAAGCGTGGGTTTGAACAATCAACCAAGTGGAGCAGCAGATCGGCATCCTGCAATTCTTCCAGGGTCGCTTGAATGCACCCATCAGCGACTTGGGAAGCGAGCGGATGAAACCGACGGTGTCGGTGATGATTACTTCCCGGTCACGGGGAAAGCGGAGCCTCCTGGTGGATGTATCGAGGGTGGCGAAAAGCAGGTTTTCAGTGAAGACATCGCTCTGGGTAAGGGTGTTGAGCAGGGTCGATTTGCCGGCATTGGTGTAGCCGACGATGGAAATGATCGGCAGCCCGGCCTTGACCCGTTTTTGCCGACGCTGGTAGCGTCCGTGGGAGAGTTCCTTCAGTTCCTTTTCCAGGCGAGCGATCCGGTCGCGGATCCTTCTTCTGTCCATTTCCAGCTTTGTCTCACCCGGCCCACGGCCGCCTATGCCCCCCATCAACCGGGACATCTGTACTCCCCGCCCAGTGAGGCGCGGCAGCAGGTATTTGAGCTGCGCCAATTCAACCTGCACCTTGCCGTCAAGGCTCTGGGCCCGCCGGGCGAAGATATCCAGAATAAGCTGGCTGCGGTCGATGACCTTGAGTTCGGTCATGGCGGAAATAGACCTTATCTGGGTCGGACTGAGTTCCTGATCGAAAACGAGAAGTGATGCCCCGAGCTGGAGAGCGCGGATCACCACGTCGCGCATCTTGCCTTCTCCCATGAGAAAGCGGGGGTTGAACTGACGCGGGCGCTGAATGACCGTATCGAGCACCTCTACACCTGCTGTTCTGGCTAGTTCCTTCAACTCCTCTATGGAGTCCTCTGCCTCATCAAGGGATGCCTTTGTTACCGAAATGAGAATACCCCGCTCTTCTCCCTTCTTCACCACCCTCGTGCCGTTGGCAGCTTGGTGAAGAGAGGACTCGAGAGTTTCGACAAAGCCGGCAAAGTCAAGCTCGAAGCGGCTGAATGGCTGCGGGCGCTCGGTTCTGTAAGGGGCTTTGCCGGGGGTGTGGGGGGCGAGGTAGGCGGTTTGAATGGAAAACTGCCCCTCCACCGGGGAGATCTGCAAGGCGGCTATCAGGTCGAGCCGGAGCAACGCCAGGTCGGTAAGATCGTCATCGGTCAGTGATTCTCCCTTCAGGTGGGTATGGATCAGGCGCAATTCCCGCAGGAGCTTCTTGCCCAGGGGGTAGTCGGAAAGTTCAGGGATGTAGAGCCCCCGTTCATCGCCGACGATGACGTATTCCACATCGCCGGAACGGTTGACCAGCAGCCCCAGTTGGCGTCGTATCTCCCTGGATAGTTCCACCAACTCCCTGGCAAGGTCCAGGGTTATTACTTCTTCCGGGGGAACGCGTCGGCGGTAGAGCCTTTCCAATCCTTTATGCTGGCTCGGTTTCAAGCCGGTGAGATTGCCATGCAGTTGTTTTATGTGAGTTCTCCCGACAGCGAGGAATAAAAATCAGAGACCAATTATATTATACCCGGAATCGACGAAATGTATCTCCCCAGTGACACCGCGGGCCAGGTCGCTGGAGAGGTAGACTGCCGCTCCGGCCACATCCTCCTGGGTGATATTGCGGCGTAGCGGCGCCTTTGATGCCACATGGCCTGCTATCTGGTTGAAGCCGCCGACACCCGATGATGCCAAAGTGCGCAACGGACCGGCGGAAATGGCATTTACCCTTACCCCTTCCGGTCCCACTGCTTCGGCAAGGTAGCGGATGCTCATCTCCAGTGCGGCCTTGGCGACTCCCATCACGTTGTAATTGGGGAACACCTTCTGTCCGCCATAATAGGTGAGCGCCAGGATGCTGCCGCTTTTCTTCTCAAGTAGCGGCATGGCTTCCCGTGAAAGGGCGATGAGGGAGTAGGCGCTGATGTCCAGAGCCATGGCGAAGCCTTCCCTGGTCGTATTGAGAAATGATCCTTTCAGTTCATCCTTATTGGCGAAGGCGATCGAGTGGACCAGGATGTCGAGCCTCCCCACTTCTTTTCAACCTTGGCCATGACAGCCTTTATGTCATCGTCGTTCCTCACATCACAGGGCAATGTCATTGCTGCATCGATACTTTCAGCGAGGGGAATCACCCTCTTGGCCACCGCTTCATTGGCATAGGCAAGGGCAACTTCTGCTCCCTGCTGCCGGAAAGACTCCGCTATGGCCCAGGCGATGCTCTTGTCATTGGCTACGCCGAAGATCAGCGCTTTTTTCCCTTTCAACAAACCCATTTTGCCACCCTCCTCAAATCTACTTTCAGATGAGGCCCTTGCAAAACTCCGGCGGGGCCGATGCTTGTTGCCTCACGCTCCAAGGTCAGGTCGACCCGGTAGGCTGCGCCGTCTCTTGCTTGCACCGTTCATATCGGCCGGCCCATCATGTTTTGTAAAGCCTCAGATTTATCTGTTATTTCCACAACGAACGGCGATATTAGTAAAAAATCACCTTTTTGGCAAGAAATATGGCCGCATTGTGGTTTAATAACATTGGAGGAGACCGGCTGTGGGTGAAAAGTTTTCCGAGATTGTGGAGGAAACCGAGAAGCGTGCCCGCATTGCCCATGTGGACAATGCAGTGCAGAGCCTTTGCCGGTTGCTGGCTAAAATGGTAGGCTGCAACTGGGCCATTGTTTACCTGCTTGATCGGGAACGCCGGGAATTCACCCAGGGACGTTCCTGCGATTTCCCCTCCGCGCGGCTCGACCTGCTCAAGGACATTCCCCTGATGCCCGGCAAGGCCCCTCTTCTGAAAAAGCTTTTACGGGAACGGGGCCACCTTCTTCCCGATGAGCCGGCTGGCGCGTTACTGTTAACGCCGCTGCTCGACCGGTTTAAAGAAGAGTCCAATCTGCTTGTGGTGCCGATGAGGGTGAACAATCAGATGACGGGTGTTGCCCTGGTCGCCAGGGCGCTGGTTCAGCAACCATTCAGCGGGGTCGACATAGATCTTATCAAGGATATCGTTGCCAATGCCGCACTTGCGGTCAGCTATTCAACCCTGTTGGATGAATCGCTGGATCTGGCCGTTGATATGGGCAGAAGGCTGGACATCATCTTTGCCCTGGATGAGATCAACAAGGCGATTTCATCTTCATTGAGCCGGGAAAAGATCATTGCTACGGCTGTGCAAAACATCGAACGGCTCATCCAGTGCGATCTGGTGCTCTTGTTTGGAACCGAAGGCGGCTCCATGCCGATCATGGCATCAGCCTGTTTTTCTGCAGAACTGCCCGATGAGCTGAAAACCGGAGCACATCCTGATTTGAGCGGGAGCTGCGTTGCTCAGACCTTTGCCAAGGGGGAGAGTTGCCACGTAAGCAGCCTGAGAAGCCTCGAAAAGCTGTCTTACCTGGACAATCTTCTTCGTGAGGCAGGAATGCAGTCTTTGCTGGCAATCCCGATGGTCAGCAAGGAAAAATCGAGCGGCGTGCTGTTGCTCGGCGATTGCGACACCGATCGTTTTATGCAGGATGACGTTTTTGCCGTGGAGAAGATTGCCGGGCAGATAGCTGTGGCGCTAGTGAATGCGAACCTTTATGAAGACCTGGAGAATCTCTTTATCGGCACCGTCGCAAGCCTGGCCAATGCCATAGATGCCAAGTCGGCCTGGACCAAAGGGCACTCCGAGAGGGTCATGCGCGTTGCCGGTGATCTTGCGAGGGCTCTCAAATTGGACGAAGCGACCATCGAAAGGGTGAAGATAGGAGGCCTCCTCCATGATATCGGTAAAATCGGCATAATTGAGGCACTACTGGAAAAGCCGGAAAAATCGCCGAGGACGATTTTCCTCCCATGCGCCTTCACCCGGAAAAGGGGGTCGCGATACTTGCTCCCATCGAGCAGTTGAAAGGGGTATTGCCCGGCATACTGCACCATCACGAACGCTACGACGGCACCGGTTATCCGGACCAGCTGAAGGGCGAGGCGATCCCCCTGGAGGCGCGGATCATAACCGTGGCGGATTCCTTTGATGCCATGGTTTCAGTGCGTCCATACAAAAAGGGCTATACGGTGGAGGATGCCTTGCAGGAATTGCAGAGATGTGCCGGGACCCAATTCGATCCGGTGGTGGTGTCCTGTTTTTGTGACCATATGAAGCAAAAGCTCAAGAGATTATAGCTTATCTCACCGCTCCAATTGTAGGTCAGTCTTCGGCGGCAAGTATTTCGGCCGGGAGGGTGGCAGCGGAGTCATTGGGCAATGGGGTCTTTTCAGCCTCCAACCTGGCCAGCCGCGTTTCGATTTCCCCAAGTCTCCGGTCAGCCTCTTCAGCCAGAATGAGAGTCCGGTCGACCTTGCCCTTGATGCTGAAGATGACAAAGGGCAGAATGAACCAGATAACAGTCAGGAAAAATCCGAGAATAGACGCCATCATCATAAAGCCGCCGAAGATTTCCATGCAGCACTCCTTCGTCTTGCGGATTAGCTGGTTTCCATCTGGAAAGGGTGCTTTTCTGCCCTGGCGGCGTCAATCTGCGGGCTTGCTTGTGCGACGTACCGATGTACGTCTCCGCACAAGCCCTTGATTTCCTTGCCAGAACAAAAAATCCCCTCTTTCCGGATCGGAAACCACTAGTTTCTCATCCGGAGGTTCCGGATGGAAACTATAGCAGTGCCTGTTCCAGTGCCCTGGCCAACTGATCCGGACATGAGGTGTCTCCCTGGCAGGCAATACCCTTAAGCCTTCTGATTGCCTCTTCAACGGCCATCCCCTTGACCAGTGCACCGACTGCTGGGTGTTTCCGGCGCAGCATCGATAAAAGCGGCTGATTGTATTACGCCGTTGTCAATTTCAATATCAATCCTTGATGCACAGGTGCCTAATGTATTATATCTTATCTGCATGCTATTTCTCCTTGTGGACATCAGGATATAGCTTTGACCGCCGAAAATGTCAATGTTGAGAATCAAGTTGCCTGTTTTAAATTGGAAAGTCCGGCAAACTTTGATAAAGATATCGCAGGAAAAATCTCACAGGGAGAGCTACATGTTCGGCTGGCTGAAGAAGAAGGATGGTCAGATACTTGCTTTCGAGAGCAACGCAGCAGCTTTCGACTATGCATGCACGAACTTGCCGAACAAGCTGCTGTTGGAATCGGTTGTCCCTGCCATGGTTGAAGCGGTCGGGGCCATTGGCTCGGAAGGGGAACGGAATTTTCAGCTTCGCATCGCAGACAAAACCGGCGGTTGGGAAATGTGGGGCTGTACCCTGAAAGGCGCGCCATCCTGCCCCGGGGTTGGTGATCTGGTCGGATTCAGAATTGTCAGGATCGCCTCAGAACTTCCGGCCGGCATGAATGTTATCGGATACATTGCGGTAAAGTTGGCGCCGGTGCTGGTTCCGGGCAAAGGCTGGAAAATTGACCGGTCCTATGTTCCCGACAACATAAAACAAACCATTCGTTTCTAATAACTTTTCAGGAGGAGTACCCCATGAACAAGTTTCTGTTTTTTCTTGCTGCCTGTCTGCTTGTCGTTGGTTTTGTCGAGGCCGGCTTTGCCGTCGAATCCAGCACATGTCGCTGCACTAATGGAATTGTTTCCACTGGCGATGCCATGGTTGAAGTGATCGCCAAATGCGGTGAGCCGACAATGAAGACCCAGCGCGAGGAGAAAAGGCTTGGGCCGGACAAAAAAGATTTCAGTATCGTCACCATCGATGAGTGGAATTATAACTTCGGTCCCAATGCCTTCATGTATGCCTTCAGGTTTGTAGATGGCCGGGTTGAGCGGATTGACAGCCTTGATTACGGATATTGAGCTGGTTTTAGGCGCCTGCTAAGCAAGTGCACTCAAAATAGCGTCTAATTCCGCTTTCTTGTATAGCAGTCGTTTATCTACAGCACCATGAAAACCATGGACGGCAAAATCCTGCATTACCGGGTCGGTGGGATCACCGCTCATGACGAAACCCTTTGCTGCCGGATCAATATCCAGCAAGCGTTTCATGGTCTCCTTGCCCCCCATACCCCCGGGGATGTTGAGATCTAGAAAAACAGCGATGTATGGCCTATCCCCCTTGCGGGCGGCAACATATGCTTCCACTGCCGCTGCCCCGTCGGCGACACAGGTTACATCATATCCAGCCTTGCTCAGCGTCTGCTCGGCGATAAAACGGATCATTTCGTCGTCGTCCATGACGAGGATCTTCCTTGCCGGTTTTGCCTCCGGGTTTTCCATTCTCCGCCTTTCAACCTGTTAATCGGGCCAGAAACGCTTTCTCTTTTGAATAATAAAAGTTATATTTTTACCGTGGCCGGTTGCCCGGAGCGGCAATAAGCTACCTGCAAAGATGTCGGTATGGAAACACAGGGAAGAGGACAATGTCAAAGGAAAAAATAGCGGTTACACCTGCAGTGCGCATGCTTCGCGCCGAGAAAGCCCAGTTCGTCCCCCATCTATACAATTACGAGGAAAAGGGGGGCACGGCCGTATCCGCACGAGAACTGGGAGTTGATGAACATTGCATCATAAAGACACTGATCATGGAGGATGACGCCAGGCAGCCGCTGGTTGTGCTCATGCATGGGGATTGCCAGGTTTCCACCAAGGAACTGGCCAGGGTCCTGGGGGTGAAGAGTGTTGCTCCCTGCAGCCCGGAGGTTGCCAATCGGCATTCGGGGTATCTGGTAGGAGGCACCTCCCCATTCGGTACACGGCGTACCATGCCGGTTTATATGGAAGAGACCATCCATGAGCTGCCACAGATATACATCAACGGTGGCAAACGGGGCTTTCTCGTTGCCATGGACCCACAGGAGGTGGTGCGGCTGCTGAAGCCCGTCCTGGTAAGGGTGGGGATATGACGGTGATTGGTGATTGGTGATTGGTGATTGGTGATTGGTGACGGGTGACGGGTGACGGGTGAGGGGTGACGGGTGAGGGGTGACGGGTGAGGGGTGAGACGATGGATGACATATTCTTTCGGGCTGCTGAAGCGATCAGGAATGCCGGGGCGCTGGTGATAACGGCCGGCGCAGGGATGGGGGTGGATTCGGGGCTTCCAGACTTCCGCGGGGATAAGGGCTTCTGGCAGGCCTATCCCATGTATGAACGGCTCGGCATCAGCTTCGTCGGCGCTGCCAATCCTGAACATTTCGAGCGGGATCCGCCTTTGGCTGGGGTTTTTACGGCCATCGCACCAACCTTTATCGCCAAACCGTTCCCCATGCCGGATTCTCCCTCCTCAGGTCCTGGATCGAGCGTTTCAATCTTGATCATTTCGTGGTCACCTCCAACGTGGACGGCCAGTTCCAGAAGGCGGGCTTTCCTGAAGACCGTATTTTGGAGGTTCACGGCTCCATCCACCATCTCCAGTGCACGGCCCCTTGTTCCCTTAATATCTGGAGCAACAGGGAGAGCATCCCGGTAGATACGGATACCATGCGCGCCCGCTCCATCCCGCGTTGCATGAGCTGCAAAGGGGTCGCCCGGCCCAATATCCTCATGTTCGGCGATTACGGCTGGATCAGTGCCCGCACCGATCGCCAGGAAGGGCGGTTCGAAGAGTTCCTGGATTCCGCCAGGCTAAAGCCCATGGTGGTAATCGAAATGGGAGCAGGAACGGCCATTCCCACCATCCGCCATCTAAGCGAGCACCTGCTCAAGGAAAGGCGTCACCCTTGTCCGCATAAATCCCCGTGAAGCGCAGGTTGCAGTCCCCCACCTGTCCCTGGCATGTGGAGCCCTGGAGGGAGTGACAGCCATAAACGGTTCCATGTGAGACCTGGAGAAAATCTTCCGGTCCTAAAATTACCTTGCCTTTTCCTCTTCCTGTGTTAAAATGCCCAAAATTTAGGCACATCCAATCAGTTCACCGGTTATCATTGAAAACTTTGCTTTCTCTCGGCTCACTGCAGCTGGAAAACAACCTTATCCTCGCTCCCATGGCTGGCCTTACCAATCTTCCCATGCGTATCCTCGCCCGGGAATGCGGCGCCGCTCTCACTTTTACCGAAATGATCAGCGTCAACGGCCTGGTCCGGGAAGGGAAGAAAACCTTCGATCTTTTGCGCAGAGATCCCATGGATCGTCCCATGGGCATCCAGATCTTCGGCGACGACCCTCAGCTCTTGGCTGAAGGGGCGCGGCTCGTGGAGCAATACGGCGAGCTGATCGACATCAATATGGGCTGCCCGGTACGCAAGGTGGTGGGCAGCGGCGCCGGCAGCGCCTTGTTGCGCGAGCCGGCAAAGGTGGGGATGATTGTCAAGGCAGTGCGCAAGGCGACTTCCCTGCCATTGACCATCAAGATTCGCACCGGCTGGGCCGCCGCCGATCATACCTTCCTTGAAATAGGGCGCATTGCCGAGGCCGAAGGTGTCGATGGGGTGACTCTGCATCCCCGCAGCCGGGCCCAGATGTTTGAAGGGCATGCGGACTGGTCGAAGATCGCCGAGCTGAAAGAGGCGCTTTCCGTACCGGTCATCGGCAGCGGCGACATCTTCACTGCCGCCGACGTGGTTGCCATGATCGACCAGACCGGCTGCGACGGAGTCATGGTCGCCCGCGGCGGATTGGGTAATCCCTGGCTTTTCAGGGAGGCTCTGGCCCTGTTGTCGGGGAACGAACCAATACCCCCGACCGCTGCCGAAAAGCGATCGCTGGCTTTGCGGCACCTGGATCTTTTCCTGGAGGCAACCGGTGAACATGTTGCGGTCAGAGAAATGCGCAAGCACCTATCCTGGTATGCCAAGGGGATGCCGGGCGCAGCCATTTTCGTGCCATGATCAATCACATTGAAGACAGAACGGCACTGATAGCGGCACTGGAGGATTTCTTCTCGGAGCCTGCACATGCCCATTGAGCATCTTGAGGAATACTATGCCAATGTCATTGACAGCGTCGGCGATGGGGTGATCGTCCTTGATATCCAGGGGCTGGTGACGCTGCTCAATCCGGCAGCCGAAGAGATGGTCGGCATCTCCCAGCGCCAGGCCCGGAAGGCGCACTTTTCAGACCTGTTCAAGGGTGAGGAGATCCTGCTGGACATGGTGCAGAAGACGGCACAGACCGGCATGACCATCTCCGACCATGAAAACATCATTCTGAAGAAGGTGGGCAGGCTGATACCGGTGAGCGCCACCACGTCGCCGCTGATGAAGGCTGACGGCGACAGGATTGGCACAATCCTTATCCTGCGGGATCTGACCAATATCCGCGAGCTGGAAGATGCGGTCCGCCAGGCAGACAGGCTTTCTTCACTGGGGGCATTGGCTGCCGGTCTTGCCCATGAGATAAAAAACCCTCTGGGGGGCATCAAGGGGGCGGCGCAGCTCCTGGAGATGGAGCTGCCGGACAATCCCGAGCTGCGTGATTATACCAGGGTAATGCTCAAGGAAGTGCAGCGGGTCAACCGCATCGTCGAGGATCTTCTGGCCCTGGCGTCTCCCCGCAAACTGGAACTTTCCAAGGTCAACCTGCACAAGGTCCTTGGGGACATCCTCCTTTTGCAGAAGAGGGCAGTTGACGGGCGCCGGATTACCTTTATCCAGCAGTTCGATCCCAGCATCCCTCCCATACTAGCCGATGAATCGCTGTTGACGCAGCTTTTTCTCAACCTGATCAAGAATGCCGTGGAGGCGGTGGGGGATGGAGGCAGGTGAAGGTGAAGAGCCGCATCCTCTCCGACTACAGCATGATGCCCAAAGGGGAGGGCCGCTCCCGCCTGGTGGCCATCGACGTGTGCGACGACGGCCCCGGCATCGACAAGGAAGAGCTGGATCATCTTTTTACCCCGTTCTACACCACAAAGAGCAAGGGGACCGGTCTCGGGCTTGCCATCTGCCAGAAGATCATCGCCGAGCACCGGGGTATGATCAGAGTGGATTCGGAGCCCGGCAAGGGAACGGCATTCACGGTGATGCTGCCACTTGTGCAATAAAGGCTGTTCTATGTTCTATGTTCGAGGTTCTAGGTTTAACCCGAACGTAGAACGTAGAACATAGAACGTAGAACTCATAGAACTGAGGTTTTCATGTCTATCAACAACATACTTGTCGCCGACGACGAAGAGAGCATGCGCTGGTCCTGTCCAAGGCCCTGAAGAAAAAAGGGTTCAACGTGGACCTGGCCAAGGATGGCGACGAGGCCCTGCGCAACATCAAGATGCACAGCTACGATCTGGCGATCCTCGATATCAAGATGCCAGGCCTTTCGGGGCTGGAACTGCTGGACCGGGTGCGGGAGCTGAAGAGCGATCTTCTGGTGGTGATCATGACTGCCGAGGCGAGCATGAAGAACGCCGTGGAAGCCATGAAGCGTGGCGCCTATGACTACCTGACCAAGCCCTTCGACCTGGATGTCATCGACGCCATTGTCGAGAAAGTGAACCGGGCGAGGGAGATGACCACCCAGGTGACTCTGCTCAAGGAGGAGCTGAAGGACCGCTACCAGCTGGAAAAAACCATTATCGGCAACTCCCCGGCCATGCGGGAGATCTACAAGACTATCGGCAAGGTGGCTCCCAGTGACGTTACCGTTCTCGTCCAGGGCGAATCGGGAACCGGCAAGGAGCTCATTGCCCGGGCCATTCACTTCAACTCCAAGCGCCTCGGCAAGCCTTTCGTTGCCCTCAACTGCGCTGCCATTCCCAAGGAACTCCTGGAGAGCGAGCTGTTCGGTTTTGAAAAGGGGGCATTCACCGGCGCCGTCGAGCGGAAGCTGGGCAAGTTCGAGCAGGCCAACAACGGCACCATCTTCCTTGATGAGATCGGCGACATGCCCTTCGACCTGCAGTCGAAGATCCTGCGCGTTCTCCAGGAAAAAGAGGTAACCAGAACCGGCGGCAGCCAGATCATTCCGGTTGATGTGCGGGTAGTGGCGGCGACCAATCAGGATCTGGAGGAAATGGTGCGGAAGAAGCAGTTCCGGGAAGATCTCTTCTATCGCCTCAACGTCATCCCCCTGCACCTGGTGCCGCTACGTGAGCGGAGCGAGGACATCCCGCTCTTGGTGGATTATTTCTTGGCCAAGGTCTGCGCCGAGCTGGAAGTCCCGGTCAAGACCTGTTCACCCGATGCTATTCGCCTTCTTACCTCCTACAACTGGCCCGGCAATGTCAGGGAACTGGAAAATACCATCAAGCGGGCCGTTATCCTCTCTGTCGATCCACTGCTGACTGCTGCCGATTTTTCCAGCCTGCGGGTGCAGAAGGGGGCAGAACTGGTGCAGAGCGAAGACCTCTCACTTGAAGGAATCGTAGATATCAAGCTGCGCGGCTCCTTTACCAACATGGAAAAGATGGAGAGCGGCGACGTATACACCATGGTGCTGGAGCAGGTGGAGCGGCCACTGATCCGCTTTGTCCTGGAAAAACACGGGGCAATCAGGTGCGGGCCGCGGACATACTCGGCATCAACCGCAATACCCTGCGCAAGAAGATCACCGAACTGGGGATCGAGGTGAAGAAGGACTGAACTGCGGTGATTGGTGATTAAGGCGGTGACGAGTGACGAGTGACGAGGTCCACTGTCTTTTGTCACCTGTCACTTGTCACACGTCACATGATTAAATAAAGGGGGACGTATGGGGGTAAAGGAAAAGTTTTTTCTCGACAGCGGCAATGCAGTGTTGGTGGTGATCGACGTGCAGGAAAAGCTGTGCAAGGCCATGGACGACAAGGTGCTGGCCAAGCTTTGTACTAATGTCTCCATCCTCCAGGAAGCGGCCGCCGAGCTCGATCTTCCGGTCCTGGCCACGGAGCAGTACGTGAAGGGGCTTGGGGAAACCCTGCCGGAGCTGAAGGAGAAGCTCTGTTCGCCAGCCTTGGAAAAGATGACCTTCAGCTGCTGTGGCGACCATAATTTCACCGATGCGGTCAGGAAGACCGGTCGCAAGCAGATCATCATCGTCGGCATGGAGACCCACGTCTGCGTTCTGCAGACGGTGCTGGAGCTTCTGGATGCCGGGTACTACGTGCACCTGGTGAAGGATGCGGTCATGAGCCGCAAAAAGGACAACTGGCAGGTGGGTGTGGACGCGGCCGCCGCTGCCGGCGCGGTCATTACCTCCACCGAAGCGGTGCTCTTCCAGCTGTTGCGGGTGGCCGGGACCGATGCCTTCAAGAAATTGTCCAAGCTGGTGCGGTAAGCGCTGCTCGACTAATAGGTATGAAAAAGCCCGGGAGACATGGCTTCCCGGGCTTTTTTTAATGGTTTTTCCCCAAAGTTTTGGGGAAGAGTCAGGCAGTCGCGACGTCGTCCGTTCGCTCTGTCGCCACAGCTGCGGACCTTGCAGTGCCGCCCGCATAATGCCGCACGGTGCCAAACAGGCGAGCCCTTCTCCGTTCCACATGCGGCGGGTGTCCGCTCGCCGCTATGGCTCGTCGCTTACTCCCGACGCCCCGCCTTCCTTCCCCGGAAACGTTTGAAGCCCGGCTATTGCAGGGTAATATTCCTCACGTCCAGCGTGCCGGCAGAGACAACCATGGCATAAAAGACGGAAGTTCCCGTCACTGTCTGGGAACCGGTATCGAAACCTCCCACCAAAGTAACGGATTTGGGAAGATCGGCAGTGAAGGTCTCGCCGTAATTGACATTGCGCATATAAACAGTGCCCCCTTCCGGGGCGTTGGCGTAAAGTTCGTACATGCTGCATTCGTTTGCACCCGCCACCGCAACACCGGCACGGCTTGCTTCACAACTGTTCCCATAGGTGCGATTGTCGCAACCGCAGACCGGATTCCACAGGGTAATGCACATCTGGGGCATAGCCGCGCATGTCCCCGGCCCACCGCAGGTCCCCACAGGTTTCGAACAGTAGTTGCCCGCTCCACAATCGCCTTTGAAGTAACACGTTGTGGCACCGGCTGCATACAGCGGTGTTGCAGCGGCAAACAGGCAAACCGTTACCATCACAACCCACAGTCTTCTCACCGATCCTGTCATGTTCCCCCCTATATGTCATTTGTAGCGGAGCTTAGTTAAATATCTTTATAACTTTTATTTTGTAGAGATCAATAGTTGGATGAAGCTTTATTTGTGTGCCGTGTGGGGAGGCCTTTGAGACTAATTGCCGCTGGCTACTTAGGGCGTTGCGGTTATTTTTAATTTTTCCCATTGAGCTGGGCACATATTTGGTGTAGTGATGGGTATGCGCACTGCGGGCGACCGGCAGATGCAGGGTAGGGAGTGAGAAAAGGATTTGACCATGGATGCAGCGGATGAGCAGCAAACGGGCCTTTTGCATCTACCAGTAGATATTGGCTTTGCATCTACATTTAGATAAAAGCATATACACGTAGATACTTGCATCTAGCTGTAGATGCTTCACTGTAACTGGTCAATAGATAGTTATCTCAAAAGACGAAGTGACGAAGGAAATACCTTCATAAACAGCAGGATCGCGCCCCAGAAAATAGCGGAGCCGGTGATTCCGCCAGCAATTACTTGAAGAACTATACCAATAGGACTTGTTATAAAGGAGATCCACCAATTATGTGTGACGTGTCCGTCGCTACAAGTTATACCCCGTACATTACTGCTATTGGAGGGGCTATAACTGGTGGAGCTATTTCCCTTTTCGTAGGATTCAAGTTGTCCCAAAGAAACCACACGAACGCCCTCGCCCTGATGAAAAGGCAAGAAGCAAATAAAGCCTTCCTTGCTTTGGAAGCTTCTTTTCTCCCCGCCCTCAGAATCCTGAAGAGAACCGGAACTAAAGACTTCGATAAAATCCCCACCTTTTTTGACAACCAAGAAATTGCCATGCTGTCCTTTGTTTGGCATCTCAGCGGAGAAAACAGGACTGGCTTTGAAGAGAAGTGGGCAAAGTACAAAGAGTGGCAAAAAGAATATGAAGAACGAGAAAACCAAATGGAAAATTTTGGACTGATGTTGATGTGCGACGGCAAGCGACCAGGTTTTATAAAAATACTTGAAGATATTATTGAAGCGGCTAAGAAATACTGACATATTCCCTCCAAGAGATAACCAAGCGTAACACCGGGCAAGCCGGTGTACTCTCAGCCGTGTGCGCCCGGCAGGGCGCGTGTCGCGAAAGCGACGTATGATCAACTGTGGTGGTTGATTATTGACTTGGAGGTGCAAGTCCTCTACGGACCCTGATGGTGGGAACCGTTAGCCGGACGGCAAGGGTGTCCGTCGCGAGGCGGAATCTGAAGGAAGCCGCAGGCAAAGTCCTGGCCCGACGAACAGAAATCGCATAAGAGGCAGTCGTATCCGGGCGAGAAGGCACGTGACTTCAAAGCCCGATAACCATTCAGAGGGTGCGGCTGTAAATGCGGCGGGTATATGGGATGAAGGTCACGCGCATTACCCGGGGAGGTCTGTCGTCCCGCACTGGGCGAAATCCGGTGCAGGGGAGCTGAAAAGCAGCTCCCTCATGTTCGGCAGAAGTCAGCAGAAGCATAGTAGTCGGCCCAACCAGTCGATGAAGGGCGGAACATGAAACGACGAAAGGGAACCCTTAATTTCGATGACGACAGGAGCAGCAGAAGGCCGGGAAGAGATGCCTGGCGCCAACCCGGAATGGAGCGGCCGGAAGCCGAAGGGAGCCGGGGCGGGTGCGGCAAGCGTCACGGGAATGACGGCTCATTCCACTTTCGAGGCGGAACAGCTGATGGAAGTAATCATCAGCCGTGGCAACATGATGGCGGCCTACTCACGAGTAGTAGCCAACAAAGGGGCGCCCGGTATCGATGAGATGCCGGTAACAGCTTTGAAAGGTTAACTGCAAGAAGAGTGGCCGCGCATCAAAGAAGAACTGCTGGCGGGCAGGTATCGCCCGCAACCGGTATTGAAGGTAGAGATACCGAAACCGGGAGGCGGCACAAGAATGCTGGGGATACCCACCGTTCTCGACCGTCTCATCCAGCAGGCAGTGCATCAGGTCTTGAGCCAAAAGTTCGATCCGGATTTCTCGGAAAACTCCTACGGGTTCCGACCTGGCAAGAGTGCCCATCAGGCAGTAAAAGCCGCACGACAGCACGTCATAAGCGGTCGGCGGTGGGTGGTCGATATTGACCTGGAGAAATTCTTTGACCGCGTCAACCATGACATTCTCATGTCACTGGTCAAGCGCAAGGTCAGAGACCGGCGGGTGCTGAAGCTGATTGACAGCTACTTGAAGGCCGGGGAGTCTATGGGGTCATGTTTGACATTTGAAGATTCACTGGGGCAAATGTTTAAATGTCAAACATGACCCTCTGATTTTCCTGACCCTCTGATTTTCCCCTCTGATTTTCCCTAAATGTCAAACATGACCCTCTGATTTTCCCTCTGATTTTCCCCTGGGGCGGTAGATTCAAATTGCAAGTGCACCACCACATGCTTCACAGAAAATTTCATGGGGTGTCCGGTAGCCGAGACATTTTCTTGGGCGATGGTTTAATCTTTCAATTGCCTTGGTCAGCTTTGCATCGGAGAATCTCCTGAGATCCGTGCCTTTGGGGAAGTAAAAGCGCAGCAGACCGTTCGTGTTCTCGTTGGTGCCGCGCTGCCACGCAGCATAGGCGTCAGCGAAGTAGACCTTGAGACCTGTGTTGCTTTCGAGCTCTTTAAATTTTGAAAACTCTTTGCCATTATCCAGGGTTAGCGTCTGACGCAGATTTTGAGGCAGCGCCAGATAAGCCGTGATCGCTGCGTTGTTGAAGCTGTTAGCCTTTCGATCTGAGAGCCGCGAGATCATTATATAACGACTCTTACGCTCAACATAAGTCGCTAACGCCCCAGAGCCACGACGTCCCAGTACCAGGTCCGCTTCCCAGTCCCCGAAGCGACTTCGATCTGCAACGATGGACGGCCTTTCGGCAATCCCAACTCGGCCAGGAATGAAGCGACGGCCAGCTCCATAGCGTTTTTGGCGCCGCCGGCGCTTAGGGAGTCTATGGGGAGTCTATGGGGTCATGTTTGACATTTGAAGATTCACTGGGGGGCAAATGTTTAAATGTCAAACATGACCCTCTGATTTTCCTGACCCTCTGATTTTCCCCTTGACACCAGAAAAACAGTAAATATTCCAGTGGAAATGAGGCTTCAACCACGCCGTTCGGGCGAAAAGGCCACCCGTACGGCCAACAGCGACCAGTAACCAAGTGATTAACGGGCTTTTTGAATGCAGTCGAGTTTTATACCTACGGCAGGATTAAAGCTCAACAAGTCGCGAACGCTACGGGGCCAGCCCTTGAAAAAGGAAAAAGAGGTAGTTCGGAAATACCCTCATATCAAGTGCCGACCCCTCTTTTTTCTCCCTGAATTTAACTGAAGAGGGCACAAGTGAAATTTGTTTTGCAACTGATAAATCTGATGCTCATAACGGGATGCGCTGCAATTGCTTCCCGTACCTGTACCGAGCCCATCAAATGCATTTATCCTGCATCCAGTCTCGATGCTGCAGTGATTCATGGTGCCATCAGTCCGAAAGAAGAAGGTTCTTTACCAGTAGCAATCATCTTTGGCGTTGGAGCAGCAATGGATTTTCCTTTGTCTGTTGTGCTGGATACTCTCTTGCTCCCAGCTGACGGGATCAACAGCAGGAATTTTGAGACCTGCTATGGGAAGTATTCAAGAAGGTATGTACAGCAGGCTTCTCAACGGCAGAAAGAAAACCCAGAAGAAGGCAGAGGGGGCAGCCCTGAAAGGGTGAAAGATACAGAAAGTGAAGTCCCAAGAAGGGAGTAAATCCGGCCTGTCAACCCGCCCGGCCAACTGCCGACACGTTAAGCGTATGAATAACCCGCAACCCAAAGTATCCAATATTGACACACCGCTGGTGGCTTGCTCTTGTTGCGGCTTTGCTCACGCCATGGGTCGGGCCTCATATGGATCGGTACGTGCCAGTGGGTTGGGTGTTACCTGTTTACAATTTTTTTGAACCTGCCTTGCCTTTCCGTTTAAAGGTGATAAACTTCGTTTCGATTTGACTATTCTAATTTAATCGATCATTTCCTCCGTCAGTAGAAGCTGTCCTCGAAGCACTTCCAACATTGCACATCCGAGACCTGAGTTTGATGATCTGTAGCAAAGAGTAAAAGTTTACTTCTGTTGGCCTTCTCGACTCGTTCTTGAAGATGCTTTGTCATTAAACCACCTAACATTACCTCCACAACCGGCAAGACATAAACCACCTGCTTTAGTTGCCCTTTCTTCATTGGATGCCCCAGTGAGGTTTGACAAAGGATAAGGACGGAAAAATTGACCACCTTTCAGGTCCGGCTCGGTCTCGGCATTACCTTTTCCGTAACATTTCGAGTTTGTGGTAAGCATGCCGAGGTAACAATCCCGTTTACATCCGTAGAATCAGAGGCAGTAAACCATTCAGAGCGTCGGAGAAAAGGAGGTGACTGGGTTTATTGTGTGTGATCATTGAAACCAAAAATTTTGGTGTGTTAAGGAGGTAATCAATGTTAGCGAAACTGAAGCAATCGTTGTCTGGTGTTGTCATGGGAACGATGCTCTGCGCCATAGGCGCCACCGTTGCCCATGCAAACTCCCAGGTCGTTCAGACTCCGCTGTTAGGCAAGAATATACCGAAATATATGGAGCCCCTTCCTACCTTTGTCGGAGCCAGGGTACAGGCCGGCACGGGGTACTCGGTGTCGACGGAGGAGTTCGATCAGCAGGTTCTTCCCGCTGCCAACCCTGTGCTTGGCATAGCCGGTTTCCCCAAGACAACCGTTTGGGGTTACAAAGTCGGTAATATGGGGCCTCTCTGGCCCGGTTACACAGTTGAAGCACAAAAAGGAGCCCCTGTCACGGTAACCTACCTCAATGCCCTTATGGCTCCGAAACTTCAGAAGTATCTCACGGTGGACCAGACGCTACACTGGGCAGATCCTTTGCAGCAATTCTGCACCTTCAAGATGGTCAATTGCGTGACAACCCCCGCCGATCCCTGCTGCAAGCCCTACGGAAACCCAAACCTGGTTGCACCGGGAAATCCTTTAAATCCTCCCGGTGCTCCGGTGCCGACTTCAGTTCACCTGCATGGTGCGGAAGTGAAGTCCGACTTTGACGGCGGGCCGGACCAATGGTTCACCCCGACCGGTTTGCGCGGACCGGCATTCAGGAGCTATTCTAGTCCTGCTCCGGCCAATGGGACCGTCTATCACTACCCCAACAGCCAAGAGGCCACCACTCTCTTTTTCCATGACCACGCCCTCGGCTCGACCCGCACCAATGTTTACAGCGGGTTGGCGGCCTTCTACTGGATCCGCGATGCCCGCGATACGGGCCTTCCGACCAATCCGATCGGCCTTCCTGCCAGCCTCCAGGAGATCGAGCTTGCCATCCAGGACCGCATGTTCGACACCACAGGGCAGCTCCTCTTCCCCGACCTGGGGCTCAATCCGGCGGTTCACCCGTACTGGATTCCCGAGTTCTTCGGAGACGTCATCACCGTCAACGGCAAAAGCTGGCCGTTTCTCAAGGTGGATCCGCAGAGGTACCGTTTCCGCATTGTCAACGGCTCCAACGCCCGTTTCTATAACCTGAATTTCGACAACAAGATGATCTTCTGGCAGATCGGCACCGACGGCGGTCTTCTGGACGCACCGGTCCCCGTGACACAACTCCTTATAGCTCCGGGTGAGCGTGCCGACATCATTGTCGATTTCGCCGGTTTCCCCAATGCCAATATTGTGCTGACCAATGATGCCAAAGCGCCATTTCCGGCCGGTCGCCCGGCAGACCCACAGACAACCGGTCAAATCATGCAGTTTCAAGTCGGACCTACGATTGCCGGTTTTATCGATCCCACCTGCGTACCCGGTGGTGTTACCAACCCCTGCATTCTCCGTGCGGCTCCAATCGTACGGCTGGTCAACCCAGTGACGGGGATCCCGACAGTTACGCCGAGTGTCATTCGGCAGCTGACCCTGAAAGAGGTTATGGGGCCCGCCGGACCGCTGGAAGTGCTCCTCAACAACACCAAGTGGAGCGGGCTGAAGGAAAGCACCATGATGATCGCAACTCCCACCAAAATTCCGGACAGTTTTGCTTCTTCATATACAGTGCCTAAACCGGCAGGGGTCAGCGGGGACGCCGGATTCAACTGGCTTACCGAGGGGCCGCGGGTAGGGGATACGGAACAGTGGGAAATCATCAACATGACGGCCGATGCCCATCCGATCCACCTTCACCTGGTGCAGTTCCAGTTGATGAACCGCCAGCCCTTCCAAGCCAAAAAGTACCTGAAAGACTGGAGTGCAGCCTTTCCCGGCGGCGTGATGTTGCCTGGTGAAGGGCCGCCATACAATTACTCCAACAGCAACAACCTGACAATTCCGCCGGCACCTGTCATTCCCATAGTCGGCGGCAATGTTTACGTCGGCCCCTATCTGCAGGGAGCTCCGACTCCGCCGCTGCCAAACGAGGCAGGCTGGAAGGATACGGTCGTCATGTATCCCGGCGAGGTCACCCGGATCATGGTTCGCTGGACGCAACAGGACATTCCCGTCCCTGCTTCTTGTGCAACACCGGGGACTCCGGGGTGCGCGGGTGTCAACACCTATCCGTTCGACCCGACAAACGGCCCCGGCTACGTCTGGCACTGCCATATCATCGACCATGAGGACAACGAGATGATGCGGCCGTATGAGGTCAAACTATAAACAGAGTACAGGTTGTTTCCATGGGCGGCGCCTTAAGAGGGCGCCGCCCGATTTCCCCCCTATAACTTCATTCTCCCAATGGAATGACGCTCCTGTCTTGGAGGCACCATGAGATGGTTTCGCTTGCTGTCGGTGATAATCTTCGCCTCCTCCACCGGTCTTTCCTGTTCCCATCAAATAGAACAGCCTTTAATGGGACAAAACAAAGCAGTGACAGCCCGGGAAGCCACGCCTGTTCCTCCACCAGCACCAACCGACCTGCGTGTGGTCATTGTGCCGGAAGGGTTTCATATCACCTGGAAGCCACCGGTTGAAGATCCTGTAACCGTCACAGGGTATGAGATCGCCCGTGCCAACATCTTCAGTGGACCGTATGAGGTGGTGGGCAAAGTGGGTAAAGGGACGTTCACCTATACAGACACTTCGGTTTCGCCTGAGATTATCTATTTCTATAAAGTGAGAGCCGTAGCAGGGGATACATGCTCACCATTCTCCAAAGGAGCTGCCGGCGAGATTTCCGGGATGCCTGGAGGGTGAGAGGGGCTTTCAGCTGAAAGAAGCCGGCGGCTGCAAGCCGAAAGCCAGATAGATGTAGTTCATGAAATCAATGAGGATAGGGTTTTCACTCTGCTTGCGTTTGTAAACGATGGTGCGGAAACGGGTACAACAGAAATCCTTCACCACATGCTCCTTCAATGTTCCATCATGAATGTAATCGTTGACAAGACTCTTTGAAACGAAGGCCACTCCCCTTCCTGACAGCACCGTCTGGATTGTCAGATGCAGATCGTCGTGCATGATGATCCCCTTGAAATCATCAATGCTCCTGCCAGCCTGCACCATGTTCTTCTGCAGGAGAAGACGTGAACTGCAGCCTTCGCGGCGGGCGATCAGCGCTGTTGCAAAAGCTCTTCAAGGGTCACTTCTTTAGCTGGCAGTTTCAGCGTCGGCGATGATATGAAGACAAGCTCGTCCGGGGGTAGAGGGTGCGTGATGATATCAGGTACTTCCAGCGTGTTGCAGTGTTCTATGACCGCCACATGGAAGTCATTGGCCACGAGCCCTTTCAATGACTGTTCGGGTGGGTTCAGGACGAATTTGAAATCAAGATCGTCAGAGTTGGAGAGGAAGAATTTGTTCAGGACCTTTGGCAGGTAAACGATGCCGAAGGTTGGGGTACAACAGAATGCCAGCCTGCTTTTTCTGCCAAGACTGTTCAATTCTGCTTCAAGCTCTTTTTCCAGCAGCAGGATCTGTTCTGTCTTTTGCAAAACAATTTGTCCTGCCTCGGTAGGGGTAATGATAGGGCCGGAACGATCGACCAATGGCAACCCATAGCGCTCCTCCAGAAACTTTATTCGCTGTGAGACAGCCGATTGGGTGATGCAGAGATCGCTTGCCGCCAGGGAAAAACTACCTGTCTTGACAACCGTGTGCAAAGTCTTCAGGTATTGGGTCTCCATTGTCTCTCCTGTATTCCTCCGGCGAACATCGGCCAAACAAAGAACGTCACATTATATTCAAAATTACGAATATATCAAACCGTATTATTGCTCTCTGCCTGATGAATAAGTCCTTGCACGAATTGCTGGAAAAGCCCGGGAGAAAACTCTCCCGGGCACTTTTCCCGCTGTTGTACTTGAAAATGAGTTACAGGGTAACGGTTATGTAGTTGTACTTCGTGTCCACCAGCACGCCACCCTTGTAGACAAGGACGGTGAGCTTCTTGATGCCGGTGGTGCCATAGGTGTGGGGCGCAGTTGCCGAACTGCCGGTTCCCCCCACATTGGCCAGGACGGTTGAAGTCCCGTCAGCCCAGAATATCTTCAGGCTGTCGTGGTCCTTGAGGTTGGCGAAGGTATAGGTACCGGCAACCCCTCGTGTGGCGGTGGTGGGAGAAATGGTCATACCGGTTGCCGGTGGATTGACCACATAAAACGATTTAGTTGCCGTGGCAGTTTTTCCTTCCTCATCGGTGACCTTCAGAGATACTGTCCAGTTGCCGGTGCTGGTGAAGGTCTTGCTGATGGAAGAGGCGCTGGCCGTGGTACCGTCGGTGATGGCCATGCTGTAGGTAAAGGTACCGTTGGTGTTGACGCTGGCGTCGGCCGCCAGGGTGTACGGGGTGTTGACCAGCAGCTGGTTGCCCGCCGTGTTGGGATCGGCATCGGGGAAGGCGGCGGAGAATTGGGCCACCGGATTAACGCCTATCCCTACCTTTGTCTGCTGTGCCGGGTCGCCGAAGCTGTTCAGGTAGGCCACCCATGTTTTTCTGTCAGTTGTAGCAATGGCTGCCCCGGTCAGATCAGTGGCTGCGCCAGTGTATGTCTTGTCTACCCACAAAGATCCTGCCAGGCCCAGTGGTCCGACGTCGCTCTGTGGATGCAGACGGATGGTGTAACCGGGGCGTGCTTCGATGAGCAGGCCGGTGCCGGCAGCGTTGGCCCTGATGCCGAATTCAGGCTGGCCACCGGTGTAAGCGGTGCCGTCCCAGGTGCCGGTAAAGGAAGTACCCAGGTTGGTCAACAGGCCTGTCATGTCAGTAACCAGTGCCGAGACCTGCTTGGTGCGGGCTACCACATCTCCCGCAGCATTTTTTGTTTCGATCTTCAACAACCAGCCCTGGCTCGTGGTACTGGTGCTGGTAGGTGCCGGGAAGGTGATGGCGGTGCCGGTGATGCTGTTGTTGAAGGCAGTGTTGCGTGTCTTGAAGGCATTTTCATACAACCCTTCGCTGCGGTCGATGTCGCGGATGGTCGTCCCATTGGAGGCGAATTGAACGGCGATCGAGCGGACACCGCTTTTCTCCTTGACGCCAGGGTGGAAGTCGGAAGGCTGGGTCGAACCGTTAACGGAGGCAAACGGTGTCACCTGTGTGCCGGCGGTCCAGGAGATATTAAGGGTATCACCCTTGACCATGAACTTGCCGTTGTAGAAGCCTCCGGCAGCGGTGTCGCCTACAGTTCCTGCAATTGTATTACTGGTTGAACCTTGTGGCAATCGGCACAACCACCTGCGCCCCAGCTTTAGCCGCCGGGGAGATGTCATGGTTGGTTTTGAAGGTGACCCCCATTAAGGAAAGCCTGGTTACATGGGTTTTGGTGTTGTCCGATGTTGATCCGGGAGATGCTTTGAGGCCCAGCTGATATTCAAGGTCACGATCAATGGCGCTGAGATGATCGGTAATATCAGCTGCTGTAACAGTGCCGAGCTGTGTCAGTGCCACCAGTGGCTGACCACTTCTCGGTCCCTGGCTGTAGGTGTTGGCTCTGTTTATTTTGGCCACGTGGGTCTGGAGCAGTGCATCCATGCCACCCCCACGGCCGTCGTTGTTGGCGTCGAAGTTGACGTCATTCTTGTCTCTCCAGAAGGCTGACGTGGAAAGATTTGCGGCGTAGAGTTTGGTCCCCTGCCAGGACATGAAGTTGTTGTTGGTCATGTTCTGGCGCGTTACATTCTCGTTTTCATGGTCGGCAAGGCGTCCTTCTGCATCGGTACCGGTGCCGTCAACCATGGCGCCGCCGGTGAAGTTTCCTTTGCGGGAGTGGCAGGCTTCGCAAGCCATGAGGTCGATGTGGCTGGCATTGGCTACGCCGTTCATGGTGCCGCCCTGTTGGACGATCTTCGCCGTCAGCCCTTTTGCCTGGTGCGATGCTGTCGGGTTCGGTGCGTTGAGAGTGTCGTAGGCTATTACACTTTGTGTCGTCGGATCATAGTCGCCGCCATAGATATGGCAGCCGGCGCAGTTCTTCGTGCCGTTGTCCGTGCCGTTCCACAGGGACCCGTAAGGAGCGTTGCCCTTGGCAGGATCGCACTGTCCCAGTTTCTTGGAGTCGTCTCCCGGACTGGCGGCACTGATATTGTTAAAGCCATAGGTGCCCTTGAGACCACTGAAGCCGGAAGTCCCCACTTTGGAGTAGTCGGCGTCCTTGCGCTTGTGGCAGCCCATGCAGCCTATGCTGTAATGGATCTCGGAATCGCTTCGCCAAGAGTCGCCCCGCTTTTTCCAGTCTACGGCGTGCTCTGCCATATGGCAGCTGACGCAGTTGTTGGAATCGGGTGTCGACAGAATGTTGGCGGTGACGGTGCTTGCCAGCTTCAGGGCGGTAGCATCGCCATTGGCCACAACCCTGGTCGCGTCATAGGTGACATTAATGCCGTCCGTGGTAGATGCAGTGCCAGATGGGCGCCGGTTACACGGGAGGCATCAAACTTGCCGGTACGGACTGCCTTCTTGCGCTCCTCCCAGGAATAATCCTTCAGATGGCACATGAGGCAGTCCATTTCCAGGACCCCGGTCTGGCTGTAATCGTTGACGGTAGGCTCGAAGCTGGCAGGACTACCGTCGGTGTTGAAGCCATCTCCTGGTGCCATAGCTGTCAATAAAGTAGTTGAAGGCAGTAACTGCTGCACCGAAGACATAATCGCGCAGGGAAGTTCGGGTTTCAGGGCTCTTGTTGGGGACATACTCGTTGGCGCCGCCTCCCACATGGCATTCGCCGCAGTCCCGCATGGAACCGGCCATGGAGTTGTCGACCTTCTGCTTGAACAGAATTGCGTCGGTATAATTGAACGGGGTATAGGTGCTGAACGGGACTTTTTTGAAAATTGCATTTGTTGCATCATAGGTGGTGCCGGCACCATCCTGAAATAATCTCGCCAACTGGCGAGCAGAGGGTGGTCACCACGCCCCCACATGGCCGGGGCCCTGGACCCAGTTTTTACCCTGGGGCCCGGCGCCGCTGACTACAGGGTCTTTTGAATCATCAGGATTCCAGCTGTTCCAGCCCCTTTGCTCGTTGGCTGCCAGCTGGGCATGGTAGCTGTGCCGCTCGATCTGGTCGTAGCTTTGCAGTGCCTTGCCTGTGGATGGGGCAATAGTTGAACCGTTGTGGCAGGCTCCACAGGTGTTCTTCATACTGAATGCCTTGGTGCTGCCGGGGGCGATAATATTGCTTCCTGCATCGCGTAACAGAATGTTGTCATGGGCAGGGTTGTAGGCCGCAGCTGTTCCGGCAACAAGCAATACTGCACCGGAAATCAGCCCGAGCCTGAATCTGCCCATGGATGAGTTGATAGTTCTCTTCATTATCTTGGATCTCCTTTGTGATTCCGGCTTCAGTAACCTGTTGCCGGGTTCAGAATTGTGTTCACTTTTCAACCATTCTGAAAATCGGGTCCTCCTTCCGGAAAATGATTTCCGCTCCCGTTGGGGGACAGGATGCGGGCACTTGAGCCAAACGGAACAAGAAAGCAACTGCTGCCATATAAGCAGGAATTAATCCAGAAGAGTGTTGATGCGTCGTAATATTTCTTATGAATCCATCGCTTGAACTTATAATTTTGTCGTTGTTGGGTGCATTGCAGAATTTTTAGAAGCAAACAGCCTGCAGATTGGGAAAGGCCAAAACAGGAGGTGGGTGAAAATGTGGGGGATATGCCCCAGTTATGGATGTTCCATGGTTATAGCACCGGTAATCCTGGTGGTTTTGCCTGTAATTAATAAGGCCCGGGGAATCCCCGGGCCTTTTGCAGCGGTGACGCTTCCTTTCTCTTTACTGCAGGGTAACGGTTATGTAGTTGTACTTCGTGTCCACCAGCACGCCACCCTTGTAGACAAGGACGGTGAGCTTCTTGATGCCGGTGGTGCCATAGGTATGGGGCGCAGTTGCCGAACTGCCGGTTCCCCCCACATTGGCCAGGACGGTTGAAGTCCCGTCAGCCCAGAATATCTTCAGGCTGTCGTGGTCCTTGAGGTTGGCGAAGGTATAGGTGCCGGCAACCCCTCTGACGGCTGCGGTCGGAGAAATGGTCATACCGGTCGCCGGTGGATTGACCACATAAAACGATTTAGTTGCCGTGGCAGTTTTTCCTTCCTCATCGGTGACCTTCAGAGATACTGTCCAGTTGCCGGTGCTGGTGAAGGTCTTGCTGATGGAAGGAGCAGCGGCCGTGGTGCCGTCGGTGATGGCCATACTGTAGGTAAAGGTCCCGTTGGTGTTGACGCTGGTATCAGCCGCCAGGGTATACGGGGTGTTGACCAGCAGCTGGTTGCCTGCCGTGTTGGGATCGGCATCGGGGAAGGTGGCAGAGAACTTTGCCACCGGATCTGCGCCTATGCCGAGGGCCGCAACATTGTCACCGATGCTGAGCAGGTAACTGAGCCACTGGCTACGTGTGTAGGATCCATTTGCTCCGGTGCCACCGGGGGATGTGCCGTCTGCCTTGAAATATCCGTCAGCATCGGGGTAGAGGGTCTCGCCACGATCCAGGTCTTTCGTCTGGGTATAGGCAATGCTGTTTTCCACGACCTCTTCCTCAAAAGGAACGCTCCGTGGCTGGCCGAGCTTGTTGAAGAGTTCGGTGCCGGTACGGAGATCACCCTTGTAGGCCTTGATGGTCGGGATGAATACCGCCGGCCTCTGCATCATGGTTGAGGCGGTTGCAGGGATGATGCTGGGGGCCGGTGTCCAGGTGGCGTCGGCGGGGATGGCGGTGCCGGTCATGTTGAAGCCCCCGTCAAAGAAGTTTTGGGACGTTGCATGACAGTCGCTGCAGCCGTAGACGGTAACCTTGCCGGAGGCATCGAAGGCGCGGGGTTTACCCAGCGCATATATACTCGCAGGCTTGACACCGTGGGTGACCTGGTAAAGGCCGCCTATATAGTCAAGCCGGGTGCCTTCCCATGATCTACCCGATTGACCGGTTTGATCTTTGATGCTGGTTCGATAGGTCTTATAGTCCCTGATTTCATCGGGGGTGGTGAAGATGGCGTTGCCCCGTAGACCCCGACATACTTCCAGGCGCCGGTGAATGAACCATCGGAGTTGTAGGCGCTCTGGTATTTCCCGCCGGTTACGCCATCACCTCCATTGCCGAAGCCGACCGGAATAGGAGCAAAACCTCCGGGGGCAAAATTAATCCCGGCCTTCAGGTCGCGCTGGATCCACGGGTCGAAAATAGGCTCGCCAAAGCCCTGGGTGGAATTGGCATCACCAACGGTCAGAATCTGTCCGTTGACACCGTCACCGTTAGCATCAACGGCGGTATTTTCATCGTTGTTGAACAGTGCCGAAACGATGGTGTTGGTCAGGTAAATCTTGCGCCTGAAATTGGGGCTGGTCTTGAGACCATTGCCGACCTTGGACCAGGTTCTAAGCGGCAGCCATTCCTGGAGCGCACCGCCGATCACCTGGGTGCCTGTCGGGATCTCGGCCTGGTAGCCGGGACCGGGCTGGCCGGTAGCCGTGCAGATGGTTCCGGGACCGCTCGATGAAGTGTAGCCGCAGTTGGTATTGATCATGGAATTCATGAAGTTGTACTGCTGTCTCGCTCCTTCGTTTGCAGCTTCAGTGGCAGGATCTTCGAACATGCCCATCATGCCTTTGCTGTAATCGAAGCCGACCATGGTCGGATAACGGTTACCGCTGGTGCAATCCAGGGCGCGGACAGCCATGCTCTTCTTCTGTACATGGCAGACGGTGCAGTCGATGACGTCCAGATGGCTGCCCGGAATGAATTTCTGTCCACCGCTGCCGTCGGGGCCCATGGCCCTGGTGATCATGCGGTCAGCCCGGCACGCTGGTGAGCTGCAGTGGCGTCCGGTGCATTGAGGTTGTCAACGGTGTTGCCGTCCGGATTGGTGCCGGTAACATGGCAGCTTTCACACCGTTTGACGGTGTTGCGCGTATCGATCTTGGTTCCTATCTGTGAACCGTCCTCAATGGTGCCGGAACCGTCGAAACCGCGCCCCGGGTCACATTGATTCTTGTCGGGATTGGAACTGTTGGTGTCCATGTGGCAACCGGCGCAGCCGAACATGGTGTGGACATCCTGACCGGCCTGCCATGCATCCCCACGCTTGAACCAGTCTGCCCGCGGGAAGGGAACGACAGATTTCTTCAGCACGTTCTGGTTCTGTTGACCGGGGTAATCCGCCGTGAGTCCGATATCGGTAACGGGTGCCTCATAGAAGATGGGGCCGCTGCCACCCTGGTTGTCCCCGCCGAAGGAGGTCATGCCGTTGACGGTCGTTCTGTTGTAGACGGTGGAACCCTGGGCGGCAAGCAACCCTTTCACCATGTAGCTGTACAGATTGGTGGCATCAACGAGCGGAGATTTGACTGTATTGGGCAACCATGGGGAATTGAAGTCATAAGCGGGCATGATCAGGCCGGTTGGCCCGACCATCGGATTATTCGCGTTGGTATTGAGGATCATTGGCGCCGAGGAGAGGAATCCGTTCATCATGTCGGGCAGATCCTTCATATTGTTCGGGCTGTGGCACTGCTGGCAGTTGGCGCTGGGAGGCAGGCGCTTGATGTTATCCACCACCGACTGCTTCAGGCTGACCGTCTGCATGCCATTGGCATCTTTTGGTCCCAGGTCGACCATGGCGGCATTGTACCCACTGTGTCTGACTGTCGGGCATGAGTCCATGAGTCCCGCCCCGGCCATGGGTGCTGCATTGAGAATGCCCATCTGGGCAAAGACAGAGCTCATTACGTTGTTGTAGCCCTGGAAGTGGCAGAAGAGACAGTCCATCTCCCGCACGTTGGGCATCATAAGCTGGCCGTTCTGGATGTACGGTGGCGTGTTTGCCGTACCGTCCTGGTTCATGGCGACACTGCCCCAGCCGGAAGGAGCAATCATCGCATTTGCACCACCCAATGCCGGTGATTTGCTATCGGTCGTGGCGGGATAGCTCCACGGTGCGCGGATAACGCTGCTGGTAGGGCCCCTGACTTGGGATCCCAGGATTCATATACGGTGTTCAGATACGGGTTAATGGTCATGTCACCCAGTGCCCGTTGCGCGAGGCGAAGGCCATTGCGGTCTTTTTCCACCAAGCCGCCCCCAACGTGACAGCTGCCACAGTTGGTGGCCATGTCCCAGACGGAGAGGTCCACTTTTGTAAATTTGCTGCCTGGTGCTGTATCGCCATACAAGAATAGATCAGAATTAGGGTAGGTCAGATCTTTACCATCAGTTTGCCGCATTAAATTCGCCACCTGGCGAAGAGAGGGGCTTCACCACTTACCCCACATGGCCTTGGTCTGGTTCCATGGCTTCTGCCGGTTGACGGTGGTGTCGAAGCCGCCGGTGGGGGAATCATTCCATTCGTTGGCGCCCAGGGCCGAATGGAAAGCATGGTCGGCCAGGGCTTCATAGCTCTTCAATACCTTACCGGACGACTGGGCGACCGTGGTGCCGTTGTGGCAGGATCCGCATGTGGCCTTGGGGCTGTAAGGAAATCCCTGCATCGGGTTCTGGGGATTGCCCCCGACCATGACCGGCATGGGGCCTGCGGGAACCTTATTGCCCTTTGCATCTACTGAAAAGGGTACGCCGTACTGAACTGCCACTTCGTCATAGGTCTTCAGCTCAATGGGTGGATGAGCAGCGAGACCTGTGCCCATGGAGAGCCATAGGCCGGTGAATGTGACACCGACCGCGGCCACCAGTGGCAGTGAGCCTTTAAATCGCTTCTTCATGTTACCTTCCTTTCTTTTTGTCTTGTTTCGCAATCTTGATGAAGATTGCGTCTCTGCTCCCCTGATGGTCCGGCATTGGGGGATGCCGCACATGGGGAGCTGCCGTTTTAAAGGCCAAACGGTATGCTGCTGAAAGCGCGCTTATTAGATTGCATTATGTATACCTTTATTTAGATAAATCTATATTTGATGGACAATCGGTTCCTGGAGCTGTTGTACAGGGGGCTGCCGTATTATGTGGTTTTCTGAATTGTGAGGAAGATTGGGTCACTTAACTCAACCGGGGGTGCAGTTGGGTGATGTGACCCATGTTCGGGGCAGGGGGAATTGATGCTTTAGCAGGTTGTTGAAAAACTATTGCGGGGTCGCTCTGCTACGTTGCCGCTCGCTCGGAAACTCAACGTACATAGGGTACGACTCGTCTCCTCGCTCGCTTGAGCCTTGCATAGCGACCTCCTCATGACGTTTTTCAACAACCTGTTAGGAATTAGGTCCCGGCAATTTCCTTGCGGTGGCCAAAGCCGTAGATACTGATCTTTCTCGGACCGGACTGATTGGTAACCAGAATAAGCTGCTCCGCCTCGAAGGAAGGATCGGCAAAGGTCCTGAAGTATTCGAGATTTTCGCGGGTGATGGCGATATCGGCGGGGATGCTTAGAGTCCCCTCTTTAGAGCCTCTTTCACCGAAAAACATCAGCAGCTGTCCGTCAGGATCAAAAATCTGCACCACCTGATTGCCGGCGTCCACCACGTAGATCAGCCTGCATCGTCCACTGCGATACCTTTTGGGCGTGTGAACTGGCCGGGCCGGTCCCCCAGTGCGCCGAAGGCTTCAGCACCTTGCCATTAGGATCCATTTTGATGATCCGACAGGTGCCCAGGTTGGTAACATAGATATTCCCATCCTTGTCCAGTGCCATATTGGTCGGCAAGGAAAGGGTCTCACCTTCTTTGCTGTCCCTGCCGACTGCACGGGTCTGCTCGCCGGTTTGCAGGTCAAATATCTTGATCTCACTGCTGCTGTAATCAACCACGTACAG
The DNA here is from genome assembly GCF_001311985.1 of Geotalea toluenoxydans JCM 15764. GTDB lineage: Bacteria > Desulfobacterota > Desulfuromonadia > Geobacterales > Geobacteraceae > Geotalea > Geotalea toluenoxydans. The sequence continues at coordinate 117,596 of NZ_BBCJ01000012.1, forward strand.
TTCTTTTCCCCTGATGGCCGCATCAGTTGCTTCATATCGCCGATTGAGAACGTGCCCGTGGGATTATCCCCATTGAAGCGAATTACCTTCTTGCTCCCCGTATCTGCAACAAAGGCATTGCCCTCATCATCGAAGGAGATGTTGATGGGAGATTTCAGTATCTCCGTGTCCAACTGGTGGAAGGTCTTTTCATTGAGATCTATGGTGGTGATTCGGCCCAAGGGTACATCTGTTATAAAGATCTTACTGCCCCTGACGGCGATGCCGTAGGGTTTGGCGATCACTTCATTAACGCCCGGTGTGTCAGCAAAGATCGATGATTTGATGTCATTGATTGAAGAGATGCTGGTCAGATATTGAACATGTGGCGCATCGGGAGCAGGCGGGAAGAAAACCGGGGCTTTAACCTGTTTGGGTGCAAAACAACCGGGAAGGTAGATTAAAAGACAAAGAAAAAAAAGGATGTGCCGATACCTGAGGGTGGAGTTTGTGGAACTGTGGATCTGCATTCTCGTCTCCGGATACATGATGTTTGCGCAGCTTGGAGTGCGGAAGGAGCAGGCCGCCTGAGACGGCCTGCTTTCAGGTGGATGTATCGAGTTACTTGTCGTGGCAGGTCAGGCAGAGTTTTGATCCATCCATTTTAACCCGCAGCAGTGGTTTGGCTGCCGTCCTGGCTGCAGTGTTATGGACGTCGTGGCAGGAGGCGCAGGTGAGTTTATCTGCCTTGTAGAGCAGTTCTTCTATCTTGGTGCACTTCCTGTCCGCGGCGGGGACCCACCCGATATCCACATTGGCCGGCCGGATAAAGGAATCATTGGCTGCAACCTGCTTGTAGCTGAAGCCGATAGGGTGGTCGTTCATGAGATTGCCGCCACTTTCTCCTGAGTGGCCGTCACCGAGAGGAGCCAGCACGACCTCTGGTGCCGTCGGAGTGAATGAGCCGATCTTGCCGGCGTAGGAATCGATGGCGGTGGTACCGTCGTGGCAGCTCATGCAGAGACGGGATGGCCCGTCCATCATGTCGGCGGGATCGATTACCGCTTGCAGGGAGAGGGCTTTATCCAGATACGTCGGATCCGCCATGTAGTCTTCTTTGAGAAGGCCGTTGTAAGGAAGGAAATTTTGCGTGACCGGGTTCCTGTTCCACAGCGGGTTGTAACCGGTTTCACCGGTCGATCTGGCGCTGTGCGGCGTGTGGCAGAACTTGCACACCTGCTGACTCGGATCGCCCGAGGTTGTTCCGCCGGAGGCGATGGGGAGATAGAGGTTCATGTTGTGGGGGGAGGTGGCCACACCCGTCCCTTCGGTATAGTTGACCAGTCCGGCGTAAGCGAACGTTGCGCTTGCGACGACAAGTAAGGCGGCTATACCTGTTCTGATTTTTAGGTTCATAATTCATCCTCATTTGAAAGCCGATTTTTTGTATTGCCGCTTTCTTTCCGTTTGGCTTTCTTCCTTTTTATGGGGCCAGGCGTAGCGCCGTGGACCACACTCCTTGACCCTTCCCCCAAAGGATCAAGAATGGGAATCATGAGACGATGTTGATGTCAGTGCGAGAAGTTTTAAAACAAGCCCTTGGGCAGATCAGGTAGCAGCTGCTCCCGTTCTTTTTCTTTCGCCCCGGAGACCGAATTTTTTCATACGGTAGCGCAGGGTGTCGCGACTGATGCAAAGATATTTTGCCGCCTTGGTCTGATTTCCTCCGGCAATCTCCAGCCCTTGACGGATCATTCGCCGTTCCAGCTCCACAATGGAGAGGCCGCCGGTCTCAGATACACCACCAAAGCCAGTCGAATTGCCCGGTTGGCCATGGTTGGTCGTAGGTTGCGGTTTCTGCTCGAAATTATGCTTTATTTCAATATTTAAAAATCGGGGTGAGATGGTTTTTTCCTGCTCCAACATCATGCTGCGCTCGATGGAATTGCGCAACTCGCGAACATTTCCCGGCCAGTCATAGGCGGTCAGGTACGCCAGGGCTTCTTCGGATATGCCTTCCACCTTTTTTCCGTATTCCTCATTCAAACGGCGGATGAAGTAGCCGACCAATAACGAAATATCCTCTTTTCGATCCCGCAGAGGGGGCAGGCAAATGCTCATGACATTCAGACGGTAGAACAGGTCGCCTCTGAAGGTGCTGCTTTTGACCATTGCCTGCAGATTTTGGTGGGTTGCGGCAATGATGCGCACATCGGCCTGGATGTCCTCTTCACTTCCCAGACGTCGAAAACGCTTGGTCTCGATGACCTTCAACACCTTGGCCTGCATGGACAAAGGCATGTCACCAATTTCATCGAGAAAGACCGTTCCCCCTTCGGCCAGCTCGAAAATACCCTTTCGCCTTTTGCCGGCGTCGGTATAGGCTCCTTTCTCATGGCCGAACAGCTCACTTTCCAGAAGGTTTTCCGGGATAGCTGCGCAGTTTATTTCGGTAAAAGGAGCGTCTGCCCTGGCGCTGTGGTAATGGATTGCCCTTGCAACAAGCTCCTTGCCGGTGCCGCTTTCACCCAATAGCAGAATAGTTTTGGCATCTGTTTCGGAGCAGACCTTGATCATTTTGAAAAGATCGACCATGGCTTCGCTGGTTCCTACCAGTTTGTCGTCTTCCGTTTTCTTGCGCAATTCCTGGTGAAAAAAGTCGGCGGTCTCGCCCAGATGCTGCTTTTCAAGGGTTCTGTTGATGACATGGAGAAACACTTCCATGTTGAAAGGTTTGCCGATGAAGTCCTCAGCTCCCAGTTTCAGAGCTTTTACTGCCGAGTCGGCATCGGCGTTGGCCGTCATGACAATAACGCTTATATCTTCCCTTTCGGATTCGATCCGGCTGAGCAGATCCAGGCCGCTGCCGTCGGGAAGCCAGAGATCGAGCAGCACCACGCACGGCCTGAAGCTTTTCAATTTCTCTTTCGCCTCAGCAATTGAAGCAGCTGCATCTACAATGAAGCCTCTCCTGTTGAGCATAAAGGACAAGGAAAGAGAGATAAGTTTTTCATCCTCTACGATCAATATCCTTTTTTCCCCCATTTTTTCATCTTCTCCACGGTGACTTTGATGACTGTTGGAGCCTTAGCACAAATTGGTCCGTAAAATATATCTAAAGGGCAAAAAAATGGCTCATTAATCCATAAAGATGTATATATTGTTAGAATGCTTGAAGTTAGATTCTCATTAGTTAGAAATTCTTTTACTGAAAATAGGTTCGCTGTATAGATATATTTAAGAATGGTGATAATTGGTGGATTGGCATTAAAATTAACTCGGTAAAATAACGGTTATCCCTCCGTGCTTAGGCGAAGTTAATTTTCCATTTGAAGTTTAGGCCGATAGCCACCTTGGGCTGCTGGTGGATGTAAGGTGACATAACCGGGGTGATGATCATGAAATGAATGTGAGTTACGGCCGAAGGGCAAGCAGGACGCAGGATGAGATCAGGAGGTTGGTGAGCGCCACCTTGACGATAGATTCTACAAGAGGGGGATCGGTGGGGTTTTTATGGCCTTAGCCATGCCAGTGTCAGTTTGCTGCGGTAATGAAGCTTGTCAGGGCTGCCTTTGCCTCCGGGGAGAGATCGAGGAATTCGACACCGAAGCCTTCGGGCAGGCTCTTTTTCTTGCGGGCGCTGGATGTGTTGAGCCAGGCCACTCGGCCCTTGGCTGGATGATGGCGCCATCGCCGGGAAGGGCAAAGATGATGCTTACAATGGCATTGGCTTCCATGTTGTAATCGGTGGCTATGTATGCGCCATGGTTGCTGATGTCGTGAATTTCACCGGAGAGGCTGGCGCTGAAGATGGTGAATCTGACTTTCGTGCTGCAGCGCAGCCTATCTTCACGGCGGTCGATCTGGGGAAGGTAGGTGCGGGCCAATTCCAGGTAGTCGTTACGATCAAGCGGTTTGGTAAGGAAACTGTCGCAGCCTGCCTTCCTGCACAGGATTTCATCGTCCGGTTTTCCCACAGAGGTGATCAGCACCACCGTGGTGGAGCGCAAGGCGGCGTCGGCCTTGATGGCGGTGCAACATTCTGCCCCTCCCATGTTCGGCATATGCAGGTCCATGAAGACCACGTCGGGGCGCTTAGCGCGAGTGATCGCCAGTGCCTCTGCCCCATCCCTTGCCGTCAGGATAGTGACTGACGAACGTTGAAGGAATCCCTTCTGGATTTCCAGGAACATGTTGACGTCATCTACCAGCAGGACCTTTGCCATGTAGTTTCTCCCGTCCTAAACAGTAGCCAGCCGTTTGGCGATTACATCGTGGTTCAGCCATACAACGGGTGCATCGGGCATCCAGGAAAAGTCGAACATCAGCCTTCCCACGCCCCGGAAAACCTCCTGGGAAAGGACCGCGCAGACGATTTCCTTTGGGTTTTTGTTCATGGCGATTAAGTTGGCGGAGCTGTTCAGCATCAACTCCTGCAGGGGGAGGCTGTTGTGCTGGGGCCAGCTGCTGAGATCGCGACCGGCAACGGTTAACGGATCGGTCAGGTAGTCATGGGCGGTGGTGAGCAGGTTGTCGATGGTGATGCCGTCGGCAAGGAGGGCGAGGCATGCGGTCCTGATGCCATCGGCTGCCGGGCCGGGAGCTTCTTTTTCCAGTGCCGCCAGCAGCATGTAGAGTGAGTTTTCAACGCCGAGGAAAAGGGCGCTGGAATTGGTCAGGATTTCGGGGCAGTTGAAGACGGTGGCCTTGATCCCGGACTTCCATGCATCTTCGGCAATCTCTTCCAGTCTTATCTTTGCCCAGCCCTGCAGGTAGGGGGTATACGACTGCCAGGCGTAGTTGCCATCGATGAGAACCTCACAACCATGGTAGCCGTACGCCGTGTACCGTGCATTGACCTTGTTCCTGAGGCCGGCAGTGGCATCGATCAGGTAGCGGAAGGTATCAGCTGTGACATCATCGAAGCTTATTTTGCACAGCTTTCCCAGACCGGAATTCCAGAAGGTCTCCGACGAAAGGAAACGCTCTCCCTGCCCCTTGAAAACGCGGTTGAGAAGGGGCATGAAAATGCGCGCCCTGGGAATGCCCCCTGCCATGGTGTGGGCAAATATTACATTGGCTCCCGAGGGAAGCAGTCGGGCAAGCTCGTCGGCAACAAGCCCCAGGTTGGCTTGAAGCGACGGACACCCTGCTGGCGTGCCTGCTCGATTTGGTTCCAATCAAAACTGACCTTCTCCCAATCGTCAGGCTTCACCCCCTTGAGCTGGTCGGCAATTGACCGGCCATCAGGGCCGTATGGCTCCATATCGAAACCCGCCTCCAGGGGGATATTTATGATCTTGCCGCCGATGTTTGCTTCAGCTTCGGCAAGTTCCTCACCGTTCAACGAACGCAGGGTGCCGTCACCGTCGCGTCTGCCCACGGTTGTGCCGATAATTGTCATCCCGGCCTTCCGTGCCTCGTCGACAATGCCGTTGGCGTAGCCCCGGCCGAACAGTTCGCCGCAAAGGACCAGCACGTCCCCTTCCTTGTATTGAGCCGCTGCCGGTACTTGGCGTAGTGCGTTATAAGTAGTCATATCTGCAATATTCCTTTCGTAAGTAACTGGTGTGAGATCAGAAATCTTCCCGTTTGCTCAAATTCTCGAACCTGGTGTGTTCGCCGAGGAAGGCGAGATCGACAATACCGATGGGGCCGTTCCTCTGTTTGCCGATGATGATCTCAGCCTTGCCCACATGGCTTTCTTCACAGGTTTGCTCCTTGTTCTTGCATTTCTCGCAGTAGACCGACTCCCGGTAGACGAACATGATAATGTCGGCATCCTGTTCGATAGCGCCAGATTCGCGGAGGTCGCTCATCATGGGCCTTTTGTCGGTACGGCTTTCAAGACCGCGATTCAGCTGGGAAAGGGCCACCACCGGCACATCCAGTTCCTTGGCCAGCGCCTTCAGCGATCTGGATATTTCCGAGATCTCCTGCTGGCGGGATTCCGGGTTGGAGCTGCCGCGCATGAGCTGCAGGTAGTCGACGACGATCAGCCAATATCGTGTTCAGCCTTCATGCGCCGGCATTTGGAGCGCATTTCCAGCACCGAGATGGCGGGAGTGTCGTCGATGAAGATCTTTGCATCATGGAGAGCGCCTGCCGCCTTGATCAGCTTCGGCCAGTCCGTTTCCTGGAAATGGCCGGTACGCACCCTGCTGGCGTCAACCCTGGATTCGGAGCAGAGGAGACGGGTAACCAGCTGCTCCTTGCTCATCTCCAGCGAGAAAACGGCTGCCGGGCATCTGGGGGCGCCATGGATGGCTGCGTGCTGGGCAATGTTCAGGGCAAAGGCAGTCTTGCCCATGGAAGGTCGCCCGGCAATGATGATCAGGTCTCCCCGTTGAAAACCGGCGGTCATGCCGTCAAGGTCCACGAACCCGGTGGGAACGCCGGTTACGTGCTCCTTTTTCTCATAGAGCGCCTCCAGGTTCTTTATGGTGTCCTTGAGGATGGCGCCGACCGGATAGAATGCAGGGCGCAGCTTGTTCTCGGAGATTTCGAAGATCACCTTCTGGGCGGTGTCCAGCAGTTCTTCCACGTCCACCTTATCCTCGTATCCCTGGCTGACGATCTCGGTGGCGGCGCTGATAAGCTTGCGGGTGACCCCCTTTTCTTTGACGATCTTGCAGTAATAGGCAATGTTGGCCGCCATGGGGACGTAATCGACCAGGGTGGCCAGATATGCGCCCCCTCCGGTTTCCTCCAGTTCCCCTCTTTTTTTCAGGATCGAGGTGAGGGTGATGAGGTCGCACGGCTCGTTGCGGTTGTTGAGTTCGATCATGGCGCGCATGATCTTCCGATGGGATTCGCGGTACAGATCGTCGGGGGTGATGATCTCCAGAGCCCGGTTGATAGCATCGTTATCCACAAGAATGCCGCCAAGGATGGACATCTCGGCTTCGAGACTCTGTGGCGGCAGTTTTCTCATATCTGTTGTTTGCATCTGCATATCCGTGGGCATAAACCCGGTAGTGAAAATGAACGCGTCAATATACCTTGCTGCCGTTATGGGGTCAACAGGAAACCTGCTCCATGAAGTTCAGGGATTTGAGCGGGCGGGTCAGATGACAGGCGATTGCTGCATCAAGGATGGCGCCTGCCTCTGCCAGCCCATCCGGCGAAAAGTGCACCAGCGAACCTCGCCCGTTGTCAGGGACCGGATCAGCAGGGAGATGGTTTCGGGCGAAACGGGGCGGCCGGTTCTGCCGCATGAGCTGCAGAGGATGCCGGCAAAGGATGGTGAGAAGCGGAGCTGCGGCATGTTGGCCAGGTCCTGATCGCAAGACGCGCAACGGGCAAGCTCCGGCTGGTAGCCGAGCACCTTCAGCAGATTTGCCTCAAAGAAGCGACGGTCGGAGGGGGCGTGGTCAGTCAGGTCCAGGTGTTCTAGGTAGGCGGTAAGCAGCCGAAAGAGGCGCGGGTTTTGTTCGCCTTCGCCAACAAGCTGCTCCACCAGTTCGCAGGCATAGGCAGCGTTGGCTATCTTCGACAGGTCGGCACGGATATGGGGGAAGACGTTGATCACATCCGCACCATTCAGGGTGGAGAGCCCTTCCTTCAGCGTCAGCTGCAGGCGCAACCTGGCAAAGGGCTCCAACGCGCCCCCAAAACGTTTGCGGCTTTTTTTCGCATTCCTGGCCAGCCCCTTTACTTTGCCGTGTTCCAGTGTAAAAAGGGTCACGATTTTATCCGCATCTGCGTAATCCAGGACGCCAAGCACCACGGTGTCACACTCGATACTATGCATCGGCACACGTTACCATCTTGTCGCGCCGGCAGTCAATCCTACTGGTTTAAGAAAAAAATAATGATAATCACGGTTGACAGGGAAGAGGGCTTCATGTTATTTGAAATCTACTTTCAGTTTTAAAAAAGCCGGGCTGAAGAAGTGGAAGTGCCGTTGTATTGTGCAATGGCAACTGTGTATAGGTTTATTCAAATCAAGAAAATGAAAATCACAATCAGTGGTCGAAGGAGGGTTAACGTTGCCACGCGTGAAATGTAATCAAAACAAAAGGAGAAAAGAGATGAAAAAATCATTTGTACTAATGGCTGCAGTAACCATACTTTGCAGCATGGCATCCATGGCCCGCGCGGCAACAGTTGAAGAACTGCAGCAGCAGGTTGAGGAATTACGGAACCAGGTGAAGGCGATCAAGGCGCCGGCTCCTTCAGCGGAGAGTGGAGGGGACGGGTATGCGAAGAAAGTCTGGGATAGTACCCGCTTTGGTGGATACGGCGAGCTGGATTACATCGTGACACGGGAAAACGGCAACGGTAAAGGAAGTAATGCCTTCGATCCGCACCGCTTCGTCCTTTATGTAAATTCCGACCTGAGCGACTGGATCACCTTGAATACCGAACTGGAATGGGAGCATGGCGCGTCGGTGGTGACGTGAAGGACGGAAAAAAACTTTCGGGAGAGGTCTTGGTGGAGCAGGCTTTCCTCCAGTTCAAGCTGTCGCGTCCCCTCAATCTCAAAGCAGGTATCATGCTCGTTCCTCTAGGTGCGACTAATCTTTACCATGAGCCGACCAACTTCAATTCCAGCGAAAGGCCACAGTTGGACCGTTATCTGATTCCCTCAACCTGGTCTGAGATGGGAGCAGGGATCTATGGCTCTCTGGGGACCAAGGTAGATTACGAGTTGCTGGTGATGAACGGATTGGACGGCGCAGGCTTTTCGGCCAAAGACGGCGTCCGGGGCGGCAGGCAGAACCTGAATGTCGACGTCAACAGGAACAAGGCTGTTGCCGGCAGGTTGGAAGTACGTCCCTTCACCAACCTCTACACCAACTTCTCCTTTTACACCGCCAATTCAGCCAAGGTGGGCACTGCATACACCACCATCGCAGCCTTTGACGGCAAATACAGCATTGGCGATCTTGATTTGGCCGGAGAATATGTGCATGTCTACCAGGACGACCCTCGCGCATTGGGGGTAACTGATATCGGCCACAACATGTCCGGCTATTGGGTCGAGGGTGCCTACCATGTCCTGCCGAAGAGCCTGAAGAAGGGTAAGCTGTCGGAGGCCGATGCCCTGATCTTTGCCCGCTATTCGGAATTCGATACCCAGCAGGGTTCAATAGGTGATCCGAGCAAGGCCAGCGGCAAGTACGACCGAAACTACACCAATTTCGGCATCGTCTTCAAACCGACGACAACCTTATCGGTGAAGGCCGATTACCAGGTTTACGACGACCATCGCAAAGCCGGAGAGAAAGCACTTGATAACGACAAGTTTCAGGTGACGCTTGGTTTCGTGTTCTGACGGCACACCCCCCTGCTCACTAGCGCTCGCTTCCCCCTAGGAGCCTGTCGGACTTAGGGA
>NZ_BBCJ01000013.1 GCF_001311985.1 Geotalea toluenoxydans JCM 15764
TAGAGGGATTAAAACCTTGGTTATGCCGCCTTGCGCTTCTTCTCCTCCAGACTCTTCTTCAACAGGGCCATCATGTCTACGACGTTGGAGGGCTGCGGGACGTTTTCCCTGGGGCTGGGGTTGAATGGCCCTGTGCCTTCTCCTCGATGATTCTTTTCAGGTCGTCGATGTAGCTGTCCTTGTATTTGGCGGGGTCGAACTTGGTGGAGTACTGGTCGATAAGCATGAGGGCCAGGTCGATTTCCTGCTGGCGGAGGTTTTCACCCTGTGGAAGCTTCAGCTCGGCATGGCTTCGTACCTCCTCCTGATAGCGCATCTGATTGAGAACCAGCACATCCTCCAGCGGCTTGACGATGCCGATGCTTCCCCTGTTGCGCAAAACGTAGGAGGCGATTCCCACCTTGCCCGATTTCTTCAGCGCTTCCCGCAGCAAGGCATACGGCTTGGCGCCGGTCTTGTCCGGCTCCAGGTAATAGGGTCGCTCGAAGTATCTGCTGTCGATCTCCTGTTCGTCGACGAAATCGAGAATATCGATGAGGTGGGTCTTTTCCACGCTGGCAATTTCAAAATCCTGCTCGGTAAGAACAATATACTCGCCGCTGGCATGCTGGTAGCCTTTGACGATCTCGCTCATGGGTACTTCCCGGTTCTCAGCCTTGCAGACTTTGATATAGTTTATGGGGTGCAGGTCGGTTTTGTGCAGCAGGCTCAGGTCCAGTGAATTGCTTTCGGAACCGCTGAAAAGTTTCACCGGAATGTTAACCAGGCCGAAACTGATGGAACCGGTCCAGATGGCTTTCATAGGTGCCTCCCTGGTGTTGTGAACAGCAGCTTGTCTGATAAAACATTACCATTTGCCATGGGCTTTGCAACGGGGAGGAGCAGGATGGAAACAATGGAAGTCGCTGACCTGGAGCTGATAGAAGCCTGCTATGAAAAGGCGGTTCTCCTGCTCCATGCCAATTCCAGCGAAGCGGGTATTCTGGCGGCAACCATAACCAGGAAAGCAGCAGGGCGTAACTACACGGCCATCTTCGGCCGGGATGCGGCCATCTGCGCCCTCGGTATGCTGGTCTCCGGAGACGTGGAGCTGGTGCGGGTCGCCCGGCAGGGGCTCGTCACCCTGGCACAGTACCAGGCGCCCAACGGGCAGATCCCCAAATATGTGAAGCCCGAGACCGGGGAGGTGGATTTCTGGTACACCGGCTGTATCGATGCCACTCTGTGGTGGCTGATCGCCATCAGCTTTTACGACCGCCTCTGCCCGGAAGAACAACTTGGCGCAGGCCTCGCCGAAAAATCGGCACTGGCCTTGAATTGGCTCCAATGCCAGGAGCACCAGGCCTGGTACCTTCTCCAGCAGAACGAGGCCAGCGACTGGGCCGACATCATGCCCCGATCCGGTTTTGTCCTTTACAGCAATGTGCTCTGGCACTGGGTGAAAAGGCTCTACGACCTCCCCACCGCCCGCCACACAAGATTATGCAAACCTGCTCTTTAACCCATACGGCAACGTCGTTCCCGAAAAGCGCCGCCCCCGACTCCTTGTCCATTATATCCGCAACCGGTCCAGAGGTACCCCCTTTTACCTCAGTTTCGTCAATTTTGCCGTCTGGGGAATGGAGATCGACGTCTTCGGCAACGTCCTTGCAGCCTTGACCGGGCTGGCCGCTCCATCGCGGGGATGCGAGCTGGTCAGGGCCATTCTGGCCCTGGAGGCGCACCGCCCCTTTCCGCTTCGGGTGGTGGGAAGGCCGATCCAGATCCGTGAGCCGCTCTGGCGGCTTTACATGCACCGCCACCGCCAGAACTTCCCGTGGCAGTACCATAATGGCGGCATCTGGCCCTTTGCCGGCGGATTTTGGGTAATGCTGCTGGCCCGCCTGGGCAAGAGGGAAAAAGCCCTGGTCGAATTGACTCGGTTGGCTCGGGCCAATCAGGTGAACGACTGGGAGTTTAACGAGTGGTTCCATGGCCTGACCGGAGAGCCCTTGGGCATGGGGGGGCAGTCATGGAACGCAGCCATGTTCATCCTTGCCTTCCGCACGGTGATCGACAAAAAGCGCTACGTTTACTGAACGGATGGCGGGCGCGGTTGCCCCCCCGGCCGGGTCTGGTATGCTTCTAAAAAGACTTGTATATTCGCCACCGGTAAAATCTGCGGGAGGTAATCATGGCAAAGCTTTTGACGGAACAGTTCGAGATCACGGCGGACGATCTTAAATCAAGGATGAAGAGCGGCAAGCCGGTATTTCTCGTCAACCTGCGCCATCATGGGGACTGGGATGTCGGCCTGATCAAGGCGCGGGGGGCGCTGAGGGTTGCCGATGACGAGTTGGAGCAGCATCTGGGGGAAATTCCCCATGACCAGGAAATAGTCATCTGCTACCTGGGACCGGGAGATCGACCAAGCGTGGAAGTGGCGCAGATGCTGCAACGAAAGGGTTGGCGGGATGTGCATCCTTTGAAGGGGGGATTCAGCGCCTACCTGGATGCCGGGCTGCCGGTGGAAGACCTGAAGGGAAGAAGTGTCGCCAAAAAGAGGATGCTGCTCAGCGGCGCCTGAGGGTCGAATTCAGCATTGGTTACTCCCAGTTCCCTTCAAAAAGTGGCTTCACCGGATGCTCCTTCCTGTTCAGCTTGAGATCACTGAAAATATCGGCCGAGGACCCGGTTTCCTTATCGGGCTGAGGCCGACAGATGTCAGGAAGGACTTTCTGGCCGATGATTATCTCACGGAAGATGTTTTTCCCCTCAGGCTCAGGACCATGTAAAAGCGCTCCACATCACGCTCCCCCCTGGCCTGCTCCTTTTGCACCTTGGGGCGGTAGAGGAAATAGATATTGCCCCGTTCGAGGATGCCTGTTCCTTTTATTTGAGCCATCAGTACACGTTCTCCCTGACTGTTTCGGGAAAGGCCCCGGCACGGGGCACTTCCGTAACGGTGACTGCCCTTGCCCCGGCCGGCACCCTTTGCCCGCTTTTCGACTGCAGATAAATGGCTCTGGCAGCGGTTCCGGCGGCAATGGCGATCCTTAGGATCGACAGGTAATGTTTCATGGTTTTGACCGGGTTCTTCTTCATTTTGCGGGGCAGCGCTCCATCAGTAGCGCCCCTGGAAGTTCCGCCTCGGGCCGGGGTTTCTTTTTCTTGCGGAAGATGAGCCACAATGCACCCACTCCGATCAGGGCTGCGGGGACGGGTTTCTTTTTCACCGCCTCCGTTATCTTGACCAGCCCGGTAAGCGAATATTCCCTCAGTTTTACCTTCGCCTCAGCCTTCATATGGGCCGGAGCGAACCGTTTCTCGATGGTTTGCAGGGTATCCGTTATCTCTGCTTCCGTGTAACGGATCTCTTCCCGTATCCGGTCGGTCTGGTTCGGCATCACTTGACCGGTTTCATCTGTGCTTTTGCCCATTGAGCAGTCTCCTTGAAGGTCTCTTTGGATTTTTCCGGCGTCAGCTTCATCTGCGACACATCTTTTTTTGCCTTGACCAGCAGCGCACCACCGATACCGATGAAGACAATGCTGATCAACAGGGCGGAGAGCCAGAGGGGAATGAAGACAGCCAGACCGAAGACCATGGCGGCAATGAAGGTCAGCAGCCCGGCGTAAAGCAAGACAGCGGCGATACCTACGGCTATCAGATCCTTCTTGAGCCTTCGACTTTCTCCGAGAGCTCGACCCTCATCAACTCTACTTCTTTTTTGAAGAGAGTCCTGGTTTCCTGGATCAGTTCCGAAAACAGATCACCTAAAGGCCTGTCTTTTTTTTCTGTCATAAGCGCCTCCTTTCTGCCAATGATAGCAGAGGCTTGGTTAGCTACATTTAATTTTATTGGCCGCAACAGGTAATGTCAATGAAGCTGCCTGACAAAAAATTCGGGAGGCTAAACAATTGTGGTCCTAATAAAAAAATGCTAATTCTGCGTTGACAGGCCAACGGCGTCGATTACACTCAAAATTGAGCCTGTAGTGCTTTCCCGTTATCCTGCATTCTGATGTTTCAACCACATAAGAAAGGAGATTGATATGAAAAAATACATGTCGCTGACGGTGGCATCCTTGCTCTTGGGCCTTTCAGGTTGTGCCAAGGAAGTTGTAGTTCCTCCTTCAGCGGAATTGCCCGCAGTAATTGGCGAGGCAAAGGCCACTAAAGACCCCAATGGTAATACCCGTGTCCGTCTAAGGTGGAACACATGGCTCCGCCGCAGAATCTGCAGCCGCCAAAGTCCGTATATGTGGTCTGGGTCGAGACGCCGGAAAAACAAAGATTCAACCTGGGTCAGCTCCGGGTCGACGAAAAACGGCGGGGACAGCTGGATGCCACAACTGCTTTCAAGGTTTTCAGGCTGGTTGTCACCCCCGAGGACTTTCCCACGGTCACCGAGCCGACCGGTCCGGAAGTGCTGGCAACCGGGGTGCTGGAAGCCAAATAACTGCCCGAAAAGGGTGTGAAAGCCTAATGTGAAAGCCTGCCTCAGTGCAGCTTTTCTATTTATTGATGCCGCACCGTTCAGTTTGACTTCCCTTTTCTTCTTAATACAATTTTAAAATAAACTAATTGATTAAGGAGGTAGCGCAATGAGCTTCAATCCTTTCAAAGAACGCGGCATTCCTGCAGAAAAGCAGCTGAGACCCTGGTCGGAGCTTAATGTAAAACCATACGACAAGAATGAGGTCCACCCCTATACCAAGGCGCGTATCATCCTGATGAACGGGGTCGAAGTGGAAGGGGCCATTTTCTCCCACCAATTTGCCCGCAACCTGGACGATCCTGAGCTGAAGAAGCAACTCGCCCTTACCCGCCGGGCGGAACAGCAGCAGCAGAAGGCAATCAACTGGCTTTCCCCCGGAGACGAGACTCCTTTAGAGACCACCATCGGGTATGAACAGGTGGCGGTTGACTTGACCGCCTTTCTTTCGGCCAATGTGCCTGATCCCTACGTTAAGCAGGTCTTCGACTTCGGCCTGTTGGAAGACTTCGATCACTTGTATCGGTATTCAAACCTGTTGCAGATGACCGAAGGGATCAAATCGGAAAAGATGCTGGGCAAATTTACCGAGGTAACACCCGGTCGGCCAACGATAAAGGAGCATCGGCATCCCTTTGACGATGTGAGGAAGCATGTGGACAGGAAGAAAGCCGACCCTTTGACCAACCTCTTCATCCTCACTCTGTTGGCTGGGGAACAACAAACCATGAACTTTTATATGAACCTGGGCAATACCTTCAAGGAGCAGCTGGGAAGAGGACTCTACCAGGAAATAGCCATGATCGAGGAGCAACATGTGACCCAGTACGAGTCGCTGCTCGATCCGACTACTTCCTGGATAGAGAATGCCCTTCTTCACGAGTACAACGAGTGCTGGCTGTACTGGTCATTCATGGAGCAGGAAAAGGATGCGAAGATAAAGCCGATCTGGGAACTGCACCTGAACATGGAACTGACCCATCTGCAGACGGTGGCAGAGATCGCCAGGAAGATGGGGGTGGAACCGGAGCAGCTGGTGCCGGCTTCCCTGCCCAAGCCCCTGGAGTTCAAGTCCCAGATCGATTACGTGCGTGGCATCCTGGCGGAGCAGGTAACCTGGAATGCCTGCGAAACCCAGATCGGTCCTCCGGAAAAGCTGCCGGAAAACTCGCGATACAAGGCAACCCAGGATCTGCTCAATGCCAAGGGTGCGCCAAGCGAGGAAGTCATCAATATGAACCGGTCGAAAAGCGGCAAGGAGTATCGGTGTGAACTGAAAGGGGAACATCCGGTGCGTGAGTTGCGCAGCAAATAGGAAAAAGGAAAACTTGACGGGGAACCAAAAATAAGGCGGCCTGCGGGCCGCCTCGCAAATCGTGCCGGAAACTCAGTGCCGGGTGATCTTGGTTCCCGCAGTGATGCCGAGGATCAGCATGATGAGAGCAACCACCAGGAAGAGGATGAAGAGAAACTTTGCGATGCCGGCAGCGGCAGAGGCTATTCCGGTAAATCCGAACACAGCAGCGACAATGGCTATGATGAAAAAGATAGCTGCCCAACGTAGCATGGCGATTCACCTCCCTCATTGATTTGCCTTCACCATAAGTATATCACCGTGCAAGAGGATGCAGCAAAACAGCTGAAACCGCCAAGCGGGGAAAGGATCTGGCATGTACGATGTGGTAATCGCCGGAGGAGGCATTTCCGGCTGAGTGCCGCCTGGTGCTTGGCAGGTGCTGCAGAAAAGTGCTCGTCTGCGATGCGGGAAGGCCAAGGAATGCCGTTTCCAGGGCACTTCACGGCTTTCTCTCCCGTGACGGCATCAATCCCATGCAGCTTCGCCACCTGGCAAGGGAAGAGCTGAACCGCTACCCGACGGTGTCGTTCAGGGAAAGCGAAATAACTGACGCAGTCGAGACGGCTGACGGTTTTGATGTCCATCTTGTGGATGGAGTGAGACTGCAGGCCGGATATCTGGTGGTGGCAACGGGGGTGGTGGATAAACTCCCGGAAATAGACGGCATTCACGAGCTGTATGGCAGTAATGTCTTTCATTGTCCCTATTGCGATGGTTGGGAGGTGCACGGGGAGCCCCTTGCCGTGTATGGGGATGGGACAACGGGATTCGAGTACGCCCTTGAATTGACCGGCTGGAGCAAGAACGTAATACTCTGTACCGATGGCGGGGTGCTCCCTTCCCCTGTGCAGCTCGAACAGCTTGGGCGCAACGGTATCTCGATTCGCCCCGAGCCCATTCAAAGGCTGGAAAGGGAGAAGGACGGCATGATGATCATCTGGTTCAGAAATGGCAGCGGCTTGATGCGGCGGGCACTGTTTTTCAACCCGCAACAGTACCAGGCTTCTCCCCTGGCCGCGAAGCTGGGCTGCACCATCACTGAGGGGGGAGTGGTCAAGGTGGGGAAATTCCAGCAGACCGGCTCACGGCTGTTCGTCATAGGCGATGCGGCCCGCTCGGTACAGCTGGCCATAGTTGCGGCTGCCGAAGGAGCGGAAGCGGCCTTTGCCATCAACACCAGCCTGCAGAAAGAGTCGATCTGCTGAATTCAGGCAAAAAAGAGCCCTTAAAAGCTTGAACTTCAAAGCTTGAAGGGCTCTTGTCATTATCGGCCGCCACCACTACTGGTCATGACGCCAAACGTGCCACCGGCGCCAGTGCCGGTATCCGTGCCGCCGCCTGTGCCGGTACCTGTGCTGCCGCCAGTGCCGGTGCCGCTTGTCCCACCAGTATCAGTTCCGGTTCCTCCTGTTGATCCGCCGGTTCCGCTACCGGAGGTGCCACCTGTATCACCGCCGGTTCCACCACCGGTACCTCCCTCTTTTTTACACCCGGTGCTAAAGACCATTCCACCTAGAGCAATCAGCGCTGCAACTGTATAAACCGCTTTTTTAACACTTTTCATCGCTGTCCTCCTCTTTGGTATCGTTTGTCTTTTCGCTCATATGAAAGTCTAACTGATAATTCCGGACAGTAAATATATTTTAATATTGCCCGGCGCGATCTGAAAGATGTTGTAAAATTGCCTATTGAGAATCTGAGTTCAGACTGCTGCGAGGTATTTGTATGGATAGAAGGGTTTACCTCAGTATAATCGGCGCCATTGCCACTGCCGGAATTGCCGCCCTGCTCGGTCTTCTGGCAGCACCCATCCTGGAGCCCCTCGCCTGGGCACTGATCATAGGCATCGCAACAATACCCTATTACAACCGGCTGACACAGAGAATTCCAAACCGGCCAGGGAGATGCGCGGGACTGATGGTGCTGGCCGTAACCGTCTGTTTCGTCCTGCCCATTGCCGGACTTATCACCACCATTGCCCAGAACGCCCCGGCATGGTTTCAGACGGCCCAGGGGGTTGTAAGGGATTTTGCCACGTCGGGATCTACCATCCTGCACAGCATTCCCTTCATCGACAGAATAATCTCGTTGGTGGAAAGGAGCGGCATCGATGTGGGGGGCTATGCGGCCAAGTCTGCCGGGCCGATCTCCGGCGGAATCGTCAACGCGGCTACCAACATGGCCAAAGGTCTGGCAGAATTGATGTTCATCCTGGTCGTGGCCCTGTTCATTCTCTTCTTCGTTTACCGCGACGGCGAAAGGGTCATGTCCACTGCCGTAACTCGCTTTGCTCCGGACGGAAACAACATGCGCCGCTACCTTTCCCGGATCCGAGCCACGACAACTGCCGTAGCCGTGGGCACCCTCTTTACCTGCCTGGTTCAGGGAATCATCGCCGGCATCGGCTATTTTTTCGCCGATGTCCCGGCGCCGGTTCTCTTTGCCGGCCTGACATCCGTTGCGGCGTTGGTGCCCGTGGTCGGGACAGCTATCATCTGGGTTCCCCTTGCCGCATATGTGGCTTTCAAGGAGCATACGTTACAGCCGGCCTTCTTGCCCTCTGGTGCATCTTCATGGTCGGTCTTGCCGACAATGCCATCCGTCCCATCGCCGTTGGGGCCAAGGGGAATGTGCCTGTCCCGGCAGTGGTGCTGGGGGCAATCTGCGGTGTGACCACCATCGGCCTTCTCGGCCTGATTCTCGGGCCTATCATTTTTGCCACGGTTATCAATCTCTGGCATGAACTGGCCACCGTTGAAAGGCCGGAGACCGCTCAAGGGGAAGAGACAAGACCCCCATCAGACTGAAATCCGGAAGTGCAGGTGTAATGGGAAACAAAGGTGCATACCTCATTGCCATGCTGATTGCCCTGTTTGCCTTTCTGCCGCCGGTTTCAATGGCGGCAGAGTCGGTGGAAATCGTCGTCACCGGGGTGGAGGATGAGGCGCGGACCAACGTGCAGGAAGCCCTGGCCCTGCCACCGGGAATGGTGCGGGAGGGAAAGGTCGATCGCCTGTGGCTTGAGCGCTTCGCGCGCCAGGCGCCGGACAGGGTGCGCACCGCCCTGCAGCCCTTCGGCTATTACAACGCCCAGGTTGAAACGAACCTTTCGGAGGAGAGAGGATACTTTCGCCTCATGGCAAGAGTTTCTCTGGGTGAGCCTGTGCGTATAGCGGCACTGGATGTGGCTCTGGCAGGGGCCGGGGCAGGAGAAGGGCGGCTGAAAGACCTTGTGGATGTCTTTCCCCTGGAGAAAGGGGATATATTGCTGCAGCAGCCCTATGACCAGGCCAAGGGGGGGCTGGAAGCGGCAGCCGAGGAATTGGGCTTCCTGGATGTCCGGTTCACAGCCCACGAGATCCGTATCGATCCTCCCAGAACATCGGCCCGCATCAGGCTCATCATGGATACGGGGGAGCGGTATTTCTTCGACGGTGCGACCATCGAAGGGGCGCCCGATTATCCCGAGTCCTTCCTGCGCCGCTATCTGAGCTTCAAGTCAGGGGAGCCTTTTTCCTACAGCCGCCTGGGTCAGACCCAGCTCAACTTCAATAACTCGGAGCGTTTCAAGGAGATCATCGTTACCCCCCACAAGGGGGAGGCCACCAACAATACCATACCCGTTTCGGTGCAGCTGAAACAGGCCTACCGCCGCAGCCTGAGGCCCGGGCTCGGCTATGGAACCGATACCGGTGGCCGCTTCTCCCTCCGTTACCGGGATCTGAACATGCTGCATCGGGGCCACGAATACTATGCCAATCTCTTCATCTCCCAGCGCCTGCAAGGCTTTGCCAGCGGTTACGTCATCCCCGACGCCGACGATATCCGTAGCTCCACATCGTTGCAGCTGAATCTGCAGCGTGAGGAAACCACCTACGTCAGCCGCCTGGTGGCACTGGAGCTGGACAAGAACCGTAGTTTCGGCAGGGGGGAGCTTGGAACTGCCTACATCAGACTGCAGCGGGAAAGCTTCACCATCGGCAGCGAAAATTCCAGTTCCAGGCTGGTCCTGCCCGGCCTGCGCTTTACCAAGGACCATTACGGCGACCTCATCAGGCCGGAGAGGGGATTCCGCTACTTTTTCGATGTGCGCGGCACCCACCAACTGATAGGTTCAGACGTGGGCTGATTCAGCTGATCACTGAGGGAAGCGATCTGATGCCGCTGCCGTGGCGACTGTCGCTCCACACCAGGGCCAAGGTCGGCCTTACCCTGCTTAATGATCCCATGGCGGATCTGCCGGCCTCGTTGCGCTTCTTTGCCGGCGGCGATCAGAGTGTCCGCGGTTATTCCTATAAAAGTCTCGGCCCCCGCGACGCCACCGGCGAAGTGGTGGGGGGCAGGCATCTGCTGGTCGGCAGCATTGAGCTGGAGCGTGCCCTGTTCAAGGACTGGGGCCTCTCGGTGTTTTATGACATCGGCAATGCTTCAACAGTTTCACTTCCGTCAAACTATACAGCGGCGCCGGGGTGGGGGTCCATTACTATACCAGGGTCGGCGTAGTCAATCTGTCCATAGCCCGGCAGTTGGGGGTCGACAACCCTGCCTTCCACATCCATTTCACCATAGGGTTGGAACTGTGAAACGTGCCATCGCATACGGTCTGGCGGTTCTGCTGGCGGTGCTGCTAACTGCGGCCCTTGTGGCAATGGGCTGGATTTTTGGCACGACAGCCGGTGCCCGCTGGACACTGCAAAACCTTTCACGGTACACCCCGTTGCAGATATCGGCGGCAAGGGTGGAGGGAAGGCTGCTGGATAGCCTGCGGCTTGAGGGAATAAAAGTCCGTAGCGGTCTGAAACAGGCAACCATTGGCCAGCTGGAGTTCCAGTGGCGACCGGCTTGGTTGGTGACGGGAAGCCTGGTGGTTGATGAGCTGGTGATGGCTGCCGTAGCTGTACGGGATGATACTCCGTCGACCAAAAAGCCGCTGGACCTGAGCTGGCCGCGACTGCCGGGGTTGGCGGACCATGTGGATGTGGAAATCAGAAGCTTGCGGCTGACGGATTTGCGCTATCGCCATAGGGATGCCAAACCGGTACAGGTAAAAAACCTTTCAGCAACCATCTCCTGGCGCGATGGCGTTCTGTCCCTGCCATCAATGACCATGACTACCGATGGGGGGAAGGTTAAGGGGAAAATGGCGGCTGGATTCCATCGGCCGTCACTGGCTATGGATCTGGTGATGACCCCGGCAAAGCCGGTGGCGCAAATGGATTCATTGTCAGTTTTCGGCCGTCTGCTGCCCGCCACTGCTCCGGAGCAACTGGTGGGGCCGGTTCTTGTTGCCGGCAGCGCCAGGGGTGCTCCACAACTGGAAGTAAAGACCGAGCTGGGCTTGACCCGCAATGCCTTAAACCTGCGCCGGCTGAAGATAATCAGGCCGGGGAGCCGGGGAACCATTACCGGTGAAGGAAGCATCAATCTGGCAGCTGTCGAGCCGGAGGTGAAGCTGTCTCTTGCCGCCGCTGACCTGGACCTGTCCCGGGAACTGAGGATGCCGACCGATCTATCCGGCAGCCTGACACTGACGGGAAGCAGTAAAAGATATCAAGGGCAGTTCAGCATCGGCAACCGGGGGAAAGGGTGGCGGGCCGCGGCCCTTTCCGCAACCTTCCGTGGTGGAGATAAAGGACTCAGCCTGGCGCCCCTCAATGGCTCAATGCTTGGCGGCACTGTGGCTGGTATGCTGGAAGTGGGCTGGCTTGGCGGCATCACCGCCAAGGGCCGACTGCAGGGGAAAAACCTGGACCCGGCACGGCTGGCCAAGGACTGGACCGGCGAGGTTAATTTCAATGCCGCAGCGGAAGTGGTATTACCGAAGCAGGGAAGCCTGCAGGGAAAGGCGGATGTGGTTCTGCTGGAGAGCCGCCTCCATGGACAGCCCCTCACCGGCAGGGTCAAGGGGGAGCTTGCCGGGAAAAATCTGCAGATAGCGAATCTGGACCTGCACGGCAGGGGGTTTGATCTGCACGGCTCAGGGGATGTGAGCCGGCGGTTTGATTTGACCGCGGTGGTGACTGATCTGTCCAGACTGGTGCCCGAGACCGCCGGAGAGTTGCGGCTGGCAGGGTGGGGTGCCTGGAAGGATGGCAGAGCCGCTGGCTCCATCAGCGGCAGTGGTCGTAAACTCAAGGGACGCGGCATGGACATCGACAACGTCAACTTTGAAGGAAGGGTTCCCCAGGGAAAGGACCAGCCGGTCCACCTTGCCGCTTTCCTGCAGAAGGCGGCGTACCGCCAGTTCCAGGCCGACTCGGTCCGGCTGAAAATGGATGGCAGGATTTCCGACCACCTGCTCAGCCTGGAGATGACCGCCCCGGAGGCGAGTATTAACCTGGCCCTGGCCGGCAGTTACAGCGGTGGATCATGGCAGGGTACCATCAACCGGTTTTCCGGCCGGGATCGCATCGGCCCGTGGAGACTGCTTGCCCCCGCCAGGCTGCAGGCAAGTTCGGCAAAGCTGTCGCTGGCACGGATGGCCCTTGCCGGGACAGGCCGGGAACGCCTTGAAGCCCGGGCCGAGTTCAGTCCTGGGCCGGTCACTGGAGACGTGGATGTGCAATGGGAGGCGATCAGCCTGAACAGGCTCACCCCATGGCTGCAGGGAGTGCAGGTTACGGGAATCAGTAACGGCGCATGCAGGTTCCATCCTCTCCGGCGACCGGCTTTCATTCAACATAAAAGCAGGGGGGCAGGCAAGGGTAACCAGGGAGGGGCGTACCGTCACCATTGAACGGGCGAACCTCAATGGCGCTGGGAGCGAGAAGGGGATACACCTTGCCCTCGATGCGAAGGCAGCCGAAGGGGTGCAGCTGGAGGCGAAACTAGCCACCGCCGTCCCTGCGAGACTTGCCCTGCCGGAGCAGGGAACCATGGAGCTGAAATGGAGAGTTGCCGATCTGGCAGTACTGCAGCCCTGGATGAAGGGCAACGTCAAGGTCGCCGGTGGTCTGGAGGGCGCGGCAAAGGGTAAGTTCCTGCCGGAAAATCGCCTGGAGATGGCCGGCGATGTGACCCTTACCGGAGGCAATCTCCACTGGCAGAAACCGGAAGGGGAGGGAACCATGGCCCTGAAGGATGCCTCCTTCAAATGGTCATGGCAGGGTGATACCCTGCGGGGCTCAGTGGGGCTGACCCTGGCGGAGTTCGGCCAGGCGAGGGGCAGTTTCACGTTACCGGTGCCCGCAGCCTTCCCGGTCTCCCCGGATCCCCATGGTGCGGTTTCGGCGGCCCTCTCCGGCCGGGTCCAGGAACAGGGTGTACTGTCCGCGTTCATGCCAGGTCTGGTCCAGGAAACCCATGGGCGGGTGGATGTGGATCTTGAAGTCGGTGGCGTCTGGCAGGAGCCGAGGCTTCATGGCAAACTGCAGCTTTCCCAAGCCGGCGCTACCTGCCCGCAGCCGGCATCACCTTGAGGGATGTGACGCTGTCGGCCAATCTGGACAAGGACCAGGTGGGGATAACCCTTAGTGCAATATCAGGCTCCGGTCGGCTCGAAGGGGAGGGGGTGGCCCTTTTGAAAGGGTGGCAGCTGGACAGTTATCGGGGGATCATCACCGGCGACCGCTTTCAACTCATTCATCTGCCGGAACTGGAGGCTTCAGGTTCGCCGCAGCTATCCTTCGATGGCACCATGAAAAAATTGGCGGTGCGCGGAGAGGTGCGCCTGCCGGTGCTTCTTATTCACGGGCAGCCTCCCCGTGCCGGCATCCAGCCTAGCGATGACGTGATCCTGGAGGGGGCGCCGGCAGAGAAAAAAACGCCGCCAGTGGCACTGGATGTTCAGGTCCGGGTCACCCTGGGGGACAGGGTGCTGGTCAAGGCGGAGGGCATCGATGCGCAACTGGGAGGGAGTATGGATCTCACTCTCGCAAGCCTGGACAATATCAGCAGTAAGGGGGAGATCAAGGTGGTCAAGGGTCGATACAAGGCCTACGGCCTCGATCTGGCCATCGTCCGTGGACGGGTTTTCTATGCCGGCGGACCGGTCAATGAGCCGCTGCTGGATATCCTGGCCCTGCGCACTGTCGGTGAGGTGCGTGCCGGGGTCACCGTCAGTGGCACTCCGCGAACGCCGGTGATCAAGCTGTATTCGGTTCCGGCGATGCCGGACATGGATATTCTTGCCTACATGGTATTGGGCCACCCCCTGGGGGCCAGCAGCGAGCAGGCGGGCCTCATGACCCAGGCGGCCGGGCTGCTCCTGTCCACCGGGCAGTCGGTGGTGCTCCAGGACCAGATCAAGAACCGGCTCGGCCTCAGCACCATCGAGATCGAAAGCGGCCAGCGGGACGCGGCGGAAAAGATGGGCTACAAGCAAATTCCGGTCGTCCCCAGCGGTGTCGCACCTGCCAAACAGCCCGATGCCGGTGTCTCCCGATCGATCCTCACCCTCGGCAAGTACCTGACGCCACAGCTCTATATCAGTTACGGCCGCTCCCTTTTTACCGGCGCAAACCTGTTCCGTCTCCGTTACGATATCTCAAGGCGGCTGCAGCTGGAGACGGAAACCGGCAGTGAGAGCGGCGTCGACCTCTATTACAAGATGAACTTCAACTAGACTTTTCCCATGCGCCGGCCGAATTGTTCCACCTTTTCCCAATCGGTGAACTCAATGACAGTCTTGGGATCGGTCGGCCCCTTGGTCATCCACATGATCAGCCTGATCATGAAACGATCGAGGGGGGTATAACTGGGGTAATCGATCTTGCCGGCAAAGACGGCCAGTTCCCTGGGTTTCCAGGAGATCCGCCGGAGAAATTTTTGCAGGTAGGGGTTTTGTTCGGGGATGCTTTTCTCCGGCTTGCGGGCCACGACGTTGACGGAGAAAAAGGCGTTGGGCTTGCTCTCCAGGATGGGGCGGTTTTTCTCGATGAAGCGGGTGATGAGGGGGCTGTGCTTGCCGTAGCGGATGCTGGCGCCTATGATGATTTTATCGAAGGAGGCAAGGTCAATCCGGTCCGCATCCTCAACGGGTACCATGGCCACCTGGTGCCCCTGCTGCTCCACAACCTGCTGCAGCCTGTGGCATATCTTCCTGGTCTGGCCGTCGGTGGTTGAATAGACAATGAGGAATTTTGCCATGGGTATCATCCTTTCTATTGCTGTTCCGGGAGGGTTCAAGAGGGCGGAAGGGTCAATACTTGACCGGTCCCCAGACGAAGCGGCCGGAATGATCGATGTATCCCTTTTTCCCGTCCACTTCCACCCGTGCCAGTCCGTCGACGAAGGCATCGGCGCTTTCAAAGGCAGGCTGGATGGCGATTTTTCCGCTCTTGCCACATAGCCCCATTTGCCGTCAGACTTGATCCTCGCCAGCCCTTCGGTAAAATCGTCCACATCCTTGTATTGAGCGGGAACGACCTTCCTTCCGGCTTTGTCGACAAAGCCCCAGCGGCCATTGATCTTCACTTTGGCCATACCGTCCCTGAAATTCCCCGCATCTTCGAACTCCAGGGGAATCTTCACCTTGCCGCCATGGTCCACAAAGCCCCACTTCTTCTTGCTCCTTACCCTGGCCAACCCTTCGGAAAACTCGTCGTTGTCGTCATAGACAGGGGAAACGACCACCCTGCCGCTCCTATCCATGAAGCCCCATAGGTCATCTACCTGGATCCGGGTCAGCCCCTCCATGAAACCGCCCCGCACATCATCGTAGCGGGGAGGGATAACCTCTTTTCCCTGGCGGTTGATAAAGCCGATTTTGCCGTCCCGCTTGATTTCGTAAAGGGAAGCTCCCTGTTTCTTCTGCTGGCCGCCAAAGGCGGGCAGCGCCAGGGAAAGGACGAGGCAGGCAAGAGAAAAGATCAGTCGTTTCATGGGTGGACCTCCTGGATGCCGTTTTATTACAGCAAATTTGAAGTGGCAGCAACGCTAGTGGCCTGAGCAGGGTCACGGCTCCTCGGCCTGGTTAGCCTTGCGATTTCGGCGGATAGCATTCTCCCTTTCCTGTATGCGCGTCGTCGCTTCGGCTAAGGTGCCCAATCCCATTTCCTTTCGCAACTTGTCAACTTCCACAGGATTCTCCATCGGCAATGGAAGAGCAGTTCCGTTTTCATCCACATCATGCTGGGTGCCGTAAATTTGAGGTCTTCCAGACATGGTGAGTACTCTGTCTTGGAGGTAGGCGAAGTGGCTACCTTCTGCATCGCCCCTTTTAACAGCCTCTCGGAGAAGTGGCAGGCATGAGTCCATAAATGCAGTGTCCAATACCGCATGCTGGACGATGAGCCAAGCAGCCTCGGCAGCCTCCTTGCCCACCAAGGTAATCCCTGGCCATCCGTGTTCTTCGATGATTTGCTTTATGCGCTTGTTATTTCGCTCGTGTACTTCCTTGATTTTCGGATGGTAGACCACCGTACCCAATTCCCCACTATCGATCAACTCCTGCAATGTTTTCTGATCCTCATGTTGCATTGAGAGCAGCTCATCACTAAGCTCTTTGTCCAAGTATGCATTCCTTTCTCTTAGGTGATAACGGGCTCGACCGGTGATAGGGTGCCGCTTTGTGAATTATGCGGGCTATTCTTATTTCAACTCCCGAATGCTTCCAGGAGTTGACTCACTTTTGCTCGTATCCTTGGTCGGTGTTGGCGAGAGGAGATATTTTTCACCACCAATTTGCATACTGGGCCAAGAACCAGGGGGGCCTGCGGGTCAGGTTTGACATTTGAAGTTGCGAGAATGTTTAAATGTCTAACATGACCCCTATGCTTTTCTC
The DNA here is from genome assembly GCF_001311985.1 of Geotalea toluenoxydans JCM 15764. Taxonomy (GTDB): domain Bacteria; phylum Desulfobacterota; class Desulfuromonadia; order Geobacterales; family Geobacteraceae; genus Geotalea; species Geotalea toluenoxydans. Next base: position 16,557 of record NZ_BBCJ01000013.1, read on the forward strand.
AGAATGCCGCTGGATACGCAGAAAAACGCCCCTGTCCTGGTGTCCACATACAGTTCACGCCGGCCCATTGCCTTCCGCGTTTCCCTGTCCGAGTCGCTGATTTTTGAACCACTCTTGTCAACCCCGCAGTTCCAGCAAATATCCAAACCGTCAGCAATTTCCTCTCTACAGGCAGGGCATGTCCACACTCTGGCGCCTCCGTATACAGCTGCTCTTGATATATTGAACGAAGCTAGAGGGTCAACCTACACATTTTACTTTGTCAATTGTGTAGGTCTGGCCCTTTAGTTCTGCCTAAGCCTTGTTAGCCATGTCTCCAGAATCTTCTCTCGGGATTCATTTGCAAGTCGTTGTATGCGTTGTTCAATGTGACCTCGATCTTTAACCTATCATGTCCCGCGTAGACCGTTCGTAACCATGCTGGCCGGGCTAAGGCATCTAGTGCCAGCACAAACAAATAGAGAATGAAATTTGGCTTTAAGGTGGGCTCCAAGAATACCGCTCCTTCACCGACCTTCTTCTGATCATTTCTTGTGAAAGCGACCTGAGAGATTGCCCAAGGTTGGCCATGAACCACTGATGACGTGAGCCTGTAGTGCGCCTTTCCCCCGAACCAATATCCGGTCAGATCAGTCGCCGACGGTACGGCAACTCGTTCGAGGCCGTGCTCCCTCTCCTTTTGATCGAGATAGGAAAGTCTACTCTGGAAGCCTCCATCATCAGTTTCTGGATTTCCATTTATGATTTTTCTCTGTCCCTCCAAGGAGTTACGTCTGAGGGCAAAACTCCTACATAAGCGCGTGGTGGTGATTAATTGCGGTTCTAAAAGCCAGCAACATGTTGAAGACACCTCTATACCTGAGCGGACGAGTGAAAATGGAGCAATGCTCTGGATGGGAGTACTCATGATTCTTGTCGTGGCAACAACATGGTCAATTACGGATTCGTACATAAGGGCTGCTTGCCCGAGGATTCCTGTTATCGGTTCAGTATCGTTGACGTTCTCAGCTTCAATGGCGGCTGGGGACCCGGCCGCAAACCCATTGCCATAACCACTCATGACCTCGCGAATTTCACCAGCGAGTGCAAGTAGGCGTATTCGTGAATTTTCGACATCGATTGTCTTCATGTTTGTTCTCTGGATAACGGGGCTGAGGCACCACCTGCTTGATCGGTGTTGCCGATGGTTAGGCATTGCTATTTGGGTGGAAATCTGGAAATCTGGAGACATATTACGGATTATTTCCCCTTTTTCGGTCTCCCCGGCCGCTGTGGACGTGGTCCCTGCCCGTCAACAGTTGAACTTTTTCAGCAAAATCGTCGTTACCAACAGGTCTGCCCGTCCTCGTAGATAACCTCAGTCTGTTCGTTTCTTCTTCATCCTCAGCAGACAGAAGTTCTTCCCAATCTGATACCGTCCCAAGGATGGTTCTGTCATTAACCAATAGATCTGTCTCTACTAGGCCAAGGTGAAATCGTGCACTTGACCACTGTACGCTCCAGGATGGGTTACCATCTTTGCCTTCACTGGATTTCGCTCTACATAACGTGCTGCCGCTAAGAGATGCTTGTCATCAAGCCCGCAGGATCCGAACCGGCCTTGGAACAGGTAACAGCGAACCCCTTCTTGGAAGTTACGCATCCTAGTGTACCGTCGATGGGCCTCACCAAAAGCTTGGCAAGGGAAAACGTATCAGAGGGGATAGCTATGAAATGCACATGGTTCGTCATGAGGCACCAGGAAAGGAACTGCACGCCGAAGCGCCTCGCCTCCTCCGCAAGAAACTGCAGATAGGCCAGACGTGAATCATCATCGGAGAATATGTCCATTGACATGACTCCGCGCTGTGTTACCTGGTGAGGGAACCCTGGAACTATGAGGCGAGACATCCTTGGCATAGGCGGAGCTTATTAAATGGGTTTTACAGAGTCAAGTAAAAGCTTGCCAACATTCCGGTAGCGAGGTGAAAACCTTATTATGTCCCGTATTATGTCCCCAGATTTCCCCATGGGTGATTTTATTACAAGTCATGGCTGAGCAGGTTTTTCAGGCCGCCGCATATCAAGCCGCGTCTCTGAAGGTAGGATAAGGCTGTATCAGGACTTCTGCCGGTATACCGAGCCCCTTGTGAATATTTCGGATCATTTCCATGGTTAGCGGGCGTTTGCGGTTAAGTACTTCCGATACACGCGCACGGCTGCCGATATATGGTTCGAGGTCGCGGCGTGTCAACCCCCGGCTTTCCATGTGGTACATAATTGCCTCGATCGGATCAGGCCTGGGGATAGCAAAGCGCCTTTCTTCATAGGCTTCCACAAGGGTTGTCAAAACCTCCAGCCGATCTCCTTCCGGTGTGTCGGGAGCGGAATCGAACAGAAGCTCGATCTCTTTGAGTGTGACCTCATAATCAGCTTCGCTTTTTATCGGTTTGATTTCCATATTATTTCTCCGTTCAAATTGTTGCCGCGTCAGTCCTGTCATATTCCCGATGAGTGCCTACGAAACGGATGTACAGTATGCCGTGCGCGTACTGGACTACCACGATAAGGCGGTAGTCGTTTCCCTTGATGTTGAATACAACCCGGTTATTTGCCAAAAAACTAGCGTTTCGGTAGACATTCTTAATATCCGCCGGTGAACGCCATTCGGCGTGCTTGGCATCGTCATACCAAGCCTGTAGCGGTTGCCGTGCGTCCGGATGCCGGTCCCAGAATTCTCTCAGGGTTTTTCGGGAGATAATGCGCATGAGTGGATTATACCCTGCTCCCATTTAGGAGCAAGCGTAATTTATTTTACCCATGGGACAGGCGCGGCGGCATTGACATCGTCCGGTTTACGGCCAGACTTAAAGCAAGTGACAGCGGCAAAGGAGGTCTGCGATGCGTCTATGTCTCTTGCTGGTGCTGGCGATGTGGCTCTCCGGTTGTGCCGGGGTCTTCAGTGATGAGTCTTTGAACAAGGTGCAGTGGGATGTGCTTTACCGTGCTGCGGGTGGAGCCGGAGCAGTACCAGGGACGATATTTTCTGCTTGGCGGGGCGATTGTAGCGGTGCGGAATGGTGAGCAGGGGGGGGAGCTGGAGGTGGCGCAGCTTTCAACCGACGACGATGGCCACATCAAGGACAATCCCACCTCGGGAGGGCGCTTCCTTGCCAGGAGCGGCGATTTTCTCGATCCGGCCATCTTTCGGCGGGGGATGCTGGTGAGCCTGGTGGGTCCGGTGGCGGGGAAGGAAGTCAGGGAACTGGCGGGGCGGGACTATGCCTATCCGGTGCTGGAGATTCGGGAAATCCACCTCTGGCGTCCGGAGGAACGAAGCCGCGAGCCGCGCTTTCATTTCGGCTTTGGCATCGGTACCTTCATCCATTAGGGAAGGTCATGGCCTTTTTCAACTTGTGCAGCAGGTCGTAGGTGATTCCCCAGAGCTGCCGTTCCTGGGGTCCGGGGATAGAGACTGCCGGAAAGCTCTTCATGCGCCCCTTGAAGAGGAACCTGATCCGGGCACGGCCGGCCGGGTCATCCATATCCTTGAGGGGAAACCAGAAGGCCTCGGCTACCTCATGGGGGTCCGGGTGCAGTACCGGCTCATCCCGAAGCGTAAACGAAGCAGGATACGACGATATTCAAGCCGCTCGGGGCGATGTCTTTGAGGCGACCCAGGTAGCGGGCGGCGGACAGGTCCAGGCCGAGCTCTTCCCGTGTTTCCCGCTGGGCGGTGTTCATGGGGCCGTTGTCGGCGCTTTCCGTTCTCCCCCCCGGCAGGCCGATCTGGCCTGACCAGTAGTCGTTTTCGTTGACCGATCGCTGGATGAGCAGGACGCTCAGACCGTCGGGCCGCTCGCGCAGGATCATGGACACTGCGGCATGGGCGCGGTCGCCGGGCTTCCCTGTCCGGGGGCGATGGCGGCCGAGCACGCGCTGAATCTGCTCGAACGAGTCCATGCTGTCTGTCCTCAGCCCTTGATGACGCTCCGGTCGTGGTGAAATGGTTTGTATCTTCATTGTATAACTCTTTGCTTTCATGGCTATGTCCAAAAAAAGGCCGGACCGGCAATGCGCCGGTCCGGCCTTGTCATGCCGCATGTTTTACTGCCCTATTTTGCGCAGCTCCCGTCGCAGAAGGGGGCGTTGGCGGTCTTGCCGCAGTTGCAGAGGTATACCTGCTGCTTCTCCTTAACCTCGAAGGATTTGGGGGTGCAGTCGGTTCCCTGGTGGGCGCCGTCACAGAAGGGGGTGGCGGCTTTTCCGCAGGTGCAGCGGTAGTAGGTGCCCGGTTCCAGTTCAAGTACGAGGGGTCCTTTTGCTTGGGTCATGGTAGTGTTCTCCTTTGGTATTTTCCAACAACCTGTTGTGTCTAATTACTTACTTCTTAATCAGCTCAATTTCGAGAATGATGGCCACTTCTTCACCAACGGCTACCCCACCGGTTTCAAGCCCTGCATTCCAGACCAGACCGAAATCCTTGCGGTTGATGGTGGTGGTGGCGGTGGTGCCGCGACGGAGGTTGCCCCAGGGGTCTTTGCTCTCTTTGGTGATGGGGTCGACGGTGAGAACGACCGGACGGGTAACGCCGTGGAGGGTCAGGTTGCCGGTAACTTTAAGATTTTTCCCAGCTTTAGCCACCTTTTTGGAAACAAAGGTCATGGTCGGATATTTGGCCACATCGAAGAAATCGGCGCTGCGCAGGTGCTCGTCGCGCTTTGCGGCATTGGTGTTGATGGATGCGGTTTCGATGGTGACGTCAACCTTGGACTTGGTGATGTCCTTGTCGTCCAGTTCAAGGACGCCGGCTACCTTCTCAAAGCTCCCCTTGACATTGGAGACCATCAGGTGGCGTACTTTGAATCCCATGTTGGAATGGTCGGCGTCGATCTTCCAGCTGGAAGCCGAGGCGATTGCCGGCAGGGACAGGGCGATAATTGCTGCGATGGATGTGATAATGCGTTTCATGGTTGTTTCTCCTTTTGTTGTTGTGTTGATAATAAATGGTTTAATATTGAACTTATTGCCTAAAAAAATTTCCTGCCTTGTTCTTATGGGTACTGTCGGTGTGCTCCTCCTTCGTATCTTTTTCGGGGGTGATACAGCATTGATTGATTTGAAATCATATCGTTTGAACTTAAACTATATTTTTCTGAAACAACTGTCAACGATTTTTTTCAGCATGGCAAAAAAATTCTTCCGGTTCATCTGAACATTGCCTGGGAAGGCAGCGTGGCATCGTGAGTAAGCGACGAGCTACAGCGGCGAGCGGACACCCGCCGCATGTTGAAGTAGAGGATATATCACTCCAATCACCGCGCAATTACGCGGACGGCACCGCAAGGTCCACAGCTGTGGCGACAGAGCGAATGGACCATGTCGCGGCTGCCTTGTATTTCAACGGGAATGCCTGAAGAACAAAAAAACGCAACGGCGATGGATAAACCGTTGGCGTGGAGAATGATTTGCGGCAGGTGGTTGAAGAAGCTAAATGGAATATTCAGTGGCCATGGCCGCATGTTTATGCACCAGGTGAAATTCTTCGAAAAGTTCACGGCGCACGGTGGCGAAATCGTCCGAGGTACGGTCCCGGGGATGGGCGAGGGGAACATTGAGCACCTTCTGCACCCGTCCCGGGCCGGAAGCCATCAGGACGACCCGCTGGCCGAGTGCTATGGCTTCATCCAGGTCGTGGGTGACAAAGACGACGGTCGAGCGGGTTTCCTCCCAGATGCGCAGCAGTTCGTCCTGCAGATGCAGGCGGGTGAAGGCATCCAGGGCGGCGAACGGCTCGTCCATAAAAAGGATGCTCGGCTCCACGGCAAGGGCCCGGGCGATGGCCACCCGCTGCTTCATGCCCCCAGAAAGTTCGTGGGGGTGCTTTTCGGCAGCATGGGCGAGTCCGACCAGTTCCAATGCGGCCAGCGCCCTTGGTTGGGCCTTGGCGGCGGAGATTCCGCGGGCCTGCAGGCCGAAGAGGACGTTGCCGAGGACCGAGCGCCAGGGATACAGGCCGTAGTCCTGGAAGATCATGATGTGGTCCGGATCGGGGCCGCTGACCGGTTTGCCGTCTATGGTCACCAGGCCGCTCGAAGGGCGCTCAAAACCCGCCATGAGGTTGATGAGCGTTGTCTTGCCGCAGCCGCTGGGGCCGACCAGGCAGACGAATTCGCCGGCGCTATCTGCAAATCCACCTGGGTAAGAGCAGTCTGCATGTCTCCACGGGCAGAGCGGAAGCGTTTTTCCACCCCCTCCAGAACAATCTTCGCAGTGTTTGCAGCAGCATTCATTGGCTTACCCCCCAGCGCCGGCCGATAATCCGCTCCAGCGATTTCATTCCCCTGTAGATTGCCAGACCGAGCAGGCCGACCAGCAGCATGCCGGCCATGATCTGGTCGGTACGAAGGAAGTTGCGGGCATCGACGATCATGAAGCCGAGCCCCGACTGGCGCCCAGCATTTCCCCTGCCACCAGATGGATCCAGCCTGTTCCCACCGCTATGTGCAATCCAACCATGATCCCCGGAAACGCTGCCGGACGATGACCCGTAGAAAGGTCATGCCTGCCGGTGCGCCGAAGTTGCCGGCCACTTTGAGATAAACCGGTGGAACGGCCCGTACTGCACTGATAGTCGCAAGCAGCACCGGATAAAAAGATGCCAGGAAAATGATGAAAACCGCAGGTGCATTGCCGATACCGAACCAGAGGACTGCAAGGGGAAACCAGGCAATGGGGGAAATGGGGCGGAGCACCTGGATAAGCGGGTCAATGGCTTTGTGGCAGCGGATGAAACGGCCAAGGAAAAGCCCCAGGGGAATCCCTGCCAGTACTGCCAGCAGATAGGCGGCCCCGAAGCGGGCCAGGCTGATGCCCATGTGGCTCCAGAGGGTGCCCATGTCTGCAAGCTCAACAATGGAGCGCACCACATCGCTCGGGGCGGGGAACTGTTCAGGTGGGTAGCGGCGGGCGGTCACCTGCCAGAGCAGGGTGAAGGCGATCAGTGAAGTCAATGGCAGTGCCAGTCGGGCCAATTTGCTGATGAAACCATTCATACGTTTCTTTCGTTCCTTTCACTTCCGTAACAGTATCTAGTTTCCATCCGGAAACTCCGGATGAGAAACTAGTGGTTTCCGATTCGGAAAGAGGGGATTTTTTGTTCTGGCAAGGAAATCAAGGGCTTGCGCGGAGACGTACATCGGTACGTCGCACAAGTAAGCCCGCAGATTGACGCCGCCAGGGCAGAAAAGAACCCTTTCCGGATGGAAACTAGCTAACTTTTCTTGGCAAAACGGTCATCCAGGTATCCGGCCACATCGACTTTGTTTTTGGCAATACCGAACTTGATCATGTAGTCCTGGGTGGCGGCAAAATCAGCCCTTGCCGGCGTCAGGTTCAGGAAACTCAGCCGGTCGCGGGGGGAGGTGAGGACCTTTTCTATCAGTTCGGGACGTTGACCGAGGATTCTGGTGGATGCCTTGGCGGCTCCGGCCGGATTGGACTCGATGAAGGCAGCCGTGCGGGTGAAGCCGGTAACCAGCTCCTGCACCGCCTCGGGATGGGAGTTGATCACCGTTTCCCGCAGATTGAGGACGCAGCAGATGTGATTGGGCCAGATATCCTTGGAAAGGGTCAGGATCTTTCCGACCTTCCGGGCCTCGGCCTGGGCGCGAACGGTTCGGCGACGATGTAGCCGTGGATGCGGCCGGTGGCCAGGGCGTTGAGCATTTCCGGTGGGGCCATGTCGATTATTTTCAGGTCCCTGGCAGGATCCATGCGTTTTTCGGTCAACGCCTTGCGCAGCAGGATGTTATGGGTGGAGAAGGGGCTCGGAACGGCGATGATTTTACCCTTCAGGTCTTCGATCCGGTTGATGCCGATGTTGTTCCTGACGGTAATCGCACTGCCGTTGCGGTGTCCCAGGAGCACGGCCTTAATGGGTACCCCCTTCTGGCGCAGGGTGAGGGCGATGGGGGTGAGGAGGAACGCGCCGTCGATAGCGCCACTTTTCAGTGCCTCGGCAATTTCGGGCCAGGAAGAGAACTTGACCGGTTTGATGCCGACGGTTCTGAACTGTTCCCGCTCGGCGGCAATCATCAGCAGGTGGTCCGACAGGGGAAGGTAGCCAATCTTGAGGGTGACCTTGCTGCCGGCAAATACGCTGCCGATCAGTCCGGGGGCGGCGGTTGCCGCCAAGGCAAGGCCGGATGCCTTGAGAAATTGACGTCTATTCATGGTGGTGATCCTCCGTGTCGTTATGGGTATGGGGATGCCCGTGGAGATGGGCATGGCTATGTTCCTGTTGCCTCTGCAGCGCCGACAGACGGGTTGTGGCGGGTTCACTCCCCTTGTCCCAGCCGAGGGCGGCCCTTCTTTCGTCAAAGTCGGCAATGATCCGCCTTGCCAGTGCGACAGGGTCTTGATCGACCACCATAACCGCCCCGAGCAGTTCCCGGGTATCCTCGTAAATGAAGCGGGCGACTTTTTCCGAGCCATCCACCGGCGGGGCAATGCAGTGATAGGAGTTAAGGCCCAGCAGTCGGAAACCGAGGGCGGCCCCCAGTCCCTTTTCGTTGGACCACTCCGGGCTGGAAAAGGCCAGCGGCAGACGCTTGAGTGGTTCATTGGCAGCATTGGATATGGTGCGGAAAAAACCGAGGCGCGGGCATTGTCCAGGCATTCCCCCATGTGCCAGACCGGCGGCAAATGGTGAGGCGTCAGGGCGGCGTTCAGGCCCGGCCCGGCTCCGGACAACCCCGCGGGGAGGCAAAAGCCGAGCTTCAGCAGGGCATAGGCAGCACAGCCATTGGTCAGGGCCAGGACGTCATGGGCTATCAATTCGTCGGCAACCTTGACCACCGCCTCTTCATAGACCACCTTGGGGTTGTTGCACCCCACCAGATTGACCACCCCCCTGATCCTCCCGCTCTTCAGGTGCTCCAGGAGAGTGTCGGCGCCGCCAAAGGTAGCGAGGATATTTTCCACCGAAAAACCCACCTCCGCCTCCATGCGGGCAGCAGGGATGAAAACCTTGCCGCTTTGCCGCCCACCATAGGCCTGGATGCCGAGCCGGACGATTCTCTCGGCCAGGGTGTCGGCCTCACCCAGGTTGCTGTGGTGGTGATCGAAGGCAATATGTTCGGCGCCGGGCAAGCGGGTCGAATCGCTGGTGGTAACGACCCGGGTGTGAAAACATGCAGCCACGTCCATGATGCCGGGAAAGACATCCTGAACATCAGCCACCCACAGATCGATGGCGCCCGTTGCCAGCGCCAGTTCCGCCCCCACGGCGTTGGTCAGTGGTGTAATATCGCCGAACTTGGCCAGGGCCGAATGCCCCGAGCAGCAGATGCCATAGAGGCGGATAGTGGCGGCTCCCGCTTGTCGGCGGCTGCAATCAGGTCGCTGCGCCGGGCGGCTTTGACGATAGCCGCCACCAGTACCGGTGAGTGCCCATGGACAGCTATGTTGACTGTGTCTTCACTGATGGCACCCAGATTGGTGCTGATTTTGCTCCGCTTGGGGAGGCCATAGAGGCAGTCCATGGCGATGGCCGACCCGACGACGCTGCTCCAGGCAAAGGCCAGGCCGCAGCGCAGCATCTGGCGGGTGACATTCTCCCACTCGCCGTCGGTGCCGGTGGTGGTGCGGTGCAGTGCCTCGAAGACTTCGTGGTAGGCTCCCACTGGCAGGATGTCCAGCTCCCGCCAGACCTGCAATCGTTCCGGCGGAGCCATGGCCTCAAGGGTCCGGTGGGGCCCGGGAAGGGTGCGGCAGAGATCGTCCAGCAGTATCATGGCGATTTCCGCGGCCAGTTCTTTGATTGTTTTCCCTTCTTCGAAAATGCCGAAGGCTTGGCAGTGGCAATCACCTTGTCCGGGCCGAGAATGGGCAGGTCCAGAGCACCATCCGCTGCACCCTTGAGGGCCAGCATCACTTCGCGGCCGCGTGCACCATGGGCAGCCACCCCTGCCGCGGTCCAACGCAGGATGTTGCGGGCGACGATCAGGTGGGCGTCGGCGCCGCAGACGCCACGCGGACTCTTGGCGGTGATGCGGCATGGGCCATGTGGCAGTTCTTGCAGCAGGTACCCGAGAGGCCGAAGCCGCAGTGGGGCTTCTGGGTGTCAAAGCGATCGAAGGGAGTTTCAATGCCGATTTTTCCCATGTGTTGCAGCATTTCCCTGACTGCCCGGTCAGGGGTCCGTTCGATTACATCGGCCTTGGTGGGAAAACCTTGCCTGCGGGACATGGTATTAGCTCCTTATAAGATAATATATTAATACGATTAGTTTAGTAGTTTAATTAGATAGCAAACTATACTAAACCGGTCAACAAAAAATTAATGGTAAACATACTGCTTCACTGGGCAAGACTTTTCGGGCCGTGGGGGTGAGTTTTCCGGTCAGGGCGCTGCTGCCGAAGAATCATCGATGAAGGCGGTGACATCTTTGGTCAGCCGGGACAGTGCAGCCAGGTCGAGATACATCATGTGACCCCCCCGGTAGCGGCGAATGGTGAGGTTGTTCCGCAGAGCCGGTGTCAGTCCCAGATGGTTGAGGGTATATTCGGTGGAGAAATGAGGTGTTGCCAGATCGAAGCAGCCCATGGCCACGAACAGCTTCATATAAGGATTCTTGGCCATTGCCTCCCGTAGGTCCTCGCTGGTGTCGGCATAGCCGTTTTTTGCTTCCCAGTCCCATCTGCCGATGCCTCCGCCAAGAATGAAATACTCCATGTCCGACCGGAAGCCGATCTCGTTGCGGATATAATCGTTGAACAGGGTCGTATAGGGGGGGCGGATGGTGGCCACGGTGGGGTCAAAGCCGTGGGGGGAGGAGGGATCCACATTTGACGCCAGGAAGCGGCTGTCCATGGTGCCGGTCACCAGCTGCCGGTCACGGAGGAGCTCCCTGACGAAAGTTCTGCTGTCGATGCGCAGGTTGCGCCCTTCAATAAAGGCCGGGCTCAGGCCGGTGAACTGGGAGAGCTTGCCGGCGATTGCCTTTCGTTCGTCCGGCGAGAGCCGGTCTCCCTTGGCCAGGGCAGTAAGATATTCGTTTTCGGCCCAGGCTTCTGCCTCTTGCAGGATTTTATCCGGATCGGCAGCCTGGGTAGCGAGTTTGCCATGGTACCAGGCGGTGGCGGTGTAACTGGGGAGGTAGAGGGCATAGGGGAGATCGTTGCCGGGATCGAAGGAGACGGTCTGCATGTTCATGATGGCGGAAATGAGGATGGTGCCGTTCATGGCGATGCCGTGTTCAAGGAGGTAATCGGCCAGGCCGGCGGCGCGGAAGGCCCCGTAGCTTTCTCCCACCAGAAACAGCGGTGAGTTCCACCGCCCGTAACGCCCCAGGTAAAGGCGGATGAATTTGCCCACTGCCTCGATATCCCCCTGGACGGAGCTGAACTTCTTGGCCAGATCAGGCTTGGCCGCCCGGCTGTAACCGGTGCCGACCGGATCGATGAAGACCAGGTCCGCCTGTTCGAGCCAGGTGTATTCGTTGTCGGTGAGCCGGTATGGGGGGGGAGGCATGGTGCCGTCGGGGAGCATCTGCACCCGCTTTGGGCCGATGGTTCCCAGGTGCAGCCATACCGAGGAGGAGCCAGGGCCGCCGTTGAAGACGAAAAGGAGTGGTCGGCGGTTTTCCGGCTGCCGGTTTTCCAGGGTGTAGGCGATGAAGAAGATCCGGGCCTCGGTTTCGCCGCTGTCGCTAATTACCGGCAGGTGGCCGGCGGTGACCTGGTAACTGAGTTCTTTTTTTCCTATCGAGAGCCGATGACTGCTGACCACAGGTTTTTCCTCAACCTGTTTCATCTCTCTTGGCGGTGCTTCAGCTGCCGCTGCAGGTTCCTGATGGGCACCTGCCGGGTAAGGGATGCTGATAAGCAGTGCTGCAACAAGAATGAAAAAACGAAACACAGGCCACCTCCAATGGAAATTGATTAAGTTTAGCCGATAATTCCCCCATTGCGAGCAAAAATTAAGAGCCATCCTGGTATCATTAATAGTATTTCCCGTTGACTGGAGGTAGCTACCGTTCGCCCATTGATTCGGTGAGGGTCTTGCGCAGCGGCTTCAGGAGGTAATCGAGCACGGTCCGATCCCCGGTGCGGATATCCACCTGGGCGGTCATGCCGGGGAGAATTTCCAGGGTCCTTCCGGTTGTGGTCTTCACCGGTTTGGCGCTGGTGGCAACATGCACCCGGTAATAGGTCAGCTCGCCGGTTTTTCCCTCTTCCTTGATGGTATCCGCACTCACATAGGAAACCGTCCCGTCCACGGAGCCGTACATGGTATAGTCAAAGGCGTCGAAGCGGATGGTGGCCTTGAGGTCAGGCTTCACCAGGGCAATATCTGAGGGCCTGATCTTCGCCTCCACGATCAGGACATCATCCAGCGGCACGATCTGTAGCAGTTCCTCCCCGGCACGCAGCACCCCCCCCTGGGTGGTGACCCGCACGTTCTTTACGATCCCCGACACCGGCGATCTCATGACACTGTCTGCCAGCTGCTGGGCGCGGGGAGTCCTTACCTGCTCGTTCTGGCCGATATCATCCTCGGTCTTGGCCAGTTCCGCCCTTGCATCCTGATAGTATTTGTTCTTGCGGTTTATCAGCTGCGCTTCGGCATCATTCAGGGCACGCTCCGCCTTGATGACCTCGGAGCGGCTCACGTCGCCGGTCTTTGCCAGCTCCGCCACCAGGCGCGCATCCTCTCTGGCCAGTCTGACCGCCACGCCCAGTGTGCGCAGTTCCTCGTCCAGGCTCTGACGCTTCTGGGTGAAAAGGGCCTTCTGGACATTCAGCAACTCGGGAAACCTTCTCAGGTTGGATGGAAAACCTATTTCCGATGCTCCGGCAACCTCTGCCCGCAGCCTGGCTGCTTGGCCATGCAGTGCGGCAAGCCGGGAATCAAGCTCCATGACCTGGGCGGCAAAGCGGGTCTGATCAAGTGCCGCAAGCACCTGCCCCTGCTTGACCGAATCCCCTTCCCGCACCTTCAGTGATTTAAGCACCCCCCCGTCGACCGCCTGAATCACCTGAACTCTGCTGGTGGCGATGACCGTACCGGCGCCCCGTGCACTCTGGTCGATCCGGTAGCGGGAAGACAGAAAACAGTGGCCGCCAGAGCGACGATGAGCACCCACAGGACCAGCGAATGGCCACCAAGAGCGGGTCTTATGCCATGTTCGGACAAGTGCGGCATATATCAGACCCCCACCGTCTGTACCAGCCGCCGTCCCCGGCGCGGCTGCTGCTGAAGCACTTCTTCAGGTTTGCCGTCGGCTATGATCCGGCCCCGGCCCATGAGGATAACCCGGTTGGCAAGCACCGTCAGCCGGGGCCTGTGGGTGGCGATCAGCAAAATATCGGTCGGCCGGACCGTATCCTTAATGGCTTCGAGAATCCTGTTTTCCGATTCCATATCGAGAGAGGCCGATGGCTCGTCGAGCAGCCAGACCCGCGGCTGGGCGAGGAACAGTCGAGCCAGTCCCACCAGCTGCCGCTGTCCGCCGGACAAGCCCTCGCCCCCTTCGCTGATCTCAAGCTCCATGCTGCGCGGACTGTCGGCGGCGACACGGTCGATGCCGAGCAACTCGGCCACCTCCAGGAGTTTTCCGTCACTGGCTCCCCCCCCCAGTATCACGTTGCTTTTCAGGGTTCCCTTGAAGAGATGGACGTCCTGGGGGAGATAACCGATCCGCTCGTTCACCACCTGGGTATCCAGCTCCCAGATGTCGGCCCCCCCCAGACGCACCTGCCCTTCGCTCGGCCGGTACAGACCCGCCGCCACCCTGAGGAGCGTAGACTTTCCGCAGCCGTTGGGGCCCAGCAATACCACCCGGTCGCCGGCGGCGAAGTGGAGCTCCGGCAGCTGCAGCCGCATGATCGGCGAATTTGGATAGGCGAAACGGACACCCTCGAAATCCAGCCTGTCGGGCAGGGTTTCGGGAAGGAGCAGGCTCTGGTCATCCCGCGGTCTGTTTCCAAGGAAAGCAGGCGGTTGACCATCACCAGCGACTCCCGCACATGCTGCCATTGTACCAAGAGCTGCACGCTCTGGGCGATGGGGCTGATGACCCTTCCCCCCAGTATGGTGCAGGCGATCAGGCCACCGGTGGTGAGATCGCCCACTTCGATCCGCGTCACCCCCACTACCATGGCGGCAACATAGGCAATGGTGCTCAGGGTGCCTGTGGTCGTCATGGTGGTACTGGAAATGATCCTGCTCCGCAGGGAATATCCGGCCATGGCTGAGGTGATGGTCCGCCAAGACTCGGCGAAGCGCCAGCCGGCGCCCGAAGACTGGATCGTTTCCGAGCCCTGGATCATATCCACCAGCAGTCCGTGACGCTCGTGACCCCGGTTTATCTCCTGACGGGCGAGTTTCCGAAGCTGTCTCTGGGCCACCCAGCCGCATGCCAATGCCACCGGCAGCAGGATCAGGTAGACCAGGCTCACCCGGCCGCCGATACCGGCGATGAGGGCAATGAAAAAGAGGCAGAAGCAGATCGGTCACGGCAAAGATGATGGTCGAGGAGAAGAAGCCCCGCACCAGTTCCAGGCCGTTCATCTGGGCGGCAAGGGAGCCGAGGCTGCGTGGCCGTGAGTCCAGTCGCAGACGCATCACGTGTTCGAACAACCGCTGGGAAATTGCCACATCCACCTGCTTGGCCATGGTGTCCACAATCCGCGCCCTGATGAACTTCAAAGCCCAGTCGACCGCCACGATGATCGCCATGCCGGTAACGAGCGCCGTCAGCGTCGTATAGGCCAGGGTCGGCACGACCCGGTCGTACACCTGCATGGAAAAGAGGGAGGAGGCCACTGCCAGCAGGTTCACCACGACGGTGGCGAAAACAACCTCCATAAGCCAGCGTTTTTCCTTGAGCACCTCCTGCAGCAGCAGGCGCGATGCGCCGCTTTTCAGCAATTCGGCGGAGCTGGTGTCCTTGGCGGTAAACCGCAACCACAGAACCGGCGCATCCGCCAGCTCCCCGGCCGGCAGTTCCGTGGCGCTTCCGTCCTCTCCGGCAAGGGAAACAGTTCCGTCACGGCCAGGGGAGGCAACCTGCCACTCCCCCCCGTGCAGGGCCAGTACCGGTAGATGTCGTCTGTCCAGGCGGCTCCAGCGCAGCTGGGCCACATGCACCCCCTTTTGGTGCACTGCTGCAAGGATTCTCGACAGGCGCTCCACAGGCGGAAGTTCCACATTCTCCGACTGTACCTTGTGGCAGACCTGGGCCAGTGCGCCGCTCGGCACCGGAACCCCTTGCATGACCAGCAGTTTACCCAGCACACCCGGCTTGATCGCCGTCACACGCAGCTCTTTACCCCTGTCTCTGTTTTCCATACCATCCTGTCCCATCATGGTTGTATTCCTATGGTCCCATCGAGTCTTCCCAGCAGTACCGCCAGACGCAGGCTGTTTTCCTGAAAAGAGCTCCTGGTCTGCTCCAAAGCGAGCCGGGCATCGGACAATTCCCGCTGGGCATTGAGCACATCGACCCACGTCTTTCGCCCCGCGTCATACTGGCGCATGAATGAAGCAGGGTTTCCTCCGTTGCCGTCACCAGCAGCTCATTGCTCTGCATAACGCTCCGCAGCGACTCCGTTTCCGCAAGGAGCGCCTGGGCACGGCGCCTGGCGTCATTGCGGGCGGTCTCGACCTCTTTGCGGGCAGCTTCGACCCGGGCGTTCGCGGACTTGATCCGCTTCCATCCCGCAAAACCGGCTCCTTCAATATTTCCCTCCAGGACCAGCCCGGCCTTGGTTTCCACCGGCAGTTCCCTGACCCCGTTTTTCGAATAGATATCCTGGTCGAACCGGGCATAGAGGCTTGGCATCAGATCGGCCCGGCGCAGGTTTACCTCGGTCCGTACCACTTCCACATCAGCCTGCCGCTGGCGCACTGTGGCTGAAGCTTCTACCACGCCGGCAACAATGCCGGCTGGCTCCGGGAGTGCCGTGAGCGTGTCCGGTATGGGCAGAAGGCTTTCCATCGGCTCCTGGGTCAGGGCCTGCAGATCCGTCAGCGCACGCTGCAGCTGCCCTTTCAGCTGTTCCCGCTGGGCAACGGCCAGGGCCAGCCTGGAGCGTGCCAGGCGGACATCGGCTTCGGATGCGATGCTGCCGGCTTGGCGGCGGGAGATGAGACCCAGCAGTTTTTCATGCTCCTGTACGTTTTGTTCGGCGGCTGCCAGGCGCTGCCGGTAGCCCATCAGTACGGCATAGGCCGAGGCGGTTTCTTCCATGAGCTGGCGCTGCAGTGTCAGGAGCGATATATGGCCTGAGCGCAGCCTCATCCCTGCCTTGTCGATTGCGCCGTCAATGCGCCCTCCGACCCAGAGGGGCTGCTGAACGCGGGCGAAGACCTGCGACTGGTCATTGGTCAAAGCCTGGGCCTGCAGGGACAGGGATGGGTAACGGCGTGCTTTTTCCGACTGTAGATCCAGGCCGAGGGCGCCCAGTTCATCGAGCCTGCTTTTGATGCTCGGGTGCAGGGTGACGGCATTGCGCATGGCGGCTACGATGCCATCAGCGCGTGATGCAGGAATATCTTGGGCAGCAAGCGGTCCAGCCGGCATCGGGAAAGTGAACAAACAGAGCAGCAGAGCGCGGCGCCACAGTGTCATCAGGCGTCACCGATTGCGGGGGGGTCTCTCCGGAGCCGCGTCGACAGGTACGGTTGTCGATGGCCCCGGTCAGTTTTTCGACCTCGCCCGCGTTCCCCAGCGCCTTCTCAACCGCCAGGAGGTTTTCCAGCCACGGCTGATGGTCGGCCAGCAGCTCTATGGAGCGGCGCATTTCTTTTCTCGCCTCGACCAGTTTCTGCTGCTGAAACAGGGCCGCCCCGAGAAAATGGTGGGCTGCTGCGTGGGCGGGGCGTGCCAGAATAAGGGCCCGGAAGGCGGCTTCTGCCTCAGCCGTCCTTCCGGCCTGGAGGTGTGCCATCCCGTCAAGGAAGAGCTGCCGGGATACGGGAGAGCGGAAGGGGCTCAGGCATGGGCGGGATGTCGGCCAGTACGTTTTCCAAGGGCTCCAGATGTTCCGCGTACCGCTTCCATTTTGCCTTCGACGTGGTATAGACAGGCTGGCGCACCTGCCACACGGAAGCGGTCTTCACCGCCCGGTCAAGCTCCTGGAAGGCGAGCACCTCCTCCTCCCACGGCAGTTCCAGATAGTCGATGATGCGGTGCGCCCATCCCTCCACGTCCTCCACCAGGGCATCGTAATCCACATCGAGGATCTGCCCCGGAAAAACCCGGTGCCAGTGGTTCATCAGGCGCTGGTGATCCACCAGCTGCTCACCGATCCAGGAAAGGTCGTAGGCGAAGCCCATGCCGCCGAACTTGGCGGCATAATCGACGAAATAGTTGGACATGGCCACATCCCGCGGCTCTCGCTTAAGGTGCAGGATCCGGGCATTGGGAAACAGGAGCTTGATAAGGCCCACATGCTCGAAGTTATGGGGAAGCTTGTCCACCACCCTTTCGGCCCCTGGCGCATAGGCCTGCAGTTCGGCCAGGTGCCTTTCGGCGAAGCGTCTCGATTCATCCTTCCCCAGGTCATCGATGCACTCCGGGTAGCTGCGCCTGGTGCCCAGCTTAATCTCCCAGGCATTCAACTTCCGGATCAGCTCCGGAACCAGGGACAGTTCGCCGGCGCCGTAGACTCTGCTGTGGCTCCCCAGGATCTGTTCCACCAGGGTCGTCCCCGAACGGGGCATACCGAGGACAAAGGTGGGGACCCGGCTTTCTATTCCATAACCGGCGCGGCTCTGCATGAATTCGGGCGAAAACCTGGCCATCTCCCTTTCCACGTGGGCCCGATGATGCTCGGGACGATAGAGAAGATGTTCCTTGGCCGCTGTATTGGCGTCGACGGCAAACTGCCAGGCTTTGTCATACTCTTTTTTCTTTTCCCAGGCTGTTGCAGGGTAAACAGCAGATGTGACTGCACCGGTCCTTCCAGGCTCGGTCTCCGCGCCGCCAGCGCCATCTGTTCCAGAACCTTCGAATCGTCCGGTACCTTCCGGGCCTGGATCAGCTGGCTCCACCCCTGTAGCGGAGCGACTTTTTTCAGATCCTCGTAAAGCTTCATTGCTTGGTCAACATGTCCCCGCTGCATGAGCAGTTGCCCCAGTCCAACCAGTGCCGGTGCAAACTGGGGCGCCTGGGCAAGCGCCTCACGGTAACCTGCTTCAGCAAGGATAAGCTCATCGTTTTCCGCCAGCACATGGGCATGGGCAGTAAGAGCATGTGCACGGGATAAGCCGCTTTTGCCTCCCGTCAACTCCAGCGCCCTGTTCGCGGCTTCCCTGGCGATCTTGTTCCCCAGGCGGCTGCCCATCATTGCCAGTCGGGACCAGAGGCCGGAGTTATCCGGCTGTTTCTCGATTGCCTGCTTCAGCCAATGGGCCGCTTCGCCAAAGCGGCCGCGCACCTGTGCCAACTCTGCAGCGAGTTCCATGAGCTGTGTCGTCAGGCTTCGTTTCCAGAGAATCCTTCAGCAGATGCCACGCCTCGTCGTGCTTTCCCCTTGCTCCCAGCATATGCACCAGGGCCGCTGTCGCCCCCTGCTCGCCGCTTTCCGCAGCCTGGCGCATCAACAATTCAGCTTCATCGTGCCGTTCAAGAGATGAGAGGGCCTCCATATGGGACATCATATAGAGACGCTGGTCCTTGTCCGGAAGGGACGCAGCCATGTCAAGGGCGCCCAATGCCTTAGCCGCCTCGCCAACAGCCAGATAGACCCGCGCCAGGTTCAGCCAGGCGCCTCCCGAATTCGGCAACAGCTCCACCGCCTGCTCCAGCATCGGCAGCGCCTCCGGTATCCGCCCTGCAGCCAGCAGGCATGCCCCGAGCCGGGCCGCTATCATTGGGTGTTTTTCGTGACCTCTTCGCGCGCGATAAAGAAAGGGTATCGCAGTACCGGGCTCCCCCAGCCGGAACCAGGCGCTTCCCACTGACAGCAGTGCTTCTCCGTTGTCAAGGTCGGAAGGAGTTGGAAATTCGGCCAGTGCCGCCATGGCCTTTTCCTGTTCATTGTCCATGGCTGCGGCAAGGGCGTAAAAGGCACGCGCCGGCCGTTTCAGTTCAATCAAGACCGCCAGTTTGTCCGCCTGCTCCATTGCCTCCCCGGTCTGACCGGTCTGCAAAAGGTTCAGCACTTGTGCCAGGCGCGGATCCAGGGAACTGACTGGGGGTGGGGCAGAATCTGTCATCTGTCGCTCCGGGTGGAAAGAAGGGTGTTGACATTGCGGGATCAGGAAGAATGATGCCCGCACCGATGGCGGTGCGGGCAGAGACCAGTGGAAGCGGGACGGATTAAGGACCCACGCCGGAATCGACAAAGACGACCTGATCGAAATGATGGGCAAGGGCTCCGGCATTGATGGCAATGGCCCCCTCCTGCGTTCCGGTGGCGGCGTAATATTGCTGCGTCATGAAAGATCCGGAGGGAGTGGTCTTTTGAGTCGAATGACCCAGCATCAGCGAGCTGCCCATGAGGAAAACGGCGGCCTTGCCGCCGGCCGTGCCATAGTATCCACCGCTGAAAGCGTCCCCATCGGTCCAAGGAATGGCGGCATTTTCCGGCTGAGATGCCAGCAGTTTACTGCCGTTGCCGTAACGCAAGGCATCGATATCTATCACCAGCATGTCGTCGGAACCAAAGCCGCTGAAGTCAAGGGGATCATTCGGCATGCCGTTCAGGTGAACGGTGACGGGAGCGGAGCCTAAGATATCGGTCAAGTCGCAGCAGCCTTTTCGCCGGCTTCCCGCAGGCCATTGCCATTGGTGTCTGTCCAGCTGCCGGTGCCGTCGATCACCACATTTACCGGCCAGACGAAATCCACCAGCCACCGTGGGGGGCGTCCGAGTTGAGGGTGGCAAGCACGGCCGCAGTATTGTTCCCCGTATAGCCGGGCAGAATCTGGCGGGCATCATTCAGGGCATTGGCCGAGTCGGTCCAGTAGGCAAAGGCCCCGCTCCTTTTGCCGTTTATGGTGTTTCCCATCTCCGCAATGCGCATGATGGCGTGAGCATCGGCCGGTTGCCCATTGAATGGAGTCGAGAGCGGCGATTCCCGCACGGTAAGACGCACCGGCTGGAGAGATTGGGAGTTGAAGGCATAGGTGATCCGGAATGGTGTCATGAGACCAGTTATGGAGGTGAGCGCCGAGAGGGATTTCAGCCGGGTGGCAGACCTGAGTATATCGTTTCCCTGCAGTTCCTGGATATCCAGCTCCAGTTTGTCGTCGGCGCCGAAGCCGGTCAGGTTCAGGGTGTCTTGTGGGATGTCGTTGAAATGGATGGTTACCGGCTTGCCCCCTGTCAGATCGGCATTGCCACCTGCACCGAAAACAGCCGGCCGGTCTTCACCCACGTCCCATACGCCGTCGCCGTCGGTGTCGATTATAGCCCCGTTGCGCTCCACGATCACCTGTATGGTCGTCGGTGCGGGAATGTTGACGAAGTCCACCGCTTGCTGCAGCAGCAAATCGGGGGAAAGCTGCGATGCCAGGTGACCTCTCATGGTCATAAGACCGTCTTTACTGCTGAAATCCAGACTGCGCGGGCTGCCGGCAAGGCCATGCAGGCTCAGGCCGGCATCCACCGAGCGGGCTTTGGCTGAAATGTTCACATAGGTGTGGTTGTTGTGATACCGGGTCCCGGCGCCATTGTTCAAGGCAACCAATGCATTGCTGGTACTACCCATGTGACTGGCTCCATAAGCGGTAATAGCATCGAGGGTCTTGATGTTGGGCCTGGTGAGGATTTGCAGTGCCTCATGGCCATTGTCGATGAATGCCCGGGCATCCATCTCTATCCTGTCGTCGGCACTGAAACCGGCAAGGTTGATGGCAGCGGTCGGGACATTATTGTAATGGATGACCCCATGGATTGCTGAAAGGTCGAAATTTCCGGTGCCCGGGGTAAAGTCTGCCCTGGTCGTGTCGGACCCGTCCCGCATACCGTTGGCATTGAGGTCGACCCAGGCGCCGGATGCTTCCACCACAAAGTGCTCTCTGATATCGGTTACGGTTACTGTCAGATCCTGCGAATCGGTGAGTCCACCGGTGTCGGTTACGGAGACCTGAACATCATAAATATTGTTGTTGTCGGCATCGGCCCGAGCTTCGTGATCCGGAGCAACCAGGAAGGTCAGCACCCCGGTGACGGAATCGATGGTGAACAGTGCGCGATCTGCTCCGCCGGTGATGCTGAAGGTTTTGCTGTCCCCTGCATCCTCGTCTGTCGAGGTGACGGTGGTGACGGCGGTCTGGTTTTCCGCAACGCTCATGGCTGCCGTTGCCCCGCCGCCGTTGCTGGTGATAACCGGCGCTTCGTTCACGTCTACAACCCCGACAGTTACCCCTTGCTCGGCACTGTAAAGGCCGTCGTTGACGATCACGGTAAAGCTGTAGCCAGGCCTCGTCTCGAAGTCGGCGGGGTTGCGGAGAGTGACGGCGCCGCTGCCGGCATCAATGTTCAACTGATCCGCATCTCCTCCTGCCTTGAGGCTGTAGGTGAGGACGGAGCCTTCATCGGCATCGGCGGCGGTTGCCTGGTAGATGACGGTGCCGGTGGGGGCGTTTTCGGTGACGCTGCCCATTGCGCCGGAAGTAATGACGGGGGCGTTGTCGTTGAGGTTTACTACATTGACCGTAATTCCTTGTTCGGTGCTGTTGGCGCCGTCGTCGGCGATGACGGTGAAGGTGTAGGAAGTCTTTGTCTCGAAATCGGCGCTGTTATTGAGGGTGACTGCGCCGCTGCCGGGATCGATGGTGAGCAGGGAGGCGTCTTCTCCTGGCTTGAGGCTGTAAGTGATGGTGGTTTCGGTATCCGCATCCCGAGCTGCAGCCTGGTAGATGACAGTATCCGTGGTGGCATTTTCGGCGACGGTACCGCTGCTGCCGGAAGTGATGACCGGGGCGTTGTCGTTGCGGTCGGTGAGGTTGATGGTCACCGTGCCCGTATCGCTTAACCTGCCGTCCGATGCCTGGACGGTGAGGGTAAATTCCCGGATGGTTTCGAAATCGAGCTTTGAGGCGTCGGCAACGGTGATTGCCCCACTGGCGGCATCGATGGCAAAGGCGCCATTGTCGTTTCCGGCGATTATGGTGTAGGTAATCGTATCGCCGTCGGCGTCGGTAGCGGATACCTTTCCTACCGGCGAACCCTTGGCGCTGTTTTCGGCAAGGATAACGGCGTAGTTGCCAGATTCGGCGCAAAATTGGCAGGATTGGACCCCGAGTTGGCAGGGCTGGATCCCGGGTTGGCAGGGCTGGACCCCGGGTTGGCAGGGCTGGACCCCGGGTTGGCAGGGCTGGACCCCGGGTTTGCGGGGTTGAAGACCTCCGTGTCATTGCTGTGCATGCCCTGGGGCGAGCCATCGCTGTCATCCCCGGAAAAAGCGAGGCCGATCCCCGTGGCTACTGCCGCCAGGCCGGCTCCCCCCAGCAGCCACCAGCCTCCGTTGCCGCTGGACTGGTCTTCATTCTTATCGCCGGTCTTGGCTATGTCGCTGCCGGGAGCAGGCCGTGGTTCTGCAGTCTCTGCCTGTACCGGCAGGGCTGCGGTCACGGCACCATCGGCTTCTTTTCCTTCGACAGCCGCAACGATCGTCTTCTCATCAGCCTGCGGCTGGTCTTCAGGCCCGACTTTCCCGAAAGCCTTCTTGACCATGGACGGAGAAAATGCCTGCGTCCCTCTGTCGCCCGGCGCGACCGGAATGGCATAACCTCCCTTTTCCCTGACGGCGATCATTCCGGAAGTGAGCTTTGCCTCATCGGTGACAATTTTTTTTGCCATGACCATCCTCCTCAATGCATGGAAGCTCGTAGAAGGCCTACGTAGCGAACAAAAACTTTAACCGAGCCGGTTCACCCAAAGGAGTGAACGATAAGGGTGACGGTAAAAATAAAATAGTATTAGTTAGAAACTAATAATAAAGTGTTAGTACTAAATGTCAAAGGGAAAAATTACAGAGAGGCTGCATGGGGCAAAGCGGCAGGCGGAAGAGGTGATCGAAGCCGCGAGACCGCTTCAGCGCAGGCCACAGCGAGCATCAACCTGAGCAGTTTCACGCGACGGCGCAACGACGCAACGTTTAATCCGCAAGTGAGGAGAGAGGCTGATGGTTCGATCAGTTTTCCCCTTTTTAATTTTACGTTTCTTCCTTGTTTTGCGGGGCAAGCCGAACGATGAGCCATGAAGTGACCAGCGCTACTACGAGCACGGCCGCGGATGCGACGGCACTCGCAAGCAGGTGTGGCTTGATGAGGAGAATGAGCCCGAGAAGGAACATCATCACCCCGGACAAAAGCTTGAGGACCCGCCCGTGCCGTTCGCTCAGCCTGCGGCTGCCGAGGGTGACGGCGAACAGGGCGACGATGCCGGCGAGGGGGATGACATACACCACGTTGTACAGGGCCAGGTAAAGATAATAGACCGGCATCGGCAGGGGCTGCAGGGTGAGTGCACGCGTATAGATCATGGGGAATCCGGCGGTACAGATCAGCTCGTAAAGGTTTGCGGTAAACGCCAGGAAGATTGTGGCGGCAAGCATGGCGGGCACCGACCCGGCGCGCATGATGTTGCGCATCCGCTCGAACAGCCTCGGCTTGGCCTGTTCCGGAATGGTCAGGGAGATGCCGCGCTTGAAGAAAAAGTAATCCTTGATGTTGATGGTAGCGATGACGATGGCGACGGCCCCGGCAACGGCGGCAATATACTTCAGCCGCCCAACCAGCAGAAAGAAATTGAGCCAGGCAGCCATGAAGACGAAGTAGAGGAGACCCGAGAAGAGCACGAAAATGCCGCCGATGATCACCATCCGCTTGCGGGAATGGGCGTGCAAAAGGAGCGAAAGGAGGAAGAAAAGCACGAAGAAGGCACACGGGTTGAAGCTGTCGAGCCCGGCAATGACAAGGGTCAGCACCGGCAACGACAGCCGGGAGGTCTCGACCGTACCGAGGAGCGGCAATGAGACGCTGTCTTCGGAATCGGAAAGGCCGTCCTGGATCGACTGCTCTGGGGCAGCGCCGTAGGCTGTGCCTTCCTCAAGCACCATGCCGGCAGGCGCTGACACGGCAGCAGCCTGACCGAGCAGGAAAATGGCCACAGCCAGGATAGCAGCGCGGCAACAGGCAGCCAGGCCCGGTCGCGGCCGCCGACGTATCAGGAACGGACAATGGATCATGGCACTCGTTACTGCTCCGGGTTCTCACAGACCGGACAATGCTCCTCGCCGCTTTCCCTGTCCATGTCCAGCCTTTCCCTGCACACCTCGCAGTTGACAGAGGGAATCGCTTCCTTTCTCCGCTTCCGGTACCTCTCGCCGAATCTTTTCAAGAGTCCCATAATTGGCTCTCCTCTGCTGGTCGGGAAGTGATCCTGCTTGCCAGTACCAAGACGCATATGAAAAGTTTCCCACAGGATGGGGAATGCTCAAGGGGTTTTTTCGATGGACGCGCAGGGGGCGGGCTGGAGAGGCAGCGTTCTGAAGGTGGGGGCCGGCCAATGTTTTTCAGCGGGTAGTGGCCGTGGGGCTAAGACCCCCGGCTACCCGATTATACATTTCATTCTCTTTGACTTATCTGTTATTATTATCGTTTTTTTCGTAGCTTTTGCTATTGGAATTTAGTACGGTAGCAAAACTTTCTGCATAAAGGAGGAAAAATGTCTATAAAAAATATTGAGCGGGATTCTGAAACCATAATTGACTATAAACTCAAGAACTTAGCTTGGAATGACCACCCGAGCGATAATAATAGAACTGTCTGGAAACAGGGAGTAAAAACGTCGGAGCAGAAAAAGAAACTTGAAGGGACTCGTCCCGATTATACGCTTTACCCCAGAGGTTCAAATGATCCGATAGCGGTCATTGAGGTAAAAAAACGGGGTGCAAACATTCACGATGCCCTTGTGCAGGGTGAAGGCTATGCCAGAAAAATACAGGCTCCGATTGTCTTTGCAACTGATGGTGTTTTTACTAAAACCCTACACATAAAATATAACAAGCCTCTTCTGCTCAATGATGAAGAAATCGACGATCTTATAAAAGAGTCCTTGGCGTTACGATTTTTGGAAAACAACGAGGTCAGCACGCTTGACAAGCGAGTTATAAAATCAAGGGGTGAGCTGATTTCTATTTTTAGTGGCGTGAATGATTTACTCCGTGAGGAAGGTTTACAAAAGGGCATTGAGAGATTCAGCGAGTTTGCAAATATTCTTTTTCTTAAAGTATTGAGCGAGTTAGAGGCGATCAAAGAGGAAAACGGAGAGCCTGCACTGGTGAATAAGGCGTACCGGTGGGAGACGTTCAGGGAAATGAAAGGCGATATGCTTTTAAAATATGTGAGTGATACCGTCATAAAAGGATTCAGTAAAGAATACGACGACTCTTCTATTTTTCAGCCTTTGCAGATTAAACACCCTGATAATTTAAAAGCAATCATCAAATCTCTTGACCATCTTCAACTCAGTGACACCCATGCAGATATAAAGGGCGATGCTTTTGAATATTTTATCCGGTCTTACAGTGCAAGTAATCCTTCTGATTTAGGGGAAATATTTACTCCACGGCATGTAGTTAAAACAATGGTGAAACTCCTCAATCCCAAGATCGGTGAAAAGGTGTATGACCCCTTTTGTGGTACGGGGGGATGTTGATTGTCGCTTTTAAGCATATCTTGGATTCTATGTCTCATACTGAATTAAATCTTCGTCGGTTGAGGAAAGAAACTCTTTTTGGGACGGAGTTAACAAAAACCGCAAGCGTAGCAAAAATGAATATGATTCTTGCTGGTGACGGTCACAGCAACATTAAACGCGCAGATAGCTTTGAAAACCCGATAGATAATGAATTTGATGTAGTAATTACTAATTTCCCCTTCGCGCAAAAACCAGATACGGCAATAAGTATACTATACCGTCAAGAAGTGGCGACCATATAGGCCCACAACACTGCTTTAGAGCGGTAAAACAGGGCGGCAGAATGGCTATGATTGCGCCGGAAGGCGTGCTTGTAAACACAAACCAAAACTATGAATCTATAAGAAAATACCTTATTGATAATTCAAACTTGCAAAGTGTTATTTCGTTGCCACGTGGTGCCTTTGAGCCTTACAACAGGGCAAAAGCTGACATTCTGTTTTTTACAGATTGTCACTATACTTCACAGGTCAAACATTTCTGGTATTTCAACGTACAGAATGACGGTTACACGCTTGATAAAAGGCGCGAAAGGATTGAAGGGGGCAATGACCTTGAAATTGTTTTGTCTGAAAGGGATTTAGAGAAACAAAAGGAAAAATATTTGTTGTCAATCGGTGTTTCACGCATTGGTATTTCTTCCATAAAGTCGAATAAATACATCCTCTCTGCTGGTCATTATATTGAATCTTCAAGTCAAAATACTCCCGACTCTTCTTTTTTGAGACTTAATGATTTATTTGAGCCTTCAGGCTCAATAAGGGTTGGTGATGAACAAGATACGCCAGTAATGTCTATTACAATGGTGGATGGTTTAATAGACCAAGCTGAAAAATTCAAAAAACGAATCGCAAGCAAGGATATTTCCAATTACCGGAAAGTTGCCTTAAATGATTTGGTTGTTGGTTTCCCGATAGATGAGGGGGTACTTGGTTTTCAGACAAAATACGATTTTGCTGCCGTTAGTCCTGCTTATAAAATCTGGAAACTTAAACGGAGTGATATTGATGTCAGAGTTCTAGAAATGATTTTGCGTTCTGACTACATGAGAGAAGTTTACAGGTCAAAAATGCAAGGTGCCGTCGATAGGCGGCGCAGTATTCCTGATGATGTTTTTCTTGAAATTCAAATCCCGCTTCCTCCTAAAAATGTGATGAAGAAAATAATCGAGCATCATGAAAATTTAGTCAAAGCGAAGCAACTCCTAGTTGATAAAAAAAACGCTCTCAAAAATACAGTTGAATCCCTCTGGTCTACTGAGTAGTTTTCTGACTTTGCGCGCCCCTCAAGGGCGCTCGGGGTAAATCCGGGGACATCTCACTTAATTGCTTTTCTTCGAAACAATTCCTTAAAAAGTTCCTTCGACCGCGCCAGTCCTTCCTCGGTAAGGACAACGGATTTGGTGTTGCTCCTCGGGTCGAGTATATACCCCTTCTCGAACAGCCGGTTCATCACCTGGAAATCAAGCCCCTTCCAAGCCCGCACCCCGTCATGCAGCGTCAACTGGAGCAGAGCGAGCACGCACTCGTCGATCTTTTGTTCATCCAATTCCGCAGTGCGCCTGTGAGAAGCGTATTCATCCCCTGCCTCGTGCACCCTGCTCACCAGTGGATACTGTTCTGGGTGCAGGATGCTCTCCACTTCCAGATCGACATCCAGCTCCGGCCAGTACAGGTGCTGCGCTGAAGGGAGTTCCACATGGACAACCTTGCCAATCGGCGCATCCTGAAACCACGGAAACTTGTCGAATGGAAGAAAGACTTCCTGTTCATTGAGCAGGAGCCAGAGGCCATGTACGGAGACGTTGGTGACTTCAACTGCTGAAGTGCCGCTGCCATGAGTTTTGTATCTCATTTTCGTGCTCCCCTATCAACTCCCTACAAGATTCAGCTCCGTATCCGACAAACCGTAATTTTGCGCCAGCTCGATCTGCGGCTCGATCCAGAACTTGGCCTCGCCCTTTTCACTATGGACATGGATGTGCATCCAGGACTCTTCGCGGGAGAAGAAATAGAACCGAAAACCGCTCTCTCTGAACACCGTCGGACTCATCACCCCTCCCTGAGAAAATGCGGTCGTCAGATTACAGAAAAAGCCCCGACATAACAAGAGAAAACCTCTGCCCGGATTGCCCGGACAGGGAGGGAAGAGAGGGGCTTGAATATAAGGATTTTATCTTCCTTGCCGGACCTGCGACATATTGTGGCGCACATCTCTGCTAGGCTATGCCTAAAAAGCTGCGGGGGACTGCCATGCAGCAACTATTGATTTGATGGACAAACTGAAGACGCTTGCCGAGGGGGCAAAGTACGATGTTTCCTGCGCTTCCAGCGGCAGTCATCGCCGCAACCGGGACGGCATCGGCAATGCCGCTTCCTGCGGCATCTGCCATTCCTGGACCGCTGACGGCCGCTGTGTCTCTCTATTGAAGATCCTCATGACTAACTGCTGCATCTATGACTGCGCTTACTGCGTCAACAGGCGGAGTAACGATATCCCCCGTACCGGCCTGACACCGGCAGAGGTGGCGGAACTGACCATCGGCTTCTACCGGCGCAACTATATCGAGGGGCTCTTTCTCAGCAGCGGCGTTGTCGGGTCGCCTGACCGGACCATGGAACTGCTCATCGCGGCGGTGCGGACCCTGCGGGAGACGTATCGCTTCAACGGTTACATTCACCTGAAACTGGTCCCCGGCGCAGATCCGCTTCTGGTGCAGCAGGCCGGTTGGTGGCCGACCGGGTGAGCGTCAACCTTGAGCTGCGACCCGGGAGAGCTTGGCCCTGCTGGCGCGGACAAGAGCCGGGAGGCGGTGGTGGAACCATGCGCCAGGTCAGCAGTCTCATCGTCACCAACCGGGCGGAGCGCAAGAAATCGCGCAAAGTATCACGATTTGCCCCGCCGGCCAGAGCACCCAGTTGATCGTCGGGGCCAGCGGCGAGAGCGACTGGCAAATCGTCACCCTGTCGGAGCAGCTTTACGGGAAGATGGACCTGAAACGGGTCTACTATTCGGCCTACATCCCGGTGAATGACGATCGGCGGCTCCCCGCCCGCACCCTGTCGCCGCTGCGGCGAGAGCACCGTCTCTATCAGGCCGACTGGCTGCTCCGCTATTACGGCTTCAGTGCCCATGAACTGCTGGACGAGCGGTGTCCCAACCTGGAGAGTGATCTTGACCCCAAAACCGGGTGGGCGCTCCGTCACCGGGAGCTGTTTCCGGTTGAGGTCAATCGGGCGGAGTATGGGGTGTTGCTCCGGGTACCGGGGATCGGGGTCCGTTCGGCGCAACGGATCGTCGCTGCCCGACGGCAGGGGAGCCTTTGCCTGGACGATCTTTCCCTGCTGGGGGTGGTAATGAAGCGTGCCCGCTATTTCCTCACCGCCCGGGGGCGCTACGCCGGCGACTGTTCCCTGGAGAGCGCCATGCTTCGCAGTCGGCTCATGGCGGCTCCGGCGAAACGGGACCATGGCCAGCTCTCGCTGGCATTTCCCGAAGCAGCAGAGACGGAAGCCGTGGTCAGCGTCATCGGCGGCGAATTATAATGGGGAGTGACTACTGCTATGATGGCAGCGATGCTGGGCTGCTGACCTTGCTGGCCGACATCGTTCCCCGGGGGATAGAACCCCGCACCATCGGTGTAGAGCCGCCGCAGCAGGAGGATCTTTTTGCCGCACCCGTTTTGGTGGCTACCGATCAGGAGCTGGCGGAGCGGTTCTGGGTTGAACTCACCCGCCGACTGCCGCCAGTCTCCCTGGGACAGCTGCGCCGGGCCTGGTACGCCGATCATTCCGGGCGGGAGCTGATGATCTGCCGCTTCATGCTGCTGGTCTGGCGAGAAGGGGGACGGGCATGCGCCATGCTGGCCCATCCACATGTGACGCCTCTCTGGAAGCTGGCGCAGCAGGTGGGACGGGAAGCCCATCGCTACCTGGGCTTCGTCCGCTTCCAGGAAACGACCAGTGGCTACTATTATGCCTCCCTGAAGCCCGACCACCGCGTTCTATCCCTTATCGCCTGCCACTTTGCCGATCGCTTCCGTGACCAGCACTGGGTTATCCACGACGTGCGCCACGGGGAAGGAATCGTCTACGACTGCACGTGGCGGCGCTGGCTGCTGCTTCCTATGACGACCGAAGGTGATCCGGAGCTGACCCCAGCGGAGGAAACGTTCCAGAGGCTTTGGCGCAGCTATTTCGCAGTGCTGGCCATTGGGGAGCGGGAGAATCTCGCGATGCAGCAGGGGAAGGTACCGCTCAAGGTGCGGCCATGGCTGGTGGAGTTTCGGTAAAGCATGGCATTCCCCTGCCGAGGGGCGGTACCAGCGATGTAATCAGGTGGGTAGGAGGCTACCATAGGCTTTAAGAAGCGAAGCCGAGATACTGCGTGTGCATTTAATTCCTCCTCCCTTACCTGTGTTGTGACGACAGGATAACTCCAAGATGTTCCATCCATTACCAATGTGCTAGGAGCCTGTTGGACTTAGGGATCGAAGCGAGAGAATGGAAAATCGAGGACGGATATCTGGAAATTTGAGAGCGAATAGTGGACCTATTTGTCGAAAATTTACGGAGATCCGGACCGATTTGCCATTTTCGCAGCCGATTCATTCTAAGTCCGACAGACTCCTAGAGACCACGCCACAGACCACGTAGAGAAAGATGCCACAAAAAAAGGGCTTAGCTTTTTGAGCTAAACCCTTGTGTTTTTGGCTCCCCAACCCGGACTCGAACCAGGGACATGGTGGTTAACAGCCACCGCTCTACCGACTGAGCTATTGGGGAATAAAGGAAGTCGTATTTATATTTGAAACAGCTGCTGCTGTCAAGCTATTTTTATTTGCCCTTTTTCAGGTCCACAAGAATCAGTTTGGCAACTGCTTTGAGAGTTTCAAATACCCCTTCACCGGTAGTAGCGCATGCTTCGAAATCAGGCACGTTGGTAGGATTCAGCTCTTTGCGAAGCTCTTCAATGCTGACAACGTTGGGCAGGTCTCGCTTATTGTACTGAACAACGTAGGGAATCTTATCCAGATCATAGCCCTGCTCGGTCAGGTTAATGCGCAGGTTTTCCACGGATTCGATATTTGCTTCCATCCTCTCTTCCTGGGAATCGGCGACAAACACAACGCCGTCAACCCCTTTCAGAATGAGCTTTCTGGATGCATCATAAAAAACCTGACCGGGAACCGTGTACAGGTGGAAACGTGTCTTGAAACCTCTGATCTCGCCCAGTGCAAGGGGAAGAAAATCGAAAAACAGAGTACGTTCGGTCTCAGTGGCAAGGCTGATCATTTTCCCTTTAGCATCAGCGGCTGTCTTCTGGTAGACGAATTGCAGATTGGTTGTTTTACCGCAGAGCCCTGGTCCGTAATAAACAATCTTACAGTTTATTTCGCGGGATGCATAATTGATGAAGGACATCTGGCGTTACCCCAAGTCTGTTAGCTGAACAGGTTATCTATATCGTCGTCGGTAATTTCTGCAAAGGGAAAATCCGTTTCGCCGCTTTTTTCCTTTTCTTCAGCTTTCTGCATCAATCGACCGAAGATGGTTGTCAATTCTTCAGAGGCTTTTTTAACACGCAGACGGACCAGACCCAGTGATGATCTGTTGTCGAAGAGAACGACAAGAATAACCCTGCCACCGACGATGGAGATGTGCAGGTTATCTTTTTCGCCTTCATGGAAAAGAATGGAGAATTCTTTTTCACCGATCAGCTTGGCAAGTCCACCGGTGGCGGCAATATTGCCGGCTGTAAGCGAGGCCAGTGAAGTGGTGTCGAATCGTTCCGTCTCACCTACACCTGTGATGAGCTGACCGTTTTTATCCACAAGAAAGATAACCTTGCTGTTGGCTTCCTTTAAAAGCTTTTCAATGACAGCATTTATCTGTTTGAATTCCTCATCGTACATAACCATCTGAGGATTCGACATGTAACACTCCTTGTGCTGTAGGAGGATTTTATTACAGCGCATTTTATATAACAGAATTGAAAGATACTTTCAAGCTTTAATGGGTATAAGGCACGTGCACAAAAAAAGCTCCGGCTTAAGTGCCGGAGCTTTTTTCGCAAAAAATGACCTGTTACTTTTTGTCTGCGGCATATGACATTGCAGCCATTTTCTCATAAAGTTCAAAGCGCCTGGAAGTCCATTGGGTTGCCTGCTTCATCAAAGCGGCTGCAGCTTCGGGATTACTCTTTTTCAAAACCCGATAACGGTTTTCACCATAGGCGTACTGTTCAAAGGAGATGGTGGGTGCCTTGCTGTCAAGCTGTAGTGGATTTTTGCCCTCAGCAGCCAGTTCCGGATTGTACCGAATCAGCGGCCAGTGGCCGGATGCAACTGCGTTTTTCTGCTCATCCACCGCGGTGGTCATGTCGATGCCGTGGGCAATGCAGTGGGCATAGGCGATGATCAAAGAAGGTCCGTCATATGCTTCTGCTTCAATGAATGCCTTAACAACCTGGCAGGGTTACTGAGTGCCACCTTAGCCACATAGACGTTGCCGTAGGCCATGGCGATCATGGCCAGATCTTTCTTGGGCATTGCCTTGCCGCCGGCGGCAAACTGGGCAACAGCCCCAAGAGGTGTCGATTTGGAGGCCTGCCCGCCTGTATTGGAGTAAACCTCAGTGTCCAGAACCAACAGATTGACGTTTTTACCCGAGGCGATGACGTGGTCAAGGCCGCCGTAACCGATGTCATAGGCCCAACCGTCGCCACCGACGATCCACACCGATTTCTTCACGAGATAGTCAGCCAGCGAAATAAGACGTTTGGCAGCAGGCTCTGTGCAGGTTTCCAACCCTTTCTTCAGGGTTGCAACGCGCTCGCGCTGGGCTTCAATCCCTTCCTGTGTGGATTGATCTGCGTTCCGGATCTCTTTCATTGTGCCGACGAGTGATGCGCATGACTTGCAGCCGCAGTTCATAAGCTCATCAAGCAGTTCTGTAGCTGCTTCTGTGAATTTATCGACGGTGAGCCTCATGCCGAAGCCAAATTCGGCGTTATCTTCGAACAGGGAGTTTGACCAGGCAGGGCCACGGCCATCGGCACGCTTTGCCCATGGGGTCGTAGGCAGGTTCCCGCCATAGATGGAGGTACAGCCTGTGGCATTGGCAATCAATGCCCTGTCGCCGAAAAGCTGGGACATTAATTTCAAGTAAGGTGTCTCGCCGCAGCCGGCACAGGCCCCGGAGTATTCAAAAAGAGGCCTGATCAGCTGGCTTCCTTTCAGGGTTTCACGCTTGACCAGTTTGGCCTCAGTTTCGGGAAGCGAGAGGAAGAAATCGTAATTTTCTGCCTCGGCTTCGCGGAGGGGCGGCTGGAACTGCATATTGATGGCCTTGTGATTGGGGTTTTCCTTGCTCTTTGCCGGGCAGTTGTGAACACAGGCAGCACAGCCGGTACAATCCTCTGGGGCCACCTGAAGAGTGAACTTTTTGCCGGCAAACTCGGCCCCTTTGGCATCAACAGACTTGAAGGTTTTAGGTGCCTTGCCGAGGAGCGAAGGGTCATAGGCCTTCATACGGATGGTGGCATGGGGACAGACGAAGGAGCAGATGCCGCACTGGATGCAGAGAGATTCATCCCACACGGGAATATCGACGGCAATATTGCGCTTTTCGTACTGTGATGTGGCAGTGGGGAAAGTGCCATCCGATGGCATTGCCGATACTGGCAGATCGTCGCCACGACCGGCGATGATCTCGGCTGTTACGTCCTGAACAAATGCAGGGGCGTGACTGCCGACAACGGGGGGCTTCTTCAATTGGCTGGAGGCGGTCGCCGGGACAGTTACCTGGAAGACGTTTTCCAGGGCAGCGTCGACAGCTTTGTTGTTCATGTCGACGACTTTTTCACCAGCCTTGCCATAACTCTTCTTGATGGCGTCCTTGATGGCGTCAAGGGCTATTTCCAGCGGGATGATCGAGGATATCTTGAAGAAGGCGGTCTGCATGATGACGTTGATGCGTGCACCTAGGCCAAGCTCTTCGCCAAGCTTGATGGCGTTGATAACATAGAATTTAAGCTTCTTGTCTATGATCTGCTGCTGCACCTCGACAGGTATTTTATCCCAGACCTGATCCTTGTCGAAGGGGGAGCAGAGGAGGAATGTGGAGCCTTCCTTGGCCTTGGAGAGCATGTCGTATTTTTCCAGGAAGGTGAAGTTGTGACAGGCGATAAAATCGGCACGATCAATGAGGTACGGCGAGCGAATGATATTCTTGCCGAAGCGGAGATGGGAGGTCGTGACGCTGCCGGCTTTTTTGGAGTCGTAAACAAAATATGCCTGAACGTTGTTGTCGGTCTTTTCACCGATGATCTTGATGGAGTTCTTGTTGGCACCGACGGTGCCGTCAGAGCCGAGGCCATAGAACATGGCGGAATAGGTGCCGGCAGCTGCATTGCCAAAGCTGGGGTCGAAGTTAAGGCTGGTGTTGCAGACATCTTCCTTGATGCCGGTAACAAAGTTGCTTTTCGGTTTGTCCTCTTTCAGGTTGTCAAAGACCGACTTAGCCATTGCCGGGGTGAATTCCTTTGAGCCGAGACCGTACCGGCCGCCAACAATGACAGGGTATTGGGTGAAAGAAGTTTTCTTTTCAGCCATTGCTTCGCCAATGGCGGTGCGTATGTCCAGATAAAGGGGCTCGCCCAGTGAGCCAGGCTCCTTGGTGCGGTCGAGAACGGCTATCTTTTTCACGCTTGCCGGAATGGCAGCGACAAAGGCATCGGTAGGGAAAGGCCTGAAGAGGCGAATCTTGAGGAGGCCTACTTTTTCGCCTTTAGCGACAAGGGTTTCAACGGTTTCGTGGATTGTCTCAGCGGCTGAGCCCATAACAACGATAACACGCTCTGCATCAGCAGCTCCCACATACTCAACCAACTTATACTGTCTGCCGGCAATCTTGGCGAACTTGTCCATCTCTTCCTGAACGATGCTGATGGTCGGCTCGTAGTATTTATTGACAGATTCGCGTCCCTGGAAATAGACGTCCGGGTTCTGGGCAGAACCGCGCATGACCGGATGGTCAGGGGACAATGCCCGTGCACGGTGGGCGAGCACTAGGTCGTCGTTGATCATGGCCCGCATGTCATCAAAAGTGAGTTCTTCCACCTTCTGCACTTCATGGGAGGTCCGGAAACCGTCGAAAAAGTGGACGAAAGGAACTCTGGCGCGCAGGGTTGCAGCCTGGGCGATCAGGGCGAAGTCCATGACCTCCTGGACATTGTTGGAGCAGAGCATTGCCCAGCCGGTCGAGCGGCACGCCATGACGTCTGAATGATCGCCGAAGATCGACAGGGCCTGTGCGGCAATGGCGCGGGCAGAAACATGGAAGACCGTGGAAGTAAGCTCACCGGCGATCTTGAACATGTTGGGGATCATCAGCAGGAGGCCTTGGCTGGCGGTGAAGGTGGTGGTAAGAGCACCGGCCTGCAAGGCGCCATGAACCGCACCGGAAGCTCCGCCTTCCGACTGCATCTCGGTGACCAGCGGCACGGTGCCCCAGATATTCTTTTCGCCGTTGGCGCTTTTCTCGTCGGAGATTTCGCCCATTACCGATGATGGTGTAATGGGGTAAATGGCAATAACCTCGTTAGTGGCATGGGCAACGTGGGCTGCCGCGGTATTGCCGTCGATTGTAACCATTCTGCGACTCATACTGTTCCTCCCGATTTTTTATTGTTACTTATACTTATCTATTCGTGAAGCTGAGTTATTCATAATTCGGAGCGTCCTTCGACAGCCCGCTGAACGGTAGCTGCATCAATAAATTCAAGGTCGCTGCCCAGCGGTATGCCGTGGGCAAGGCGAGTAACCCTTATGGATAAGGGTTTTATAAGTCTGGTAAGATAAAGCGCCGTTGCCTCCCCTTCCACGGTGAAGTTGGTGGCAATGAGCACTTCCCGGATCGCGCTGTTTTCCAGACGTTGCATGAGTTCTGCGATCTTCAGATCGCCGGGGGTGATGCCGTTCAGGGGAGACAGCGCTCCGTGCAAAACGTGATAACGACCCTTGAAAGCATGGGAGCGTTCCATGGCCAGAATGTCCTGCGGTTCTTCAACAACACAGATGGTGGTGCCGTCCCTTTCGGTAGTGCAGAGATGGCAGGGATCGTCTTCAGTGATGCCGAAGCACACAGAACAGAATCGAACGCATGCCTTGACCTCAAGCAGGCTTTCAGCCAGAGCAGTCAAATTATCCGGTGATTTGAGGAGGTGAAAGGCAAGCCGTAAGGCTGTTTTGTCTCCAACGCCCGGCAGTTTTTCAGTTCCCCGAGTAGCCTCGTTAGCGATCTGGAAAAATGTATCATAGAATTCTCGGAATTAAAACAACTTTTTATTTTAATGTGAATGAAAAGGGTTTACCGTGAATAAAAAAGTACTTAACTAGCTGAAATGACAGAGATTGTAAAGGTAGGGAGAAGGTCCGTTCCCGGTTCCCACAAGCGGCGGAAAACGGACCTGATTCAACGGAAAACAACAATTAAAAAAGACCGGGTATATTTATGCCGCCGGTGATTTTGCTCATCTGTTCGGCCATCTCCGATTGAACTTTCGTCAGTGCTTCGTTTACCGCTGCCACGACTAGATCCTGAAGCATTTCGACATCTTCCGGATCAACCGCCTCTTTTTTTATGGTAAGGGCAAGCAGTTGGTTTTTCCCGTTAACAACCGCAGTAACGGCACCGCCACCGGCAGTGGCTTCCACTGTTTTTTGGGAAGCTTCCTCCTGCAGTTTTCCCATTTTCTGCTGCATCATCTGCGCCTGCTTCATGATTGACGCTAAACCTTTTGACATGTTTACCTCCCGTTGTTGGTGATATTTTTTATTAACAATAAACTGGTTTTTGTTCAAACTAAAACAAAGTTATTTATTCAGCTCAGATACCTCGTTGACTTGGCCGCCGAAAACTTCCAGAGCAGCATTTATTGCCGGGTGTGCCAGGGCCTTCTCTTTTAATTGCTGCTTCCGTTTGGTTTCCTCAAGGCTTTTTTTTTCCTGCAGGGATGGTGGGGCGCCGACGGTTTCTCCGGCGAGTGATTTAAATCTGATGGTGGGCTGAGAGCTGAAAAATGCATGGGACAGGGTTTTCAGGTCTTCCATGGAATCTGCATCCTGCATTTTGCTCAGCTCGAATGACCCCTCGGCATATCCTACTTCCACAAGCTTTCCGGAAACAGTGATTGGTCGGCCAACTTCAAGAAAAGTGGCAAGAACCGGTTTCTTGCCTTTGACAAAGGTGACAAATCCGGGCCAGGTTGAATCGGTGTGCGGTGCTGCGGTTTCGTCAGCCGCTGGTGCAGATTGTGTAGCTGCTTCTAATGGTTCTCGCTTGGGCTGACACTCTTCTATCTTTTGCGGTGGTGAAGGGGTTTTGGTGGTGGCATTTTGTGGTGCCGCAACTGGTCGGGACTTTTCCCACACCGGAGAGGAAGATGCGACTGATGGCAAGGGGGCGCCGGACTCCAACGCCTTGAGGCGATCAAGGATTTCATTTACCGGAATGACTGGGGCCAGTGCAGCCATTTTCAGCAGGGCCATTTCCAGGACCAATCTGGCAAAGTTGGAGTGGGCCATTTCGTTTTCGGCCTTGAGGAGAATGGTCAAGTGGCGTTGCAGATCGGCTGTGGCAACCGTTGCAGCAAGGCTTTTCAGTTCGCCGCATTCAGTTTCGGAAAGATCCAGGATATCCGATGCATTGTCAATGGCTCGCAGGATGGCCAGGTTTCGGAAGTGGTCGAGAAGCTCCTGGCAGAACTGGCGCATGCTGTAGCCGAAGGAATCCACCTGCTTGACTATCTCAAGCACTGATTTGTTGTCCCGGGAAAACACTGCCTGAGAGGCTTGAAGGAGAAGGCGGCGGTCGACTACGCCAAGCAGGCTCGCCACATCATCGTCGGCGACGTTCTCGCCACAGAATGCAAGCACCTGGTCAAGGGTGGAGAGTGAGTCACGCATGCTGCCATCACCCTTGCGAGCAACAATGGCCAGGGCGTCGTTGCTTATGGAAACCTTTTCCTGGTCAACGATGTACCGCAGGCGGTCAACTATTTTCTGCAGGGGAATCCGCTTGAAATCGAAGCGCTGACAGCGGGACAGGATGGTGATCGGTAGCTTGTGTGGTTCGGTGGTGGCGAAGATGAATTTCACATGGGCCGGGGGTTCCTCCAGCGTCTTCAACAAGGCGTTGAAGGCGTTGTTGGTAAGCATGTGCACTTCGTCGATGATAAATATCTTGTAGCGGCTTTTCGACGGGAGGTACTTGACATTGTCGCGCAACTCGCGGATGTCGTCAACGCCGGTATTGGATGCACCGTCGATTTCAAAAACATCGACAGAATTGCCGTCGGTGATTTCGGTGCAGGAAGGGCAGTTGTTGCAGGGTTCAGTGGTCAGACCATGTTCGCAGTTTAGGGCCTTTGCCAGTATCCGGGCAGAACTGGTCTTGCCGACTCCCCTGGCGCCGGTAAAAAGAAAGGCATGGGCGATCCTGCCGGTGTCGATGGCATTCTGCAGGGTACGGCTGACATGTTCCTGGCCGATCAAGTCACTGAAGGTCTGGGGTCGCCATTTTCGTGCCAAAACGAGATATGACAAAAGGGTTAACCTCTTTGCGCTGGTCACGGTTAGGGTTAATGGTTTGTGGGAGGGGCACAATCGGGGGAATTGCGGACACAACTGATAGCTGGGCGATCCCGCGGCACACGGGTTGAGTTACTGCCGCTGCTTCCTTCCGGACCTGACGGGGTTCATAACCTTCCGTTGCGAGGGGCCCAGCTATCAGTTGTGCCCGCAAAGGGCTAAGCGGGTACGCCAGTTTTCATGTTTTAATCTGGCGGAGAGAGAGGGATTCGAACCCTCGGTACGCTATTAACGTACACACGCTTTCCAGGCGTGCTCCTTCAACCGCTCGGACATCTCTCCACGGAAATAGAGATATTAGTATAGGCTACCATATTTTGTAAAGGTTTTTCTTGCCGCTCCCGGAGTGCCACCGTGGGAACCCATGGCCGGGCGGAAGAAAAACTTGATTTAAGGCGGCAAAAAATTTAGGATTTCGCCTATTAACATGCACGATGGGATATCTATGAATCTGCTCCACAACCTCAATCCACCCCAGAAGGACGCGGTGCTCCATGGCGAAGGGCCGCTCCTGATTCTTGCCGGCGCCGGTTCCGGCAAGACCCGGGTCATTGTCCACCGCATCGCCTATCTTATCACTGAGCGAGGCGTGCCGCCATGGCAGATCCTGGCGGTCACTTTCACCAACAAGGCAGCTGCGGAGATGCGCGGCAGGGTCGAAAAACTGCTCCCTGGCGGCGAAACCCCTCTCATTTCCACCTTTCATTCTGCCTGCGCTCGAATTCTGCGACGGGAGATCCATCACCTGGGATATGACTCCTCTTTTGCCATTTATGATGACAAGGATGGGGAGAAACTGATCAAGGAGATCGTTGCCGAGCTGCATCTGGATGAAAAGCGATTTCCGGCCAAACTCTTTACCGCTGCCATTGATGATTGCAAGAACGCCGGCCGTACTCCGGATGATCTGCCGATGGGCGATTACATGGCCGACAAGATCGGGCAGGTCTATGCCGCATATCAGAAACGTCTGCAGCAGTGCAATGCCCTGGACTTCGGCGATCTGGTGCTGCTGACGGTGCGGCTTTTCGAGCAGTTTCCGGAGGTTCTGGCTCGCTACCAGGATCGTTATCGCTGGATTCAGGTGGATGAATACCAGGACACCAATCCGATCCAGTACCGGCTGGTTAAGCTCTTGGCCGGCAATCGACAGAACCTTTGCGTGGTGGGAGATGATGACCAGTCCATCTATCGCTGGCGGGGGGCGGATATCCGCAACATCCTCGATTTCGAAGATGACTTTCCCCGTGTCAAGGTGGTGAAGCTGGAGCAGAATTACCGTTCGACCAGCACCATTCTTTCCGCTGCCGGGGCGGTGGTGGCAAAAAACCGGGGCCGCAAGGCGAAGACCCTCTGGACGGAGAATCCACCGGGCGAGCCGGTCGTCTACCGGCGTCTGATGGACGAACGGGAAGAGGCGCGTTTTGTTTGCAGGCAGATCGAGCAGTATGTGCGTAAGGGAGGCGACCTGGCGGGTGTGGCAGTCTTTTATCGCGCCAACGCCCAATCCAGGGTGGTTGAAGATGCATGGTGGCCGACGGCATCCCCTATCACATGATTGGTGGCATGCGTTTCTATGCCCGCCAGGAGATCAAGGACATCCTTGCCTATCTGCGGGTACTGATTAATCCGGCCGACGAGGTCTCCCTGAAGCGGATTGTCAATACCCCGGCCCGCGGCATCGGCCATGCTACCATGGAAAAAATCACCGAGCTGGCGCGGCGCAAGGGAATACTCTTTTACGAGGCCCTTTCCGAGGCAGCGGAGGGGGGATTGCTGGCGGCCGGTCCACGGGGCAAGATTGCCGGTTTTGTCGGGCTTCTGGAGCAGTTCCGGCAGCTCATGGACGCCGTGCCGCTCACCGAACTTACCTCCCGCATCATCCAGGAGACCGGTTACGCCATGAAGCTGAAGGAAGAGCGCACCGATGAGTCCCAGGACCGACTGGCCAACCTTGAGGAGCTCCTGTCTGCCCTGGAGGAATTCGAACGGCGCACTGAAGAGCGGACCCTGGCGGCCTTTCTCGAACAGGTGGCACTGATATCTGACCTGGAGCAGGAAGGGAAGGGACGTGAGTCCGCAACGCTGATGACGCTCCATTCGGCCAAAGGCTTGGAATTTCCCCTGGTCTTCATGGTCGGCATGGAAGAAAAGCTTTTCCCCCATGCCCGCTCCCTGGAGGAACCGGAGCAGATGGAGGAAGAGCGACGGCTCTGCTATGTGGGCATGACCCGGGCAAGGGAACGGCTGTTTCTGACCAATGCCAGGCGTCGCCGAATCTTCGGTCAGGAGCAGTACAATTCTCCGTCACGGTTTCTCGCTGATATTCCGAAAGAGCTGCTGGATGTGGAAGACGAAGGCTACCAGCAGCCCGCCTTCGGCTTTGGCTCGGGCCTGGGGGCAGTGCCTCCTCGTGAACCTGCTGTAGAAAAGGGACCGGTCCATAATCTGGCTTCGGTTTTTGAAATGGAGCTGGAACCGGAACTGGCCAATGAGGTGCAGGTGGTTCCAGATGAGACGGTAGACGGTGTCTGGTTGGGGATGAAGGTGCGCCATGGCAAGTTCGGCGTCGGCACCGTCCGCCGCATCGAGGGGAGCGGCAATGAACAAAAGGTGATCGTCTGGTTCAACTCGGTCGGACCGAAGAAGCTTTTGGTGAAGTTCGCCGGGCTGGAGCGGGCTTAACAAAGAGGTTCTACGTTCTAAGTTCTAGGTTCTAGGTTCGAAATTCGAGGTTACATGGGATTCCCCTCGGCTTGTCATTTGCCACTGTTCATGGTACAAAGGCATGCTTTTAC
This sequence comes from Geotalea toluenoxydans JCM 15764, assembly GCF_001311985.1. Classification (GTDB taxonomy): domain Bacteria; phylum Desulfobacterota; class Desulfuromonadia; order Geobacterales; family Geobacteraceae; genus Geotalea; species Geotalea toluenoxydans. The sequence continues at coordinate 57,712 of NZ_BBCJ01000013.1, forward strand.
TTATTACCCCACTGGGAGTCAACATATGAAGATCACCAAAGATGAGGTGGAGAAGGTTGCCCTGCTGGCCCGCCTGGAATTGACCGGCGAGGAGGCGGAAACGTTCACCGGACAGATGGATGCCATCCTGGCTACGTGGACAAACTGAACGAACTGAATACGGACGGCATCGTGCCGACTGCCCATGCCGTGCCCATGGAAAACGCCTTCCGTGCGGATGAGGTCCGTGATTCCATCGGCATCGACAACGCCCTGGCCAACGCGCCGAAGCGGGCGGAGAGCTTCTTCCGCGTGCCGAAAGTGATCGAGTGACTTTTGCTGCCGATCTTGGCGGCCCTTTGAATGCATTATTACACCCGGAGCAGATATGGAACTTTTCGAACTGACTATCCATGAGTTGCACGATAAGCTGAAAAAAAAGGAAGTCTCCTCAATGGAGGCGACCAAGTCAATGCTGGCGAGGATCGAAGCGGTCGAACCGAAGGTGAATGCCTTCATCACCGTTACCGCCGATCAGGCGCTGAAAGATGCTGCGGAGGCTGACAAGCGTATTGCCGATGGCGACATGGTGACACTTACCGGCATTCCCGTGGCCCTCAAGGACATCTTTCTCACCAAGGGAATCCGCACCACCTGCGCCTCCCGCATCCTGGAAAACTTCGTCCCACCCTACGACGCCACCAGCGTCGCCCGGTTGAAAGCCAGGGGAGCCGTGCTGGTCGGCAAGCTGAACCAGGACGAATTTGCCATGGGTTCCTCCACCGAATCCAGCTATTTCGGCAAGACGAGCAACCCATGGAAGCTGGATTGCATCCCCGGCGGCTCTTCGGGGGGCTCCGCTGCTGCCATCGCCGCACAAGAGGCAACTGCTACCCTTGGTACTGATACGGGGGGCTCCATCCGCCAGCCTGCTTCCCACTGCGGCTGTGTCGGCCTCAAGCCACTTACGGCAGGGTTTCCCGCTATGGGGTCATCGCCTATGCCTCCTCGTTGGACCAGGTCGGACCGGTAACTCGTGATGTCACTGACTGTGCCATCATGCTGGAGGCGGTGGCCGGTTATGACGCCAAGGATTCCACCAGTGTCGATCTGCCGGTGCCCGATTACACAAAAGCGCTGACCGGTGAGGTCAAGGGGCTGAAGATAGGCCTGCCCCGTGAATATTACATCGAGGGGCTCGATCCCGATGTGCAGAAGTCCATGGAGGAGGCCATCGCCACCTACCGGCAAATGGGAGCCCAATTTCAAGAGGTCTCCCTCCCCCACACCGATTATGCCGTTGCCACCTATTACCTTGTTGCCACCGCCGAAGCCAGCTCCAACCTGGCCCGCTACGACGGTGCCCGCTTCGGCCACCGGAGCGAAGCGGCCCAGAGTCTCCTGGACATGTACCGGAAGAGCCGTGCCGAAGGCTTCGGCGAGGAGGTAAAGAGGCGGATCATGCTCGGCACCTATGCCCTTTCTTCCGGTTATTACGACGCCTACTATCTTAAGGCGCAGAAGGTGCGTACCCTGATCATGCATGACTTCATCAAGGCTTTCGAGCAGGTGGATGTGCTGCTGACGCCGGTGGCCCCGACCCCGGCCTTCAGGATCGGCGAGAAGACCAGTGATCCCTTGCAGATGTATCTCTCTGATATTTTTACCATTCCGGTCAACCTGGCCGGCACTTGCGGTATCTCGGTACCTGCCGGCCTCAGCCGGGCCGGGCTGCCAATCGGTCTGCAGCTGATCGGCAAACCCTTCGGCGAGGAGAGCATCCTCCGTGCTGCCCACGCCTTCGAGCAGAATACCGACTGGCACAAGCGCAGAGCGGCATTGTAATAAAACCAACCGGAGAACTCCCATGGAATACAGAGCTGTCATCGGACTTGAGGTCCACGTCCAACTGAATACCAACACCAAGATCTTCTGCGGCTGCTCCACCATATTCGGCGCCGAGCCCAACTCCCAGACCTGCCCTGTCTGTCTGGGTATGCCGGGAGCGTTGCCGGTTCTTAACCGCAAGGTAGTGGAATATGCCATCAAGGCCGGCCTGGCAACCAATTGCCAGATTGCGCCGCGCAGCATCTTTGCCCGGAAAAACTACTTCTATCCCGATCTTCCCAAGGCTACCAGATCAGCCAGTACGAGCTTCCCATCTGCAGCGCCGGTCATCTGGATATCCAGGTGGAGGGCACGGCAAAAAGAATCGGCATCACCCGCATCCATATGGAAGAGGATGCCGGCAAACTGGTCCACGCTGATGTGCCGGGGGTGGGGGATGATTCCTGCGTCGACCTGAACCGCGCCTGTACCCCGCTCCTGGAGATCGTTTCCGAGCCGGACCTGCGCTCCGCCGACGAGGCGGTGGCATATCTGAAGAAACTGCACCAGATCGTCGTCTACCTGGGGATCAGCGACGGCAACATGGAGGAGGGGAGCTTCCGCTGTGATGCCAACGTCTCGGTGATGAAGGTGGGTGCCGACAAGTTCGCACCCGCACCGAAACGAAGAACGTCAACTCCTTCAAGTTCGTCAAGCAGGCCATAGAATACGAGATCGAACGCCAGATCGAGGTGATCGAGGATGGCGGCAAGATCGTCCAGGAGACCCGCCTCTTCGACCCGAACACCGGCGTTACCCGTTCCATGCGCGGCAAGGAAGAGGCCCATGACTACCGCTATTTCCCCGATCCGGACCTGGTGCCGCTGGTGATCAGCAACGACTGGGTGGAGGATGTGCGGCTCGGGCTGCCGGAGCTTCCCGAGGCAAAGCGGTTGCGCTACATGGATGAGCTGGGTCTGCCGGCCTATGACGCCGAGGTCCTGACCGCCAGCCGGGAGCTGGCCGACTATTTCGAGGCATGCCTTGAGTTCCATTCCCAGCCGAAGCCGGTCGCCAACTGGGTCATGGGGGAAGTGACCCGTGCCCTCAATGAAGAGAGCCGATCCATTACCGATACACCGGTCACCCCCCAGCTCCTTGCCGAGCTGCTGCAGCTGATCGACAAGGGGACCATTTCCGGCAAGATCGCCAAGACCGTTTTCGATGAGATGTGGCGGACCGGCAAGCCGCCCGCCCAGGTCGTTGAAGAGAAAGGGTTGGTGCAGGTTTCCGACACGGGGGAGATCGAGCGGATCATCGACGAGGTGCTGGCCAGGGAAGCGGGGCAGGTGGCGGAATACCGTAGCGGTAAGGACAAACTCTTCGGCTTCTTCGTCGGCCAGGTGATGCGTGCATCCAAGGGGAAGGCCAACCCGGCGGTTGTGAACGAGCTGCTTTTGAAGAAGCTCCAGGGGTAGCGATCCAATAAAAGAGTGATCAGACATTTCGGGAGGCTGCCGTGGCTTCGGGAGAGAGTGACAGAGCCGTAGCGGCGAGCGGACGCCCGCCGTACAGGGAACAGAGGCATATCTGCGGCGAGCTGATATAAATCTACGAGAATGAGAGGCGGTGCAAGGTCCGCAGCTGTGGCGACCGAACGAACGGACGAAGTCACGGCAGCCGTCACTTTCCAGAAACCTCCAGGTGAATCTTAAACAGAGGATACTCAATGTCTTTCAGAACAATCGAATGGCGCGACAACAAGGTGGTGATGATCGACCAGACCCGGCTGCCGGGTGAAGAGGTCTACAACGAATATGAGGATTTCCAGAGTGTCGCCGAAGCGATCCGCGGCATGATCATCCGCGGAGCTCCCGCCATCGGCGTGGCGGCAGCCATGGGAGTGGCCCTGGGCGCCCGCGAGATCATTGCCGATACCTATGAATCCTTTTCTCGCCAGCTGAGCAACGTCTGTGATGTCCTGGCCCGTACCCGTCCCACCGCAGTCAATCTTTTCTGGGCCATCGAGCGGATGAAACGGGTGGCGGAACAACCGGGACAGGGACCTTCACTTTATCCGGGAAACTCTCAAGGCAGAGGCGATCCGCATCGAGGAAGAAGACCTGGAGATCTGCCGCGCCATCGGCCGTCATGGCGCGCCGCTGATCCGGGAAGGAGCCACCGTTCTCACCCACTGCAACGCCGGCGGGCTGGCTACAGCCGGATATGGTACCGCCCTGGGGGTGATTCGTGCCGCCCATGAGGCGGGGAAGAATATCCAGGTCTTTGCCGACGAGACGCGCCCCTGGCTCCAGGGAGCCCGCCTTACCGCCTGGGAGCTGATGAAGGACGGCATTCCGGTTACCCTCATCGCCGATAACATGGCCGGCTTTTTCATGAAGAAGGGGGTCATTACTGCCTGCGTCGTCGGCGCTGACCGTATTGCAGCAAACGGGGACACCGCCAACAAAATCGGCACCTATTCCGTTGCCGTGCTGGCCAAGGAAAACAAGATCCCTTTCTATGTGGCTGCTCCCGTATCGACCTGGATCTTTCCCTCAAGAGCGGCGACGAGATCCCCATCGAAGAGCGCCATGCCTGTGAAGTGACCCACCTGCAGGGCCTGCCCATTGCCCCCGAGGGGTCAAGGTGCGCAATCCGGCTTTTGACGTGACTCCTGCCAAATATATTGCGGGCATCATCACCGAAAAGGGGTGGTGCGGGGGGATTACGAGAGAGAACTGAAGGCGCTGGTGGCCAATGATCCGCAATGGCCAGTTTGCGGATGAGCTCCAGGCTGCTCTTGCCTGTGACCCTGAATGCGACGGTGACCGGCTACTCATCGCCTTCCTCGAAAAAAAGGGGTATGGGTACGGACCCCGCTCAGCGACAAATCTCCGTCTTCTCGCCTACATCTTCGATACAGAAATCCTTTCCGCCATCGCCCTGGGTGCACTGGCCACTCCCACACCGGACATGGCCCTCAACAACCTGGAACGGATCAGCTGCATCGTCTCCAAAGATGAGCTGCTGACCATCTGCGGCAAAAAGGTGATGTTGGCACGGCTCCTCACCATTTGCGGCTCCTCTCCATTTCTCACCAACATCATCTGTCGGGATCAGAGCTATTTTCACGAATTATTCACCTGCAAGGGAATCGACCTTCGCCGGTCCGAGGCGGACATGCTCGCAGCTCTCCGCCGACAGATGGGACCCCATGTAGCCTGGCAGGATATCTTTCCTCTGCTGCGCCGCTTCAAGTTAACGGAGATTCTGCGCATTGCCGCCCGTGATCTCAACGGATTGGCCCCCCTGGAAGAGGTTACCGCCGAGCTTTCTTCTCTGGCCGCTGCTTGCCTGCAGGTGGCCTACGAGGAGGCACGCCGTCAGCTGATTGCCGAGCATGGCCTGCCAATGATGCAGACTTCAGAAGGTGAGGGCGAGGCAGACCTGACCATCATCGGCATGGGCAAATTCGGCGGCCGGGAGCTCAATTTCTCCTCGGATATCGACATCATCTTTTTCTATTCCTCCGATCATGGCGAGACCAGCGGCATCGGCGACGGGCAAGGTCAGAAAAAGGGAAATATTTCGCTGCACGCCTTTTTCGTCAAACTGGCGGAGATGGTCAGCAAAGCAGTTTCCCAGGTCACCGAGGACGGTTTTGTGTTCCGCGTCGACCTGGGGTTGCGTCCGGAGGGAAAAAGCGGCGATGTGGCCACTTCAATCAGGTCAGCAGAGATCTACTACGAGTCGTGGGGGCAATCCTGGGAGCGGGCAGCCATGCTCAAGGCCAGGCCGGTCGCCGGGTCCCTGGAGCTGGGAGAGAAATTTCTTGCCGCCATCCAGCCCTTTGTTCACCGCAAGTATCTGGATTACAACCTGATCGAAGACATGATGGCCATGAAGAAGAAGATCGATGCTTCCCTGGCCCGTTCCCAGGAAGGTGAATACAACATCAAGCTGGGCCGGGGCGGAATACGGGAGGTCGAGTTTTTTATCCAGGCGCTGCAGCTGGTCTATGCAGGGAAAAATCCGGCCTTGCGGGTGAAGAATTCGTTGCAGGCGCTGGAGACTCTGAGGGATGCCCGGATCATCACGGCTGAGGATTGCGCGGATCTGAGTGAGGCCTACCGTTTCCTGCGCTTTGTGGAGCACCGCATCCAGGTGGTCCAGGAGCGGCAGACCCACAGCCTGCCGCGCAAGGAAGATGAAATGCTGGCCCTGGCCAGACGCTGCGGTTACCTTCGTCCCAACGGTCTGGCCAAATTCTGCGAGGTTCTCGAATCCCACCGCCGCCGGGTCTCCGCCATCTATGGGGCACTGTTCCTTTCCCGGGACGAGCGCCTCAAGGAAGAGGTTCAGCCGGAGGTCTATTTCTTTTTCGACCGCAAGGCTGATCCTGACCTGATCAAGGATATGCTGGCAGAGTGCCGCTTCGAGAATGTGGATACCGCCTACGAAAACCTGCTCATGCTCCGTGACGGTCCCCCCCGTGCCCATCTCACCGAGCGGGGAAGGCGGATGCTGGAGAACATCGCCCCGCTCCTGTTGCAGGAGATTTTCAGCTCGCCCGACCCGGACATGGCACTGACCAACCTGGAGCGCTTTCTCTGTGCCGTCGGCTCCAGGTCGACCTTTTTCGCCCTGCTGGCAGAAAACAAGGAAATCCTCAAACTGATGATTTCCCTCTTCGGCATGTCCGAATTCCTGTCGAAGATCTTCATCAGCCATCCTGAACTTTTGGACAGCATGGTTTCCCGCAGCTACGCCACCTCCATGAAAAGTCCGGAGGTGATGGAAGGGGAGCTTGCCTCGCTCCTGGAGCAGGCGGAGGATTTCGAAGAAAAGCTCGATACGCTACGCCGTTACCGCCATGAGGAATTTCTCCGCATCGGTCTCAACGATATCTACGGCAAAATGGGACAGACGGAGATTGCCGTGCAACTCACCACTCTGGCCGATGTCTGTCTTGCCGCCGCCTGCCGCATGGCCAAGCAGGAGCTGCACCGCTTTGGCCGTCCCACCTGCAAGGAACAGGATGACAGCGTGCAGCAGGCCCATTTTGCCGTTCTGGCCATGGGAAAGCTGGGGGGCAACGAACTCAATTACCACTCGGACCTGGATGTGATCTATATCTACGATCATCAGGGCATGACCGACGGCGAAAAACAGATCACCAACCACGAGTATTTCGCCAAGCTGGCCCAGAAGATCATCCTTATCCTCACCACTCAGACCAGGGAGGGGTACGTCTACAAGATCGACACCAGGCTCCGCCCCTCTGGCAATGCGGGGCCGCTGGTAACTTCTCTGGATTCCTTCGTCAACTACCACCGTGAAGATGCCCAGATCTGGGAGCGCCAGGCCCTGACCAGGGCGCGGGTTGCCTTCGGCATCGGATCGCTTAAATCAAAGGTGGAAGAAGTCGTCCATCAGGCAGTTTACGGCACCGGTTGCGGGGATGAGGTGCGTAAAGAGATCCATCGCCTGCGCATGCGCATGGAGAACGAACTGGCCAAGGAGTCGGAGGGGAGTTACAACATCAAAACCGGCCGCGGTGGCATCGTAGATATAGAGTTCATCGTCCAGTATCTCCAGCTGAAGCATGGTGTGGCGTGCCCGGAGATCCGCAGCACCAATACCCTGGTGGCCATGAAGGGGATGAAAGCCTGCGGACTTATCGGAGAAGAGCAGTTTAACGTGCTGCAAAGCGGTTACAAATTCCTCCGCCGCCTGGAAAACCGGTTGCGCATTATTCATGACTATTCCATGAATGATCTTGGGGGGCCGGCCAAGTACCTGAACAAGCTTGCCCGCCGTCTGGGGTATGATCCGCAGCTGAAGCACCCCGAGAAGCGCTTATCCGGGATTACGAACAGATTACCGGTGAAGTGCGCCGGGTCTACGACCACATTTTCGTGGTCGAAGGAGAATAGGGTGGAAATACGGGTCTATTATGAGGACACGGACGTCGGCGGTGTCGTCTATCATGCCAACTATCTCCATTATTTCGAACGTGCAAGGACCGAATTCTTCCGGCGGAGGGGGTTGTCGGTGCGGGAGCTCCATGAACGGGGCTGCATCTTTCCCGTCGTTCGGGCGGAGGTGGATTTCCGCGCCCCCGCCAGGCACGACGACCTGCTCCGGGTGGAGACCGAAGTGCTTGAAGTGGGGAAAAGCTCCTTTGTTCTGGGCCAGCAGGTGATCCGGGCAGTGGACGACATGCTTTTAGTGGCAGGCGCCATAAAGCTGGTCTGTGTCGGCCCCGGCATGAAGGCGAAAAGGTTGCCGGCTGACCTGCTGGAGACTCTCCGGGGGGAATAGCTGTGCGCCTTGGCAAGACCGAAAAAGGAGGTAATTCATGAAAGCAATAATAATGCTTTGCGCCCTCGCCACCATCCTCGCCGGATGCAGCTCTTCCAGCCAGCCGCAAGGCAGCGAAAAGTACCAGGGGCGCGAGGAAACCAAGAAGCTGGAAGGTGCATCGGCGGTGGGCTACGACGGCACCGCCATCCGCAGGAATGTGGATAACACCCTCAACAAGAATGATGACCGCAATCAGGACCTGGACGAGGCGATGAAATCGGCCAGTGATGGGCAGAAACCGTAACTAAGAGTGGTTTGTAATCTACAAGAAGACTGACTTCAGCCATTAACCATGATGGGAGGCAGTACACAGAAACACTAGGAGGCGGCCTGATTGGCCGCCTCTGCTTTTTGTAGGGCACTAAATTAAATTTTGAAAAATCCCTTTTATGGGTATATTATTCCCGCATGAAGTGGACCGTTACCTTTACCGGCAAAGCACGGAAGCAGAAGGAAAAACTGCCGCTTAAAATTCGTGAGCTGCTTTTCCAACTTGCAAAAGATATTGAGGCCTCAGGCCGGTAAGGGGAGACTGGCCCAATTACGGCAAGTTGGTGAATAATCGGCACCACTGTCATCTGAAGAAAGGGCATCCAACGTATGTGGCTGTCTGGACTGAGGATCGTGGGGCCATAACTGTGGAGATAATCTATGCGGGTACACACGAAAGAGCACCCTACTGAAGAGCTTGTAACTGTTACCTTGCGTGTTCCTCGAAGCAAGGTGCCTTTGTTACGACGGTACGCTGAGTCTATTAAGGCTGGAGATGAGAAAAACTTCTCCATTGCCGAGACATTTCCGGAGTACATGGGCAAAGAGCAGGAGGTGGCGTTGCGGGCGTATCGCAACCGCGAAGGCCTGACCCAGAAGAGGCTCGCTGAGATGACCGGGATTCCGCAGCACCATATCAGCGAGATGGAAAATGGCAAACGCGGCATTGGTAAGGAAAGAGCCAAAAGACTTGCCGAAGCACTGAACTGCGATTACCGCCGGCTGTTGTAACGCCAGGGTGAAAGATCATGGATCAGCTGACGCCTTCCTTGCACATGCCTGTATATTATAGTAGTATACAACCATGATTGACCTGCATCGAATAACCGGCTTTGACTGGGACATCGGCAACGCCCGTAAGAATGAGAAACATGGCGTTTCTCAGGCTGAAGCCGAGCAGGTATTTTTTAATGAGCCTCTGGTATCGCTTGCCGATGCAGTACATAGTGTCCAGGAACCCCGTTTTCATGCCCTTGGTGTCACTGAAGAGGCAGACTCTTGCACGTCACCTTTACCCTGCGCTACGACAACACCCGCTTGCGGGTTATTTCGGCGCGGGACATGCACCGCAAGGAGCGAACTTTTTATGAGAACTCAACGAAAGAAAATTCCTGAATTCGCCAGTGAGCAGGAAGAACGCGAGTTCTGGGAAACGCATGATTCCGCCGATTATGTGGATTGGACACAGGCGAAACGGGTGTCATTTCCTAGCCTGAAGCCGACGACCCAGTCGATTTCTCTGCGATTGCCCCTTTCCCTGCTCGAGGGAATCAAATCAGCAGCAAACAGCAAAGATGTACCGTATCAATCGCTGATCAAGATCTGGCTGCATGAGAAGCTGCACGAGGGACATGGGCACTAAGGTTTTGCATGAGCTTACTTGTACTGCTGCATACTTACTAAAGATCGAGGCTCTGCGCCATTAACAATGGGCCATCTTCTCACCTAATTATTCCTGGGCAATTGTTCCGCCTGTCTGCCCGCCTTGGAAAACCATAACCAAAATCTCCTTGCCCCGCGTGGGCAAAAGGTGTATCTCTGCAAGCTTCCAATTTTTTCCGAGGAGGTTATCGATGGGTATTTTGTCCAACACCATCAGCATCTGTCAGTTCCGGGTCGCCGGGGATTTCCCCGCTGGCGACCTTTTTCAATGGGCCTCCCAGCGCCTGGCCGGGAACGGCTTCAAGTCCATAGACCAGGGTACTGCCGAGCTTTCCGTTGGCTGGGTACATCTGGACGATCACCGGCAGAGCGATTTTGCCGCACCCGGCGCCTTCTGGCGCGATCATTACCTGGTCTTCACCCTGCGTCGCGACCAGCGTCGCCTTCCTGCTGCCCTGGTCAAGGCTTACCAGCAGGTAGCCGAGCATGAGTATTTGGCCGAAAATCCGGGACTGTCGCGGGTGCCGAAGCAGAAAAAGGAGGACATGAAGGAAGCGGTTCGGGGCATGCTGCTGGCCAAGACACTGCCGATTCCTTCAACCTGGGATGCCGTCTGGGATACCAGGACCGGTCTCGTCACCTTTGCGTCCCTGTCACCGGCGATAATTGAGCTCTTCGAGGGCCAATTCAAGAAGACCTTCGACGGTCTGCGGCTGGTGGCGGTGCATCCCTATGCACGGGCGGAGCAGGTCGTGACGGAGGAACTCAAGCCGGCGCTTGCGCAGGCAAATCAGGCGGGGAGCGATGCGGCCCTCGATCTCATCCGGAGTAACCAGTGGCTTGGCTGGGATTTCTTTCTGTGGGTAATGTTCCGCACTATGCATGACACTTCCGAGTACCGGATCACATGCGGGGGGCATGGGGAAATGAACGAGCCTTTTGCGGCCTATGTCAACGACCGCCTGGTCCTGCTCAGCAGTGGCGAAAACGGGCAGCAGAAGATCACCGTTGCCGGACCGCAGGATCATTTCAGCGAAGTGCGCACTGCTTTGCAGAATGGCAAGCGGATCACCGAAGCGACCCTCTACCTGGAAAAGGAAGAACACACCTGGCGGGTGACACTAAAGGGGGAGCTGTTCCACTTTGCTTCGTTGAGAGCACCGGCGGTAAGGCTGGAAAAGGATGACAGCGTCGATGAGCACAGCGAAAAGGAAGCGGTTTTTTTCGAGCGGATGTTCGTGCTGGAGCAGGGGTTACAGCTGTTCGACAGCCTCTACTTCATTTTCCTCGAGCTGCGCCTGGGTAGCGGCTGGGAGGAGGAATCCGCCCGGATCGGCAAGTGGCTTGCCGAATCCGATGCCCTCTGAACCGTCACAGTCTCAACAGATATCAAATTCAGTGGCGGCCATGATGTCTGCCGGTATGTAGATGGTTGCCAAGGTGTCACCATTGACGATCTTGACGATGCTGAAGCATTCCTCGGCATAGTCATGTCTTGAAATTTTGAGCCAGTTTTCTCCATTCAGGCCATATCCGTATTCTCTGAGTTTTCTGATCTGGGTGTTTGGCAAGTGTCTCATCTGATCGCGGTCTCCTGAGTATAGATGGCAGAAAGCCGCCGGATTTTTCGGCTGACTTTGCGGTGTCTAACTATTATCGACCTATGATGCAGATACTTTAATTATTTTTTCGTGGTTAATGCAGGGTGGGGGCAGGGAAAACAGGCAGAGAAAAAAGGCGGGGGCTGAAAGCGGTATGAATCGCTTACGGCCCCTGTTTTTTTTGCCGTCTTTCTTCCAGATACATGTCGACGGCCAGGAGAAATACTCCGACGCAGATGGCCGAGTCGGCTACATTGAAGGCGGGCCAGTGGTGGCGGTACCAGTGGACGTCGAGGAAGTCTATTACCTCGCCCAGCCGGACCCGGTCGATCAGGTTTCCAAGCGCCCCGGCAAAAATCAATGCCAGCGACACGACAGCGAATTTCTGGTCTGGACGCAGCCGGTAGACGACGCTGAGAATGACCAGAATGGCCACTACCGAGACAAGGATGAAAAAGGGGATGCGGTAGCTGAAGTTTGAGAGAAAGCTGAAGGCAGCTCCTTTGTTGCGCATGTAGGTGATGTTGAAAAAGTTTTCGATTACGGTGATGGAACTGTGAAGGTCCATCACCCTGTCGATATAGAGCTTGGTCAACTGATCGATGATGATCAGCAGCACTGAGATGGCTGTGAAAGCGATGTACTTGAAGCTCATGGTTACCTGACCTTTTGCTTTTATTTGACTGCTGAGAGGCACTTGGGACATATGCCTGGGTGCTCGCTGTCCTTCCCGAGTTCTTCGTCGTAACACCAGCATCGCTCGCATTTTTCTCCCGGCGCGGCAGATACCTTGATCTGCAGATCGGCTATCCCCTCGGCAGAATAAAAATCCCCCCCGAGAGTATCGACCAGTTCCGCCTTGGAAACGATGAAGATACTCTTCAGTTCGGCAGCGTGAGGCTCCAGCAGTGAGCGAAGCTGGGCTGGGGCACTAAGGGCAACGGCAGCATCCAGTGAATGACCGATCACCTTCTGAACACGGGCCTGTTCCAGCGCCTTTGAGACCTCGGCCCGCACTTTGATGATGGTCTCCCATCTTTCAACCAAGGCATCATCCCTGTATTCGGGCTTCAGCTGGGGAAACTGGGACAGATGGACGCTCTCCTCGGCCGGGGTGGGCATATAGCGCCATACCTCGTCGGTGGTGAAGGAAAGCACCGGGGCGGTCAGTTTGACCAGGGCGTCGAGGATCTGGTACATGGCGGTTTGGGCACTGCGGCGCTCGACGGAGTCTTTTCTGCTGGTGTAGACGCGGTCCTTGAGGATGTCCAGGTAGAAGGCGCTCATCTCCACCGTGCAGAAGCCGTTCACTGCGTGATAGAGAACGTGAAACTCGCAGTTCTCGTAAGCCTTGAGCACCTTCTCCTTCAGAAGCTCAAGCTGGTGCAATGCCCAGCGATCTATTTCGGGCATGTCGCCGTAGGCCACGCTGTCCCGTTTCGGATCGAAATCGGCAATATTGCCGAGGATGTAGCGGCAGGTGTTGCGGATGCGGCGGTAGGCCTCGGAGAGGCGAGTAAGGATCTCCTGGGAGATGCGCAGGTCGTCCCGGTAGTCCTGGGCGGCGACCCACAGCCTGAGCACTTCGCCGCCATATTTCTTGATCACGTCTTCGGGCGCGACCACATTGCCTACGGACTTGCTCATCTTGCGGCCGCTGCCGTCGACGACGAAGCCATGGGTGAGAACGGCTTTGTAGGGGGCAACGCCGCGGGTGCCGACACTGGCCAGGAGCGAGGAGTGGAACCAGCCGCGATGTTGGTCGCTTCCCTCCAGGTACATGTCGGCCGGGGATGACAGATTGTCGCGGTGTTCGAGCACGGCGGCATGGGAGACGCCCGAATCGAACCAGACATCGAGGATATCCATTTCCTTGTCAAATTCGGTTTTGCCGCAGGCTGGGCAGGTGGTGCCGGCGGGGAGCAATTCTTTCGCCTCCCGCTCATACCAGATGTCGGAGCTTTCCTTCTCGAAGAGGTCGGCCACGTGGTGCATGATTTTACCGTCGGCCAGGCTTCGCCGCAGGCCTTGCAGTAAAAGACGGTGATCGGCACTCCCCAGTTACGCTGGCGGGAGACACACCAGTCGGGGCGGTTTTCGATCATGCCGAAGATCCGTTCCTTGCCCCATTTGGGAATCCAGCTGACGGTGTTGATCTCAGTCAGGGCTTTCCGGCGCAGGTCGTTGCTTTCCATGGAGATGAACCACTGCTCGGTGGCGCGGAAGATGATCGGTTTCTTGCAGCGCCAGCAGTGGGGATAGGAGTGGCTGATTTCACCTTTGCCCACCAGCGCCCCCACTTCCTCCAGCTTGGCGATGACGTTGGGGTTGGCATCGAATACATACTGGCCGGCAAAAAACGGAATCGTCTCCAGAAAGCGCCCCCGGTTGTCCACCGGGTTGTAGATGTCCAGGCCGAACTTCAGTCCCAGCTCATAGTCCTCCTGACCGTGGCCGGGAGCGGTGTGGACGCAGCCGGTGCCTGCTTCCAGGGTAACATGGTCGCCGAGAAGAATGATGGAGTCCCGGTCGTAGAAGGGATGGCGACAGAGTTTCTTTTCCAGAGCCGCGGCCTTGAAGGTGTCGATGACTGCGCCGCTGACGCCGGTGGCCTTGAAGAAGGCCTCCTTGAGACCCTCGGCAACGATCAGCACTTCAGCCCCGGTATCCAGGGCAACGTAATCAAATTCGGGATGCATGGCAATGGCCAGGTTGGCGGGGATGGTCCAGGGAGTGGTGGTCCAGATAACCGGGGAGACTTTCTTTCCGGAAAGGGCAGGCAGTTCTTTGGATATATCGTCTTTTAGCTGGAACTTGACGAAGACGGACGGCGATTTATGATCGGCATATTCAACCTCGGCTTCGGCCAGGGCTGTGCCGCAGGATGAACACCAGTGAACCGGCTTTTTACCCTTGTATAGGCCGCCGTTTTCGGCAAATCTGGCCAGCTCATGGGCGGTGATCCCTTCATAGCTGTAGTTCATGGTCAGGTAAGGATTATCCCACTCACCCAGGACTCCCAGCCGTTCGAATTCCTGCTTCTGTATATCTACGAACTTCTTTGCATATTCCCGGCACTGCTTGCGCATCTCCAGCTTGCTGATCTCATGCTTTTTCGAGCCGAGATTTTTCTCCACCTGCAGTTCAATAGGGAGCCATGGCAGTCCCAGCCGGGGATGTATGGGGCGTCGAAGCCGCTCATCCGCTTGCTTTTTAGAACAATGTCCTTAAGGATCTTGTTTAAGGCGTGGCCGATATGGATGTGACCGTTGGCGTATGGAGGACCGTCGTGTAGGATATATTTGGGTTTGCCCTTGCCTGCATCTTCCATCTTTTTGTAAAGCCGGTTTTTCTCCCAGGTTTCGAGCATTTCCGGCTCCCTCTGGGCCAGGTTGGCCTTCATGGGGAAGTCGGTGACGGGCAGATTGAGGGTATCTTTGTAGTCCATTTAAATCTCCTCCGGAATAGATCCGCTGACTCGCGGACAAGCGTCATAAAATACAAGGAACATATTGAAATGTCAAGGGTAAAGGGGGAATTTAGTTGTATTCGACAGGGTGAAGTGGTATAAGTCTGGCAGTTTGCGGAAGGGATATTTTTTAATGAGAGATGATCACAGCGAATCCTTCTGGGGTGGAATAGTCAAAGCCATGGGTCTCGTCTTCGGCGATGTCGGCACCAGCCCCATTTATACCCTGACCGTTGTCTTTGCCTTGACCCCTGCTACCCGCAGCAACGTCTTCGGCATACTTTCACTGGTTTTCTGGACGATGACCATCCTTGTAACCGTAGAATACGCATGGCTGGCCATGGGACTGGGAAGGAAGGGCCAGGGGGGGGAAATAGTCCTGCGGGAGATCATTCTCAAGCTGGTCAAATCAAGCCGGTTGGTGGCGTTTGCCGGATTCCTCTCTTTTCTTGGTGTTTCCCTGCTTCTGGGTGACGGTGTCATTACCCCGGCCATCAGTATCCTGTCTGCAGTGGAAGGGCTTCTGCTCATCCCATCGTTCAGCGGGCTTTCCCAAAGCATACTTGTCGCCATTGCCGCGGCAATTGCCATCGGTCTGTTCCTGATCCAGCACAAGGGAACAGACAAGGTAGCCGGGGCCTTCGGTCCGATCATGGTCGTCTGGTTCGGCTCCCTTGCTTTGTCCGGCCTTATTTCAATCTCGGCAATGCCGGAAATCGTCTCGGCGATCAGTCCTCACCATGCGTTCCTGTTTTTCCGCGAAAACGGCTTTTCAGGGTTTTTTGTCCTTTCGGAAGTCATCCTCTGCTCCACCGGTGGCGAGGCACTCTATGCCGACATGGGGCATCTTGGGCGCCGGCCCATTGTCCGCGCCTGGTATTTTGTCTTTGTCGCCCTTTTCCTCAACTACCTGGGGCAGGGGGTATTCGCCTTGCACCATCCCGGGGCCAAAAACTTCCTCTTTTCCATGGTACAGGACCAGGCGCCGATACTCTACGTCCCGTTCCTGCTCCTGACGATCATGGCAACCATCATTGCTTCCCAGGCGATTATCAGCGGCGTCTTCTCCATCGTCTACCAGGGGATAACCACGCGTCTCATGCCGCTGATGAAGGTCGATTACACCTCCAGCCATCTTAAATCCCAGATTTATATCGGGGCAGTCAATTGGGGGCTGATGGTGGCCGTCATCATCGTCATGATGGTCTTCAAGGCATCCAGCAACCTGGCAGCCGCCTATGGCATGGCAGTAACCGGTTCAATGACCATCACCGGCATCATGATGATCATTGTTTTTTCCCATACACTCAAGAAGTGGAAGGTGCCCATTGCCGTTCTGGTGACCCTGCTCGATGTGATCTACCTTAGTTCGACCTTTTCCAAGATTCCACATGGCGCCTACTGGTCAATAATACTGGCCTCTGTTCCGTTCATCACCATCATGATCTGGACCAAGGGGCAGCGGGCGCTGTACCGGGCCTTGAAACCCCTCGATATCGACACCTTTCTCGTTTCATTCGAACAGATCTACGCCAAGGGGAAAAACATTCCCGGCACCGGTCTCTTCTTCACCAAGGACTGGCAGACCATCCCGCCGTATGTGGTGCACTGCATGATCCGCAGCAACATCATCTATGAGCGGAACGTGATGATCTCCATCGTCCGCACCGATGAACCCTTCGGTCTGGCCATCAACCACAAGACCGACATTACTGCAGGTCTTGAGGGATTCGAGGTCGTCCTCGGCTACATGGAGATTATCGATATCGAATCCATTCTCAAGGAGCACGGTATCAGGGAGAAGGTAATTTTCTACGGCATTGAGGACATTGCCACGGCAAACCCGGTGTGGAGACTGTTTGCCCTGCTGAAAAAGCTGACACCCACCTTTGTCCAGTTCAACAAGCTGCCGGCAAGTCGGTTGCAAGGGGTGGTGACGAGGGTGGAGATGTAACCGTTTGCGCTGAAAAACACCCATCTGCGGCGTTGCTCTCGTACTTCATCGCTCGGCGTACTGGTGTACGCCTCCCTCTTCAGTCCTTTGAGCGCCTTGCACTGGACATTTTTGAGCGCAAAGGTGATGGATACGCTGAAAAACACCCATCCTGCGTGGGCAAAGTTTCTGGACTAATCGCTGGTGAGGGTGGTCTCCTTGGCAGGTTCAGGGCTGTTGCGGGAGAACCTTCTTGCCAGGTCGGTATCGATTACGTAGAGACAAACTTCTCTAGCGCCGTTTTTCGTGTAGCGGAACTTGCTGCAGAGATTGTTGATGAGAAAGGTGACGTCGTTGCGGATCTTCTTGTCGTAGGTTTTGAATTCAGGCCGGCCATAATCCTTGATAGCCCGCCGGAAGTTGGCGTTTTCCAGGAAGGGATCCAGTGCCTTCTCCTTCAGGTTGAAAATGTAACGCTCCCGCAGCTCCTGAAAAAGACTGGTCCTGGTTACGTCCTTACCTTCGGCCAATATCTCCTGGGTCAGGGTTCTCGCCGTATATTCTTTCTGGGTTTGGCCGCGGAACGCCAGTCGCGTTTCCCGCTCCACCTTCGGCCCCAAAAGCCGGTTCTCGATCCCTTCAAAGAAACTCTCGCTGATCTCCAGCCTGTCGCCGGTGAAGCGGCAGGTCTCGGTTCTCCCCGGCTCAAAATTGATGGAAAAGAGGTAATTGCGAATTTCCCGTGAAATCTGCTCCTCGTTGTAGTAGTAGAGGGATTCCTTCACCTCCTGGAGAACGGTGTAGGCATAAAGGCGCAGCAGAGAGTCGATGAAGCCCTCGGGCACCAAGTGCCCCAGGTCGGGACGAACCTTGGTGAAATAGTTGCTCAATACCGACATGTTGATCAGTGCGTCCTTGCGGGCATAGGTGGAATAGAAGTCATTGAAGATATTTATGGCGTCCCGGCCTGAAAAGCCACTCTCCCCTTCGATCTCCGACTCGGCGATAATTTTCCGCCGCCGTTTTGCCATCAGCCTTTTCCGGTCTTCTTCATCCAGCCACGGCGGGATATAGCCTGTATAGATTTCCATCTTCAGCAGTTGCAGGTTCTCATCGCAGAACATGGCATATTTCGCCGGATCGGGGATCCACTCCTGCATTGCATCCGAATGCTGCTGCATGCGGGTGGAGATGATGATCCGGGCAAAATTGTGCAGGACCCGGGGGAGGAAGCTGTCGTCGATCTGCTTGCCGAAGATGTTGCGATAGATTTCCACCTCCGTGTTCAGATCCAGCACATAGGGTATCTTTATGTACTGGATGCGGTCCGAGAAGGAGGGGAAATTTTCAATGTTCTTCTTGTCCTCCGGATTCATCAGGGCGATGAACAGGGAGTTGACGTTTTCCTCCAGGTCCTCGACCTTGTGCACCCCCTCACTGATGATGTTGTGCAGTTCGATGAGCCGGTCGGTGTTGTGGGACTTGATATCCATGAGGGCATAGATGCCATTGTTGGTCTTGGCGTATTGGGAGAAGATGTAGTTGACCTGATTGCTGTCGCGCAGCAGGCTGTTGAGACGGTTCTGCAGCATATCGTTGGTGAAGACCATATGTTTCATCGGCTTGTCGCCGGGGCTGAAGACGCTGATTCCCTCTCCAAGCCGCCGGTTGAAGCGGTATGGATATGCATAGACCATCTTCAGCACCTCGGCAGGGTCCTTGAGCTTTCTCAGGAGCGCCAGATACAATGAGCTGCAGATGGTGCAGGGCTGGTTTCGAAATACCCATTCATAGGCCTTCTCGTCGAGAAGGTGCAGCTTGGACTCGTCATTACCGAACAGGTTCAGGAAAAACTGCCTGCGGAAATCCTTGGGAATCATCAGGATCGGACTGTCGTGGCTGGGGCAGACCACCTCAACAAAGTCATCCCTTTCCTGCATGGAAGACTGGGCTTCGATGATCTGATTCTGATCGAACTCATACTCGTCGATGAGCTTTGACAGCCTGTCGAGAAAATGCGACGTTTCATGGCGGGGAATGCCGCCGAATTTTTGCCGATCCAGTCGCCACACGGTCTCAAAACGCAGCCCCTCGTCACTGTTGGCGTACTCCTCGAACTTTATCAAGAGCCTGTTGAGAAAGGTGCTCTTGCCGCTCCCGGGCGGGCCTTCAAAGATGTAGATCTTGTTCTGCTGGGCGCCGCGTCGCCAGGCCTCCACCAGATTGATCAGCCGGTTGGCAAAGAGCCGGTCGGCGAAAAACGGGTGGTCGGCATTTTCCACGAAGAGCTTGGAGCAGTCGTAGGAGACATAGTGGATGGATTCCGGATCTTCAGGATATTCGTCTGCTTTTTCAGTCACCTGGCTGATGACCATGTCGTGAAAGACTGAAAGACATTGCGCACCAATTGCTCGGGGCGGGCGGCCAGTAGCTGCAGGAATTCCTCGAAGGGTAGCGGTTCCCGCTGCTCCCAGCCGCTGACGCTTCCCTTTATATGCTGTAACGCCTGATGTAGGTCAGTCATGGCCGCTTTCCGTACCGATAGTGGTTTTCGTCAGTTTCTTTTTTTCCATCCTGTAGAGTACCCGTTGCCAGTTGATCCGTTGAGCTTCCCCAGGGGCGTGTAATTGCCGCTCCATTTCAGGCGGAGAGGGCATTACTTCGCTTGTTTCAAGCTGCACTGGCCCCCCCCACAGGTACTCGATGCCCATCATGGTGTTGCCGATGAATTCCCTGACCAGCGGTTTTTCCTCGAAGCGATGGGTCAGGTACAGACTGCCATCACTTGTATCTTTACCTATTTCCATGTGTGGCGGGTGGTAGAGGGTGTCGAGAAGCATCCGGCGGTAGTCCTCGGCTTTTCGACTTTTCACGTAATACTGCCAGACCATCTTCTGGTGGTCGAGCCTTCTGTCCACCACAAACAGCTTATGCCTGTTGAGGAAGTCCTGATCGACAAAGGTGTTGATGAAGGTGAAGTCGCAGAAATTCTCCCGCACCTTGAATATATAGTCCACTCCTTCGCCGGTCTGCTTGTCATATTTTTCCCTGGTGTGGATATCCCGCAGCATCTGAAATTCGAGACTTCTTTTGCCTTTGTCAGCCATTTCGTCGATGGTTGCAAAGACTCGCATGCCCAGGGCATAGGGGTTGAGCCCGACCCTTGGCAGCGAGGTCACACCGGCGTGGACCCGGGCAAAATCCACCTCATGCTCGCGGATCCGGTCGTCCAGGAGGAAGAGCTTTTCATGCCAGTAGCTGGCCCACCCCTCGTTCATGATTTTGGTGCGGATCTGGGGCTGGAAATAGACTGAGGTATTGCGCACGATCTCAAGTACCGACTTCATCCATTTATTCTCATCCCGGTTGAGGAATGGCGAGTATTCCATCAGGTGCTGGAGCAGGTCAAGCCGAGGCTTGCCTTTCTCGGGCGCCTGTCTGGAGAACACCGCCTCCAGTTCCGGATGCTTCTTCAGCGTGTCGGCAAAGAAGGTCTTCTCCCCCAGTTCCCCGTATTGGGCCATGGCCTGGTTGTAGCGTTCCACTTCTTTAACATATTCCTGGATCCGCACCTTTTTCACCGACTGAAGAAAGGTGTCGAAGTAATAGTCAACGTTGCTGGAAAGGGACGGGATCTGGGCGCGGCTGGCCCGCGACAACTCGTCGAAATAACCTACCAGGTTGTCGACGGCGCGACCGAACTCGATGACATAATCCACCCAACGCCCCTTTTCAGATCGCAGGCGGGCAATCAGCCTCTTGTCTGCCAGCGCCTGGCCGTTAAGGTCGTAATCCCAGGTGAGACGGTAGAAGAGGTTGTTCTGGAAAAAATCGATGTGGGCCAGCACATGGTAGAAGATCATCACATTGAGCCAGTCCGGATTGTTATCGTTATAAAAAGAGATGGGGGGGCGGGTGTTGATCACCGTCTCGTAGGGATTGTAGGGGTAAAGCTCGTATTTCCGCAGCCCTTTCAATACCTCCACGTCGTGGACCCAGTAGTCGTAGAGGGTGGGGATCATCGCCTTGGGGGAAAGTTCCAGCATGTCCCGATTGGTGACGATGTACTCCAGGGTCTCGTCCTGGAAGCGCAGGCCGGCATCCTTTGCCCGCTCCTTGCACCCTTCCATGATCTGTTTTGCATGCTGGCTGATCAGTTCCATAGGTTTCCCAGTTTCTGCCTCAGGAGATGAGCTTTTTGATTCCCTCGATGAGACGGGGTTCCTCCGCCTCCTCATCGAGGACATCCAGGCGCAGCACGTCTGCCCGTTCCTTGAGCAGGCCGGAAGTGGTGAGGTATTGTTCCACCTCCGAATGCCTGCCTGCAGCGTAGGCGTGTTCGGCAATGGTTATGCCCATCCTGTTGGTGTAGGTGAGCATCTGCTTGATTTCCGGGAGCGCCTCCACCCCTTCCGTGTCCCAATCGTCGCCGTCGGTGCCGTGGAAAATATAAATATTGTAGTCCTTTGCCAGGCTTTCCTTCTCGACGATCTCATTTACCAGTCGATAGGCTGAAGCAACCTTGGTGCCGCCGGCAACCCGGAGGCGATAGTAGCTTTCAAAATCCGGCACTTCCCGCGCTTCGTTGTCGTGGAGGATAAAGCGAGACTCAACCTGGCGGGCAAACTGATAAAGCAGCCAGCAGTAGATCATCACGTGCTGGGACACTACCAGCTCAGTTGCCTTCCCCTCCATGGAACCGGAGTAGTCACGGATAAAGAAGACCAGGGCCTGGGATTCGTAGTCGATGTCCCGGGACAGGATGCGATAGATCTTGTCCTTGGGGGAGATGAGAAAACGGGTGGTGTCGATGTCGGTGACATTGGGGACATTACCCAGGCTGATATTGGTTTCCAGGATCTTGCGCATGGTCGCTTTCTTGTCCAGAAGCTGACCGAAGCCGCGGTTCCTGTCCGTAAGGTCATAGGTATAGCGGGTAAGGGAACTTTTTTTCCCTTTTTCCTTCAAATTGGGGAGCTCAAAGGTTTCGGTGAGAATCTTTCCCAGGTCATAGGCGGTGGATTCCAGTTCGTGGCTCTCTCCCTCCCCCTGGCCAGCTTCCCCTTCTCCCGCTCCTTCTTCGGGACGGACCGGCCGCTCTCCCAGGATGTCTCCTTCCTCTTCCTTGCCGGTGCCGCCGGTTGCATTCTCCTCATCCATGGGAGATGGAACCCGGTCGTGATAGAATTTTTCTTCGACGGTGGTGGGGATGACGACGAATTTTTCCTTGCCGCCACGCGTAGGCTTGACCAGCTTGCCGATGCGGATCTTGCGCGGAAATCCGTCCTTTTCCCGCATCTTGTCCCTCTCCAGCAGTTCATGGATGGAGCGGATCCGCGTCGTATAGGTCCTTCCGCCGTTGGTGGCTCCAGGGAGGCGAAGGGATTTTTGTCCGGGTCGAAGTCAGACACTAGATCTCATCCTCTTGGCTGCAGAAGTACTCGATGGTCTTCTGGGCGCAGGTTCTGCAGTAATGGAGCTTGTCCAGCATGGTAGTGATCATCCTGTCGTACAGTTTCTGGTTTTCCTCGTTGGTACGATTGGCCAAAGCGCCGATCAGGCTGCCGGCGCCGGCGATATCCGACTTCAGCCGCACATCGGTCACCGCCTTGACCAGCTCCAGGTTGTCCATGAAGTCATAGTTGGGCTCGACGGAGATTTTCTGGCCGTAGATCTTGCGGATGGAGGTGCGGAAAGATTCTCGTTGTTCCTCTGTTTTCAGGCCGATGCGCTCCTCGATATTGCGCACGTAGCGTTCGTCGATCCTGATGGCCTTAAGTTGGCCTGTTTGCGGGTCCTTGTATTTCCACATCTTGTCCGGACCGAGGTTCTCCGCATCGATGCCGATGATCATGTTGACATAGTTGAGCACGTCCTTGCGGATGGCGAAGGGCTCATCCATGTAGGCATTGAACATTTCAGTCATGATCCGCTCCCGGTAGAGGGACTTGGCGATCTTCAGATCTTCCAGGTATTTGGCCCGGTCGTTGGCATCGGAAACATAGTCCAGCACCACCCTTTCCAGGGTCTTGAAGATATCGACGGCGATCATGCAGCGTCCTTCGTTGGTTTCCGAACTTTCCACCATCAGCTGCACCGCCCTTCCCAGGTTTCTCTGGCCAAGTCCTTTCTGGCCGAAACGCTTGGTGATATCCGGCTCCTGGCTGAGCATATCGACTACTTCGGCAAGGGTTTTCAGGCTCTTCTCGCCTGCCACTTCGCCGGCCGCAAGTTTCAGGGTTTCAATGGGGGTCAGTTTTTCCGAGCGGGGAAGTCTGGTCATTACCGTGGCCACCGATGCCGAATAATTCAGGTTCGGGTCCTGGTGCAACTCCTCCTTGGTCAGTGTCGTCTTTGTTTCAGTGCCTATGGCATAGGTGGTCAGCGCCTCCTGCATGCGGTAGTTGGTGTTGTGGGAGACATAGCAGACCCGGCAGCGGTCGATGATAGGCGCCTCCTCGCGCTCGGCGAGAAAGTGGTTGAACTCGGAGTTGTTGCTGGTGGCAATGATCAGGGTGTCGATGGGCCAGCGATAGCCATCGATCTCAATGAGCCGGTTCTGAATCACCCCCAGGTAGACCTGGACCAGGTCCTTCTTGTTCTTGTAAATTTCATCGCTGAAATGGATGCCGCCGCCGGCAACCCTTGCCAGGGCGCCGCGGCGGAGATCAAAGCGGTAAGGATTATTGACGTCGGTGATGTGCAAAAGCCGCTGGATCGACTCGTCACCCAGGAGATCCACCGCCGAAGAGGTGATCTTGTCCTTGGCAGCATATTTGCCGGTAATGGTGCCGAGAGTTTCGGTCAATGGAACCGGCACTACCTCTACAAATTTGAGCATTTCTTCCAAATTGCCACCGCTATATTTGCGCAGGTCGTTCCAGATGTAGCCGCTGTCGGCGCCCAGGGGGCGGTAGTTCTCGAAGAGTTTAGCGATCTCCTTATCACTGAAACCGACGGTCCTGCCGAGAAATTCCCTGCTTTCATCCAGGTTGTCGAAGAGGTTCATGGCCAGGATCATCGGATCTTCGTAGGTCTGGGACTCGATGACGGAGATGCGGCCGTAACTGCCCAGCTTGTCCATATTTACCAGCTGAAAGGTGTAGCGGCGGTTTTCTGGACGGGCCAGGAATTCCCGGTATTTGGCGCAGAGATATTCGACAAAAAAGGTCTTGCCGTTGCCCGGCTCGCCGACGAGGACGAAGGCCATCTCCTTTGAGGACCCTCCTTCTGCCGCATCCTTGACAAAGGAGACGAAGCTGTTGATCTCATCGTACATTCCGACGGGGTGCTTTTTCCCGGTGCGGAAGATCATGAAGTCATAGGTGGTCTTGCCGTTGACGACGATTTTTTCGATTTTCCCCTCGAGAATCATCCTCGCTACGCCCTGGAAGGCATTTTCAAAGCATCGCTTCCCTTCCTTGACCTCAGTAAGGTGCTGATTGAGAGTGCAGGTATGGTTGCTGTTCATGGGTCCCTCCAGAGCATGTGTAATATCAACTTGATTATCCCACAGAATTTTCATTCTCCAAGCTCATGAAGAAAAATTTCAGCCGCCGCTGCTTACATTGGGGGGAGGGATGACGGGAAAGGAACGAAAAAAGGGAGCGGACAATTGTCCACTCCCTTTTTTCCTTTAATCGATGAGGATTTTTCGGCCTGGCAAGGAAGTCAAGCGATGGGGCGGAGGCGTAGCCCAGCTACGCCGCACAACTCATCGTGATGACTGACACCGCCAGGGCGGAAAAGCATCGTCGATGATTACATCATGCCGCCCATGCCGCCCATTCCTCCCATGCCACCCATTCCGCCAGGCATTGCAGGCATTGCGCCTTCTTCCTTGGGTTTATCGGCAATCATCGCTTCGGTGGTCAGCATCAGACCGGCGATGGAGGATGCGTTCTGCAGTGCGCTACGGGATACTTTGGTCGGATCGATGATGCCGGCCTGGATCATGTCCACGTACTCGTCATCTGCAGCGTTATAGCCGAATGCATCCTTGCCGTTCTTAACCTTGTCGACAACGATGGAGCCGTCAACACCGGCATTCTGGGCGATCTGACGGATCGGCTCTTCCAGGGCGCGTTTGATGACGTTAACGCCGAACTGCTGCTCCGTAGGGAGATTAAGGGCATCCAGGGTAGACATGGCGCGCAGGTAAGCCACTCCGCCTCCAGGGACGATGCCTTCGTCAACTGCAGCGCGGGTTGCGTGCAGTGCATCTTCAACGCGGGCTTTCTTCTCTTTCATTTCAACTTCGGTGGCAGCACCGACCTTGATCACAGCAACGCCGCCAACAAGCTTGGCCAGACGCTCCTGAAGTTTTTCACGGTCGTAATCGCTGCTGGTTTCTTCGATCTGAGCACGGATCATCTTCACCCGTCCGGCAATATCACCTTCTGCACCGGCACCGTCAATGATGGTAGTGTTGTCCTTGTCGATGGTGATCTTTTTTGCCTGACCAAGCATGTCCATGGTGGTGTTTTCCAGCTTGAAGCCGACCTCTTCGGAGATCACCTTGCCACCGGTAAGGACGGCGATATCTTCCAGCATGGCCTTGCGACGGTCACCGAAGCCGGGTGCCTTGACGGCGCAGATGTTGAGCACGCCGCGCAGTTTGTTGACAACGAGAGTGGCGAGGGCTTCGCCTTCAATGTCTTCGGCAATGATAACCAGGGGACGACCGGACTTGGCGGTCTGCTCCAGAACCGGCAGGAGATCTTTCATGTTGGAGATCTTCTTGTCATGGATAAGAATATTGGCGTTTTCCAGGTTCGCTTCCATGCGCTCGGGATCGGTGACGAAGTAAGGAGAGAGGTAGCCCCGGTCAAACTGCATCCCTTCCACGGTCTCCAGTGAGGTTTCCATGGCCTTTGCTTCCTCGACGGTGATGACCCCTTCCTTGCCTACTTTTTCCATGGCCTCGGCAATGATGTCACCGATGGTCTTGTCATTGTTGGCGGAAATGGTGCCGACCTGGGCAATTTCCTTGTGGTCCTTGATTGGCTTCGAGATGCTTTTCAGCTCGGCGACCAAGGTCTCGACAGCCTTGTCGATACCGCGCTTGATTTCCATGGGATTGTGGCCTGCAGCAACCAGTTTGGCGCCTTGACGGTAGATAGCCTGGGCAAGCACGGTTGCAGTGGTGGTGCCGTCACCGGCTACGTCGGAGGTCTTGGAGGCAACCTCTTTCACCAGTTGTGCTCCCATGTTTTCGAATTTGTCTTCCAGTTCGATCTCTTTTGCTACAGTAACGCCGTCCTTGGTGATGAGAGGAGCGCCGAAAGATTTTTCGATAACCACATTGCGGCCTTTGGGGCCGAGGGTGACCTTAACTGCGTCTGCAAGAGTATTTACACCTTTCAGGAATGCGTTTCTGCCTTCCTGGTCAAATTTTATAACTTTTGCCATGTTGAATTATCCTCCTTGGATTAGTCAGTTATTTAAATGTTGTTCTTTATTTCTCGATAACGCCCAGGATGTCGTCTTCTCTCATGATGAGGTAATCCTGGCCTTCAACTTTGACTTCGGTACCGGAATATTTACCAAAAAGTACCTTGTCGCCGACCTTGACATCCAGTGGGAGGATCTTGCCGTCTTCAGTCCTCTTGCCGTTGCCCACTGCCACGACTTCACCTTCCTGCGGCTTTTCCTTGGCCGTCTCGGGGATGTAGATCCCGCCTGCGGTCTTGGTCTCTTCCTCAACCCTTTTCACAATGATACGGTCCTGCATTGGTCTCAGCTTCATGCGTTACTTCTCCTTTCCTTGGGAATAAACAGAAATTTACGATTGGAAAAAATATTAGCACTCCTTGTAGCTGAGTGCTAATCATGGGGTAAATATAAACACGGTATGGGCAAAAATCAAGTCATTAATGGAAAAAAATTAACGGGCGATAGGGCTGTCGCTGGCGGGGTGGAAAATCAATGGGACTGGTGCGATTTGCGGCGGGCAAAAATATCGGTTATGGCGTCAGCATCTCGGTGGCCAACCGCTTTGCCATCCGCTGCCGCTCATTGGACAAGGTTGAACGGTCATGCTCAAAGAAGGCTTCCACGGGGAACTGCATTTCTAGTGTTGCATCCCGTTGTTCCATTTCGAAAAGGTTCAGACGGGCTTTAGCTCTGAGTTCGGTGGAGCAGCATCCGGCATTTTCGACATAGCCCCACAACTCACCGCTGATGTAGACCTGCCTGGTCAACCACGCCGGATCGATGTCCTTCAGGTCTTCCTTGAGAATATAGTACCACTGCACATCGGTGCGGGAGCGGTTTTTGTTCAGGTTGTCGACGAACTCGTTGAAAACGGTGTCGCTGAAGTCATTGGGGACAAGGCTTTGGCTGAACGGCACCAGGTAGACGATATTGTCTTCCGGGGCCGGGTTGAAGGCTGGAGACATGGTAACCCGAGGCCCCGATGCACAGCCGAAAAGGAGCAGCATGGCAATAAGCAGCAACAGGTACGATGCTTTGACTGTCGCAGAAGTATTGCCCATCACCATTTCCTTTTCGCCAGCTCTTCGGCGTAATGCTTCTGGTAGAGTACTTCCCATTCCCTGCTGCCCGGCACCTTCGCCTGGGAATAGGAAGCGAGTTTTTTTCTTACAGCCTGGTCGATGTCTTCTGCAACGGAAAAAAAAGCGGCGATGGAGTCCTTAATGGCGTTCAAGGAACGTGCTTCATCGGGGAAATCGGCCAGGTCGTCCCGCCAGAGTTTGTCGTAAATCTTGTGGGCAATATGTGAAATTCTATCTTCTGAAATCTGCATGGGTACCCCCCGGTGACAAAATGTTTATTGCTGAGACTAAAGAACGATTTTCCGTTCCTTCGCCAGCTTTTCCTTGATCATGCGCAGCATCTTGTGCTGATCGATGCCGGTCGCTCCGCTTCCCATGCCGCGCAGGGTCTGGTCCAGAAGCTGTGCGGCATCCTTTTCCAAAGCTTCTTCCGCCTTGATGTCAGCAGTGATGGCGCTTTTGATGGCATTGAGGGCGGCAACACGATCCTGCTTGAGCTCTATAAGCCCCGCTGCCGAGAGATCGCCAAGTACTTTCTCCGCCATCCTGCCGATCTGGTCTTCCTTGAGTCGCATCAGTACCTCTCTTTTGTTCTTCCTTGTCCACAGTAAGGGCTTATTTTACGATATCCTAATAAAAAAGCAACACATTACATCCGCACAAATCAGGTGCGGGCTTGATTCATCGTTGACCTGACAGTTGCGGCCTGTTATCTTAGGCGAAATTAACGTTATGCGGACAGGAGGAGCCGGGGCCATGCTGATAGTAATGAGTTATACTGCCGGGCAGGCTGAGATCGATGCCGTTGTCAATGCAGTTGAAGGAATGGGATACAAGGCGAGACCGATTCCGGGCAGCGAGAGAACAGCCATCGGCGTTCTCGGTAACACCGGCTATGTGGACGATGTGGTTATTCGCGATCTTCCCGGCGTTCAGGAAGTAATACACGTTTCCAAGCCGTACAAGCTGGTTTCTCGTGCCTTTCACCCCCAGAGCAGCATCATCGAAGTCTGCGGGGTCCGGATAGGTGAGGGCTGTCCTCCGGTAGTCGCCGCCGGCCCGTGTGCTGTAGAAGGGGAAGAGCAGATAATAAAGACGGCTCTGGCGGTCAAGGCTGCAGGCGCAGTACTGCTGCGGGGAGGTGCCTTCAAACCCAGGACCGGCCCCCATACTTTTCAGGGGCTCAGGGAAGAGGGGCTCAAATTGCTTGCGGCTGCCGGCAAAGAAAGTGGATTGCCCATCGTCACCGAGGTGATGAGCCCGGAAAATGTCGCGTGGTGGCCGAATATGCGGACTTGCTCCAGGTAGGGGCGCGCAATATGCAGAATTTTGATCTGCTGCGGGAATTGGGGCGGATCAGAAAGCCGGTGCTGCTCAAGCGGGGCATGAGTGCCACCATTGAAGAATTCCTTGCCGCGGCAGAATATATCCTGGCGGAAGGAAATCCCAACGTCATCCTCTGCGAGCGGGGCATCCGCACCTTCGAGACCGCCACCCGAAATACCTTGGATCTGTCGGTGGTGCCTCTGATCAAGGAGATGTCCCACCTGCCCATAATGGTCGATCCTTCCCATGCCACCGGCAAGCGCACCCTGGTTTCCCCCATGGCAAAGGCTGCACTGGTCGCAGGTGCCCACGGCATACTGGTGGAGGTACACCCCGAGCCGGAGAAGGCATTATCGGACGGGCCCCAGTCCCTGACCTTTCAGGGCTTCGACAAATTAATGGAAGAGATCGTCAAGCTCAGGCAGTTTCTCGGTTTTGCCGGTTAAAAACACCCTTGATTTATTCCCTGGGGCGGGATAAGATTGCTCAACGATAAAATTTCTCTCTGCCCTGTTCGTGAGGTATTAAAGCCCCTGCGGAATAATCATTGAACGGGCGCCTTTTTAAGCTGTGGTGTGCTGCCCCTTTGCGGGAATTGCCTGAAGCAGCATTAAAGGAGCCCACCTGTTAGGGAACTCGCTGTGAGGCCCCGACCAACGGCATGGTGGAGAGATAGTAAACGGGAAGTTCCGTCCGACGGAGCTTCCCGTTTTTTTGTTCCTTCGAAAGGTCATCGATTGCCGGATGGCTTTTTCATGGTAAACATGATACGTTTCCTTCTCACTCAACTTGAGGCTGGTGCCCATCGTGAACGATCATGCCTTTAACCGCAATTATTCCCGCTACGCCCTCTCGCTTCTGCTGGCGGTCAACCTGCTCAATTACATCGACCGGCAGGTGCTCTATGCCGTCTTCCCCCTGATAAAAGCAGACATGAACCTCTCCGACACGGAGTTGGGTTTCCTCGGCAGTTCCTTCATGATCTGTTACATGATTTCGGCTCCTTTTTTCGGCAGGATCGGCGACCGTGGCAACAGGATCAATCTTGCCTCCTTCGGTCTGATTACCTGGAGCCTGGCAACCGGCCTTGCCGGTTTCGCTCCCGGCTATCGCACGCTCCTTGCGGCCAGGACCGTGGTCGGGGTGGGCGAAGCCAGTTTCGGTACGGTCTCTCCCGGACTTTTGTCCGATTTTTTCCCCAAAGAAAAACGGGGACGGGTGCTTTCCTACTTCTATCTGGCCATTCCGGTTGGCAGCGCCTGGGTTACCTGCTTGGAGGGGTAATAGGCCAGCGCCTGCTGGCACGCGGCCTTTCTGCTTGTCGGTTTGCCGGGGCTGCTCCTTGCTGTGCCGGTCTATTTTCTGCGTGACCCGCGGCGCGAGCATGGCCGAACAAAGGTGGAGACTGGTCGGACAGGAGAGAACGCCTTTGTCGCCCTGCTGCGGAACCGCTCTTTCGTCATTGCCACCATGGCCATGGCAGCCATGACCTTCGCCCTTGGCGGGCTTTCCCAGTGGATGCCCTCCTTCTTCAATCGGGTGCACGGTCTGGATGTGGAGCGGGGTAACACCCTGTTCGGCGCCATCACCGTGGTGGCCGGAATAACAGGCACCCTGGCCGGGGGCTGGCTGGGGGACCGGCTGCAGCAAAAGAGCAGCAAAGGCTACCTGTTGGTCTCTGGCTGGGGCTTCGTCATCGGCGCACCGGTGGCGGCTGTGGCTATCCTGGCTCCATCCCTCACCACCTCCCTGGCGGCAATCTTTATTGCCGAGTTTTTCCTTTTCTTCAATACCGGCCCGCTCAACACCGTTCTTGTCAACGTGACGGCGCCGTCTCTGCGGGCTACTGCCTTTGCCGTCAATATCTTTTTCATCCACGCCCTGGGAGATGCCTTTTCTCCTACCATTCTCGGTTTCTGTTCCGACCTGTGGGGCATCCGTTCGGCACTGCTCATAGCGCCTACGGCCATTGTCGTTGCAGCCGGTTTCTGCTTTTTCTGCACCCCCTATATCGAAGCCGATATGCAGAAGGCAGGTGACTGAGCTTGGTTTATCGCCTGCTCCGACTGGTATTTTCCCTCTACCTGCGCTCCTTTCACCTGCTACGTATCAAGGGAATGCACCACATACCGCTTAACGGGCCGCTGATCCTGTGCGCCAACCATAGCAGCTACTTCGATTCCATGCTGCTGGCTCTCTGCACCACCCGCCAAATACATTTTCTGATCTATCAATCTTTTTACCACCATCCTCTGCTGGGCTGGTTTGTCAGGAAATGCGGGGCCATTGCCGTGACCCAGAACGGCAATGACAAGGAAGCCCTGGGCAGGTCGCTGGCAATACTCAGGCAGGGGGGTGTAATTGGGGTTTTTCCGGAAGGGCGATTGAGTGCGACCGGCATTCCCAACGAAGCAAAATCAGGTGCTGCACTCCTTGCAGTGGCAAGCGGCGCGCCGATCATTCCGGTTACCATTTCGGGTGCCCATGCAGTGTTTGCCAAGGGGCGAAAAGGACCATCTCCTGGAACAATCATGGTAGAGGTCCATGCACCGGTGCATCCGGACCGGTCGAAAAGAAAAGACAAGGCATATCTGAGAGCCCTTATTGACTGGGTAATGGGCCGGATAGAAAGAAGATTGGTTGCCCATCGGCGCAGAAGGGCCTATTTTGCAAGAAAGAGGCTTAGTGAAAGAAAAGGATAAATCAGTTATGGAAGCTAATCCGCAACAAACCCTGCTCAAGGTTTTTGGTTACAAATCTTTTCGTCAGCCGCAGCAGGAGATAGTAGAGGGACTGATCCGCGGCGAGGATGCCTTTGTCATCATGCCCACCGGCGGCGGCAAGTCTCTCTGCTACCAGATTCCTGCCCTGCACAGGCCGGGAGTGGCGATTGTGGTGTCACCGCTCATTTCCCTGATGAAGGACCAGGTGGATGCCCTGCAGGCCAATGGTGTGAAGGCGGCCTTCTACAACTCTTCTCTGTCCGAGGCGAAGGCCAGGCAGGTGCTGGCGCAGATGCATGATGATGCTCTCGACCTGCTTTACGTGGCGCCGGAACGGCTGATGTCCGAGCCGTTTCTGGAGCGGCTTGAGGATGTAAAAGTTGCCCTTTTTGCCATCGATGAAGCCCACTGTGTTTCCCAATGGGGGCATGACTTCCGCCCGGAATATGTGCAGTTGGGGCGCTTGCGCCAGCTTTTTCCGCAGGTTCCCCTTATTGCCCTTACTGCAACTGCCGATCCCCAGACGAGGAATGACATCATCGAACGACTCGGCCTGGGGAAGGCGGCCTGTTATGTGGCGGGATTCGACAGGCCGAACATCCGCTATCTGGTGACGGAAAAGCACAAACCATTTGATCAGCTGCGCTCGTTCCTCTCCAGCCGCCAACCGGGAGAGCCGGGTATCGTCTATGCCCTGAGCAGGAAACGGGTTGAAGAGGTGGCGGCGCGCCTTGTCCAGGCCGGAGTGGCCGCAGCTCCCTATCATGCCGGACTTCCCGAACGTGAGCGGTCGCGGGTGCAGGAGGCTTTCCAGCGAGACGAACTGCAGGTGGTGGTGGCAACGGTCGCCTTCGGCATGGGGATCGATAAGTCCAATATCCGCTTCGTTGTCCATTACGATCTGCCTAAAAATATCGAAAGTTACTATCAGGAGACCGGCCGGGCCGGGCGTGACGGGCTTCCGGCAGAGGCGCTGCTCCTTTTCGGCTACGGCGACATCGCTGTTGCCCGTGGTCTGATCGAAAACGGCACCAATGCTGAACAGAAAAGAATCGAGCTGCACAAGCTGAATGCCATGGTCGGTTTTGCCGAGGCAGTGACGTGCCGGCGCAGGGTTCTTCTCGGTTATTTCGGGGCGGCATTAAACCACGATTGCGGCAACTGCGATGTCTGCATCGACCCGCCACAGCGCTACGACGCAACGGTGGAGGCGCAAAAGGCGCTCTCCTGCGTTTTTCGCGTTGGGCAGCGTTTCGGCATGGGTCACGTGATAGATGTGTTGCGCGGCGCCGGGAACCAGCGCATCCAGTCACTGGGCCATGACCGGCTGTCGACCTACGGCATCGGCAAGGATATATCTGTGGACATGTGGGGGAGTATTATTCGCCAACTGGTACACCTGGGTTAC
Organism: Geotalea toluenoxydans JCM 15764; assembly: GCF_001311985.1. Classification (GTDB taxonomy): domain Bacteria; phylum Desulfobacterota; class Desulfuromonadia; order Geobacterales; family Geobacteraceae; genus Geotalea; species Geotalea toluenoxydans. The sequence goes on from NZ_BBCJ01000013.1 coordinate 90,517, forward strand.
CTGGAGCAGGATCTGGCTTCCTATTCCGTATTGAAACTGACGCCAGCCGCACGCGTCCTGTTGCGCGGCGAAGAGCGGCTGGTTCTGGCTCGACCGCGCCACAAAACGGCCAGTGCAAAAAAGGCACCGCGCAGCAAAGGCGAGGTGTCCTGCGATGATGCACTCTTTCAGACGTTGCGCGCTTTGCGCAAGCGTCTGGCCGACGAGGCAGGGGTACCCCCATTCGTCGTCTTCAGTGATGCCACCCTCACGGAAATGGCTGCAATGAGACCGGTGGATGCGGAGGGCCTGCTTTCAGTGAGCGGCGTGGGGATACACAAGCTGGGGCGGTACGGAGAGGAATTCCTTACGGCGCTGCGCGAATACACAGCCAACAACGCTTCTGCATCAACGTAAGGGGAGGGACCGGCTGCCGTGACTTCGTCCGTTCGTTCCGTCGCCACAGCAGCCGCCTGTCCCGGCGGAAGAAACAAAAAGCCCCCTCTCCTGGCGGGAATGGGGGCTTTTTATTTTCATATCAATGACTGATAGCTAGGAGTCTGTCGGACTTAGAATGAATCGGCTGCGAAAATGGCAAATCGGTCCGGATCTCCGTAAATTTTCGACAAATAGGTCCACTATTCGCTCTCAAATTTCCAAATATCCGTCCTCGATTTTCCATTCTCTCGCTTCGATCCCTAAGTCCGACAGACTCCTGGCTAATCGATACGGAAGGCGACAAAGAGGGACATGTCGCCTCTGCGCAGCAGCATGCGCATGATGGCCCCCTTCTTGTGCCCGTTAACCGCCTTTTCGTAGTCGCCGACGCTGTTGATCTTGCTGCCGTTTATTTCGCGGATGATGTCACCCTTGGCAATGCCGGTCTGCTCCGCGCTGCTTTCAGGCTTGACGTCTGTTATGACGACTCCCTTTTGTTCCTTGATGCCAAGTTTGGCGGCCAGATCCTTGCTGAGTTCCCTGACAGTTATGCCAAGCTTTTCCTGGCTGACTCCGGCCTGGTCCCCATCTTCTCCGTCTTTCAGCCGCTCCACATTAATCGATAGATCCACAGGCTTGCCTTCCCGCAGTATCTTGACATTGACCTTCTTTTCAACCGGAGTGGCAGCGACCATGCGGGGAAGTTCATTCATTTCATGAATGGCCCGGCCGTTGAATTCCAGGATGATGTCTCCCGACTTCAGGCCCGCTTTTTCAGCTGGGCCGTCCTTTACCACCTCGGCGATAAGGGCCCCCTTCTCTCCCTTCAGCTCGAAAGACTGCGCCAGTTCAGGGGTGATGGCTGAATGGAGACACCGATCCAGCCGCGGGTCACTTTTCCCTTTTCCTTGAGCATGGGGATGATGTTCTTTGCCATATTTACAGGGATAGCAAAGCCGATTCCCTGTCCACCGGCAACAATGGCGGTATTGATGCCGATCACTTCTCCCTGGGCGTTGAACAACGGGCCGCCGGAGTTGCCTGGTTGATGGAGGCATCGGTCTGAATGAAGTCGTCATAGGGACCGCTGCCGATGACTCTCCCCTGGGCGCTGATAATTCCAGCGGTTACAGTTTGTGACAGGCCGAACGGGTTGCCGATGGCCATTACCCATTCGCCGATCTCGATCCTGTCGCTGTCACCAAGGGCAGCAACCGGCAGATGGTCCTGGGTAGAAATCTTCAGCAGCGCCAGATCGAGTTTTTCATCGGTTCCCTTGATTTCCCCCTTGAACTCTCGCCCGTCGGAGAGCTTGACCTTGATTTCATCGGCTTCGGCAACCACATGGTTGTTGGTAATGATATAGCTTCATCGCTGATGATGAAACCTGAACCGAGGCTTTTCTGCTTGTACGGATGCTGCTGCGATTCATCGAAGAAACGGTCGAAGAAATCCTGAAATGGGTCATTGCCGAAAGGGCTGTTGAATGGACGCTGAAAGCGGCGCTGGGGTTTTATTGTTTTGGCGGTACTGATATTGACGACGGTAGGTTTCAGCTTTTTTGCCAGTTCGACAAAATCGGGGAGAACCGGTTTTGCAATGGCCACACCGCAGAGCATGACCGACAAGGCAAGGGAGCAGGTGAAAAGTGCGAATAGTCTCGATGGTCGACAGTACATGGATTCCTCCTGAAGAATATTCAAACCCTGCTAAAGATAGTGAGCCCCAAGGCTGTTGTCAACCTCGGGATGTCTTTTTAGGAAGTGGTCAAAGGTTTGTTCCGGAATGGGAGAGGGGAAGGAAGACGGTGAAGGTGCAGCCGCTGCCGGGGAGGGAAAAAATCTCTACTCTGCCGCCATGGGCTTCGCTGAAGGCGCGTACCATGGATAGGCCAAGTCCGCTGCCGCCGTCATTGCGGTTTCTTGCCTTGTCGACGCGGTAGAACTGTTCGAAAATATGGGGAAGATCTGCTTCCGGAATGCCAGGTCCCGTGTCGGTGACTGAGACCTTTGCCCAACCCGGTTCGGAATCGACGGCAAGGGAAACCTTGCCATCGCAGGGGGTGTACTTTATGGCGTTGTCAATGAGGTTGAGAAAGATCTGCTGCAACCGCGCCGGTCCCCGGTACATGAAGAGACGCGGCATTGGGCAGGTCAAGGATGATCCGCTTTTCTCTTGCGTCAGGGGCGGCTTTGGTGCAGATATCCTGCAGCAGTTCGTGCAGTTCCACCGGTACCGGGTCAAGGACCAGTTTCCCTTCTTCTGCACGGGACAGTTCCAGGAGATCGCCGATGATATCGGACATCCTGTTGATTTCTTCCATGTTGCTTCTGAGAATTTTCTTCAACTCATCCGCATCTCCCCCCCAGCGAAGGCCCACCTCCGTTTCTCCTCGCAGGATGGTCAGCGGGGTGCGTAATTCGTGTGAGACATCCATGGAAAACTGCCTGGTGCGGTTGAAGGCGTTTTCCAGGCGGTCGAGGGTTAGGTTGAAGGTCTTTGCCAGCCGGCCAATTTCGTCACTGGGATTTATAATCTCCAGCCGGTGCCCAAGATTTTCTGCGCTTATTTTGCGGGCGCTGGTGGTGATAAGTTCTACCGGCTTCAGGGCACGACCGGCCAGAAACCAGCCTGCATACCAGAGCATGATGAGGGCGAGGGGAATGGAAACGGCAAAAATAACAAGCAGCTTTTCCAGAATGTCGCTGGTGTAGTCGAGAAGCATCCCCACCTGGACAACCTGAACCATGCGCCCGTTTTCCATTATCGGCATGGTTATGGAGCGAATCGGGTAGCGCAACGAATTGCTGTGGGTATGGTAAGTGCTGTTGCCTATGCCTGAAATAATGAGGGAGGTCTTGTCCAGGGGAAGGGAGATATTCTGTAGATTGGTGGAACTGGAAAAAACCTTTCCGCTAGCGTCGGCGATCTGCACGAATTTGTCGGCAACGCTTGGGCCGATGAAATCTTCCAGAATTTGATCGAGAACCGTCGGTGCAGATCTGCGAAACGGTTCCAGGGTGGGGCTGGCCACTGCTTCCGCAATGGCCAGCAGCTCCCGGTCAACTTCTGCATAGAGCCTTTTACTGATGGTCAGATAAATGAACGTGCTGAACAGGAGGAGGATTAACGCTAATGTTACCAGATACCACAGTGTCAGTCTGAAGCGGATTGATCTGAAAAAAAACAACTGATCAATCCTCCTCTTTAAGGATGTATCCGACGCCTCTTACAGTATGAATAAGTTTCTTGTCGGCATCTCTGTCGATCTTTTTGCGCAGGTAGTTGACATAAACATCGATGATGTTGGTAAAGCTGTCGAAGGTGTAATCCCAGACATGCTCGGCAATCATGGTCCGGGTCAGCACTTCGTGGGGGTTGCGCATGAAGTACTCAAGGAGACCATACTCCTTGGCTGTCAGGTCGATCTCCTTGTCCTTGCGCCAGACCTTGTGGGTCACCGGGTCAAGACGCAGGTCGCTGAACCGAATCTCTGCACCGCGGTCCTGCTCGCTTCGGCGCAGCAGTGCTCTAACCCTGGCCAGGAGTTCGGCAAAGGCAAAAGGCTTGGTCAGATAATCGTCCGATCCCGAATCGAGGCCGGCGACGATGTCTTCTACCGAGTCTTTGGCGGTAAGCATGAGGACCGGAGTGGTATTTTTCTGGCTTTTCAGCTCCTTGAGTACACTGAGACCATCCATCTTGGGGAGCATCCAGTCAAGGATTAGCAGGTCGAAGTTCTTTTCCATGGCCATTTTCAGCCCTTCCTCGCCGTCTCCTGCAGTCACAACCTCATACTGCTCCTCTTCCAGCCCCCGCTTGATGAAGCTAAGTACTTTTTTTTCATCTTCCACTACCAGAATTCTCATGATTGCTCCCTCTCTATGATTGATTTTTTTTCTGCGTTCACTGCAATTCTGCAAAAAAAGCCTAGTCTTTGATACCGGTCTCAAACCTTCTCAGGATCTCTGCGGCGGACTCCTCTACCGATTTATTTGTCACGTCGATAACCTGCCACTGGGGATGCTTGCGGTAAATCCTGCGGCAGAAATCCAGTTCTTCTTCAACCCTCTGGTAATCTGCATAGCTGCCGCGTGGATTTTGCCTCATATTGCGCAACCGGGCGGTACGTATATCGACAAGCCTTTGTGCATCGATCATCAGCCCGACTACGCGGCTGTTGTCGACCTGATAAAGTTCAGACGGAGGCTCTATTCCCATTACCAGCGGGACATTCGCCACCTTGTAACCCTTATGGGCAAGATACATGGAAAGCGGGGTCTTGGATGTCCTTGAAACTCCCACGAGTACAATGTCTGCCTTGTGAAGGTTCCTCGGCTCCTGGCCGTCGTCCTGTTTGACGGTAAAATCCACCGCTTCCATCCTCTTGTAATATTCGCTGTTTAGCTGGTAGAGCAGCCCCGGTTCCTTCTGGGGCTGGATGCCCAGCAGGCTTGCCAGCCTATACAAAAGCGGCGTGATCAGGTCGATTGCTTCCAGCTGTCGGAGGTTTGCCTCATTGTAGAGGTACTGTGCAAGTTCGTTATCCACCAGGGTATAGAAGATGACCCCCGGTTGCTTGGCCGCTTCATCAAGAGAGTTGCTGATATCTTCACGGGTGCGCAGCCGGCTCATGCGGTGGAGTTTTACGTCCACGTTCCTGAACTGGGTCAGCGCCGCTCTAACGACCCGTTCTACGGTTTCCCCTGTTGCATCGGAAAAGAGATAAATTCTCTGCATGTGATTGTTCCGCCGAGCCTTTTTTATTATATATCGGTACGGCTTTGAAATTCATTAGATATATACCATGATTTTAACGATAATCAAAAAAATAATTAAAGGGACCTAAATTCATTTTTAATCTTTTCTTGCGTCTCGGGTGAGAATGCCAGCTCAGCAGCTGTTATCGCCAGTGCTTTAGCCCCTTCGACGACTGCTTCCTTTCCCTTTTCGGAAATGGTTGCCCTGGCAAACTCATCACTGTGGATATGCAAGCCGTTGCCGATGGGCACGTGGGGATGGATAGTCGGTACCACCTGGGATACATTGCCGATATCCGAGGATCCCTTGTTCCTGTCTGGAGGGGATTCGGCTTCCTCAAGGCCCAGGTAGGCCAACTGGGAGGAGTAAAGAGCCGAGAAAGCCCGGTTAATTTTCATTGGTGCCAGGACCCGCTCATCGGCATCGATTTCCAACCTGCAGCCTGTGGCTTTTGCAGCTCCATGGGCACACCCCTTGACTCGCTCCAGACAACGGCTTAATTCTTCGCCATCGTCGGCCCTCACATAAAAATAACAGGCAGCCCTTTCAGGAATTATATTGGGGGCGGTTCCCCCCTCGGTGATGATGCCGTGAACCCTTACGTCCTGACGCAGTTGCTGGCGCAGTGCATTGATGCCATTGAAAGTCAGGATTACAGCATCAAGGGCATTTATCCCTTCTTCGGGATAAGCAGCTGCATGGGCAGAGCGGCCGAAGAAGGTGAAGCGGATTCTGGCGAGCCCCAGAAACATTTTGATGACCTGGCGCCTGGAGGATGGGTGGACCATCATGGCGAAGTCGATGTGGTCGAATGCTCCATGCTTAACCAGTTCAAATTTGCCGATGCCCAGTTCTTCGGCGGGCGTTCCGAGTACAACAATTCGGGCCAATTTCTCCGGCAGGGATTGGCGAAGGGCAAGGGCCGCGCCGATGGCGGCTGAGGCAATTATGTTGTGACCGCAGGCATGTCCCATGGCAGGGAGGGCGTCCATCTCGGCCAGAATAGCAATGGAGGGGCCACTGGTTCCCCAGGTGGCACGGAAGGCTGTTTCCAGCCCGGCAATGCCAGTTTCGATCTTGAAGCCGCTTTCTGCCAGTTTTTCAATGAGCAGAGCCGAAGTTCTGAATTCCCTGAGGCCGGTTTCCGGATCATGGTAGAGCTGATCGGCGATTGCCGTCAGTTCTTGGCGACGGTCATCGACAGCATCAACTATAGATTTTTTGACGGCGGTCATGGAGGAACTCCAAGTTTATTCTAATGAAAGCTACACCTTTGCCTCTTTGTTTGTCAAGGTTTTTATTGCTATTGGTTCTGATATTCTGCTAGGTTAGCTTTTCTGTTGTAACTGGTTGCGGTATATGGCGCCAGAGTAAAGTTAAAGGAGTAAAGACAGTGAACATGGTCTGGACAGAAATTTCATGCGAGGTGCCTGCCGCAATGGTCGACCTCCTTGCCGACTTCCTGGTGGAACTTTCCGGGAACGGCGTCAGTATAGAGAACCTCTCCCTCGATACGTTTTCCCTGGACACAATAGAAGATTCGCCGTTGAAGACAGTGAAGGCTTACTTTGCTGCCGACAATGCTCTGGAGGCGCACCTGGATGCTGTCGGGGCCTTTTTGTCGGCCAATGGTCCCGATTTTGCCGGTTTTGTGTTTAAAAATCCGGCGGTCAACGCAATTGATGCCGAAGATTGGGCAAACAACTGGAAAAGGTATTTCAAGCCGGTGCGGATCGGCTCCCGGCTGGTGATTAAACCCACCTGGGAGGAATATTCCGCAAGCCCCGGCGACCTGATCCTGAAGCTCGATCCTGGTATGGCATTCGGCACCGGTGGTCATCCGACGACAAAGATGTGCCTGGAGGCGCTGGAGCAAATCTTCCTGGCAGAGGGGGCGTTCAAGGGAGCGGCGCCTGCAGCTCCCGTCACTGTCCTCGATGTGGGTACCGGTTCAGGAGTTTTGAGTATTGGCGCGGCCAAGCTGGGGGCGGAGCGCATAATTGCCATTGATATTGATGCCGATGCGGTCGTCGTCGCCGGGGAAAATGTGGCGCTCAATGAGTGTTCCGATGTTGTTGAATTATCTACTACGCCCCTTCAGGAACTGACCGGTAACTTTGATCTGGTATTGGCCAACATTCTGGCTGAAGAACTGGTGCGCCTTGCTGCGGAACTGGCGGTCAAATTAGCGCCGGCAGGATTTCTCGTTCTTTCCGGCATTCTCAGCGAAAAGGAAAACTTTGTCCTCGATGGCTTTTCGCCCTATGGCCTGAAAGTGATCGAAATCCGTCGTGAAGGGGAATGGAGCTGCATTTCACTTTGCCTGGAGCCGCGTTAATGCGCAGGTTCATTGTTGATAAAAGGGATATTGACGACGCTGAAGCCGTCATTACCGGATATCTTTACAGGCACATGGCAAAAGTACTGCGTTTGAAGCAAGGGACAGCGGTAATGCTGGCCGATGGAGAGGGAGGGGAGTACGAAGGAGTCATTGAATCCATTGATGCAACCAGCCTGCGTGTAAGGGTTGTCAGGCGGGAAGCAGTGATGGTGGATGATGGCGGGCCTCGAATTACCATTTACCAGGGACTGCCCAAAGGGGATAAACTGGAATACATCCTGCAAAAGTGCACAGAGCTTGGTGCCGCAGGGATAGTCCCCTTTGCCGCCAGCCGTTCCATTGCCAGGATCAGCCCACAACGGAGTGCCGGGCGTGTCGACCGCTGGCAAAAGATAGCTGCCGAGGCAGCCAGGCAATCCCGGCGGACGACGGTGCCCCGGGTTTCCTTGGCTGATGATCTTTCGCAGGTATTGCAGCTTGCCCAACATTCTGTTAAGCTGCTGCTCTGGGAGGAAGAGAAGGCAAACCTTCTCCGGGAGACACTGTCGGGACTGCCCGCCCCGGATGATATCGGCGTACTCATCGGCCCAGAAGGAGGATTTTCCCCTGAGGAAGCTGCAGCAGCATCCTCTGCCGGATTCATCCCCATTTCCATGGGCAGGCGTATCGTCAGAACAGAGACCGCCAGCCTGGTAATCCTTTCAATCCTCCAGTACCATTGGGGCGATCTTGGCTGAATGAAGAAGACGTGAGATTGAGAATCCAGTCCCTTTTCGGGGCTTATTAGAGGAGTATAAAGTAATGAAGTGTCCCAAATGCGGCTACAACAGCTTCGAATTCCTGGATCAGTGCAAAAAGTGCAGTAATGATCTGGTTCTTTTCAAGGAAAGTAACGGCATTCGCTCAGTGCTCATGCCTGTGCTGGAAAGAGGGGACGGGGTGTCTGCAGCAGGGATTACTTCTTCTGGCTTGCAGCCGGACCAGGCTGTAGGACAGCATGACGATGAGACCTTCAGCTGGGATGAGCCGGTTGCTGAAATTACTCCGGCGCCTGCAGGGGACAAGGCAGGGTCGGCAGATTTTTTATTCGGTGAAACTGCCACAGGCAATGAGGCAAGCCTTGATGATCTGCTTGAAACGAGCGCTACACTGGAAAGAGCAACGGTTGCCGATGGGGCTGATCAGAACAAGGCTCCAGCCAATGGCCCTGCCGCCGGATTTGAAACCTCAGCCGGTGAATTCGAAATGGCAGACTTCTTCAGTGAGGACAAACAGGAGAAAAAGGCCGACACCATTCCCCAACAGGGTAAGCCGGCACAGGACGGGCTGGATGGCGATTTCGATTTTCTTTTCAGCAGTGACGAGAACGAGAAGAAATAGTTATCAGCGCTACCTCTACTGGATAATATCCAGCAGTTCTGCGGCAAATTCCTTCCTTTGCCAACATTTTATAAATGGTATTTCCGCCAACGCCTCCGGGCTGCTGGGAGCTGTATCAGCGAGAGCTTCCAGCAGGCTGTTGTTGGCGATGATGCCCACACCAAGTCCCAGCTCCACTGCTTTTGCTTCTCGCCACTCCTTCAGCCGTTTCAGGCGCGCTTCCTGGTCGCGATCCCTTATCATGCGCGCTGTTGAAGGAAAATGCGGCAGTCTGGCCACCGGGATTGCCGCTCCCTTTGCCACCACCTTGAGAATTTCCCTTCCGAATGTTTCGATCAGTTTTTGCGTCAGTCCCGGTATGCCATTCAGATCCGCCAGGGTCCGCGGCTGCAGTTCGGCCAGTTCCCGTAATGGCTCGTTGCCGAGGATGCGAAAAGGGGGGACGTCCTTTTTCCGTGCCTTTTCGTCCCGCATCCGCAGTAGTTCCTCCAGCACCGCCAAGGCGCGCGGTTTAAGCTTTGCCGCCCCCTTAAAGCGGATAAAGAGCGGTTCATGACCCCTTGAAGCCGCTCTAACGCAGGAAACCAGCTCTGACTCTTCCTCGACCCATTCCAAGCGCCCCTTGGCGCGCAACTCTTCTTCAAGTTGCAGATAAAGCCTGATGAGAAGTGCCGTGTCCATTTTCGCATATTCGATCATTTCCGCCGAAAAGGGGCGCTTGCTCCAGTCCGCCTTCTGATACTTCTTGTTCAGCTCCACGCCGAATCTCTTCTTCAATGCAGCAGCCAGACCGACCTCTTTCTCTCCCAGGAACTGGCAGGCGATCATGGTGTCGAACATGTTGCACACCTCCAATCCGAAGTCGCGATAAAGGGAACGCATGTCGTAGTCGGCGCCGTGAAAGACCTTGCGTATGCCACGGTCGGCGAGCACCGGGGCCAGTGGTGACAGATCAACCGGGGCTAATGGATCGATGAGAGCAGTCTGGGAAAGATTTGATACCTGGATCAGGCATACCTTTTCCGTGTAGTGATGGAGCGAATCTGCTTCCAGGTCGAAAGCCAGGATATTTTCTCTGCTGAGTTGTTCCACCAGCAGGTTCAAGTCCTTCTGGGTTTCGATAATGCCTTTTGCAGGAGAATTGGTGCTATCTGATTGCTTTTGCAAGAAAGTCCGCCGTTTCTGCATCTAAAAAATGCTGCTGAGTTTGAAAGTGTTGTTTTATCAGCCGATCTCCACCAGTGCCGCAATTGTTTTTTCCATTTCCGCCTGGGTGCCGATGGAAATACGCAGCCCGTGAGCCAGGTTCGGGTCGGAAAATGTCGCACCAGGATTTTCCTGTCGAAAAGTCCCTGGTAGACCCGTTCGCCGTTCCGATCAGGGGGAGTGGCAAAAACGTAATTGCCATGGGACGGGATAACGGTGTACCCCAGCTTGCCCAGCTGATCGCAGAACCACTGCCGGGTCTCCTGAATCTTGACCACCGTTTCGCGGAGATACTCCTGGTCGTGCAAGGCAGCCACCGCCGCAGCTTGGGCGAGCCGGTCCAGGTTGTAGTGATCCCTGATCTTGTCCAGGGCCGAGATTACCTCCGGCCTTGCCACCGCCAGCCCCAAGCGCATGCCGGCCAGGGAGTAACTCTTGGAAAAGGTGCGCGTTACGACCACATTATCATATTTGCGTACCAGTTCCAGGGAAGTAACTTCGGCAAAATCGGCATAAGTCTCATCGATGACCAGCGTTCCCGAAACACGTCCGGCCAGTTCTTCGATGTAGGTCTGACTGAAGGTGAAGCCTAACGGCGCATTGGGATTGGTAAGAAAAAAGATACGGCCATCGTATATCTTGGGAAAATCCTTCAGCTTCCAGTCCTCGGTCAGGCCGAAGGTCTTCACCCGGGCGCCTGAACCTCTGCCAGTGTTGCGTAGTAGGAATAGGACGGGTAGACAAAGGCGATCTCATCTCCATCGTCGGCAAAGGCTCGGATCAGGTTGTTGAGCACTTCGTCGGAACCGTTGGCCATGATGACCCATTCGGGTGGGAAGCCGTAAAGCTCCGCAGCCGCTTCACGTGCCGCACGGCTGGCAGCATCGGGGTAGCGCTTCAATCCTTCACCCACCTCGCAATGATTGCCTCAATCACCTTCGGCGATGGCGGGTAGGAATTCTCGTTGGTGTTGAGCTTGATGTAGGTTGCCGGGTCCTCGGGCTGGTAGCCGGGAACATAGCCGGCCATGCGGGCAATATTCTTACGCAGCTTGATCATGTGAACTCCAGTCTTCCTATTGATCAATATTCCTCAAGGATTTCATAAGTGGTGGTGCGCCGGGCCGGGATGAAGTCCGCGCCACGGATGAGGTCGATCATTTCCTCACGGGACATGCGGAAGCTGCAACCGGCTGCAGCAACGACATTTTCTTCCAGCATTGTGCCCCCCAGATCATTGGCGCCGAAATACAGTGCGATTTGGGCGATCTTTGCCCCCTGGGTGACCCAGCTGCCCTGAATGTTGGCGATGTTGTCGAGGACAATCCGTGACAGGGAAAGAACCTTCAGATACTCCACACCGGTTGCTGTCGTTCCACCCAGTTCCGTGTTTCCCGCTGGTAGGTCCAGGGAATGAAGGCGGTGAATGTGCCGCCGCTGGCCTGGAGCTCACGAACCCGGAACAGGTGTTCGACGATATCCTCGGCCTGCTCACAGCTGCCGAACATCATGGTTGCCGTGGTCGGCATTCCGAGCAGGGCCGCTTCCCTCATTACCGCTGCCCACTGTTGCCAGCCGATCTTTTTCGGCGAGATCTGCTGCCGAACACTGTCCACCAGGATCTCGGCTCCTCCCCCCGGGATGGAGTCAAGTCCTGCCCTGTGTAGCCGCTCCAGGGTCTGGCGGATGGTAAGCCCGGACAGGGAAGCGATGTGGGTTACTTCCGCCGGGGACAGGGAATGGTTCTGCACTTGGGGAAAGCGGCTCTTGATGCCGGCAAAGAGCTTTTCGAAGAATTCAATCCCCAGGTCCGGATGGAGCCCGCCCTGCATGAGCAGTTGCGTCCCCCCCTGTTGGACCAGTTCGGCAATCTTGGCAAAGATTGCCTCCTCTCCCAGCATGTAGGCATCGTCGGCGTCTTTAGTCCGATAAAAGGCGCAGAAGCGGCATTGGGACTCGCAGATGTTGGTGTAATTGACATTCCTGTCCACAACGAAAGTGACGCGGTTGTCGGGATGGAGGCGGCGGCGGATATGGTCGGCAAGCTTCCCAACTCCAGCAGCGTCCCGTCATTCAAGAGCCAGAGGGCTTCCTCTCTGCTGAGCTGCTCGTTTACCTCTATTTTAGTTGCGATCTTTTTCAACATATAACCAGTCCTGACAGCCTGTGTCCACTAAGTCTCATTCAATAGGTCCGCAGTTCGTTGTAAAGAGTATCGCGCTCAACCGGTTCACGGCCGGCTTTGCGGATGAGAGCGATGATGCCGTCGCGGCTCAAGGCCTGGGGTGATGCAGCTCCGGCGTCATGGCCGATCTTCTCTTCCACCACCGTGCCGTCCAAATCGTTGACACCGAAGGCGAGGGCTACCTGGGCGACCTTTTCTCCCAGCATTACCCAATAGGCCTTGATATTATCAAAGTTATCCAGGTAGATGCGGGCAATGGCCAAGGTTTTCAGGTCGTCTACCCCTGTTGTTCCGGTTCCCTTGGTGATGGTCAACGGCGAGTTTTCGGGCTGGAAGGCTAAAGGGATGAATACCTGGAACCCTCCGGTGCGGTCCTGCAGTTCACGCAGCCTCCGCATGTGGTCAACCCGGTCGGCGAAGCTCTCCAGATGTCCATAGAGCATGGTGGCATTGGACTTGAGACCGGCCCGGTGCACCTCCTCCATTATGGCAAGCCACCTTTCGCCCGAAATTTTTTCCGGGCAGAGCTGTTGCCGGATGCCTTCGCTGAATATCTCTGCTCCACCGCCCGGCAACGAGCCCAGTCCGGCCTCCTTGAGCTTGACCAGGGTCTCACTGATGGAGCAGTCGCAAAGCTTTGCCAGATAATCGATCTCCACAGCTGTGAATGCTTGATGTGCAGTGATGGAGAGACCTCCCGGACAGTACGCAGCATCTCCAGGTAAAAATCGAACGGTAGGTCGGGATGCAACCCTCCGACGATGTGGATTTCCGTTGCCCCCTGCTGCAGAGCTTCGGTCGCCCGATTCCTGATTTCATCCAGGTCGTACAGGTATGCCCCCGGTTGATCGGCGGCACGGACGAATGCGCAGAACTTGCAGCGGTTGACGCAGATGTTGGTGTGGTTGATGTGGCGATTGACATTGAAAAAGACTTTCCGACTGTTCTTGCGTTCATTGGCCATCGCTGCAAGTTCGCCAATGGTCAGCAGATCATGGTGCTGGAAGAGAAAGAGCGCTTCATCGTCGTCAATGCGCCGGTTGTCCCGCACCTTTTCGGCTATGGCAGCATGGTAATCATCGGTCATCCCTTTCCGGCCGCCCCAGCGGCAAAACAGGCTGTGTTCAATACCTGCCATGTCCAGCACCCTGCCGACGACAAAATCGACCATATCATTGACGGACCGGGGGTGGTGGTAGAAGGCGGGCATGGCCGGTATGATGGCGGCATCCATCCGGGCCAGCTTGAGCATGTTCTCCAAGTGGATCTCGTTGAGCGGCGTTTCACGGGGGACAAGTATCAGCGGCTTTTTCTCCTTGAGCATGACGTCGGCGCAACGTTCGATCAGGTTGCCTGAATTGCCGCCGGCGATGCGGGAAAGGCTTCCCATGCTGCATGGGGCGACGATCATGGTATTTGCGGCTGCAGAGCCGCTGGCAATGGGCGCGTAGAGATCATCTTCCGCGTGATACGCAAGCTTTGCCTGATCCACGTTGAAATGACTGCACATCCGGGCTCCGATTTCCGCCGGGCTGCCGTGCCAATCCAGGGAGCATTCTTCTTTCAGGACTGCAAAACCTGCCCTTGTTACCAGCAGCGTTAAGTGGGCGCCGCTTTTGAGAATCTCTTCTGCGGTTCTCAGGCCGTAAAGGGCGCCGGATGCGCCGGTTATGGCCAGGGTAAAGCGGCGGATTCTCATGCCGTACCCCTCACCAGGATATCGAACAGCGTAAAAAGGAAGATGACGACACTGATGTAGCCGTTCATGTTGAAAAATGCGGCATCCAGTTTGGTCAGATCCCCCTTGCGCAGCAGCCAGTGCTCATAGCCCGCCAGTATCACAGTTGTTATCAGACCAATAAGGAAGAAGATGCCCAACTGCATGGTCAGGTACAGACCGGCAAGAAGGCCGATCATCAGCAGATGCAGAAGGCGGGCCATCCAAAGTGAGCCGCTGACGCCAAGGCTGACGGGAATGGAGTGCAGGCCGCTTGTGCGGTCGAATTCCAGGTCCTGCAGTGCATATAGGATGTCAAATCCCGCCACCCAGACCAGCACTGCCAGAGCCAGCAGTACTGCCGGAAGACTGAAGTTGCCGGTGATGGCGATCCATGCCCCAAGGGGGGCGGCGGCCAGACAGAGTCCTAAGATCACATGGGCCAGGGCCGTAAAACGCTTGCAATAGGAATAGAGTACAAGAAAGAAAAGGGCAATTGGCGACAGGTAGAAGCACAAAGGATTGAGCATCCGGGCAGCCCAGAGCATGAGCGCCACCGAAAGGCAGATGAAGAGAGCAACCATCCCCTTGCTGAGTAGCCCTGCCGGAATGGCACGCCCCTTGGTGCGGGGGTTTCTGCCGTCGATATCGGCATCGATAAGCCGGTTCAGGCTCATGGCGGCAGTGCGGGCGCCAACCATGGCCATGAGAATCCAGAAGGTCTGGTAGATGGAGGGAAGTCCTCCCGCAGCAAGTATCGCCCCGGTGAAAGCAAAGGGGAGGGCAAAGATGGTGTGGGAGAATTTTATCATCTCCAGAAAGATGGTGACTTTTCTCCAGATGCTACCCTGCTGCAGTTTTATCTCCATTGATTCATTCCCAGCCATAGTGCCGCCATTTTTTTCAACGAGTCTGACAATGTCGGTAATCTCCGCGATCTCCAGCATGGGGTTGTTTCCACCGCTATCCGGTGCAGTTCGCCAGTTTCTTCCAGTTTGTCAGGAAGTGCTGCAGACAGCGGGAGGCCATGGGCACTTCACAAGTGGAGATTGAAGGACAAGTGGTAATTTTTAGCACTTCACCATGAATATGACAATGTTTTTCTTGGTTTTTGCGGCAGAAACAGCTGATCCCTCGAAGGAAATATTCAACGTTTAATGTGGGCAGGGGAGGTCTTTAGCAGAGGAGCATGTGCAGAATATTAAAAGGACGTTACATGGCCAGTCCAGCCACGTCGATAGTGTCGGTAGTGATGGCAAGACCTTGTACCGTAGTGACGCCGATGACGTTGCTGAAGCTGGGGTCGTACCCGCCACGGAAGGATATGTTGATGCTGCGGTTGCCGGCCAGGGCTTCAGGGAAGTAGACAGCCTGGGCAAGAATGGTGTCACCATTGTTTGCCATGGCGTAGGCCTCCGCAAAGGTTGTGTAACAAGCAGAGCCGATCCTGGCCTGGCAGGGATTGATGGTCCAGGCATAGGTGGCGGGTGTTGTATCGGTATTGCCTGCACCATCGGCAGCACGGACGCTGAAAGAGTGACTGCCGACAGCAAGACCGTCATAACTGACGCCGCTGGAACAGGAAGCATAGCTGCCGGCATCGAGCTGGCACTGGAAGCTGGCAGTGGCATCCTGTGAGGAGAATTCGAAGACTGCAGCATTGGCAGTCGTCGGGTTCTGCGGCCCTGCCAATAAGATCGTATCGGGAGGAATGGTGTCGACGGTCCAGGTATGACTGCCGATTGTGCTGCCGTAACTATTGGTGCCCCGGACGTTGAAAGTATGTTGACCGTCAGCCAGCGCAGCTGTGACATAAGGGGATGAACAGGCTGCATAGATCTCCGTATCCAGCTTGCACTCCAATGACGCTGAACTGTCACTGGCAGTGAAGGAAAAGGTTGCATTCTGACTGCTGGTAATTGCCTGCGGAGTATCGGTAAAGGTAACCACGGGCGGTCCAAGGGAGAGCGCCGCTGTCATGACCGCCCCCGCTGCGGAAATCCCTGTGAGAGAAAAGTTGGTGGCGGCGCCATCGTAGTAATTTGAATTGGGGGTGCTCGTCGGGGTCCATGAAGCATTGTTGGTGGAATAAAAAAGGGTTTTGGCGTTACCACGACAGGTTGAACCCACAGCCAGCATGTTGCAGGGGGTGGTGCTGGCTTGTACCGGCACGACTCCCTGATGGCCGGGATTCGGGAGATTGGCGGAATAGCTGTTGATGTCGTTGCTTCCTTTAGTTCCGGCAGTATTGTCGATGTGGGTGATAAGCAGGCCGCCTGTCCAGGCGCTGGAAAGACTATATCTAAGCCCCAGGTCCCAGCTGGTAGGCAGACGGTTTTCAACCAGATAATATTCAGTCGTACTGGTGGTCGGAATGGCCAGTTTATAGACCGAGGATTTCGAAACCAGGGGATATTCAAGGCCGATCAGACCGCTGCCAGTCGGTATGACTGGCGTGGACCAGCCGAGATATTCACGGGACCAGGCATCAAGGGTGGTGGGTGTGGTGCCTTGAAATTCACCGATGTTTGCCCCCCAGCTTCCCCCGGCCATGACGGAAAAATTGCCCAGGCCTTGGTTGTTGCCGGAGATGTCGTATAAATCAGGCAGGCCGCACATCTGGTGGCCCAATTCGTGGGAAATGACCCCCATGGTCATCCGGGTGCTGGAATTGTAATATTCACCGTTGAGCGCCCAGCGTTGAACATTTTTTGAACCGGCGGTGAGCCCTGTACCTGATGTCCACCAGGCATGGGCCCACATTGAGGGAGTCAAGGTGGTGGCAGAGGTTTCATAACCGGCGGCGATGAAGTAGATGACTAGTTCGGAGGTGTCCAGTTTGCCGTCCCCGTTGGTGTCGAAGCCATTGAAATTCACAAATGGGGCGGCCTGTTGCAGGGCGCTGTTGCCCCAGGTCTGGTCGGAGTAGAAGTCGGAAGTGCCACCGGTATTCGGATGATTGGTTGTAAGTGTTACCGAGACGACACCGGTCGGACTGCCTGACTGGCTATGTGGGGCAGGGGTGACAGTAAGGGTGTCGAAGGAGTTTTCCCTGTAATACTTTGCAACTGACTTGGCTGCCGTGTCGAAAACGTCCGTTGCCCAGCCTGCTGCAGTAGTGGTAATCGGCCGGTCGGCAAAACCCACGAGGACAATCAGCAGCTTTCGAGTTCCGGCGACAGGAGTTGGCGCCCAGTCGCCGGATGCGGGTGGTGCTGCTTCTGATCGGGTGGTGGAAGACGGGGAACTGCTGGCTGAAATGCGTTGCTGGTAGGAATCCACAAGCATTTGCTGGATTTGCGTCTCGTGTTCTTTATTTCGTGGCGGTCTCAATCGCTTGGGTATGTTAATTGGTGCATTCGCTCCATTGGGAAGGACCCTGATGCCGGTGCTTTTCAGAGAGCCGTCAGCAGCCTGTTCAGCATAAACCCAGTAACCGTCGGCACCATTCCGGATGATGGTGTGACCTGTCTCCTCCGACTCAATCCAGTTCTGAAACTCGTCACCCCGTATGGAGACCTTTATGGCCGCTCCATCCGGCTGAACTGTATCGACTGGGTCTGGAGCTGCAGGAGCTGCATGGAGGGGGGAGCAGACAGCGAAAATGAGCACCGCTATTAATATACACCGCATGAAATTCCCTTTTAAATATGGCTAGCTGACGGGCCAGGACAGGCTTTTGACGTAAATACAGGATTGGTTGACTCAATTGCAGCCGCAAGACTCTTTTCCAGTCTGCATTTAATCAGAGCCTCTGCTTGTCCGGGTCGATAAAGGCTTACCGAACAAAGCAAGATCTGTACCGCACATATTGAAGGTTTCGCAGCAAATTGTGTTGCAGAAGCCATGGGGAGAGAGGTGCAAGGTTGATACGGTGGGGCGCTGCCGGCTGTTTTTCAGTTGACAAAACGCTCCTGACACGATAAAAAGACAGACTTGTCGGGATGTAGCGCAGCCTGGTAGCGCACCTGCTTCGGGAGCAGGGGGCCGCTGGTTCGAATCCAGTCATCCCGACCATCTCTTTACTCAATCCGCTGAAGTTAGCAGAGTTAAACCTCCTTTTGATGCCTCAAGTCCAGGCACATTCAGGAGGTTTTTCGTTATCAGGGCACTTTTAATTCAGTTCCGCTGGGTTAGAACCAAACAGTCTGGCAGGGTCCCATCATTGATGCACTCTGTTATACTGGTTAAAAGCAAATGAGCCTGAGGTATAAATGAAGCTGCTGAAGACTTACGGTTTCTCCCTGCTTCTGATCCTGTCAATCAGCGCCGGGCTTTTGCTCGGCTCCTTCCATCCCGGCGCAGCCCGTGCCATCCGCTTTGGGAGACTTGTTCCTCAATCTGCTCTTCATGATCATCGTGCCGCTGGTATTCTTTACCGTTTCCTCCAGCATTGCCGTTAGTGCCGACAGCAGAAGGCTAACCAGAACTTCATCGGCCATGGTCATAGTCTTTCTGGCGACAAGCCTTGTTGCAGCCGTCGGTGCGCTGCTGTTCATGCTAGTTGTCCAGCCTTCGCCTGGTGCCGGCGTGGTCCTCAAGGGACAGCCGGTGCAGGAGGTCCCTTCCCTGCTGGCCCAGCTGGTCAAGGCCTTTACCGCCAGCGATTTTCCCGAGTTGATCTCACGCAGGTCGATGCTGCCGTTGATTGTCTTTTCAATCGGCGTCGGATTGGCGACACGCTCCAGTAAAGAGGCAGGTGCTTCATTCGGCCGCTTCCTGGCCGGCGGTGCACAGGTCTTCATCCGTATGGTGGACTACGTCATGTATGCGGCACCCATAGGACTACTGGCCTGGTTTGCAGCCACCGTAGTCGATACCGGCGAGGCCCTTGCCGCGGCATATTTCAACGTCTTTATCGTCTACTATACCTTCTCAGCCTTTTATTTTGTGGCCGGCTTTTCACTCTACGCCTTCCTGGCCGGAGGCGTTGTTGCCGTACGCCGCTTCTGGGCCCACATGCTCGAACCTTCCTTACCGCCCTCGCACCTGTTCCAGCATGGCCACCATGCCGGTGAATCTGGAGGCGGCGCCGAAAATGGGGGTGCCACAAGGTATCAGTGACGTGGTGATCCCGGTGGGGGCTGCCCTGCACAAGGATGGATCGGTGATCGGTGGCGTGCTCAAGATACTTTTTGCCATGAGTCTCTTCCACCAGGAGCTTACCTTCAGCCGTCTGATTGTAGTGGTGGGTGTCGCCATTCTTGTCGGGGTGGTGATGGGCGCCATTCCCAGCGGCGGCATGATCGGCGAAATGCTGATACTGTCGGTGTTCGGTTTCCCACCGGAAACCCTGCCGCTTCTTGCAGCCATCAGCGTCATTATCGATCCCCTTGCCACGCTCCTCAATGCCACCGGTGACAACGTGGCTGCCATGCTGGTGACGCGGTTGACTGACGGAGTCGCCTGGAAAGAAAAGGAGGGGGTGCAGCCATGGGCAAGAAAAGCTTAGCTCTTTTTCTCCTTTTTAGCCTGTTCATGTTGACCGGCTGCCGGCATCAGCGACCATGGCAGTCTTCTCAAGACTGTCTGCTCAGGCTCCCCATGGAGAGCCGGCAGGCAGTAGTGGTGACAAATGATGGGTTATCGTCTTCCGGGGCGGCAATTCATCTCTTTGAACGGGAGAATGGAACTTGGCGGCCCGTTGATGGGCCGATTGCGGCAGTGGTCGGAAGAAACGGGCTGGCCCAACCGGGTGAGAAGCTGGAAGGGGATGGCAGAACGCCAACGGGCACATTTCTTCTGGAGAGGGGTTTCGGCTACGAGCCTCTGCAGACTAAAATGCCCTATATCGTCCTCACCCCGGATATGATCTGGATTGATGATCCCAGCTCTCCGCTCTATAACACTCTGACCATGAAAGAAGAGGGGCTGGGGCTATCCCACGAGATCATGAGACGGACCGATGACCTCTACAAGTACGGCATTGTCATCGAATACAACACCAAGGCGACATTGCCGGGCGCCGGAAGTGCCATCTTTTTCCATATCTGGCGCAATGGTGAGACCCCCACCTCGGGATGTGTGGCGGCGGCGGAGATCGATATCCTCCGCATACTGCACTGGCTTGACCCAATGCAGCATCCGATGGCAGTTATCGGCGATGTCTGTCCCTAGGAGTCTGTCGGACTTAGAATGAATCGGCTGCGAAAATGGCAAATCGGTCCGGATCTCCGTAAATTTTCGACAAGTAGGTCCACTATTCGCTCTCAAATTTCCAGATATCCGTCCTCGATTTTCCATTCTCTCGCTTCGATCCCTAAGTCCGACAGACTCCTAGTTTCCCAATCGGTTAATGCGGCTTGCCAGGAACCAAAATCCCTCAGAATTCTTGCGGTGAACAAACCGCACGTGACACTAACCTCCAACCATATTCTTCCATTGGCCACAGTACTTTCCACCCGAATCACCAGTGACCGTTCAAGCTGTTATACTTAACGTGTTACCTCGATAACGTTCTATGTGGAGGTCCATATGAAGATAGGTATCGTCGGATGCGGTTTTGTCGGAGCTACGGCAGCCTACGCCATGGTCATGCGCGGGGTCGGTCGTAAACTGGTCCTGGTGGATGTGAACCGTGCCCGTGCCAGAGCCGAGGCAGCGGACATTTCCCATGCTGTTCCCTTTGCCCACGCACTGGAGGTGGTTGCCGGGGAATATGAGGATCTGGAGGGGGCTTCAGTGGTGCTGGTTGCCGCCGGGGTGGGGCAAAAGCCCGGGGAAACGCGGTTGCAGCTCCTGGAACGGAATGCGGCCATTTTCAAGGAGGTAATTCCCCAAGTGCTGCGCCATGCCGGCGATGCCGTGCTGCTGGTGGCGTCCAACCCGGTGGATGTGTTGACCCATCTTGCTGCCTACATAGCCGGAGAGTTGGGAATACCCTCCTCCCGTGTAGTCGGTTCGGGCACCACCCTTGATACGGCCCGTTTCCGCAGTCTGCTCAGCTCATCCCTCGGTATCGATCCACGGCATGTGCACGCTTATGTCCTTGGCGAGCACGGGGATTCGGAGGTTCTGGGCTGGTCGACGGTTACGGTCGGAGGCATGCCACTCGATGCCTTTGCCCATCGCAAGGGGGCTTCCTTCCCGCCGGGGCTGATTGCGTCAATCGATCACCAGGTCAGGCACGCTGCCTACGAGATCATTAGCGGAAAACAGGCCACCTACTACGGCATAGGCAGTGCCCTGGCCAACATCGTCGAGGTCATGGTCTACGACCGCCGTTCGATCCTCACCGTCTGTACACCTTTGCCGGAAATGGAGGGTGTAGAGAATGTTACCATCGCCCTGCCACATCTGGTGGGAGGGCGGGGGGTGCTGGAGACCTTTCCCCCGGCCCTGGACCACATGGAGCGGGAGGCATTGCGCAACAGTGCGCGAATCGTGCGCAATGCCATCGAGAGTATTAATGTGTGACATGTGGAGTAGAATCTCCAGACCCATGAAAAAAGCCCCATGCATCCCATGGGGCTCTTTTCGTGCTGTTACAGTCCGTCATAATGTCATGCACGCCCCAGCGGTTCTTCGCCGGTTTCCATGGTCGCTGACATCTGCTCCTTCTTTTCCCGGAACATATCCCTGCCGGTGTTATAAAAGCTCTTCATTTTATCCTGTGCCTGGCTGCCATATCCTTTCATTTTGCTTACGGTGTCGTTACTGAGGTCGGTGATCCGGCCCCTCACTTCTTTGCCGGTTTTTGGGGCGTAAAGTAGCGCCAGCCCTGTGCCTACCGCTGCCCCCGCCAAAAAAGACAACATTGCACCTGTGCCTGAACACTTTTCTGCCATGAGTTACCCCCTTTCTCATTATTTGCACGTTTTCATCTCTGTTCAATTATAGCATGCGGTTGTTCCATGTGAATGGAGAGTGGCAAAATACGTGGCATAAGCCCTGTCTAACCGGTATATGCATCAGGAGTAAAAGGCCTTGCCTAATTTCTTATATTCTTGTATTTATTTATTATTTGGGAAAATTAAAGATGCGTCTGATTTTTTTGGGGCTCTCCGGCGGGCAGAAAAAGTACAGGTGTTTTTTGTATAACAGCTTCCTGACAAAATCATTAATCTTGTCTTTGGTAATGGTAATAACCTTCGGATTGGCCGCACGGGGCATAAATCTGCCGATCATGCCCGGCCTTTCCGCTTCAACCGAGCGAGTCAAGCCACGCCCGCGGGCCATCATCAAAAGTCCGACCAAAACCTGCCAGGGTACCCTTAAAAAAAGCGGCATTCCTTCCCTGTTGGCCTTCAGTAAGCCGAACCAGCTGCACCTCACTGTAATCAGCCCCGTCTTTCTGGAGCACGCTGTTCACCGCCTCTGCTGCAGCTTCCCCAACCGTACAGACCGCGCTCCCCCCACATTGACCTGAATAGCTACAGCTTGCCGTCCTTGTTTGCCGGATTTGGTTCCCTTTTACCACAACAGAGCGAGGTGCGTCCCTTGCCCTGCGTGAACCAGTCGAGGAGCTGTTATGACCAGACTCTCTGTCGTCATTCCTGTATATAATGCTGAAAAGACTATTGAATCCCTCTGTAATACCCTTTTTGATCTGTACCGCAACAGCTTCGAACTTGAAGTAGTTCTTGTCAACGACAACAGCCGGGACAGCACCCATATCATCTGTCAGCGCCTCCACGAGGCAAACCCGGAGACCGTAACATATATCAGACTGGCACGGAATTTCGGCGAGCACAGTGCCGTTATGGCCGGTCTCAACAATGCTACCGGCGATTATGCCGTCATCATGGATGATGATTTTCAGAATCCCCCGGAGGAAATCAGCCGCATGGTGGCTGAGATTGAAAAGGGATACGATGTTGTCTATACCCACTATCCAGTAAAGAGGGACAGCATTTTCCGCAACCTGGGCAGTGCCTTTAATGACAAGATGGCTAACGTCATCCTGCAGAAGCCTGCCGACCTCTACCTGTCCAGCTTCAAGATCATGAACCGTTTCTTGATCAATGAAGTGATAATATATACGGGCCCCGACCCATACATAGATGCCATCATATTCCGTTCGACCTCCAATATAGGCAGGGTGGAGGTGCGCCATGACAAAAGAAGGCATGGCCGGTCCAATTATACTATCGGCAAGCTGATCTCGCTTTGGGGAAACATGGTGGTCAGCTACTCGCTTATCCCCCTCCGGATATTGGGTTTGGCGGGCTTTATCATGACCCTCATCGGAGTTTTTGTGGGTGGGACCTCCCTGCTGGATGCCATTCTTCCCTATCGTCAGGACCCGACCGAATATGAGACTCTTATTGCCCTTACTACCTTTTTCCGAGGCTTTCAGCTGTTAGCCGTAAGTGTCGTCGGTGAATATGTGGGCCGTATTTACCTTGCCCTCAACTGCGATCCGCAATTCGTTATCCGCGAGAAATTTTCCGCTCAGAAAAAGCTGCAGATTGCCGCTGTACACACGGGATTAAACCATGGCTACGATAAGAAAACAGGCAAGTAGGTTCGATCCGGATTCGGAGATAGCCGCTGTAAGGTCTGATGTCCTGGGCTTCGGCGGAGATGTCGCTGCAGAAATCCATTATTCGCGGACTACCAGCAAGGCTATCCATTCCGACGATTACATTGAGGACTGGATAGCCCGGCGACTGGCTTCTCCTCGACTGCAGGTAAAACCGATTCCTTTGGCGGCGATGGCTCACTGGCTCATCGAATCGGGTACAGGCAATATCATTCATGACTCCGGCATGTTTTTCACCATTACCGGGGTCAAGGCCAGACACCGAAGTCTTGGCGGCGATATGGAATGGGACCAGCCGATAATAGACCAGCCGGAAATCGGCATCCTCGGCATCCTCGTCAAGAGCATCAACGGGGTTTTGCATTTCTGCCTTCAGGCAAAGGAGGAACCGGGCAACATCAATTCGGTTCAGCTGTCACCAACGGTTCAGGCAACCTACAGCAATTATACTAAAGCTCACGGCGGGGCAGTTCCGCCGCTGGTCGGTTACTTCCTGAATCCGCAACGGCAACGGGTGCTTTTTGCCAAACTGCAGACAGAAGATGGGGGCCGCTTTCTCTTTAAATCCAACCGAAACATGATTGTTCGGGTAGGGGAAGGTGAATTGGAGGAACTGCCCGATCATTTTATCTGGCTCACACTTCGCCAGATAGCATTGCTGCTCAGGCGCGACAATCTGGTCCACGCCTGCACCCGCAGCATTATTTCCTCGCTGGTGCTCTCAAGAGCCAGCCAGACCTCCTGTGCAGAAGGAGTAATGTCGCTTGCCGAGGCAATCCAGTGGCTGGACGATGAAAAGGCGGCAAATCATATTACTGTGAAGCGCCAAGGACTGAAGACGCTTAAGGAATGGTTACTGGACGAGGATTGCTGCTTTTCACACCGGGAGAAACGCTTCTTCAGGGTTATAGGCATTGATGTTAAATCGGTTGGCCGGGAAGTTTCGGCCTGGAGCCAGCCCATACTCGACAATCCTGAAATGGGCATAATCGGCCTTCTTACCCAGGTACGCCGGGGGGAGCGGCATTTCCTAATGCAGGCCAAGGCTGAAGTGGGCAATAGAAGCATGGTCCAGCTTGGACCGACTGTGCAGTTCACCCCCAGCAACTATGCCGGCAATGAAAAGCTACCGAAACCATTCCTCTTCGACGATTTTTCCGCCGGCAGTCGCTTTCCGTTTTCATGGCAAAACTATCAGGCCGAGGAGGGCGCCCGTTTTTACCGTGAGGCGCATCTGCACCGTATTGCGGAGCTCCCGGAGGGGGACGAACTGCCACTCCCGCAAGGCTTCTGCTGGATGTCCGAGACCCAGCTCCGTTTTTTCCTCCATTTGGGAGAAACCGTCAATTCGTGTGCGCGCAGCATCATTTCGTGCCTTCTTTAAGGAAAAAGAGATGAAGAAGGGAACCTGTTTCAATTTCAAAAAGGAGTTCGGGTTGATTTTTCCCGGGGAAACGGTGGCCACATGACCGGCTGCAGCGAAAAGTTGTCCATCGGTATCCTTGGCTGTTCGGATATAGCCCGGCGCAAGTTCATTCCCGCCCTGGGAAAGACGAAGTCGGCCGTTCTGCAGGCGATTGCCAGCAGCGACCCGGTAAAGTCGGCAGTTGCCCACCCGGACCTGCCGGTTGAACCGGTCAGTTATGAAGCGCTTCTGGCTGATCCGGGGATACGGCTCTTGTATATTTCGCTGCCCAATCACCTTCACGAAGAGTTTGCTCTCCGCGCCTGCAGGGTGGCAAACATGTCATCTGTGAAAAGCCCCTCGGCCTTTCGACAGCTTCAGTCAAGCGAATGCTTGCCTGTGCCGAGGAGAGAGGGCTTCTGCTCTTCGAAAATCTCATGTACCTTCATCATCCCCAGCATGCTGCAGTGAAGAAGGTAATAGAAAGGGGAGAAATCGGCCGCATCAGGAGCCTGCGCAGCGTCTTCTGTTTTCCCTGTCCCGGCGACGGTAATTTCAGGCTCGATCCGGCCCGGGGGGGAGGAGCATTTCACGACCTGGCACGTTATGCGGTCAGCACCGCCCGGCATTTTCTCCGGGGCCGGTGTCACTCTTTCAGGGGCTATGCTCTTGACCGCAACGGCCTCAATGTGGCCATCCATGGCACAGCCCTGACCACGGCCCAGGAAGTTTTTACATACTCCCTGCCTTCGGCCAGTCATACGAAAGCAGCTATGAGATTGTCGGTGAGCAGGGGAAGATCAGGGTGGATCGTGCCTATACGACGCCTTCCGAAATGGCAAACCACATCCAGGTCATCAGCGGTGGCAGGGATGCTTCATTCACCATACCACCCGCCGATCACTTCCAGCTCATGATCCAGGCTGTCTGCAGCATGGTCCTCAGTGGTAGGGGTTTTAAGGAGATGCATACACGGAATCTGCAACTGGCGGACATGGCAGAGCAGATGGAAAAAGGATGTCACCATGAAGAACTCCGACACTGATATTATTCAGGTTCGCTATTGGGACTACAGGGATAATTATCTGCAACATCGTGAAAAGATACTGGAGGTGGTAGACAGGGTTTTTTCCTCGGGGCGCCTCATCCTGGGGAGCATGGTGTCCGAATTTGAGGAGGAATTCTCCGCCTTCTGCGGCGCTCAATTCGGCATTGGTGTCAATTCGGGGACCGATGCGCTGTTCCTTGCGTTGAAAGCCTTGAATATAGGGGCAGGGGCAGAGGTTATAACCGTTTCCAACACCGCAGTGCCGACCGTAGCCGCCATCAGGCAGCCGGCGCCACCCCTGTTTTTGTCGATGTCGAAGATGATACCTTTCTCATGGATGTGACACGGCTGGAGCAGGCTGTAACCCCTGCCACCCGATGCATACTTCCCGTCCATCTTTACGGTCAGGCGGTGGATATGGCGCCGCTTCTGCAACTGGCGGCAAACAGGAATATTCATGTGGTTGAAGACTGCGCCCAGGCAGCTGGCGCCTTGTACCAGGGGAAACGGGTCGGGAGCTTCGGGGACATCGGTACCTTTTCCTTCTATCCGACCAAGGTCCTTGGGGCTTACGGCGATGCGGGGATGACTGTCACCAACAGGCCGGAGCTGAAAGAACGCCTGAGAAGACTGCGTTTTTACGGCATGGAAGGTGGATATTACTCCGAAGAAGAGGGTTACAACTCAAGGCTGGATGAGGTTCAGGCTGCCATCCTCAGGCTGCAACTGCCAGAGCTGGATGAAGAAGTCAGGGGCCGGGCAAAGCTGGCCGCAATATACGATGAAGGGCTGCGCGGTGTGGGGGACGTGGCACTGCCGGTTGTCCGCGACGGCAGAACGCACCAGTGGTATCTGTACACCATCAGGACCGGCCTACGCGATGCCCTCATGGAGCATCTGGCAGCAGCGGGGATTGAAACCCGCATCAATTATCCCACACCCATTCATCTCATGCGCGGCTACCGGTTTCTCGGTTACGGGGAAGGGAGCCTTCCGGTAACGGAAAGGCTGGCAGGAGAAATCCTGTCGCTGCCCATGTACCCTCAGTTGCCCGAGAGTCATGGGGAGCGGGTAATCGAGGCTATCCGTGGATTTTTTCAGGGGCATTAGCATTATTCGATATGCGGTTCAACTGCCAGAGGCCGTGGGAAATATATGAACGAGCGGGAATATGAGCGGATGTTCAGGGTGGAAGACAGTCACTGGTGGTATGCCGGACTGCATGAGCTGATCCTGGAAACGGTTACAGCTGAAAAGCATGAAGAGCCCCTTGCCATTCTTGACGCCGGCTGCGGTACGGGACGTCTTTGCCAGCTTCTGCAATCGGTAGGGACTGTGGCAGGCTGCGATGCGTCGCCGCAAGCTTTGGCTTTCAGCCGCTCCCGTGGAGTGAGCGGCCTGTTTCATGCCGACCTTAACAAGGTTGATCTGGGTGAAAAACGGTACGATGTAATTACCTCCATCGATGTCCTCTACCACCAAGCGGTTACTGACGAAGAAAATATCATTTCCCGGTTTTACCGGGCACTGAAACCCGGTGGCCTTCTCATCCTCAACCTGGTTGCCTTCGAGTTCCTCCGCAGCACCCATGATATCGCCGTTCATACCCGCAAGCGATATACTCTCGGTGGACTGTTACCATCCCTCAAGGGACAGGGATACAGCATCGAAAAAGCCACCTACCGTCTCGGGTTCCTCTTTTTTCCCATCGCTTTCTACCGATTGGCAAAGAAATTACTTCCCCATTCGTCGCAACGTGAGCAGGTTGATTCAGATGTTTACCTGCCGCCATCGGTGATCAATTCCTTGCTTCTGCAGCTTGTTCGTGCAGAAAATAGTTTTCTGCACCATTGCAGTCTCCCCTTTGGCACTTCAGTATATGTAGCGGCACGCCGACCGTTAATATGAAGCGGGCAGCTGCAGATGATTCTTCGGCAGAATACATATTTTAGGTTATACTTTATCCATAGGGGCATCAATAACGGCAGTATGAGGCGGCCCGAAAGCAGCAAAAGGCCGAAAGGAGGACCGTATGCTATGGACAATCGTAGTGGTCCTGCTGATTCTATGGTTGCTGGGACTCGTTACCAGCTATACCCTGGGAGGGTTGGTCCATCTTCTGCTGGTCATAGCCATCATCATGGTCATTGTTAATCTTATCTCAGGGCGGCGGCCATTGTAGGGGCAGTAGCCGCTCACGGAGAGTCGTCAGGGCCTGGCATCAAGCCAGGCCCGAGTCTGATGAAAAAGCCCCATCTGCGGCGTTGCCCTTACCAGTCGTCGCTACGGCGTACCGTTAAGTACGCCTCACTCCTCAGGTTTCGGGCGCCTTGCACCTGGGGCTTTTTGATCAGCCTTACATATTGTGACGTTGTCAGCAATCTGAGGGTCTGGCATCAAGCCAGGCCCTTTTTTATCCTGCCAAGTCGTGCCACCTTCCCGATCCTGCACCTCACACTGAAAAGTATCCCAGGTGTATTTGCCATCACATGCAACTATTTCCGATTATATTAACCTGTGGGCATATTGCCCTTCCATGTGAAGGAATAAAAGCGCCTTGTGAGGTAATGATGAGTTCAAAGCAGATTCGTCTGATAAAAATATTAGTGCTGTTACTGGTCTTCACCGCCGTTGCCTTTGGGGCGTCGACCTGGAAGGATCGACGCGACGAGGAAAAAAACCGCATCAGCTACACAGCCTTTGTCGACAAGGTAAATGCCGGCGAAATCTCGAAGGTGAGGAGCGAAGGGGACGCAATTACCGCCCATGGCCGGTCTGGGGCCAGGTTCATCCTCCATAGACCCATGGATGCCGAGCTGTCGAAGCTGCTTTTGACCCGGCACATCGATTTTGCCGCAACACCCCCGGCAGCGCCTTCCCATTGGGTGGAGCTGTGCCTGCTTCTGGTGGTGCTGGTACCGATATTCCTGATCATGAAGAAGCTGGCTCTTTTCGGGAGAAGCAAGGCGAAGCTTTCCGACCGATCCAGCACCGATACCTGTTTTACAGACGTGGCCGGAGCCGATGAGGCGAAAAGCGACCTGCTGGAGACGGTGGAATTCCTGCGAGATCCGGAGAAATTCTCCCGGCTGGGTGGTAAAATGCCGACCGGCATCCTGCTTGTCGGTCCCCCGGGGACAGGGAAAACCCTCCTTGCACGCGCTGTTGCCGGAGAAGCAGGAGTACCTTTTTTTTCCATGTCAGGATCGGAGTTTGTCGAGATGTACGTGGGAGTGGGGTCGTCCAGGGTCCGGGACCTGTTTGCCCAGGGGCATAAAGCGGCGCCCTGCATAATCTTCATTGACGAACTTGATGCCGTCGGCCGCAAGCGTGACGCCGGTGGTAACGGGGCCAATGACGAGCGGGATCAGACACTCAACCAGCTGTTGGTGGAGATGGATGGCTTCTGCGTCAACAAGGGTGTTGTCGTCATTGCTGCCACCAACCGGCCGGAGGTGCTGGATCCGGCACTGTTGAGACCGGGACGCTTCGACCGGCAGGTGACAGTGGGGACTCCCGATATCAAGGGCCGCGAAGACATCCTCCAGGTGCATACCAGGGATGTACCCCTGGATGAGGGTGTGGATCTGCGTCTTGTTGCTCGGGGTACGCCCGGCTTCTCCGGCGCCGATCTGGCCAATCTGATCAATGAAGCTGCGATAATTGCCGCAAAGGGAGGCAAACTGGCCGTGGAGATGGCCGACCTGGACATGGCACGGGACAAGGTGCTGATGGGAGCGGAGCGAAAATCAATGGTCCTTTCAGACCAGGTGAAGCTGAGCACAGCCTGGCATGAGGCCGGCCATGTCATGGTGGCCAAGCTGGTGCCTGGCTGCGACCCGGTGCACAAGGTATCGATCATTCCTCGGGGGCGAGCTCTGGGTGTAACGGTGCAGATTCCGGAAGAAGACATTTACAGCTATACGAAGGAGATGCTGCTGGCACACATCAAGGTGCTGATGGGGGGAAGGGCTGCCGAGGATCTTGTCTTCAAAACCACTACTACCGGTGCCGGCAATGACCTGGCCCGGGCAACGGATGTGGCACGGAAGATGGTCTGCGAATGGGGTATGTCCGAAGCGTTCGGTCCTGTGGCCTTCGGCAGTCATGAAAGCACAAAGACCGGAGATGGTGCGGCAGTCAAGGGTTTCAGCGATGCCACGGCAGTGGAGATCGACGCTGAGATCAGATCCATAGTAACCACGTCCTACGATCAGGTGCGTCGGCTGCTTCAGGCCAATATGGAGACGATGGAGCTCTGACACGCGAGCTTGTTGCCAGGGAGACCTTGGGAAGCGCCGACATAGACACCATATTCAGCCGGCAATAACAAGCCTCCAATAGAGTAGGGAATTGGCCTGAAAACGGCACCCATCAATTCATCGAAATCACTGCAGATTTCCAACACCTTTGCAACATTTTTTGTTGAAATTGCCGGTCTGGTGATGTACAAAGATCTGGTTTTCATTAGAAATGGGTCGCTACCTTTGTCCTTTTTGCTCTTCCTTCTCAGGCAGGGGACACGACCTGAAGGAAGTCCTGCAGTATGAATAGAGCCTTGTTCAAGGCAACCAATCATGATCTGGAGCGGTTGTCGGCTGAGGAACTCCGGATTTATCTGGAGATAGTGGATTTGATGGTTGCTGACGGCATGACGCAAGTGGAAGCGGAAGATCAGGCGTATCTTAGCTTCTTCACCAAATAAAACTGACGGAGAATTACCGCGCATGCGAAAGATACTTCTCGTCAGCGATTCACCCAGCTTCCGGGAAAGGAACAAGGCTCTGCTGGAGAAAGCACGTTTCCGGCTCTTTACGGCGGCTTCTGCCTTGGAAGCACTTCAGCTGCAGCGGGAAATCGGCGCTGATCTGATCATTGCCATGTTGGACTTGCCGGACATGGGGGGAGACATGCTCTGTTCCATGATCCGCCAGGACAATGATACCTGCCTGGTTCCAATGATGCTGGTCTGCTACCATTCTCCCGAGGCAATGGCCCGCGCAGAACGGTGCGGAGCCAATGCATGGATCATCAAACCGGTACACCCTCATCTGCTCCTCAGGGAAGTGTGCAATCTTTTGACTACCCAGAAACCCCGAGAGCATCGGGTAAAGCTGAAAACCCACGTTAACGGCATTTATGAGAGCATGAAGTTTTCCGGTATCTCGCACAATATCAGTGTTTCGGGGGTCCTCTGTGAGACGGCCCTGGAACTTGCCCCCGATGATCTGATAAAAAACATGTCCATCAAGTCAATGCCGGTGAAGTAATAACAGATGGCAAGGTGGTGAGAAAGGTGGCGTTGTCCGACGGCAGGTTCAATTACGGTGTCCAGTTTTTGAATCCTTCCAATGCCTGTCGCCAGCAGATCGGAAAATTTGTTGCAGCCAGCCTTGTAGCGCATGCTCCATTGTCTAAAGGACGTGGTTGACAAGATTATCTCCTTCTCGAAATCCTCCGCCGTCCAAAAGTGCCCTGCTGTTCCTCTGAGTACCCCTGCTCCCTTCCGGATGCCCCTAAAAAGAATCTGCCCAACTATACAACCTCACCTGCCTTGATTTTCCGATATCTGGAATCTAGGAGT
>NZ_BBCJ01000014.1 GCF_001311985.1 Geotalea toluenoxydans JCM 15764
GGGTGAAGGGTGAAGGGTGAAGGGTGAAGGGTGAAGGAATGTGCAAAAACGACTTCAACTGACGTCCCCTTATCCGGCCTGCGGCCACCTTCTCCCAGGGAGAAGGGAAGGACTGATGATTTGTGCCGAGCAGTCTAGGAAAAACGATAAAAAAAGGGAAGGAGTAATAAATGAATAAGTTGTTGATGCTGTTGGTTGTTTCCTGTCTTCTTAGTGCCGCTCCTTGCTTGGCAAAGAGCCGTGGCGGTGTCGTCACGGTGGAGGTGGATCTTTCCGCGCAGGAGCCGGGTAAGGAGGCAAGACTCTGGCTCCCCTATGCCGTTTCCGATGCGGAGCAGCAGATTTCCCATGTGAAGGTTTCCGGCGACTATGCCTCCTCTGCCGTGTATACGGACCGGGTCAACGGTACCCCGATTCTCTATGCCCAATGGGACAAAAATGCTGCGGGTCGTAAGCTGGTCTATTCCTTCACCGTGGAAAGGGAGGAATCGGTGCGCCGCAGTTTTCCTGCAAAGGAGTCGTCGTGGAGCCCAGACGATTACCGACAATATCTTACTGCTACCAGCCTCGGACCGGTCGATGGGGAAGTGAAGAAAGTTGCTGAAATGATCACCAAAGGGAAAACAACAGTGCTGGAGAAGGCCAAGGCGATCTATGACTGGACCTGCGAGAACACCTGGCGAGACCCTGAAACCCGCGGCTGCGGCAAGGGGGATGTCTGTGCCCTGCTCAAGAAGCCCGGCGGTAAATGCACCGATATATCTTCGGTCTTTGTCGCCCTTGCCAGGGCGGCCGGGGTTCCGGCCCGCGAGATCTTCGGCATCAGGCTGGGCAAAAAGGCAGAAGAGGATATAAC
The DNA here is from genome assembly GCF_001311985.1 of Geotalea toluenoxydans JCM 15764. Taxonomy (GTDB): domain Bacteria; phylum Desulfobacterota; class Desulfuromonadia; order Geobacterales; family Geobacteraceae; genus Geotalea; species Geotalea toluenoxydans. Next base: position 857 of record NZ_BBCJ01000014.1, read on the forward strand.
GGGTTGGCAGCACTGCTGGGCCGAGTTCTATCTGCCCGGTTACGGCTGGGTTCCCGTGGACCCGGCAGACGTGCGCAAGGCGATGCTGGTGGAAAAGCTGAAGCCAAAGGATGTCAGGACACGGGAGCTGCATGACTACTTCTGGGGAGGGATCGACCAATATCGGGTGAAACTTGCCTTCGGGCGCGATCTGGTTCTTAATCCTGCCCAAACCGGTGCGCCGCTTAATACCTTCGGCTATCCCTATGCTGAGGTTGGTGGCAAAGTGATAGACTGGCTGGAGCCGACAACCTTTAGTTACAGAATAACCTACCGGGAGAAGTAGCCTGCCTCAGGCTGGATAAAGGCAGCGAAAAGCCGCGTCTGTCCTGGATGCGGCTTTTTTTTACGGGATATTGTCATCTGAAGAGCGGCTCTGAAGGAAAGCAGGGCAGAGAAAGGTTATCTCTCCTGCCTAAAAAAGAGGCAGAACGTTAAATTCATATAAAATTTCGCTGAAATTCACCAGCTCGTACACCTTTTTCCACAAAGTTATCCACAGATTCTGTGGATTACAGGCGCATCCAGCAGGCTTTTAGCCGTAAAAGCCAGAAAGTTTTCCACTTTTTTTATTTCCCCAAAAAAACGACAATTAATTGACGGCCACTCAGTGGGGGAAGTATTTATTTTCACGATGGAATCACTTTGGTTGACTCTTGATGTCAAAAAACAGACAAACATTTTCGGTAATGTTGACGCTGTCTGGGGTGTGGTTCCCGGGTTAAGCACACTAGGAGTCTGTCGGACTTAGGAATGAATCTGCTGCGAGAATAGCAGAACGGTCCATATTCCCGGAAATTTTCGACCAATAGGTCCACTATTCGTCTTCAAATTTCCGTAAATCTGTCCTCGACCTGCTATCCTCTCGCTACGATCCCCTAAGTCAGACAGACTCCTAGCGCCTGCCGCCTGCCATGCGCTCGCTTTCCGGACAACGGCGCAACATGTACATGAAGATGGGGCCGGTGACGGCGCCAGGCCTGCAGTTGCAAATGCGACTCCCCAGTCGGCATCTATTCCGGGCCAGGGTTGCCAGCCGTGGCACAGGTCAAGAGCCCAGCCGAAGACGGTTGGCGAGATCATTCCCAGGGAATAACCAACCAGGGATTGAAGTCCCATGGCAGCACCCATATAGCCGGGCGCCACCAGTTCCGTCAGTCCAGCCGAAAAAACCGGTGATTCGGCAACTATCAAATAGCCATAGACAATGCCGACGGCAAAGGTGATGTAGGGATTGGCATTTACCAGCCAGCCGAAGGCGAAGGAGAACATGGCGCTGCCGCACATGACGATGAAAATGGTTCTGGTCCTGCCCAGGATATCGGACAGGGTGCCGGTAATGGCGGTGGAAAAGGTGCCGATGCCGATAATAACCGCCGCTGCAGTGGCCGCCCAGCCGGTGGCGATTCCTTTGGCTATGCCGTGACCTACCAGTGCGGCGGTGAAAAAAGGCGCCAGCCAGCTTCTCATGCCGTACATCTCCCACATGTGGGAGCCATAGCCCAATATCATAAGGAATGCCGGCTTGTTGCGGAGTACTTCGCCCCGGAAACCGTGTTCGGGAGTAGCATGCACCATGGGGCGGTAGCCCTTGAAAACGATGAGGGACAAGGCTGCACCGCAGTAGACACCTATGGAGCAGACGATGAATGCCCATCTCCAGCCGGCCAGGGAGGTGACGGCGCCGGTCACTGCAAGGGAAAGGGAGGCGCCGAGAACCAGCGATCCCACATAGATGCCGACTGCCTTTCCCCGCTTGCCGGTAGCAAATTTTCCGCCACCAGTTTCAAGCCGGGCATGTAGGTTCCCCCCATGCCTATGCCGGTCAAGCCCCGGAACACCAAGGCAGAGAGATAATCGTGGGCGTAAAAGGCAAAGAGCAGGTTGGCTGTGCCTGACCACAGGGCCGAGAAAATGAAGATGTGCTTGGTGTTCAGCCGATCGGTAAGGGTGGAGAGTATGACTCCTGAAGCAATGTATCCCAGCTGGTAGACGGAAAATATGGAACCGGCTTTGGTGTTGTTCATCTCCCATTCTTGCTTCAAGAGCGGAAGAACTGCCGAATAATTTATGAAAGCCAGCATGATGAATATCTGGGCCAGGCAGAGGGTCAAAAGCCAGCGGGTCTTTTGGTTCATGGTAACCTTTTTAGAGTAAGGAACTCAGTTCAGGCGGGCATTATAGCTGGCCAGCCTTTTTTTAGCCAGAATAAAAAAGCCTGCCGAGGGGCAGGCTTTGGTCTGAAAGCTGCGGTCAGAGGCTATTCGTTGGTTGCCCACTGGCCGTGAAGAGAGCAGTATTCTCTAACGACAACCTTGCCGCTTGCTGCCGGGAAAACTGCCTGGGGGGCGTCGCCCGGCTTCAGTTCCTGGCGGAATATTCGGCCATCGGCAACCACTTCGATCCATTCAATAAAATGCTGCTCCTCCATGGGATGGGGGACGCTGCCGACTTTGACAGTGATGCCGCCGGCATTCTTTTCCACCACCGGCAGATGTTTTTCCCGTGAAGCGTCCACCGTGTTCTCCACCTGCAGCGCCATGGGACTGCCGCAGCAGACCAGTTCACCCGCTCCGGCATGAAAGACCTCGATTATGTTTCCACAGCTTTGACATTTGTAGATTTCCAGTTTTTTACTCATGTGTGTTACCCTCCTTCATTTAAATTAAGACGACCATTTCGGTCTTTTTTATCTTATAGCAGATAGTCTGAAGATTGCAACCTGCATCATTAAATTATTGCCCCATTGCTATGGGTAAAGACTCAGCCGACTTCCGCAAATTCCCGCTCCCGGAACTCAACACGCAGCGATTGGGCAAGCTCTCTAACCTGATCGATATCAAGTCCCGGCACCGTGACAGCGCTGGCTACAACTTGCGGTATGTATTTGGGGGCTTCCCGGAGAAAATCGCAGACCCCGTGGAAACCGGCTTCGCCGAAGGGGGTGTGGCAGAGCCGATCATAGGTCTCGGCGTCGGCGGCGTTGAGGCTTACGGAGACGCAGTCGATGAGGCCTTCCAGCTCCGGCAGAATGTTTCTGCCGTAAACCAGGTTGGCCTGGCCATCGGTATTTATCCTGGTCCTGATCCCCTGTTTCTTCAGCTCAGCAGCGATCTCCTTGATCAGGTCAAGGCGCAGGAGCGGTTCCCCATAGCCGCAGAAGACTACTTCCTCATAGCCGTGGTGCTCGGATATCGCCGCCATCACCTCGCTGAATCCCGGCTCGTGGTCCAAAAGCAGGTAGTGCCCCTTGACGGTGAAATCTTCGAACTTGGCGCAGAATGAGCAACGATTGGAGCAGCGATTGGTGATGTTCAGATAGAGGGAATGCCTGATGCGGTAGGCAATGCGGGCATTCTGGTCCTTGGCGCCGATCTTGAAAAGGTTGCGCACATTGTGAGTTGTTATCCGGCTCACATCCTCCACCGACAATCCTTTGATTTCGGCTACCCTGCTGCGGTGATACTCACGTAAGCCGGTTCATTGCGTTTGCCCCGATGGGGGACAGGGGTCAGGTAAGGGCAGTCGGTTTCGACCAGCATCTTTTCGATCTTCGTACCCTGTACAACCTGGCGCAGGTTTTCGTTGGACGGATAGGTGACGGTGCCCGGTATGGAAATGTGGAAACCCAGGTCGATGCACCGGCTGGCCATCTGCAGGTCACCGGAAAAGCAGTGGAAGACACCTCCCACAGCACCGGCATCCTCTTCCATGACAATGGCCATTACCCGGTCATGGGCGTCCCGGTCGTGGATTATGACCGGCAGCGATACCTCCCTGGCCAGCCGGATGAAACGGCGGAAGACCTCTTCCTGCAGGTGGCGGGGCGACCTGTCCCGGTAGAAATCCAGGCCGATTTCGCCGATGGCCACAACCTTTGTGCAGCTGTTGACCATATGGCGAATGTCTTCATAGCATTTTTCCGTCACTGTCGCTGCATCGTGGGGGTGGATGCCCACGGCACAATAGAGGTTTTCATGCCTGGTCGCCAGTTCACAGGCTGCCCTGCTTGTCGCCACATCGGTCCCGACGACGATGATCTCACCGACACCGGCTTCTTCCGCCCTTTTCAGCATATCAGCAAAATCGTCTTTAAATTCAGGCCCATAGATGTGGGCATGTGAGTCGATCAAGGTATTGTAAGGCGTCATTATGCATTCCCTTCAGTTTTGATTAGGGAGGCAGGATAGCACCGGCAGCCGTTGCATGCAAATTTTTCCCATGGAGAGTCGGCAATGGTGGGGCAGGAAAGTTGGGGAGAGAGCTGGCCGAAACGGTACCAACCCTCTGAGATCATATATTCAGCGGGCCATCACCAGCTTATAGGCGATGGATGCCACATGCTTCCCCTGATAGCGGGCAGCCGCAAGTTCGTTCTCGGTCGGCTGCCGCTCCCCTTGGGTGCCGGCAACGGTGGATGCGCCGTAGGGTGACCCCCCGGTGATCTCGTCATTGCGCATTTGACCCTGAAATGCATAGGGGAGGCCGACTATGACCATGCCGTGATGGAGCAAGGTAGTATGAAAGCTGAGAATGGTTGATTCCTGCCCTCCATGCTGGGTGTTGGAACTGGCAAAGACGCTCCCCACTTTGCCGATCAGTGATCCCTTTACCCAAAGACCGCCGGTTGCGTCCAGGAACTGCGCATCTGGCCACACATGTTGCCGAAACGTGTCGGTGAACCGAAAATTACGGCGTCGGCCTCTGCCAGCTCGTCAACAGTGCAGATGGGAATATGGGACATGCTCCGTTGCGCTTCCACCGCTCCCATCTTCTCAAGTACATCATGGGGAAGCGTTTCCGGAACTCGGCGGAGCACTACTTCCGCCCCGACTACTTCCTTTGCCCCTTCAACCATTGCCTCTGCCATACGATGTATGTGGCCATACATGGAATAATAAACTACCAGTACTTTCATGCAGTTACCTCCTGTCGAAAAGTGCAGACGATGAATAGTGCAAATACTCTATCACGTATTGCCATGTGCGCAAGGGAAGGCGGTTTTGCCCCGTTGGCTTGTTGACACCCCAGCTGTTGTTATGTAATAATAAGCGAAATTTTTTAGTTTGACTAAAAGGGAGCCATGAGCAGGACCGGCTCCCATAGTTGTATTTAAGGACCCATGAGCCAGCCGGATTTCGTACATCTTCATCTGCATACCCAGTATTCGCTGCTGGACGGCGCCATTCGCCTCGGTGACCTGATCAAGAAGGTCAAGGCTACGAAATGCCTGCCGTGGCCATTACGGACCACGGCAACATGTTCGGCGCCATCGAGTTCTATACCAAGTGCAAGGACAAGGGGATCAAGCCGATCATCGGCAGCGAGGTCTATATCGCTCCCGGCTCCCGGTTCAGCAAGGAGAGCGGTAATGGCCACGAATCCACCTCCAGTTACCATCTGATCCTGCTCTGCCAGAACCTGCAGGGGTATAAAAACCTTTCCTGCTGGTTTCCGCCGGATACAAGGAGGGTTTTTACTACAAGCCCCGCATCGACAAAGAGATACTGGCTGAGCACAGCGAAGGATTGATAGCACTTTCCGCCTGCCTCAAGGGGGAAGTCGCATATCAGTGCGGCCGTAACCGCATGGAAGAAGCCGTAGCCACTGCCCGCTGGTATTCCGAGCTTTTCCCCGGTCGCTACTATATCGAGCTCCAGGAAAATACGCTTCCAGAGCAGGATGTGGCTAATAAGCGCCTGCTGGAAGTGGCCTCGGAACTTTCGCTGCCGCTGGTTGCCACCAACGACTGTCATTACCTTAACCGCGAGGATGCAAAGGCCCACGAGGTTTTGCTCTGCATCCAGACCGGCAAGACGATGAACGATCCGAACCACATGCACTTTTCGGCAGAGGAGTTCTACTTCAAGTCTCCCCAGGAGATGGCGGCTGCCTTCCATTATGCGCCTGAGGCCATTGCCAACACGGTGCGCATTGCCGAGAGCTGCGACTTTGAGCTTGACTTCAAGACCTACCATTTTCCCCAATATATCAAGCCGGCTGATAAGACCCTGGATGATGTCCTGGAAGAACAGGCCTATGAAGCTCAAGGACCGACTGGTGGCGGTGCGGGCCAAATATCCGGACCTGACGGCGGAGCAGGAAAAAGGTTATTACGACCGGCTGCGCATCGAGCTTGACTGCATCAAGCAGATGGGCTTTCCAGGTTATTTCCTCATCGTTGCCGACTTCATCAACTGGGCCAAGGACCACGGCATTCCCGTCGCCCGGGCCGCGGTTCGCAGCCGGTTCGCTGGTTGCCTACTCGATTCGCATCACCGATCTGGACCCGATCCCCTACAATCTGCTCTTCGAGCGGTTCCTCAATCCGGAACGTATCTCAATGCCTGATATCGACGTGGATTTCTGCCAGGATCGCCGCGAGGAGGTGATCCAGTACGTCACCGAGAAGTATGGCCGGGACAAGGTCTGCCAGATCATCACCTTTGGTACCATGGCGGCCCGGGGTGTGCTCCGCGATGTGGGACGGGCGCTGGACATGAGCTATGGTGATGTGGACCGCATAGCCAAGCTGGTGCCGGAGGTGCTGGGCATTACCCTGGAAAAGGCCCTGCAGCAGGAGCCCAAACTGAACGAGCTGGCTGGGGCCGATCCTCGTATCAAGGAGCTCCTGGATGTGGCCCTCTGCCTGGAGGGATTGGCACGGCATGCTTCAACCCATGCCGCCGGTGTCGTGGTGGCGCCTGACGTGCTGGAGGCCTTCTGCCCGGTCTACAAGGACCAGAAGAACGGATCGATTACCACCCAGTACTCCATGAAGTACGTGGAAAAGATCGGTCTGGTAAAGTTCGACTTTTTAGGCCTCAAGAACCTGACAGTCATCCACAATGCGGTGAAGCTGATCCGCGCCGGGAAGAACGCCGATTTCGACATCACTGTCCTGCGCGATGATGATGAAGAGACCTACAAACTGCTCCAGTCCGGCAACACCACCGGCGTATTCCAGCTGGAATCCTCCGGCATGCAGGGCCTGTTGGTCAAGCTGAAGCCATCCTGCTTCGAGGACATCATCGCCGTCTGCGCCCTTTACCGTCCCGGCCCCCTGGGCAGCGGCATGGTCGACGACTTCATCGACCGCAAGCATGGCCGCAAAAAGGTCGTCTACGACCTGCCGCAACTGGAGCCGATCCTCAAGGACACCTACGGCGTTATCGTTTACCAGGAACAGGTCATGCAGATCTCCCGCGTCCTGGCCGGCTATTCACTCGGCCAGGCCGACCTCCTGCGCCGCGCCATGGGCAAGAAAGACCCGGAGGTCATGGCCAAGGAGAAGATCCCGTTTCTGGACGGAGCTGAAAAGCAGGGGATCGACGGGAAAAAGGCGGAGGCCATCTTCGACCTGATGGCTAAATTTGCCGAATATGGATTCAACAAGTCCCATTCCGCCGCTTACGCCCTGGTTGCCTATCAGACCGCCTATCTCAAGACCCATTACCCGGTGGAGTTCATGGCCGCGCTCCTCACCGAGGACATGGGCAGCACCGACAAGGTCATCAAGAACATCAGTGACTGCCGGGACATGGGGATCGAAGTGCTTCCGCCGGACATCAACGCCTCCGATCTCTCCTTCCGCGTCCTGGGAAATTCCATCCGCTTTGGTCTGGGGGCGGTGAAGAACGTGGGGGAATCTGCCATCGAGCGATCATTGATGCCAGGAAAACAGGACCCTTCGCCGATATTTTCGATTTCTGCGAGAGGGTGGACCTGCGCAAGGTCAACAAACGGGTGGTTGAATCATTGATCAAATGCGGCGCCTTCGATTCCACCGGCGCCAATCGCGCTCCGCTCATGGCGGTACTTGAGGACGCCATGTCCCTGGGGCAGAAAATTCAACAGGAAAGGGACAGTGCCCAGGTTTCGCTGTTTGGAGTAGAAGAGATCGCCAGGGGCAACGGTAACGGCAAGGGAAGCCTGCCCGATCTGCGAGTGGGATGACAAGTTTCTCCTCAACCAGGAAAAGGAAGCCCTGGGTTTTTACATAACCGGGCATCCACTTGATCGCTATTCTGCCCAGATCAGGCGTTTTGCCTCCGTCCACACCTCCGACTTTGCCGAGATCAAGGACAAGACCGAGGTCAAGATCTGCGGCATCGTCGTGGCCAAGAAGGAGTTCATCACCAAGAAAGGTGATCGAATGGCCTTCGTCACCCTGGAAGACCTGCACGGCTCGGTGGAGGTGGTGGTGCTGGCAAAGGTCTACAGTCGGGTTGCCGAGTGTCTCGCCGGCGATGACCCCATCCTCGTCAGCGGCACGGTGGAAGTGGGCGAGAAAAATATCAAGGTCATTGCCAGCGATGTGGTGCTACTCAGGGAACTGACCGAGCGTGAGACGCGACGGGTTCATGTGACGGTGCAGTCAGGTATTGCCCGTGAACAGCTTGAATCCCTCAAGGGTATCATCAAACGCTATCCTGGTTCCTGCAGATCCTATCTGCATATCGTCATTCCCGAACAATCCAGGACCACCATCAACCTCCCCGATGCCTACATGCTTTCCGCCTCTGAAGAATTATCGCTGGAAGTAAAGAATCTGCTGGGTTATAATGCCGTCTCTTTCGAGTAGCCCGGTGGTTCATCAATGTCTGGTTCAAATTCAGTGCAATCTAAAGGAGACCCGAATAAATGGCGACACAGACCTATCTGGAGTTTGAAAAACCGCTGGCAGACCTGGAGCGCAAGATTCAAGAGCTGCACGAACTATCAAACGATACTCTGGATCTGAAGACCGAGATCAGCAAGTTGGAGAAAAAGGCAGAGCAGGTACAGGCTGATATTTATTCCAATCTCAGCCGCTGGCAGACCGCCAGGTAGCTCGCCACATCAATCGCCCATTTACCCTTGATTACCTTGAGCTTATCTTTACCGAGTTCAACGAGCTGCATGGGGATCGCAACTTCGGGGATGATCATGCCATAGTCGGTGGCCTGGCAAGGCTCGACGGCGAACCGGTGATGGTTATCGGCCATCAGAAAGGGCGCGATACCAAGGAAAAGGTTTTCCGCAACTTCGGCATGCCTAACCCTGAGGGCTACCGCAAGGCGCTGCGTCTCATGGAAATGGCCGAGAGGTTCAAGCTGCCCATCATCACCTTTGTTGACACACCGGGTGCTTTTCCGGGCATTGGTGCAGAAGAGCGGGGACAGGCCGAAGCCATCGCCCGCAACCTGCGGGAGATGTCACGCCTGACAGTGCCTATCATTGTAGTCATCACCGGCGAGGGTGGCTCGGGGGGAGCGCTGGCCATAGCGGTGGGCGATCGGATACTGATGCTGGAGCATTCGGTTTATGCGGTTATCTCCCCTGAAGGATGCGCCGCCATTCTCTGGTCCGACGGCACCAAGGGTGAGCAGGCAGCCGAGGCGCTGAAACTGACGGCCAAGGATATCAAGGCGCTGGAGGTCATCGACGAGATCGTCGAGGAACCCCTGGGAGGTGCCCATCGGGACCATGAGACAATGGCCGAAAACCTGCACCAGGCCCTGGCCAGGAACCTGAAAGAGCTGCGCAAGATTCCCGCCGAGCAGCTCATCGAAGAGCGTTACCAGAAATTCAGAAAAATGTCGCGCTTTGTTGAGTAAGCAGCAGATGAAGTAGCGAGGCGGGAGGATCTCCCGCCTTTTGTTTTTGGTAGGAGCTTTCTACTTATGACGGGGGAAGGGTTTCATGGAAAGAGATGACATTCGCTGGCAGCAACGGTTTGTCAACTACAACAAAGCTCTGGCTCAACTAAAGAAATTCGTGGACAAGGGTGATTTGAACGAGCTTGAAGAGCAGGGGGTTATTCAGGCCTTTGAGTATACATATGAATTGGGTTGGAATGTGATTCGGGACTATTTACGCGAGCAGGGCAATCGGAGTATTCATGGGTCGCGTGATGCCATTCGTGAGGCGTTTGCCCTTGAGTTGATCATTGACGGAGAAGGCTGGATGGATATGCTGAAGGACCGCAACCTTACGGTTCACACCTACAACGAAGATACCGCCCGCACCATAGCGGAGAATGTGATCTCCCGATACTTCGAACTGTTCAAGGCATTACAGTATACCATGCAACAGATAGCCGACCGGAGCAATGGGAATGAATGACATGCGCTTCGGGCTCAAGGAAAGCACAATTGATCGGTTAAACCATGTTTTCGCCGCTTATCCGCAGATAAAACAGGTCATCATCTACGGGTCACGCGCCAAAGGTAATTATCGCATTGGCTCGGATATCGATCTGACTATGGTTGGCGATGACCTTACCCATTCTCAACTGTTGCGCATTGCTAACGAGTTGGACGATTTATTGCTTCCCTATAAGATAGACCTTTCCTTGTTGCGGCAAATCGGCAATCCCGATCTGGTCGAGCACATCAAGCGGGTTGGCAAGGTGTTTTACGAAAGAGCAGGCAATTAAGAAGGAATTTTTACATGCAGGAACGCTTACAGAAAATACTTTCCCAGGCCGGCATAGCCTCCCGCCGGGAGGCTGAAAAAATCATTACCGCCGGTCGCGTGGCCGTTAACGGACAAGTCGTAACCGAGTTGGGTTCCAAGGCAGATGCCGAATCAGATCGGATTACTTTGGACGGCAAGCCTATCAGGCAGGAGTCCCGCAAGCGTTATCTCCTCCTTTACAAGCCGGTCGGCTACATGACCACCATGAAAGATCCGGAAGGGCGACCCATTGTCACCGACCTGCTCAAGGATGTGAAGGAGCGGGTCTATCCGGTGGGGCGGCTCGATTACAATACGGAAGGGCTGCTGCTCCTGACCAATGACGGAGCTTGGCAAACAGGCTTGCACACCCAAGCCACGAGGTGGATAAGGGCTATCTGGTGCGGATCAGGGGACAGGCGAGCCCATCGCAACTGAAGCATCTGCAGATGGGGGTAGAGCTGGAAGACGGCATGACCGCGCCGGCGCAGGTCTCACTGGTGCGGGAAAGCGACCATAACTGCTGGATCTCCATTACCATCCACGAGGGTCGTTACCGCCAGGTGCGCCGCATGTGCGAGGCGGTGGGGCTGACCGTGGTCAGGCTGAAACGTTCACGTTACGGTTTCCTGGAGATAGGGGAACTCAAGCCTGGTCAGTACCGGGAATTGAGTTCAACAGAGGTTGAGCGCTGCAGCAGGGAGAGCGGAAGTAGATACGAGGATCTGATTGTGCGCCTCTGGACCCTGCATCCCAAATACCTGGACCAGAAGGGACTGGTTGCCCTGTGGCGGGAAGCGCTGCTGGCCCAGGCCGTTCTCAGGGGGCAGACGCGGGGGTATGTCCACCATCCCCAGTTGATCCGCTTTCGCGAGACCGCTGTCCCGGAGGCATCCATCGCCGCCTATCTGCAGGAGGTTTACCGGGAGGCACTCAAGCGGGGCTATGCGTTCGATCGGAACAAGATCGGACCGACCGATGGAGCTGAACCTCTTGCGGCAACCTCAGGACAGCTGGAGTACGAATGGGGCCATTTGCGGGAGAAACTTCGGGCTCGCTCTCCCTCGTGGCTGGATAATCTAGAGTCCTTTTCTTTCCCCGACCCCCATCCCCTGTTTCGCATTGTCCCTGGCCCGGTAGCGGACTGGGAACATGTGAGACCATAAAAAAATCCCGTTACACCTTGCTCGGTGAACGGGATTTTTTATTGACTGACAGCGGTTCTAATCGATCAGCTTGCCGATGCTTCTCCAGCGTACGCCGAAATTTTCCTTGTCCCAGGACCAGTACTTGATGAAGGCGAGCCCTTTGATCTGGTCGTTCCTGACGAATTTCCAGAAGCGGCTGTCGTAGGAACGGTCCCGGTTATCTCCCATTACAAAATAGGCATTGGTCGGCACGGTAATCAGATCGGTGTTATCCCGGGGATTCTGTTCTTTTGGGATAACGTCCTTCTCCTTGTGGACTTCGTGGGGGTTTTCGTACAGCTTGCCGTTGACGTAGACCTTCTTGTTGATCACCTGAACCGTATCCCCTGGGGTGCCAATGACCCTTTTTATGAAATCCTTGCTGGGGTCTTCGGGATATTCGAAGACAATGACATCGCCACGCCGGGGATCCCTGATCTTCAGCAATCTTGTAGTGGTAAAAGGAATTTGGGTACCGTAAATGAACTTGCTGACCAGGATATGATCGCCGATGGCAGGGTATCTTCCATGGAACCGGAAGGGATCTTGAAGGCCTGGACGATAAAGGTACGGATAATAAGTGCCAGAATAACGGCAATAATTATGGACTCGGCATATTCCCGAACAATGTGTTTTTTCTTGACCTGCGGCTCTGGTTTCACCGATTCCGATGTCATGTTCTTGTAATCTTCCATGGATTATCCTTTGTCTGTATCAGAGATTGAGGGCTTTATCCTCTTCATCCTTCTACTTTGAGGATGGCGAGAAATGCCTCCTGGGGCAGTTCCACATTGCCGACGTTCTTCATGCGCTTCTTGCCTTCCTTCTGCTTTTCCAGAAGTTTCCGTTTTCGGGTGATGTCGCCGCCGTAGCATTTGGCAAGGACGTCCTTGCGCAGGGCTTTGACGGTTTCCCTGGCTATTACCTTATTGCCGATGGCTGCCTGGATGGCAATTTCGAACATCTGCCGGGGGATCAGCTCCTTCATTTTCGACACCAGATCGCGCCCGCGGTAATAGGCCTTTTCCTTGTGGATGATCAGCGACAGGGCATCTACCACCTCCCCGTTGATCATGATGTTGAGCCGCTCCAGGTTGCTGCGCCGGTAGTCCAGGTGCTCGTAATCCAAAGAGGCGTAGCCTTTGGTAATGGATTTCAGTCGGTCGTAGAAATCCAGCACCACTTCGTTCAACGGCAGTTCATAGACAATCATCACCCTGGTTGGTGTCAGGTATTTAATCTCTCGCTGCACGCCGCGTTTTTCCTCGCACAGGGCCAGGATGCCACCGACAAATTCGTTGGGCACATGGATGGAGGCGAGGATGAATGGCTCTTCCACGAACTCAATTTCCTGGGTCGGGGGGAGCTGGTTGGCGCTCTCGATGGTGATAATCGATCCATCAAGCCGGTGAACCTTGTAAACGACGGTGGGGGCGGTGGTGATCAGGTCAAGGTTGAACTCCCGCTCCAGGCGCTCCTGTATGATCTCCATGTGCAGAAGGCCGAGAAAACCACAGCGGAAGCCGAAGCCAAGGGCAAGGGACGTTTCCGGCTCGTAGGAAAAGGACGAATCGTTCAGTTTCAGCTTGGCCAGTGCATCGCGCAACTGCTCATACTGGGAGGTGTCGATGGGATACAGCCCCGAAAAGACCATCGGCTGCACTTCCTTGAATCCGGACAGGGGCGCGTCACAGGGGTTGTGCAGATTGGTGATGGTGTCACCGACCTTGGCGTCCTGCACGTCCTTGATGCCGGCGATAACGAAGCCGACCTCGCCTGCGGAAAGGCTTGCCACTTCGCACATGGCGGGGGAAAAGACACCCACCTTGAGAACTTCGTAGTTACGGCGGTTGGACATGAGCTGAATCTTGTCCCCTTTCTTGACGGAGCCGTCAAGGATGCGGACAAGGACTATTACCCCCTGGTACTGGTCGTACATGAGTCGAAAAGAAGCGCCTTGAGGGGTTTTGCAGCATCACCCTTGGGGGGCGGAATTTTATTGACAATTTCCTCGAGAATTTCCCTGGTGCCGATGCCTTCCTTGGCGCTGGCGAGAACGGCGTCATGGGCATCGAGACCTATGATATCCTCTATTTCCTGCTTGACCCGTTCCGGCTCGGCGGCAGGAAGGTCGATCTTGTTCAAAACCGGGAAAACATCCAGATCGTTTTCCAGGGCCAGGTAGACATTGGCCAGTGTCTGGGCCTCTACCCCCTGTGATGCATCAACTACCAGCAGAGCGCCTTCGCAGGCGGACAGGGAGCGGGAAACTTCATAGGTGAAGTCCACGTGTCCCGGGGTGTCGATGAGGTTCAGTATGTATTGCCTGCCGTCATTGGCCAGGTAGTTCAACCTGACGGCCTGGGCCTTGATGGTGATGCCCCGCTCACGTTCCAGGTCCATTTTGTCCAGAACCTGGTTCTGCATTTCCCGCTCGGTCAGAGCGCCCGTATATTCGAGAAGCCGGTCGGCAAGTCGATTTGCCGTGATCTATGTGTGCAATGATGGAGAAGTTGCGTATGTTATCCAGTACCATATTACCCTTTTATTACCTGTAGTTGAACAAGTAACAATATATAACTATACCTTGAATGTAAAGGGATTTCTGAGGTTTTGCCAGGAGGGGAAAGGGGTGAGATCAGGGAGCTATTTTTTCATTCAGTTCATGAAGAAGTTTGTCCACATCCACCTTATGTACCGAGGCGCCATGCTCCACTGCCTCAAAATCGGCTATCTGGCAGTCATGGCAATCGAGTCCGTACCGCTCGAAGATGGTGATGGTTTGGGGATACCGCCGGATAATGTCACCAATGGTCATGTCCTTGTTGATCATGGTCGCTCCTTGTGCCATCTTCGGCAAATTATTTCAGCGATTGAACTTCGCATCCAGAGCCTTTTTGACCGCAGGGGGAACAAGGCCTTCTATGGGTCCGTTGAGGGAGCTGACTTCTTTGACTATGGATGATGAGAGGTAGCTATAGGGTACGGAGGTCATCATGAACAGTGTCTCGATGTCTTGGGTGATGCTTCTGTTCATCTGGCCAGCTGGAATTCGTATTCGAAATCCGATACCGCCCGCAACCCGCGGATGATCACCGTTGCCCCCTGATCGCGCACGTAGTCCACCAGAAGGCCGGTAAAGGTGTCGACTTCTGCCCGTTCACTGTCGCCCAATACCTCCTTGATCAAGGCAATGCGCTCATCTGTGGGAAACAGGGAGTTCTTCTCCGAATTCTTAGCCACAGCGACGATGATTTTGTCGAAGATCCTCAGTCCACGTTCGATGATATCCAGATGGCCGTAGGTAATGGGATCGAAGGACCCGGGATAGACAGCTATTTTCAGGGGCATGTTAATCCTCTAGCTTGATTTTTTAAGAAAAGCCAAGACGGTGTCTCCGTAGACCCTTCTGTCGAACTGCTGCAACTGACCAAAACCGGCAGGAATATCTTCCTGCACCGAAAACTCCGCGACTACTATAGTATCATTGGTAGCAAGCAAAGAGTGTGATAAAAATTCAAGAACTTTCTCCGTGTGTCCCTTGCGGTATGGTGGATCAAGAAAAATGAGACCAAATCCGTCCCCCTGTCTTTCCAGAAGCCTCAGGGCTACCAGTGCTTCTTCGACCAGGAGGCGGGATTTTTCCGCAAAACCCAGCATCTGCAGGTTTTTCCCAATCATGGCTGCAGACTGGCGGTGATTGTCGATGAAGACGGCATAAGCGCCGCCCCGGCTGAGCATTTCAATGCCAAGGCTGCCGGTTCCGGCAAAGATGTCCAAGGTCCTGACGGCTGACAGGTCGTCCATAAGGTTGGTCAGAATGTTGAACAGGGATTCTTTTACCCGGTCGGCAGTAGGCCTTACCCGCATGTCTTTGGGCGAAGCCAGTTTACGCCCTTTTGCCGAACCGCTTATGATGCGCAATTGCCAGTTTCTCCATGAACCTGATCTTTTTTGCCAAGCTCGATTCATATGCTATTATAGAACAGCATTTTTGAAAAGGTTAAAAACCTACCATGAAGGGGTGGGCTCGTCAAGGAGAAGTTTGTTGTTGACACCTTCCTGACCTGATACTAAAGAGTACTTAATTGGAGGAATATGCATGTCAGAAGCTGCAACTGTTATGGAAAGACCTGACCTGGCCGGCTATGCGGCAAAAAGTTCGCTCTCGCGCGGGCGCAGGTACCCGGAGGAGTTGCGCGACGACCGCCCTGCCTTCGAGCGTGACCGGGACAGGATCATCCATTGTGCTGCATTCAGGCGTCTGGAATACAAGACCCAGGTATTCGTCAATCACGAAGGGGACTACTATCGTACCAGGCTCACCCATTCTCTTGAGGTGGCACAGATCGCAAAGGGCATAGCTCGCAGGCTCAAACTGAACGAGGAACTGACGGAGGCCCTGGCCCTGGCACATGATCTGGGTCATACCCCCTTTGGCCATACCGGAGAAGAAGTTCTGAACCGCCTGATGAAGGGCTTTGGCGGTTTCGAACATAATCTGCAGTCACTCCGGGTGGTGGACGAACTGGAGGAAAGGTACCCGGAATTCAACGGCCTGAACCTGTCCTGGGAGGTTCGAGAAGGGATTATCAAGCATTCTTCTCCCTATGACAGGCCTGAAGGTGGCATTGCCGAATTTCTGCCGGGGATCGTTCCGACTGTAGAAGCCCAGCTGATGAATTTTGCCGACGAGATCGCCTATAACAATCATGATATTGACGACGGACTCAAATCCGGATACATAACCCTGGAGCAACTGGAGAGTGTGGATCTGTGGCGTGAGGTCCGGCAGAACATAGCCGCTCAGTATCCGGGCATTGATCCCGACAGGCAGAAGTGTCAGACCATAAGTGCCATCATCGGCCTTTTAATCACCGATATCACCGAAACCACCATGGGCAATATCAGGACCAACAACATCAAGGATCTCGACGACCTGCGCCGGGTCAACAGCCAGGTGGTCTGTTTCAGCCCTCAGGTGGCAGAGAAAAACCGACAGCTGAAGAGATTTTTGATGGAAAACCTTTACCATCATTACAAGGTGGAAAGGATGCGGGTAAAGGCAGAGCGATACCTTTCACAGCTGTTCGATGTCTACATTTCCCATCCGACCCTGCTGCCGCGCAAATATCTGGAGAAAATGGAGCGTGAAGAGCGGGAACGGGTGGTCTGCGATTACATTGCCGGCATGACCGACCGCTTTGCCCTGGACGAATACAAGCGGCTCTTCGAACCATATGAAAGGGTGTAGGATACGCCGAGTGATGGCTTAGATCATCTTTTTGGCAGGCGGCAACCTGAAGAGAAATATCTTGACTCATTAGCCTGTGATGGGATAGATTTTTCAACACCAATTCGATTCAGATAGACGATAATACTAAACCACCTGTGAAGGT
Organism: Geotalea toluenoxydans JCM 15764; assembly: GCF_001311985.1. Lineage (GTDB taxonomy): Bacteria > Desulfobacterota > Desulfuromonadia > Geobacterales > Geobacteraceae > Geotalea > Geotalea toluenoxydans. Next base: position 17,922 of record NZ_BBCJ01000014.1, read on the forward strand.
GGGGCGGAAAGCCTAATGGGTCTCAAGGAGACAGCCGGGTTGCCGAAATATCAATTATAGATATCCGGTCCCGGCTGTTTCTATTTTCAGGTCCGGCAAATTGAAAGGAGATATAGTATGAAGAAACTGCTTTTGATGCCGATGATGGCGGCAATTTTGTCTGCACAGCCTGTTTTGGCAAATGTCGGCTTCGACATGAACATCAACATCGGAAATGGCGGTGGCAGACAGCCGGCAACGGTGGTCGTTCCTTCACCGGCACCCGTTTCCATTGTCGTAGAAGAACCACCCGAGTTCATCATTCCGTCAGCTCTAGGTTTTTATGTGGCAGTGGGCATCCCCTACGACATGTTCTATATCTCCAACACTTACTATGTATACCGCGACAACACCTGGTATCGTTCTCCCCGCTATAACGGACCGTGGGTAGCTACTTCGTATCGCAGGCTTCCTCAGGGACTCCGTCGCCACAAATTTGAAAGAATCCGCTATGTCAGGGATGAAGAGTACCGACGCTACCGTGGGGATGGAGATCATTATCGTGGAAGGCACTTCCGTCCCGACAAGCATGAAATAAAAGAGCGTCGTAAGGAAGAGCGCGAGCGTATGAAGGAAGAGCGCAAGTGGGAAAAGGAAGAACGAAAGTGGGAAAAGCATGAGCGGAAGCATGGGCGGGATGACGATTAACTGACCATCTGCATGACCTGATCAAAAGGGCAGGGAGGCTTTTCTCCTTGCCCTTTTTTGTGTTTTATTTGCGGGAAGGCTTCTTCGCTGCTTTTTCAGACGGAAGTTCTAATGTGGGCTTGTCGGCTTTCTTGTAAAGCAGAAAGGTCCTGCCCAACACCTGAGCAACCTCGGCACCGCATGATCCGGCAAGTTCGGCTGCAGCTTCATATCTGTCCAAAAGGCAACTCTCCAGTATTTTCACCTTGATCAACTCATGTGCGGCAAGGGCTTCCGTTGTTTCCCTGACCAGGGACTCATTAATCTCGCCTTTGCCGATGGTAATGACCGCCTTCAGAGGGTGTCCCAACCCCCTGAGAAATCTCTTCTGTTTTCCTGTCAGCATATCTGTTCCCCGTAAATTATTTTGATCGCTGCGATTAATACCATCTCCGGCTGCCCAAGGCAAATTTATTATGGCAGGTTTGGAGATACGTCGTTCTGGTGCTGCATTTACCGTTCCCTGGGTAAAGTGTAGAAAAAGTAAATTGTTTGTGTAATGTTGTTACTCATATTTATTGGATGATTGCCGAGTTACTGGTAAATTATTAATAGAGTTTTAAGGGTGGGTGCTGCTAAAATCGCTAGTTATGCAGGGTTAGCACGGGTGAATGTGGAGTGGCATGGATCTGGCATATTGGTAGCCGAAACAGCTGTCCCATGTATATCCGCTGTACCTGGTTTCGGGAGGTCAAGGTGCTTTACAAAACTGTCAATGAGTCATTCAACGAATTTGTTATCGACAGGAGCGATGCCAAGTGCATTCGCTGCAAGGTCTGTGTCCGTCAATGCTCCTATGGGTCCATTCGTATGTGGATCAAGACAATGTCCTGATCGAGGATAATACCAGCTGTATCGGCTGTCGCCGCTGCTCGGCCCTCTGTCCGACCGGCGCCATCACCATCCGGTCCAACGAGGAAGTTTTCAAGAAAAACGAGTCCTGGTCCACAGCCCATATCCGCAATCTGTATGCCCAGGCCGACACCGGCGGCATTCTCCTTGCCGCATGGGCAATCCGGCCAAATATCCCATTTATTGATCATATGCTGCTGGACGCATCGCAGGTTACCAATCCCTCTATCGATCCATTGCGGGAGCCCATGGAGCTGCGCACCTACCTGGGAAAAAAGCCCCATTCCATAGAAGTTGTTCAGGACAAGAAGACGGGCAAGCCGACGCTGAAGACCAAGCTCTCACCCCAGCTCAAGCTTGAATATCCTTTTATTTTCTCTGCCATGAGCTATGGCGCCTTGAATCTCAATGCGCACCGGGCCATGCTGCCGCCGCCCAGGAATTGGGGACCATCTATAACACCGGCGAAGGCGGTCTGCACAAGGACCTGTACAAGTATGGCAAGAATGTCATCGTCCAGGTTGCTTCCGGGCGTTTCGGTGTCAGCGAGCAATACCTGAATGCCGGTGTGGGGATCGAGATCAAGGTGGGGCAGGGCGCCAAACCTGGTATCGGCGGTCATCTGCCGGAGAAAAAGTCAATGACCAGATCTCCGAGACCCGCATGATCCCCATGGGCTCCGACGCCATCTCACCGGCGCCGCACCATGATATATATTCAATAGAGGACCTGCGCCAGCTGATCTTTGCCCTGAAAGAGGCGACCAATTACGAGAAGCCTGTTTCCGTGAAAATCGCTGCCGTTCATCACGTGGCGGCCATTGCTTCCGGCATAGCCCGGGCCGGTGCCGACATCATTACCATCGATGTTTCCGCGGGGGTACAGGTGCAGCACCCCAGGTTATACGTGACAATGTGGGCATTCCCATGGAGCTGGCCCTGGCCGCTGTCGATTCCCGGTTGCGCGACGAGGGGATCAGGAACCAGGTCTCCATCGTTGTCGGTGGCGGGGTAAGGAACTCGGGCGACGCCATCAAGGCCATCGCTCTTGGTGCCGATGCCATCAACCTGGGGACCTCGACACTGCTCGCCATGGGCTGTACCCTTTGCCAGCGCTGTTACACCGGCAAGTGTCCCTGGGGGATCACCACCAACGACCCCTATCTTGCCAAACGCCTCAATCCGGAAGTCGGCGCCGAAAAGCTCGTCAACCTGGTTCACGCCTGGGGTCATGAGATGAAGGAGATCTTGGGTGGTATGGGCCTGAACGCCCTGGAGTCCCTGCGTGGCAACCGCTACAAGCTGCGGGCTGTCGGCCTTTCCGAAAAAGATATGAATTTGTTAGGCGTTATGCCGGCAGGGGAATGATCTGGTAGGGGCGGCCCCATGTGGCCGCCCTGATGCCGGGCACCCACACGGGGGTGCCCCTACAAAATCAATAAAGAACAGGTACGCCACATTATGAAACGAATCTATAGCATCGAAGACGCCTGTATCGGTTGCCATCTCTGCGAGGTGGCCTGCATTACCGAGCACTCAAAATCGAAAGATCCCATCAAGGCTTTTCTCCATGAGCCTGAGCGTCCCATCGCGCGCTGTACGGTGGAGGAAATTGACAGCGGAGTGGTGTCGTTTTCCACAAACTGCCGCCACTGTGACGAGCCCGATTGTCTCAGGGCCTGCATCTCCGGCGCCATTCAGAAACTGGATGACGGCAGGGTGTTCATGGATACGGACAAATGTGTCGGCTGCTGGTCCTGTGTCATGGCCTGTCCTTATGGAGCGGTTCAGCGGAACCTGAACAAAAAGAAGGGCAATAAATGTGATCTTTGCCCCGATCGGCAGAGCCCGGCCTGTGTTGACGCATGCCCCAACCGGGCCCTCGTTTACAAGGAGGGGAACCAGAAATGAACTACGTCATCATCGGCAATTCGGTTGCCGCAGTCGGCGCTATCAGAGGCATCCGCAATCATGACGCCAATGGAACAATAACGGTGCTCTCCAGGGAAAATCGCATTGCTTATGGCCGACCACTGATTTCTTACCTCCTTGGCGGCACCATAACCGACAAAAAAATGGCCTACCTGCCGGAGGATTTCTATGAAAAGAACCAGGTAAACCTCAGGCTAGGCGCTGAAGTCGTGGCGGTCGATCATAGCAAAAAACAGGTGAAGCTTGCTGGCGGCGAGACTATTTCCTTCGACAAACTCCTCATTGCCACCGGCGGCGATCCCTTCGTCCCTCCCATTGACGGGCTTCAGGGCAAAGAAAAAATCTTTACCTTTACCACCTGGGACGATGCGGCAAAGCTCAAGGCGCTTTCCTATGATATCCGGCGTGTTGTCGTCATTGGTGGCGGACTTATCGGCCTCAAGGCCGCCGAAGGGCTTTACCAGCTGGATAAGAAGGTAACCATAGTCGAACTGGCCGATCGCATCCTCTCAGCAGCCTTTGACCGTACCGCCGGCCGCATTGTGGCGAAGAAGATGAAGGCCAACGGCATCGATGTAATCACTGAGGATACGGTGGTGAAAATCGAGGGGGAGGGGAGGGAGATCACCGGCGTTACCCTTAAATCCGGCGACTTCATTCCCTGCGATACGGTTATCGTCGCCATCGGCGTTCGTCCAGCCGCCTCATTCCTCAAGGGGAGCGGCATCGAAGTAAATCGGGGCGTAGTTGTCGACGACCGTATGGAGACTTCGGTTAAGGGTATTTTTGCCGCGGGCGACGTTGCTGAAGCTAGTGATTTCTTTTCAAAAAGCAAGAACCCCATGCCCATCTGGCCCGATGCATACATTCAGGGGGACGTGGCCGGCGCTGCCATGACCGGTAGTGAAAAGGGGTATGTGGGCGGACTGGCCATGAACTCCATCGAGCTGTTCAAGGTGCCGACCATCTCCATGGGCATCACCAATCCCCAGGATGAGAAGGAATTCGAGATTCTGACTTATCTTGACCAGGAGAACTACCAGTACCGCAAGATCGTCCTCAAGGACAATATTCTTGTCGGCGCCGTTCTGGTGGGCGCCGTTGATCGGGCCGGCATCTTTGCCGGACTGGTGCGGGAGAAGATCGACGTTGCACCATTCAAGGACAAGCTTCTGGCGGTGGATTTCGGTTTTGCCCACCTGACCAGAGAGATTCGCAGCACCCTGTTTGCGCCGCAAGGGAAAGTAGCCTAACCGGAGGATTACCAAGAATGAAAATGAAACCTACCCATATATTTCAGAAAGATATCTCCAACTGCGGCCTGACCGGCTTCATCTCCAAATCGGGGCAATTGGTGGAAGGGGATGTGATCATCAAGTCCATCGCCCTCATGCATGACCGGGGCAACGGCCTTGGTGGCGGTTTTGCCGCTTACGGCATCTATCCCGACTTCAAGGACTTCTATGCCTTTCACCTCATGTACGAAAGCGGTCTGGCACTGGAGTTGACCGAGGAGTACCTGGAGCAGCACTTTTTCGTCGAGCACCAGGAAGAGATTCCTACCCGGCGTGTTGCCGCCATTGCCAATCCGCCGGTGTTCAAGCGCTATTTCGTCAAGCCGTTGGAGACTGCCGATTACAAAGAGGCCATCGAATTTCAGAACATGACCGTTGAAGATGTCATCGTCGGCCATGTGATGCGTATCAACAACGAGATCGAAGGGGCCTTCGTCGTTTCCTCCGGCAAGAACATGGGGGCATTCAAAGGGGTAGGCTATCCGGAAGAGATCGCCGATTTCTTCCGCCTGGAGGAATACAAGGGCTACATCTGGACCGCCCACAATCGTTTTCCCACCAACACCCCGGGCTGGTGGGGCGGGGCTCACCCCTTTACGCTTTTGGACTGGTCCATCGTCCACAACGGCGAGATTTCCTCCTATGGCATCAACAAGCGTTACCTGGAGATGTACGGTTATCTCTGCACCATGCTCACCGATACCGAGGTTGTCGCTACATGCTCGACCTGCTCATCCGCAAGCACGGCCTGACGCCGGAACTTGCCAGTATGGCCCTGGCCGCCCCTTTCTGGGATATGATCGACCGTATGCCCGAAGAAGACCGCCAACTCCTTACCGCCATTCGCCAGGTATACGGCAGCGGCCTCCTCAATGGTCCCTTTGCCATCCTCTTTGCCAGCAACGAAGGTCTGATCGGCCTCAACGACAGGGTAAAGCTGCGGCCGCTGGTCTGTGCCACCAAGGGCGATTTCGTCTACATGGCTTCTGAAGAGGCGGCCATCCGCGAGATATGCCCCGCTCCCGATTACGTCTGGTCCCCCCGCGGCGGCGAACCGGTGGTGGCAAAGCTGAATATTTAAAGTTCCAAGTTCGGAGTTCGAAGTTCGATGTTACCTTGAACCCCGAACCTCGAACTTTTTTAAGGAGTCAGAAATGAAGATCGACGCGAACGGCGTATATTATCGAGATCTGAACACCAAGATCCGCGAAGCGGTTGCTGCAGGGGCCGACAAGCTGCAGTTGGACAACGTCAATGGCCAGTATTTCATCGGCGACGGCATCAATAAGCCGGTGACCATCACCATCAACGGCGTTCCCGGCAATGACCTGGGGGCTTTCATGAATGGGGCGACCATCGTCGTCAAGGACAATGCCCAGGATAACATCGGCAACACCATGAATGCCGGCCGGGTAATTGTCCATGGTCATGCAGGCGACGTTCTCGGCTACGGCATGCGTGGCGGTCGCATTCATATTTTGAAGGATGTGGGTTACCGGGTCGGTATCCACATGAAATCCTACCATGAGAATAAGCCGGTCCTGATCGCCGGCGGCAAAGCAGGAGACTTCTTCGGAGAGTACATGGCCGGCGGCGTGCTGATTCTGCTCGGCATGTTCACCGACAGCCCCGACAAGGCCAAGCATGGCTTCCGTTTCGGCACCGGTATGCATGGTGGCGTCATTTTCGTCAGGGGTGGCGTGGACGAAAGCAAACTCTCACCGGAGGTGGGCGTTTTCGACCTGACCGCCAAGGACAAGAAGGAGCTGGAAGGGTATCTCAAGGAATACAGCGCCGATTTCAAGCTGGACCTGAAGGAACTCATGAAGGAAAAATTCGTCAAGGTGCTGCCGAAGAGCAAGCGCCCCTACGGCAACATGTACTGTCCCATGCCCAGATAGTCTTACCCAACAAGCATAATTTCCAAAAAGCCGCTTTTGTCACCATAGTCGTGACAGGCGGCTTTTTCCATTGATCATGGGTGCAAATTGACTTCTCTTATTTACATGTCACTAATAAAATTATTGACGCGAAAAATTCCACAGCTTATGCTACCGGCCTCAACAAAAGATACGGGAGGGACACAATGAAGCTGCGTCAACTGATTATAATTTTAACTCTTACCCTTCTTCTTTACTGCCTTGGCTGCCCCGGCCACTGAAATCACCTGGTACGGCCAGTCGGCTTTCAGGATTACCACCCCCATGGGTAAGGTTCTCTACATGGATCCCTGGATCAACAATCCGGCCAACAGTAAGGGCAAAGAGGTGCTTGCCGCCATCAAAAAGGCTGATCTGATCATGGTTACCCACGGTCATTTCGACCATGTGGGGGATAGTTCGGAGATCGCGAAAAAAACCGGTGCCCAACTGGTGGCATCCTTCGATCTGGGCAAGGCGATGGTGCAGTATGGCGGCTTCCCCGAAAAACAGTTCGGCTTTCCTACCACCGGCAATTTCGGTGGAGAGATAAGTCTGCTGGATGGAGAGGTGAAGGTAGCTTTCGTTCAGGCCCTGCACAGTTCGTCCATTGAGCCCCCGGATTACAGTAAGTACCCTAAAGGGCTCCAATACGCTGGAAATCCGGGAGGGATGGTGGTCAGCATCAAGAACGGCCCTACCATTTACCATACCGGTGACACCGATCTTTTCAGCGACATGGCGCTGGTGAAAGATTTCGGTAAGGTGGATATCATGATGGTCTGCATCGGCGACCGTTTCACCATGGGGCCGCGCCGCGCGGCCATGGCGGTGAAGCTGGTGCAGCCGGACCTGGCCATTCCCATGCATTTCGGTACTTTTCCGATTCTGACCGGCACTGCCCCTGAATTTATCGCCGAGACGAAAAAGACCAGCCCCAGTACAACCGTCAAGGTGCTGAAAGTGAATGAGACGTTCAGCTGGCCCCAGACTAAGCTGACCATGCAGACGAAATAGAGGAGGGCAGGTAGGCACTAAACGAACGACTGCCGTGACTTCGTCCATTCGTTCGGCGCGGCCGCTGCGGCACGGTCACTCACTCCCTAAGCCACGGCAGTCGCCCCCTGAAGAAATCGCTGGAACAAAAAAAGCCGCCTGTCAGCTGATGCTGCAGGCGGCTTTTCATTTTTGTGCGGCTTCCCGGATTTAGAAGATGGCGTTCAGGTCATTGACCACATCATCCACATTGAGGCCGTGGGCATTGCAGCCCTGCTCAAGGGATTCGTTCTGGCGCCCATACAGCCGACGCAACCCAGGTTGTACTTTGCCAGAACCTTTACCACATCGGGATGCATACGCATTACCTGGGCAAATGTCATATCCTTGGTAACCTGTTGACTCATTTCTCGTTCTCCTCTGTTGCGGCTTGTCAGGTCCGACACCGCTTATTCGTATTTTATGTCTATTATTTCATATTCCTTCATTCCGGAAGGAACGCTTACCTTGACGGTATCGTCCAGCTTGTGGCCGATCAAAGCCTTGCCAACCGGAGAGGTGCACGACATCTTGCCGATCTTGATGTCCGCTTCGTCCTCACCGACTATCTTGTAGGTCACTTCCTCCTCGGTGGCGGTATCGTAAACAGTGACGGTGGCGCCAAAAACAACCTTGTCCGGTTTGAGGTTGGAGAGGTCCACCACATAGGCGCGAGCAGCTTATCCTGTAACTCCAGTATCCGTCCCTCGATAAAGCCCTGGCGATGCTTGGCCGCATCGTATTCGGCATTTTCGGAAAGGTCGCCATGGGATCTGGCCTCGGCTATATCCTGAATGACCTTGGGCCTTTCCTCCTTGATCAGGCGCTTCAGTTCTTCCTGCAGGAAATCGTAACTTTCTTTGGTCAGCGGCACGGACTGTGACATTTCTGTAATACTCCTCCAAGAACTTTACAGGGCAGCCAAACCGGCCGCCCCATAAATTTTTCTAAGTAATTGTTAAAAAGCGGTTAATTCAGGTAATCCTGAATCGGCTTTACGGCCAGTTCTTCCTGGCGCATGGCGATAATGCCGTCAACGACCGCCTTTGCCCCGGATGCGGTGGTGTAGTAAGCAATGTTGTTCAGCAGAGTGCTGCGACGGATGGAGAATGAATCTGCCACTGCCTGTGCACCCTGGGTGGTGTTGATCACCATGCAGATCTCGTTGTTCTTGATTGAGTCGACGATGTGTGGCCGTCCTTCAAGGACCTTGTTGACTACCTGAACCGTGATGCCCTTTTCATGCAGGTAGGCAGCGGTTCCGCGAGTTGCCACCAGCTCAAAGCCGTTATCATACAGTTTTTTTGCAGCAGTGACAATATGTTTTTTGTCGGCATCGCGGACACTTATGAAGACTTTGCCGCTCATGGGAAGCTTCACTCCGGCTCCCAACTGGGCCTTGGCAAAGGCCATGGCAAAATTGTCGTCAATGCCCATTACCTCGCCGGTGGATTTCATTTCCGGTCCCAGGATGGTGTCTACGCCGGGGAACTTGACGAAGGGGAAGACGGCTTCCTTCACCGAAATGTGGCCAGGGACGATTTCTTCGGTGATGCCGAGTTCCTTCAGGGTTTTACCGCTCATGATCAGTGCCGCCAGTTTGGCGAGGGGCCTGCCGGTTGCCTTTGAGACGAAGGGAGCCGTGCGGGAGGCTCGTGGATTCACTTCCAGGATATAGATGGCACCCTCCTTGATGGCGTACTGGACATTCATCAGCCCCGAACGTTCAGCTCCAGCGCCATCAGTTTGGTCTGGCGCCTGATCTCGTCGGTGATGGCCCGGGAGATGGAATAGGGGGGAAGGGAACAGGCTGAGTCGCCGGAATGGATGCCGGCTTCCTCGATGTGCTCCATGATACCGCCGATGACTGCTTCGGTGCCGTCGCAGAGGGCATCCACATCGATTTCGATTGCTTCGTCCAGAAACTTGTCGATGAGGATCGGGTGCTCAGGGGAAGCCTGGACGGCGGTGGTCATGTAACGGCGCAGGTTGTCCACGTCGTAGACAATCTCCATGGCCCGCCCGCCGAGAACATAGGAAGGGCGGACGACGACGGGATAACCGATGCGGTCGGCAACCTTTTCGGCTTCTTCGAAGGAGCGGGCGGTGCCGTTTTCCGGCTGGCGCAGGCCGAGCTTGTGCAGCATCTCCTGGAATCGTTCACGGTCTTCGGCCCGGTCAATGGCGTCGGGAGAGGTGCCGATGATAGGTACGCCGGCTTTTTCCAGGGCCACCGCCAGCTTCAGCGGCGTCTGCCCGCCGAACTGGACAATCACCCCTACCGGTTTTTCAAGCTGGACGATGTTCAGCACATCCTCGTATGTAAGGGGCTCGAAATAGAGGCGGTCGGAGGTATCGTAATCGGTGGAAACGGTCTCCGGATTGCAGTTGACCATGATTGTCTCGTAGCCCGCATCGGCCAGGGCAAAGACGCCGTGGACGCAGCAGTAGTCGAACTCGATCCCCTGGCCGATCCGGTTCGGTCCGCCGCCAAGGATCATGATCTTTTTGCGATCGGTAACCTCAGCTTCGCATTCTTCCTCGTAGGTGGAGTAAAGATAGGGGGTGTAGGCAACGAACTCGGCGGCACAGGTGTCGACCCGCTTAAATACGGGCTTGATACCCAATGACAGGCGCAGGCTCCGCACCTCATGCTCGCTCTTGCCCCACAATTTGCCCAGGAACTTGTCGGCAAAACCGTACTGTTTTGCTTCCAGCAGGATATCTTTCAGGTCGGCCGCTTTTTCCAGGTCCACCTGCTTCAGCTCATCCTCTTTTTCGATGATCTGCCTGATGTTGTGGAGGAACCAGGGGTCGAAGGCGGTGGCGGCAAAGATTTCTTCCACAGTCATGCCGCTTCTGAAGGCGTCTCCCAGATACCAGAGCCGCTCCCAGTTTGGGGTGCGCAGTTTTTCCATGAGAAGCTGCTGCTCCTTGCCGGTCAGCGCCCGACGGGTCTCGGCAGTCTGTTCGAAGAGGCGGGATTCGAAACCGCAGGAGCCGATCTCCAGGGAACGGAGTGCCTTCTGCAGCGATTCCTTGAAGGTGCGGCCGATGGCCATGACCTCGCCCACCGATTTCATCTGGGTGGTGAGGGTAGAGTCGGCGGCCGGGAATTTCTCGAAGGTGAAACGGGGAACCTTGGTCACCACATAGTCGATGGTCGGCTCGAAGCAGGCCGGGGTCTCCCGGGTGATGTCATTGGTGATCTCGTCCAGGGTATAGCCGACAGCCAGTTTGGCAGCGATCTTGGCAATGGGGAAGCCGGTCGCCTTGGAAGCAAGGCCGATGAGCGGGAAACACGAGGATTCATCTCGATAACCACCAGACGGCCATTTTTCGGGTTGATGCCGAACTGGATATTGGAGCCCCCAGTATCGACGCCGATTTCGCGGATGATCTTGAGGCTTGCGTCGCGCAGAATCTGGTATTCCTTGTCGGTCAGGGTCTGGGCTGGGGCAACGGTAATGGAATCACCCGTATGAACGCCCATGGGATCGAAGTTTTCGATGGAGCAGATGATGACCACGTTGTCGGCGGTATCGCGCATGACCTCCAGTTCGTACTCTTTCCAGCCGATGACCGATTCTTCCACCAGGATCTCGTCGGTGGGGGATGCATCGATGCCGGTAGCCGACATCTTTTCGTATTCTTCCATGTTGTAGGCTATGCCGCCGCCGGTCCCTCCAAGGGTAAAGGATGGACGGATGATGGCCGGGAAACCGATTTCCCTGATGATCTCCATGGCTTCCGCATTGTTGTGGGCCAGGCCGGAGCGCGGCACGGCCAAGCCGATCTTTTCCATGGCCTGCTTGAACAGGGTCCGGTCTTCGGCCTTCTTGATGGCAGGGAGCTTGGCGCCGATCAGCTCCACCCCGAACTTGTCCAAAACACCATTCTCAGCCACAGCCACCGCCGTATTGAGGGCGGTTTGTCCGCCAAGTGTGGGCAGAACCGCATCGGGCCGCTCTTTTTCGATGATTTTGGCAAGGATTTCCGGAGTGACCGGCTCGATATAGGTGCGGTCGGCAAAGTCGGGGTCAGTCATGATGGTGGCGGGGTTGCTGTTGAGCAGCACCACCTCGAAGCCTTCCTCCTTCAGCGCCTTGCAGGCCTGGGTGCCGGAGTAGTCGAACTCGCACGCCTGGCCGATGACGATGGGGCCGGCGCCGATGATGAGGATCTTTTTGATGTCTGTACGTTTTGGCATGCTTTGACGACTCCTTTATTGTTTAACCGATAAAATCGAAACATTACTATCTGAAAATGAAAAACACCGCCCCGGCCAGACAAAGCCCCGCCCACAAATAGTCCAGTTCCAGCGGTGCCCCCATATACAGCACCGCGAAGGGGATGAAGACACCGAGGGTGATCACTTCCTGGGTGATCTTCAGCTGGGCCAGGGAGAAATTGCCGCGGTAGCCGATCCGGTTGGCCGGCACCTGCACCAGGTATTCGAAAAAGGCGATTCCCCATGATACAAGAACGGCGATCAGCCAGTGCCGGTTCTGCAGGTTCTTCAGGTGGGCGTACCAGGCAAAGGTCATGAAGACATTGGAGATTATCAGCAGCACAATGGTTCTCATACCGGGCGGCGCTCCTGTTCCAGTTCCTGCACCCATCCCGATTCAAGTCCTGCCTCTTCCAGCGCTTCCACCGCTGCATCGTATTCCTCGGCAGTAAGGGGCCGGTCAATGCCTGGGGTGGCTCCCGCCAGATGGGCCGGAAAATACTGGCTCATCAGCGCCACGTGGGTCGCCTCTCCCAGGTGTTCTGCAATCCAGGGCAAGGTTTCATCGCTTCCAGCCTTATTTACGGGTAGTACCAGATGCCGGACGATCAGCCGCGAATACCAATCCCTTCTTCATCAACCTGCAGTTGCCCAACCTGACGCAACATTTCTACAACTGCAAGACGGTTGACGCGGGCATAACCGGGAGCACCCGAAATGGCTCTAGCCGGCTCATCCTGAGCATATTTCATGTCCGGCAGGTAAATATCTACGATTCCATCCAGCAGCTGCAGCGCATCGACTTTTTCATAGCCGTTGGAATTCCAGACGATGGGGAGATTGAAGCCTTCCTTGATGGCCATGAAGAGGGCAGCGAGAAACTGGGGCAAAAAATGGCTCGGCGTAACCAGGTTGATGTTGTGGACTTTTTGCCGTTGCAGCTTGAGCATCTTCTCCGCCAACTGCCTTAGGCTCAGCTTTTCTCCGTTTCCGAACTGGCTGATGGGGAAGTTCTGGCAGAAGCGGCACGACAGGTTGCAGTTGGAAAAGAAGATCGTTCCCGAACCGCGCGAGCCTGAAATCGGCGGTTCCTCGCCCCGATGAACGTTAGCCGAGGCAATTTTCGGCAAAGCACCGCTACGGCAGATGCCCGTCTCACCCGCCAGCCGGTTGACCCGGCAGTCATGTGGGCAGAGATCGCAGCTTCTCAGCCGCCCATAGGCAGTCCGAATACGCTGCAATAATTCACCAGATTGATAAAGATCGATGTAACGCATAAACAGTCGGCGGTCGGCAGCCGATGGTCGGAAGGTAAAAAACATCAATCTGCTTTACCGTCGACTATCCACCGCCGACCAGTTACCGATTTTTCTCCATCAATTCAACAAAGCGTGCAAACAAATAATGAGAGTCATGCGGCCCCGGCGATGCCTCCGGATGATGCTGCACCGAGTATATGGGCAGCGTACAGTGGCGGATGCCTTCCACCGTCTGGTCGTTGAGGTTCTCATGCCCCAGGCACGCAACATCACCCAATGATTCCAAATCGACGGCAAAGCCGTGGTTCTGGGCGGTGATCTCCACCTTTCTTGTCTCCATGTCCATGACCGGCAGATTAGAGCCGTGGTTGCCGAATTTCAGCTTGATGGTCTTGCCGCCAAGGGCGAGCCCCAAGAGCTGATGGCCGAGACAGATGCCGAAAATGGGCTTCTTGCCGATGAACTTTCTGATCTCTTCCTGGACCTTGACCAGCGGCTCCGGATCGCCAGGGCCGTTACTGAGGAATATGCCATCCGGATTCATGGCCAGGGCCTCTTCCGCCGGGAAGGTGGCAGGGACCACAGTCACATCGCAGCCTGCATCCACCAGGCAACGGAGAATGTTGTATTTGATGCCGAAATCGTAGGCTACCACTTTGTATTTCAGGTTCTTGGCATCAACCTCGGGATATCCCCCTTCCAGATCCCACAGCCCCTGTGTCCAGTGATAAGCTTATCGGTGCTGACGCCGGAGGCGAGATCGAGTCCGGCCATGCTGGGATGGCACGCGCTTTTTTCACAAGACTCTCAGGATCGAAATCGACGGTGGAGATGATGCCGTTCTGTGCGCCATTGTCACGCAGATGGCGTGTCAACGCCCGTGTATCCAGCCCCTGGATGCCGACGATGCCGTTTTCCTTGAGATAGGCATCCAGGCTCATGGTGGCGCGCCAGTTGGAGTGGCAGTCGTGATATTCCTTGACGATAAACCCTGAAAGATAGAGCTGTTTGCTCTCGATATCCTCTCCATTGATCCGGTGTTGCCGATCTGGGTATAGGTCATGGTGACCATCTGCCCCTTGTATGATGGGTCGGTGAGGACCTCCTGGTAACCGGTCATGGCGGTGTTGAAGACTACCTCACCGGTAGCTTCACCTGATGCGCCGAATGATCTGCCTTTGAAGATGCGCCCGTCGGAGAGCGCCAGCACTGCTTTCATGTAATGCTCCTGAAATAAATTTACGTCTGCCCCCTTCCTTTATGGAAGGGGGATGGGGGAGGGCAAAGCTTCTTCACCCCCTCCTCAACCCTCACCATCAAGGTGGAGGGAGTTCGAAAACACCTTTATCTTTTGTATACTACCTTCCCGCCGACAATGGTGTAGGCTGCAGCCCCCGTCATCTTATGGCCGAGGAAGGGAGAATTCTTCGACTTGCTGGCAAGCTTCTCCGCCTCCACCACCCATTCGGCATTGGGATCGATGATGGTCACATCGGCTGGTGCTCCTGCCTTGAGGGTGCCCCGGTCCAGACCCAGGATCTGCGCCGGTTTCACCGCCATCTTCTCCACCAGGGTCTTCATATCCAGCACCTTGTCCTCCACCAGCTTCAGGGAGAGGGGAAGGGACGTTTCCAGGCCGATGATGCCGTTGAGGGCCACATTGAATTCCACGTCCTTCTCATCAAGGTGATGGGGCGCGTGGTCGGTGGCGATGGCATCGATGGTGCCGTCTGCCAGACCGGTCTTGATGGCTGCCACGTCTTCAGCCTCGCGAAGCGGCGGATTCATCTTGGCGTTTGTTTCGTAGCCGCGCACTGCATCATCGGTGAGGGAAAAGTAGTGGGGGGCCGTTTCGCAGGTGACCTGCACGCCGCGGGCTTGGCATCCCGGATGATCCGTACCGATCCTTTTGTGGAGATGTGGGCGATATGGAGGGGGGAGTCGGTGAACTCGGCCAGGTAGACGTCACGGGCGACGGCCACATCCTCGGCTGCCCAGGGGATGCCCTTGAGGCCAAGTTCCGTGGCGGTAAAGCCTTCATTCATCACCCCTTCACCCACCAATGCAAGTTCTTCCGAATGGGCGATGACCATGATCCCCATTCCCTTGGCATATTCCAGAGCCCTGCGCATCAACTCGGCATTGACAACCGGACGGCCATCGTCGGAGACGGCGACACAGCCTGCTTCCTTCAGTTCACCCATCTCGGCCAGGTTTTCTCCCTTGCTTCCCTGGGTAATGGCGCCGACCGGAAAAAACGTTTACCAGCGCCTCGGCTTTCGCCTTGTTGACAATATAGGAAGTAATGGCCTTGTTGTCGTTGACAGGCTTGGTGTTGGGCATGCATGCCACCGAGGTGAACCCGCCGGCTGCCGCAGCCCTGGCGCCGGTAATGATGTCTTCCTTGTATTCCAGACCCGGATCGCGCAGGTGGACGTGCATGTCGATGAGGCCGGGGGTGACCAGCAGGCCGGCGGCATCGATGACCTCTGCGTCGGCAGGAGCTTTTAGCCCCTTGCCGAGCTCTTTGATCCTGCCATCCACAACCAGCAGATCCAGGTTTTCATCAATGTTCTGTGACGGGTCGACAACCCGTCCTCCTTTTATCAGCAAGTTCATAATTATCACCCCATAATTTAGATGTAGGGGCGATCCTTGTGATCGCCCATGCCTTGCCGCAATACAGGATTTCCCCTTGGGATGGGCGAATACAAGATTCGCCCTTTGGGATGGGCGAATACAAGATTCGCCCCTACAATTTCCTATTATTCCGTAGGCAGTTCCCCACCGCTCACATGATACAGCATGGACATCCTGACCGCGACGCCGTTTTCCACCTGTTTCAGGATGTGGGACTGGCTGCCGTCGGCAACGTCCGAGCTCAGTTCGACCCCCCTGTTGATCGGTCCCGGGTGCATGACCATGGCATCTTTCTTTGCCAGTTTCAGCACACTCTGGTTCAGACCGAAATAACGTGAATATTCCTTCATGGTTGGGAGCAGGGTCTTCCCCTGGCGCTCCAGCTGGATGCGAAGCATCATTACCACGTCCGCATCGGCCACCGCTTCGCGCATGTCCTTGCACACGGTCACATTGCCGAGACGCTCGATACCCGGAGGCATCATGGTCGGAGGTCCGGCAAGAAAAACATTGGCCCCCATTTTGGTCAGGCCGTAGATGTCTGAACGGGCCACGCGACTGTGGGTGATGTCGCCGACGATGGCCACCTTGAGCCTTCAAGTTTGCCGAATTGCTGGCGCATGGTCAGCATGTCCAGAAGTCCCTGGGATGGATGTTCGTGGGCGCCGTCACCCGCATTGATCACCGAGCAGGAAACCCGCTTTGCCAGATAGTGGTGGGCGCCGGAAACAGCATGGCGCATGACGATGATGTCCGGGTTCATGGCCAGGACGTTGCGCGCCGTGTCGGAGAGAGTCTCGCCCTTGGTCACCGAGCTGGTGGAGGCTGTGATGTTGATGGTATCGGCGGAGAGCCTTTTTGCCGCTATTTCGAAGGAGGTGCGTGTGCGGGTGGATGCCTCGTAAAACAGATTCACCACCGTCTTGCCGCGCAGGGTCGGCACCTTTTTTATCTCCCGGCTGTTTATCTCCTTAAGGTTCTCAGCCGTGGACAGAAGCAGCTCTATCTCTTCCCTGGTCAGGTCCTGCAGTCCGATGATATCTTTATGCTTGAAAGCCATGGTTACCTCCTGTGTGCCATATCAGGACAGCCCCGAAAGGTGCCCCGGCAAAAGATCATTTTTCCAGAACGACCTCGGTCGGCTTGTTGGCAGAGTCAAAGGCGACCGTAATATTCTCTTTCAGGCTTGTTGGGACGTTACGCCCTACGAAATCGGCTCGGATGGGCAGATCCCGATGGCCCCTGTCCACAAGAACCGCGAGCTGGATGCATGAAGGCCGGCCGTGATCCATAATCGCATCCATTGCAGCCCTGATGGTGCGGCCGGTAAACAGTACGTCATCCACCAGGACAACCTTTTTTCCCTCTATGGAAAATGGAATGTCCGTTTTTCCCACCGGCAGATGCTCGGAATGCCCTTTGATATCGTCCCGGTACAGTGTTATGTCGACAGCACCTACCCCTACTTTTTCCCCTTCGATCTCCTCCAGGCGCAACGCAAGCTCATGGGCCAGATAAACGCCGCCGGTGCGGATTCCCACCAGCACCAGGTCCTTGACCCCCTTGTTGCGTTCCAGCACCTCATGGGCAATGCGGGTTAGAGCTCGTTTGACGCCGACTCCATCTAAAATTACGGTATTCTCAGTTCCCACTTAGGCACTCCTTTCTCGCATGTCAGGTTGGTGAAGCAGGGAGGTTACAGCTGATGAGGGGGCATGAAAAAAGAGCCTCCCGCGCAAAAGACGGAGAGGCTCTTCACAAGCTATCTTGGGAGTTTCTCTCTTCATCACCTTTGCTAACCTCACGGGGCTAAATTAAAAGGGGAGTATGGAATAAAGTCGTAGGACAGTACCATCGTTGCCGGCAGGAGTCAAGAGAGAAAACGGGCTGAACTCCATTGGGATTGGCTGTCGATTATGAAGCCCTGGGCAAGGTAATGATGACTACTTGACCTTGAACTTGCCCGATGCCGGATTATATCCGGTGGCTTTCTTTACCTGCCCTGGAGGAGCTGATTTGCCCGGCCCAACCCACACGCAACCGGATATCAGGAAAATTCCCACCGACAAGATATAGATCAAGTTTTTCATGGCAGTACCCCTCTGAAGAAGTCCTCTGCCGGGAGGGCTCCCCCGTGTTGAGATTAAAAACGGATGGATTGTAGCACAGGATGGAAGAGGAGGGAAGCAGGTTCACTTTGGCATTTTCGGTTTGCCATCAAGTGATTCGAGGAAGAAGTTGACCAGCTTGGCCCGGTATGGCGAGCCTGCCTCCAGGAAGGCCTCAGTGTGGCTGCCCCCCTTGATGGTCCAGAATTGTTTCGGTTCCTTTGCCTTCTCGAACAGTTTCTTGCCGTGACGGTATGGAATGATCGGATCTTCATCACCGTAAATGAGCAAGAGGGGTAGGGGCGCGATCTTGTCCACCACCTGATCGGCGCTGTGACTGTTGCCGACAAGGAGATAGGAGAGGGGCCATTTAAACAGGGATACTACAGGGATCTCTCCGATCTTGTCCCGGACGATTTCCCGATAGGAGGCAAAGGTGGATTCGATGGCAACGGCCCGGATGCCGGTGAAGCGATTCATGCCCACTGCAGCAATGGCGTTGGTGCCGCCAAGGCTCTGACCAAAGATGAGGAGCCGGCTTTGGTCCACGTCCTTTCGTGCGGCAATGTAAGATATGGCTGCGACTGAATCTTCAAAGACCCCCTGCCGGTTCGGGCGGCCCGCCGACTTTCCGTAGCCCCGGTAATCGAAGACAAAGAGGTTGAAGCCTTCAGCGGGGAGCCAGGAGACAAAGCCGAAATGGGCGGTCATGTTCTGGGCGTTGCCGTGGAAATGGATCACAGTGCCCTTGGGCTTGCCGACTGCCGGAATGAACCAGCCGGAAAGTCTTGTGCCGTCCTTGCTGGCAAAGGTGACCTCCTCAAAGGGAAGACCATGGCGGGCCGGCGTGTCGTAGGTTTCTTTGTCCGGGTAGTAGAAAAGCCTGCCGACGCATCCCTGGCAAATGACGGTTAGGGCGATCAGCAAGACCAATAGTAAAATTTTGGTCATTTAATGCCCTCTCTTGTTGGGCATTTTGTATGCTGCCACTTTGCATAGATACTGATACAAGGGTGCGATGGTCTCGAAACCATGTATCAATTCCGAGAGCAACTCTTTTTTGATGCAGTTACCCTCTATTTGCCGATTGCTGACCAGGTAAAGATTTTTTCTGTTGTACCAGTCCTGCAATTCCCTGGCAATATCCGCTTTCAGCGGTCGCTTGTATTCCTCCCCTGCAATGGTGAAGATCTTCTGCTTTGGGAAAAATGAGGTTGAGGATAGGAATTTCGCAGGATTCGACTCGATGCTCTTTCTGAACCGGTCCATGTTTTCACGGCTGGCGCTATAAAAGCCCATTCCGTAACGATATGAAGTGGGAGAAATCTCGAAAAAATAGGCCGGGTAATCCTTCCACTCTGCTCTTGGACGTTTGAAGGTAATCCAGTGGCTGGTCTTGTAGGGGGACTTTTCTTTCGAAAATCTGGTGTCGCGATATATTCTCGATATGGTCTTGTTAATTGCCGGCGCTACCTCAAAATCTGCATCGATGCTCAGCATCAACGGGCCCAATCCAGCTACCAGCGCTTGCAATGGTTTCAGTATATGATTCTGGTATTCCGGTTTGTGCAGTTCGAACCAGTCTTTGCGATTGTTATCGCGGAGTTCACTGATAAAATGTATCGAAAGGGAAGAAAAACCATCAAATTTTTCATTCACGTCATTCATCCTTGGCTCCAAGGTGTTGATAGTGCCGCGTAAAACGGCATGATAAGGTCATTCCCCGTACAGGGCCTTTTCACCGCCCGGTGCGGACCCATATGCCAGGTGATGTGTGGGCTGGGGGGCTAAGACCTCCGGCTACCCGATTATGTGCTGCTTTTTAGAGAAACTAGGAGAAACTAGGGACACTCCCCGGTTTTCTTTTTAGGACGCCCAGGTTTCTTGGGTTTGAGTACCTGATTCAATCTAAATTCCAACATCTCAACGAAGGACTCCGATCCAAAAGGCCGTCCGGAGTTAGTGGCTTTGCGGATGGCGCTATCCGTTTCTTCATCTTCAAAGGCCACAAATTCCCGATACGCATTGTGCTCCTGTGGCGAAAGCCAGGAATCTGCCGCCAGCAGTGGGTCATGTGCGCCTGACACATGGGCTTTGGCGCTGGACCACCGATACCCTTCAACATTCGTAGCGAGTCCGGCCTTAATAGGGTTGCGCTCGATGTAGCGTGCGACTGCCCAAAGATATTGCTCGTTTTCGACTACACAAGAAAAAACCTATTTTGCCAGATCCGACCTGACTGCTTATGTTTTCGATTGAGATACTGGGTATACATCTGGTTTGCAAGGCCGATACCGCGCGACAGGGAGGTTTCCGTCTCGGGCACGGCGAGCAGATGAATATGGTTGCTCATCAGGCAATAAGCCAGATCTGTACATGATGCTTCTGGGCGTAACCTGCCAGCAACTTCAAATATGTCTGTCGGTCCTCATCATCGAAGAATACCGTAGCGCGGTTGTTGCCGCGTTGCGTGATGTGATGTGGGTAGCCGGGTGCTATGATGCGGGCTATTCTTGGCATGGGTGAGATAGTACCGTCCGATTTTCACATTAGCAACAGAAATATGGGGAGTGTCCCTAGTTTTTCCTAGTTTTTCCTTGAAGAGCATAATGCCTCTATCACCACGATTCTCAGCGACAACGGCAGAGAGTTCTGTGGTAGGCCGGATCAGCATCCCTACGAGATCTTCCTGCAACTGGAGGGGATCGAGCACCGCACTACCAAGGTTCGCAGGCCCCAGAGCAACGGCTTTGTCGAAAGGCTGCACAGAACCTTGCTGGACGAGCATTTCCGCATCATGGGCCGAACCAAATGGTATGAATCGGTGGAAGAAATGCAAAAGGACCTGGAAACCTACCTGCAACATTACAATCACAAACGGACCCACCAGGGCCGCAACATGAAGGGCCGGGTACCATACAAGGTATTTATTGCCGGATTGCCAAAGAACGTAAAAACAGATACAACCGAAAAACAGGCAGCCTGATTCTTCCCCGTTTAAGGACGGACTGTCAGGTGATTACCATCTCTGTACAGAAGTTGCGAGAATGTTTAAATGTCAAACATGACCCCTATGCTTTTCCCAGTCCCCGGAATTCCCACAGAACTCCCCTGCAAGTAGATACGGATGTTCCCTCCCGGTTTATGTCTCCGACGAATGGAAATCCTCAATACCTTTTATCATTTTCTTAAAATCACGATCACTAATAGATAGAATTCTTCTTAGTGAGAAATAAACATCCTGCCTTTTTCCGTTATTTTCTTCCAGGAACGCCAAATTAATCCTTGCTTCAGCATTATCTGCATCATGTTTCAACACCTTATTAACACAAGCTTTAGCCTGAGATTTTTCGCTAAGCTGCATATGTATCCTACCCAGCTCGATAAGTGCTTCAGTACTTTTTTTCTATTTTATATGATTTTTTCAACAGAATTTTTTGCCTCGTCATGCCTCATGAAAGGATCAGACAACAGTCGTCCTAGATTAAGATGAGCTTTGGCATCAAGAGGATTTAGCTCTATTGCTCTCACTAGATATTTACAGGAGTCCTTATACTGTTTCAAGTCATATAATATGGCCCCAATGTTCTGGAAAGCATCAGAATCTTGAGTATTAACAGATATCGCAGCCTTGAACCAATCGATAGCAGCATTTTTCCTTTCAAGTTTACAAAACAAACAACCAAGGTTATACATAGCTATAGCATTAGTAGTGTTGATTCGTAAGACTTGTTCTAATAAATGTTGTGCATAATCAAAATTTCCTTTATCTATGTTTAGTATCGCAAGCTCTATATAGGCTGGTTCATACTCTGGCCATTCTGATATAACTCTCTCGAAACACTCGGCTGCTATATCGAGGCTTCTTGCTTTATAAGTAATTACCCCCTCCAAGAATGTTGGATATTTGTCGCCAGAAAATAAATTCTTAAAGCTCGACAATTTTGACATTTGCAAATAAGGATCAGGAGTGTTCAATATCCTAATCCCATGGCTGATTTTAGCCGATTCTGAAGATGCAATGACTTTCAAAATTTCTTCGTACCCAGTGGCCACTAAATCTTTCAACGTTGGCATTTTCATGTCAGACAAAGCTGATAAAAGGCTATCCAACCCAGCACGTATTTTATGATACGTTTCTAGCTCTTTTTCAAGTGCTGTAATTGACTCATAATTGTTCAGTGACTTTATTGCTTCTGCCATTTTCTCAATTTTAGAATCCCAATATTTTAGGAGCCGTATTCTTTCCTGAGGCGCGAATAAATTATACGAATCCAGCACGATAGGTAATATTTGCTCTCGGAATCTTGTGCTCACTGCTATATCAAGTGCTTCAAGGATGCAGTTACATGACCTAAAATAGTTTTTGGATAAAAGCATCAGTACATAATCGCATTTTCTCACTTTGCTCATATATTCCCTGATACTTTTTTTATAACTGATGTCAATATTGTCCTTGCGTACCTTTAGATTGAACTGGTTAAACTGTTCGTAAATAACATTTGCGATACCGCCATCCTTCCAACAGTAGGAGAGAAATACAACAGGGCTAGCCGGAAGGTCATAAGTTGCTGTTGAATGGTAGGAAGGTGCTGTTATCCTACTAGTTAAAATGTTGTTAGGCACTGTTATCGAATCATATTCTTGTATTGCTCTGTTCCATTTTCTGAGATCATTGCCGCTAAAAAGATGTCGGTTATCACTGGAAACCATCATTCCTGTTTTAGCAGTAGCGTACACAATAGCTGGGTCAACACCGACTGATCTCATTGCTTGCAACATTTCCGTCCAAATATCGACCATATGACCACCCTTCTTGGCAAGGGATGACGTTTGCAGTCCCCCCTGCGTGGCTCCAAGCGTTGGATAAATTATTGTTCAACTTCCTATTCTTAAGCAAAGCTAAATAAAAAGCCGCCCAACGAGTTCGGGGGACACCTTACTTAATTCTCCTGCCCCTTGGGCCTGGCTTTCCGCGCGTCAGCATGCGGTCCAGGGCCGACTCCAGTTGATTTACAAAACCGTCTGAACCCAAAGGTCTACCGGTTCGCTCGTGGCGTCTTATCTTTTCCATCTCTTCATCAGTTGCTGCACTAAGAAAAAGTTTCCAATCCCCAACCATCTCCAGAAGCGGGGCCACCTTTACCAATTGATCATCTGCGCCCGCCATATGAAGCATCTGGGGAAAATAAGGGGGAAAATAAGGAAAATAAGGGACACTCCCCAATTTTCCGGGGCGACCCAGTTCCCTTGGTTGCCGGAAGATTCCGGGGAGGAATATTTAATTCCCCCTGGCTCTAGATTTCTCATTGTGGTGCCCCGTGGATGGCACACAAGGCTGCCACCATCACTACACCAAAAATGTGGTCATCTCAATTGGAAAATTAAAAGATTGGCTAAGGGTTTGAAAAGAAAAGATAGAGGAGAGGGAACGCAAACGGCCGGGTGCTGACGACCCGGCCGCGGTACCTGCTTTATAGGGCATTTTCAGCGGTCGATTGTCAACCCCAGCGCCGCCAGGTACTCCTCCCGGTTCCAGGTGCTGATGCACGATGGCGCCTCATGGTCTGGTTCGCAGAGGTATATTTCGTGCCCGGGGTAGCCGGTGATGCGCATGCCGGCTGACCTGAGCAGAGACTCTACGGCGGCGTGATTGGGTATCCACCAATTGGTTGGATCTCCGGCGAAACGGTATTCGATGAAGGCCATCTTCGGCCAGCCCGGCTCAAGGAGCGATGCCCGTTCGTTGATGGGATGGTCCACCTGCCGGTATATTTCCTTGCCCGGCATGGCCAGGGTCTGGAAGACCATCATTCCCTTTACCTTCTGGGCGATTATGTCCAGGGCCAGAAGCGGGTAGCGGAGATGATAGAAGACCCCCATGAAGAGGACGAGATCGTACTCTCCCTTCTCCCGCGCCAGGTCGTAGACCTGCATCTGTCTGAAGGTTACCCTGTCCTGAAGCCCGTATTGCCGGGCTGCCCAGTCGGCCTGCTCCAGGTAGCGCGGGTCGATGTCGATTCCGGTGACATTGGCGCCGCGCCTGGCCAGTTCGAAGGTATAAAACCCCGCGTTGCAGCCGATATCCAGGACATGGCAGCCGCTCAGATCTTCCGGGATTAAGGGGGCCAGCTGCAGCCACTTGAACCGGGGGAAATCCCCCAGGAAATGGTCCGGTGCGGTCTGGGTGCCATCCTCGAAATGGAGGTTATGGAACCAGGGGGAGAGGGCCTTTATTTTGTCGGAAATACCGTCAGAGTCGGCATAGTCCATAATGGGTACCACCTGATAAGGGAAGTTTGCTCCTGAAGTTTTCACAACCGGCGATGTAATCTAACAGCTCGGTCGCCCTGCGACCGGCGGTGTGCGACCTGAGTACCCTTTTGCGAGCCCGCTGGCCCATGGCCTGGCGATCCTCATCGGACAGTTCCTGCAGATACCCCAATACCTCTTTGGCTGTGGAGGCCAAAAGGATCTCCTCGCCGGGGATGAAGAACTCTTCAATTCCGGGCCATTGGTCGCTGATGACCGGCACGGCACAGGCGGCCGCTCGAACAGACGGACGCTGGGGGAATAGCCGGCCTGGATCATGTATTTTCTGGTGATGTTGAGGGTAAAGCGCTGGGCGGTATAGAATTCCCGATGCTGCTCCGGGGGGAGATGCTCGATGTGCTTCATGTTGTCGGGCCAGGCGGTTCCCGCCGGGTATTGGGCGCCGGCGACGATGAAACGCCCTTCTTTCCAGAGGGTGGCCGGCTCGCACAGCATCCGCTCCAGGGGGGGCTGGCGGTCAGTGCTGTAGGTGCCCAGGTAGCCCAGATCCCATTTGGCCGGCTGCTGGACGGGGTAATGAATCTCCGGGTCCACCGAGCAATAGAGCGGCACTGCTTCCCGTGCCCCATACTGTTCCCTGATCCGCTCCAGGATCGGTCCGCCGGTAAAGGAAAGGTAGAGACGGTAGATGGGAATCAGTTCGGGGGTGAGGTACTCACAGTCCCCCCGTTCCAGTTTTGCCAGGGTCACCGGCGTATCGATGTCATAGAAGGCGGTGATGCCCTTGGCCTTGCGCGTCACCCACCTGCCAATCTCGATGCCGTCCGGCACATAGGATCCGACGATGACACAGTCCGCTTCCATGATCTCCCTGCCGTAATCGCCAAGGAGCAGGCCGACTGAGTTATAGAGAACCGTCCGGCAATAGGGGGGGGAGGGGAGATCCCGGCTGGTTGCGTACCACGGCACGTCTCGCTCCAGGAACAGTATCTCATGGCCGAGCTTTGCCAGTTCCCGCACCAGCCCCCGATAGGTTGTGGCATGGCCGTTTCCCCATGAGGATGTTATTGAAAGACCGAAAATGACTATTTTCATGCTGCCCCTCCTGCACATGAGCCCATGCTCGATTCTTCTTCCATAAAAATGGCTTCCACCTGTCTGGCCCGGTGGGCATAGGTATGCTCGGCCCTGACCCTGGCAAAGGCATGCAGGCCGACCATGGATGCTTCCCTGGGGGTCAGGCGTTCCAGAATGTCCGCAACCTCTTCCCCTGAGCCGGCTACCAGTATTTCCTTGCCCGGCTCGAAGAACTGCTCGATGCCCAGCCAGCTGTCGGTGATGATGCATGTTCCCGCACCGGCCGCCTCGAAGACCCTGGTGGCGGGTGAAAAGCCGTTCTTCGCCATGCTTTCCCGGCTGATGTTGAGAACAGCCAGCGGGCTGCAGTTGAAGGCGTTGTGACTGGCCGTCCCCAAATGCCCCAGGTAGTCCACGTTTCGTGGTCGCTGCTTGTCGTCCCAGCCGCTTCCTGCCAGGAGGAACCTTTTGTGGGGAAGGCTGGCGGCGGTTCTGAGAAAGAATTCCTCCACTCTCTTTTCCCGGTCCGGGAGGCGATTGCCCAAAAATGCCAGGTCGGCACAGAAACGGCGGTCGGAGGGGACCGGGTGATGGGTGTCCGGGTCCAGTGCGTTGTAGACCGGGATGCACTCCCTGGCGCCGAAAGAGCCATAACCGGCAACGATTGGATCGCCGCCGCCATAGGTGAGGATCAGGTCATAGCCGGGAATGAGGCTGCGGAAGGGATCATCGGGGTTGTGGCTGATCCGCTCCAGGGTCGCCGGGGCATCCACATCCCAGAAAACGACTTGGTTATCTGCCGTCTTCAGTGAAAGCACCTCTTTCTCCAGGAGTTCGTCGAATACCCCGACGCCGCTTGCCTTGACGACTATATCTGCCCCCATGGCTGCTTCCAGGGAACGAAAGACCCCTTCCTCCGTGGCCGGATAAACCACCACCTTTGCCCAGTGGGGATCTTCCATGTCCCGGTGTTGCTGGCGATCATAGGCATCGGGCTCGAAAAAGGTGACCCTGTGTCCCCGCTCATGCAGGGCTCGGATCAGGCCACGGTAATAGGTGGCAGCTCCGTTCCAGTAGGAGGAGACAAGGCTCGACCCGAAAAATGCGATGGAGAAACCTTTCATCATTTATCCTTTCCCCCCGATTTTCCTGTTCCTGGGCAGGCTCGTATCCATCCCCAGCTCGGTGCAGATGCGAAGCAGCTCATCGACCCTGTGGCTGCAGGTGTGGCGCTCCCTGATGGTCTTCAGGCCATGGTTGACCATCTGTTCGGTCTTCAACGGCTGGTCCAGGACTGCTTCATCTGTCTTTCCATGTGGAAGCCGTCCTGGGCATAAAGCAGGTCTTCCCCTGCCGTGAATAGCTCGTCGCAATCTACCCATGGTGCGGAAATGAGCGGAATGCCGCATGCCAGGGCCTCGAAAGGCTGATGGTCGGTATGCCGGGAAGGGCGGTGGCGTAGGGGCGCCGCGGTATGTGCATGGTCATTCGGTACCTGTTGAAGACCTTCGGCACATCGAAATTGGGCAGCCAGCCCCCATATTCAATGCCTGCCTTGGCGAGATATTTCAGGGCCTTTTCCGGATATCTTACCCCATAGACCATTCCCTTCAACTTGAGCCGCTTCACCGGCTCCACGAAGAACTCGCAGATTTCCTCGCTGCGCTCTTCGTCCCCCCAGTTGCCGATCCAGACCACGTCCCCGGCGTAATCCATCCGGGTGTGGGGCTGGAAGACCTGGATATCCGCAGCCTCGTGCCAGACCCAGCCCCGCTTGGTCCAGCCGCTTTTCAGGTAGATGTCCCTGATCTTGGTACCGTAGGCCAGTACGCCGTCGTAGCCCGACAGATCGTAGGCGCTCATGGAATCATAGTCGGTGACCGACCGGTGATGGGTGTCGTGGAACAGGAGATGGTAATGGCCGTTTCTTTTCCGGTGCTCGCCGATTTTCCTGACAACCTCGTGGTCGTTCCATTCATGGACGATTACCAGGTCGGCCCCCTCAAAGATCCGGTCCAGGTTCAGACGTTCGGCAACATACTGTTTACCATCCAGCAGGGGATACATCCTGCGGAACTGCCTGATGGCAATCTCCCCCTGTTCACGCAGGAGATTGGTAAGACTCCAGCCATCCTTCGGTTCATAAACCTCCACCTGATGGCCTCTCCCCAGAAGTTCCGTCACTATTCCCCGAAGGAAATGGGCATTACCGTGATTCCAGTCGGATATTATGGAATGGTAGAACATTACAATACGCATCATATTTCCTTTCAACTGCTGAAGTTCACGGCTTCATCGAGCGCCTGACGGCGGAGGCCGGAATTCAGGGAAAGATAGGCGGCAAAATATTCCGCTGCCATTTTGTCCGGGTTGAAAAAGCGGCTTCTTTCAAAAGCCTTCTCTGCCATTCTTTCCCGGAGAGTGCGATCCTGGCACAGGGACTGGAGAACATCGGCCAGAGCATTGGCGTCATCGGGCGGCACAAAGACAGCCGCTCCTTCCCATAATTCGCGCAGGCTGGGAATATCCCCCAGGACCAGGGCGCAGCCTGACAGCGCCGCTTCAAGTACAGTCAGGCCGAAAGGCTCATAACGGGCCGGCAAGGCATATATGGCTGCGTGGCAAACCAGGGAGCAAGCCTGGCCGGGGGAAGATTTCCCAGGTGGTTGACGTTGTCCAGGAAGGTCGTTTCCCCCTCCGGGTGCTTTTGCTCACCGGCTATGAACACGGGCCAGGGGAGAGAGCCGGCAAGCTCGGCGATGGCGTTGATATTTTTTGCCTCATCCCAAATCCTCCCCACGGAGAGGATGAAATTGATCTTGTTGTCTGGCCGGTACCTTTTCCTGCAGCGTCCGTTGTAGATAACCCTGGTATTGGCAGGGGCAGATAGCTCGTTTCGACGGCATTGAGCATTGCTGCTGTCGGTGCTGCCACAAGATGAGCCCGTGCCAGGCCCTGCGCCACCCTTTCCCGGTAACGGCCGAGCCTTTGGGGAATCGGTTCTTTTTTCACTGCTTCCCACCAGGAAAGAACGCAGGAATGGGCAACCACCATGCATGGGCAGTTCCAGGGCAGGTCGGCATGGGCATAACCATTCAGGTGCACCAGGTCGGGCTTCAATTCATCTTCCAGGTTCATCAGCCAGGCACCGCATTTCTCCACATCCTCCCAGGGGTCTTCCATCCATTCCAGGCGATAGCTGCTTTCAAAAAGGGTGATATTGTGGATGCGGGCGACCTGGCGCCGTTGTTCCGCCGTGGGGAGGGGGCCCATGGTGGCCAGCGCCACTTCCACGCCGAATTTCGCCAACCCCCTTACCAGTTCCAGGGAGTAATGCCATACCCCGCCGACGGTGTCTGTGGTCATGAGAATGCGCCGGGGTGCTGCCGAAGCTTCGTCAGAGAAACCCTGTTGCTGGTTCCAGGCGCTGAACCTTTTTCTAGTTGCCGATTTAACGACCATAGGCTGCATCCAGTGCTGCTGCGGTGAGCAGGAGATTTTCAGTTGCAGGTGCGAAGCTGCCTCCATCCTTCAATTGCCGCACCCATGCCTGTGCGGCCCTCCCACCCCAGTCTTCAGGTGGAACGGAGAGTGTTTCCCGCGAGGTTCCGGTGAACCTTTCTGCCGTAAAGTCGTAAAAAGAGCCGTTGATATTGCTGAAGCGGGCTCCCCCCCTGGTGCCGAAAAAGGTTGACTCTATCACGGCATCCTGACCTGCCGGGAGGTTCCAGGAGCAGGCGATGCGGACAATGCTGCCGTTTTCAAGCCCCAGGGATGCCACTGCGTAATCTTCCACCGCCCCCGGACCGTTCAGCCTGGTCCCTCCGGCATAGATCGAGCTTGAGACAGCCTTGAGCCTTGGAAAATCAAGGACCCAAAGGGCCAGATCTATGAGATGGGTCCCCAGGTCCATGAGACAACCGCCGCCGGAAAGGGCGGCATCGTAAAACCAGGGCTTGTCCGGGCCATAGGCATTGTGGAAGACGAGATCCGCGGCATAGATGTCGCCAAGCCCGCCGGATTTGGCCAGGCTATGGATCTTCTGGAAGCCATCGGTGTACCGGTAGGAAAAATCCACCGACAGAAGCCGGTCTGCCTTGCGGGCGGCGTCTATTACCTGTCCGGTTTCTTTGGCGGTGCGGGCCAGGGGTTTCTGGCAGAATACGGAAAAACCCGCGTCCAGTGCCTGTATTGCCTGGCTTGAATGGCAGGCGCTGGGAGTGGCAATGACGATGCCATCCAGTTTTTTCATGGATAAAAGATCGTCGAGGGAATCCACAAGTACCGCCTCCGGGGCGATCTTGGCGGCCTGTCGCGCATTTTCCGGCGAGATGTCGGCGATGGCGGTAATTTCCGCCTCGCCGGAACGATGAATGGCTTCCATCCTATGTCTGCCGATCCAGCCTGTGCCGAGAAAGCCGAGTCGAGGCCGGCTGGTGTGGTGCTTACTGGTCATGCTCTTTCCTTCCTGTGTTTTAGAGGGGGAATCTCCTGAGTTTCCTCTTGAACTACATGCGGATTATTCCCTTGATGAACCCTTCGGGGCGCTCGGTAAGCGCGGAGTATGCTTTACCCAGCTCCATGAGTCTGAAATCGTGGGTTACCAGATCATCGAGGCGGAACAGACCCGATTCTGCAGCCTGATGCCTTCCCTGATCCCTTCCAGATAGACCTTCCGGTCCCGTTCGTGGGCATTTACCACATCGATACCCTTCCAGTTCCACTGTTGGAGGTTGACCTGCCGGGGGCCGTCCTGATGGTATCCGGCTATGACAAGTGTGCCGCGCTCGCTGACCAGTTCTCCAGCCAAATCAAGTGGCCATTGATAGCCGGTTGCCTCGATGACCCGGTCGCAGCCCTTCCCCCCGGTAATTTTATTCAGGCGGTCGATAATCCGCTGGTGGTCATCCAGTTCCACCGTTTCCGCAGCGCCGTATTTTTTAGCCAGATCGAGGGATGTCCTTCGTCTGGTTATGGCGACCACATTGGCCCCCAGGGCGGCTGCCAGTGCCGTAAATATGATGCCGAGAAATCCGGCGCCGATGACCGCCACCGTTTGGCCGGTCCGGATCTGGCTGCGCCGGAAGACATTGAAGGCACAGCCGACCGGTTCGCCGGGGAATGCCTTTCCATCCAGGCTGGAGGGCAGCTTTACTGCCGCTTCGGCGGGAACCAGATCGTATTCGGCATAGGCCTGGGACGAAAGAAAGGTCACCCGGTCACCTTCGGCAAAACCCTTGACGCCGTGGCCGGTGGCTTCGACCGTTCCCCAACCTTCATGCCCCGGATTACCGGGTGGCGCGGGATAGGTGAACCATGGCCTTCCCTGCCACAGGGGAAGGTTGGACGGGCATACGCCGCATCCTTCGACCTGATCAAAAGATCGCCTGATCCGGGATCGGGTATGGGAATCTCGGTCAGTCCTGCCTGTCCGGGACCTGTAATGACTGCTGCCTGCATGGAATGTATCAAGTCATTGCCTCCACTGCTGCCGAGGGATAAATCGGAGGACGTGAATAACCCCTGGAGACGGTTCGCCTGCCGGTTTTCACTGAGGCCGCCAGCCAGTCGTAAAGCTTTTTCACCCCTTCTTCTACCGAATGGCGGGGTTCCCACCCGGAAACCGCCGTGAACTTTCGTATGTCTGATATGTAGTAGCGCTGATCGCCGGTTCGCCAGTTGCCAAAGCTGATGGAAGGAAGGTCGCCGTGTATTTCCTGGAGAAGCTGGAGAAGCTCAAGGAGACTTGTCGATCTTTCCGGCCCGCCGCCGATATTGAAGGCCTGTCCTTTTATCTCCGGCATCAACTGGCGGGCGAGGAGGAATGCATCCACCAGGTCTTCAACGAAAAGCAGGTCGCGGACTTGACACCCGTCGCCATAGAGACTTATGGGATTGTTGCACAGGGTCCGGATGGCGAAATGGGCAACCCAGCCCTGGTCCTCGGTGCCGAATTGATGGGGGCCATAGATGCAGCTCATGCGGAATACCGCTGCCGCAATCCCGTAGGTGTGGGCGTAATCCAGCACATATTGGTCGACGCACCCTTTGGAGCAGCCGTAAGGGCTGAGAAAATTCAGGGGAACATCTTCCCCCATACCGAAGGACTGGAGTGACCGGTCAACCGGCTCGTAGCGCTGGTTGTTCTTTTGCAGCTGCAGTCCTTCCATTGCCCCATACACCTTGTTCGTGGAAGTAAACAGCAGGGTCGGGGGTACAGGGGCCTTCCTGATGGCTTCCAGGAGGGCAAAGGCCCCGGCGGCATTCACGGCAAAGTCGGCTGCGGGATTTTCAATGCTGGTGGTAACGGCCACCTGGGCGGAAAAATGGAAGACGTTCTTCGCCTCCGACACTGCCTGCTCCAGCAGAAGGCTGTTGCGGATATCGGCGATTCTCACATCCAGCCTGTCGCCGTATTTCTCCTGCAGCCAGAAAAGATTTTTTTCCACCCCGGGCCGGGAAAGGTTGTCGTAGATGATCACCCGTTCTCCTGCAGCCAGTAGCCGGTCGGCAAGGTTGGTGCCGATAAAGCCGGCGCCGCCGGTAATAAGCACTCCCTTTTGCTTCTCTCCCAGATAGCTTGTCGTGGCTGGAAATCCCTCCGTCACCTGGCGAACGGCTGTAACGCCGCCATTCTCCAGGAGCCGGCATAAAAGTTTCGGCGTGCCGTCAGCCTTCCGCAGGCCGAAGGAGTACTCCCTTTCGTCCAGATGGAAGCGGTTGACTGCGGCAAGAGCCGGATCAAGATCATCTGCCCCGTACCAGTAGATTCTGTCGGCCGGCGCCTGAAGAAATTCGAGGAAGACCCCCATCTGCTTCAGTTCGTCATGCTGCCATGTGGAAAATCCAGCTTCCGTAACCCAGATCCGGCAACTGCTCCCCTTGCTTTCCAGTACTTCCCGCACCATGGCGATGCTTCTATCCCATCCCTTCCAGGTGTAATCGAAGATGTCGGGGAAGCCGTGGATGCCGACAATATCTATGTATTCCATGACCCCAAGTTCGAACATGCGGCAGAGCCAGTGACCATCCACGGGGCTCATGCCCCCCAGAATGGTTTTTTTGCCTCGCTGCTTCATCCAGTAGGCGGCGCCACCGATCATCTCGCCGAATTTTGTCCAGTGCGGATCAAGGGTCCAGTCCCATTCGCTCAGGTTGTTGGGCTCGTTCCACAATTCCACGTATTCATAGAACCGGCCGAAGCGGCTGGTGAACAGATCCAGGAAATCTGCATAATCCTTGTTGCACACAGGGGGAGAGGAGGTTTTCTGCTCGATGCCGATGGAAGGCGGTGTGTAGAGGAAGCAGGGAAGAACCTCCACCTCTGCTGCCAGTCGCGGCATCAACCATTCGTACCAGCTCGTTCCTGCGCTTGTATACCAGTCAGCCCATGACACACCGGTTCGCAGGCGTCCGATGCCGATTTTCTTCATAGTGGTCAGGACTTTCTCCACCCGGCTGAATTCACCGGGCCGGAACCATTCCACCAGACCCAGATGGTCGGGGAGCGTTTCCCCCCTTTTCAGATCCTTGGCCTGAAAACTCATAGGGTCAACCCCCGGGCGGATAATTCGGCATGGGCAACCGGGGCATAGTCTTCAGGGATCTGTCCCCGGAGCCATTCCGCCAGCTCCGTCAGCCCTTCCTCGAAACTTACCCGCGGCCGGTAACCAAGCAGATTCTGGGCTGCCGTGATATCGGCAAAGCAGTGCCTGATATCTCCTGCCCGATAATTGTTGGTGATTGCCGGCTTGATCTGCTCGCATTGCAGCAGCTGGGCGAGCTGCTCAAGCACTTCGAGGATGTTATGGCTCGTACCGCTGCCGACGTTGAACACCTGGCAGGATTCCTGGGGGACTTCAAGGGCAAGCCTGCAGGCCTGGACCACATCGTAGACGCTGACGAAATCCCGCTGCTGCAACCCGTCCTCAAAGATCAAGGGGCAGTTGCTGTTCAACAGCCTGGAGGCGAATATGGCAAGTACACCAGTGTAAGGATTGGACAGGGATTGCCTGGTACCGAAGACATTGAAAAATCGGAGAGCGACCACTGGAATGTGGTAGGCATTGCCGACGATGATGGACATCCTCTCCTGATCATACTTCGAAAGGGCGTAAACCGAGGCCAGACTCGGGTTTTTCGTTTCCGGGGTTGGAACCGGGACCAGGTGCTCCCCTTCATCGTTGTAAAGTTCCCATGTGCCGGTCTTGAGCTGTTCCAGGCAGCGCTGACTGCATGGTACTCATTTCCCAGGCTGTCATGGTAAAGCCCTTCACCGTATATGCTCATGCTGGATGCAACGACAACCTTTTCGACCCTGCCGCTGTGGACGATGGCTTCCATGAGCACTGCCGTGCCGTTATTGTTCACCGACGTGTAGCGCTCGATTTCATACATGCTCTGGCCGACACCGACCATTGCGGCAAGATGAAAAACCGCATCCATGCCATCCAATGCTTTTTTTACCGCATCGGGATCACGTACATCCCCTTTTATGAGCTCGATTTCACTATCCAGATATTCGGGCCTGCCGGCTGCCGGCCCATGAACCTGGGGGAGAAGGCTGTCAAGTACTCTGACACGATAACCGTGCCGGAGCAGTTCGTCCCCCAGGTGCGAACCGATAAAACCGGCCCCACCCGTTACAAGCACGCTGCCACAGGTCATAAAAAATCCTCCTTCAGATTGGCGGTTAGGGATTTTCTGCCTGCCGAAGTTTTTATACCCCCTCCAGAAGCGGGAGGGGGCGAGGGGGAGGGTGAAGCAGAAGGAAGTGATGGTAGAGTTTCACCCCCCCATTCCTGTCCCTCCACGGTGGGAGGGAACATTTGTAATGAATTGAAGGTAATTAAACAATACTAATACTAACAGTGCTGGCATTAGTGTCAAATAATTTTTTTATGGCTGGAGTGTGATAGTATTAAAATACATTTATTTGTGGAGGCCGCATGATCGGTGCCAGAAGACTGCCCATTGGAGCTGATGTCATGGCCCATGGAGGTGTCCACTTTCGCGTCTGGGCACCGAAACGGAAAACTGTGGAAGTCCTGATGGAGGGGAGTCTCGACGGAGAGCAGTGTGAAAGTTTCTCTTTCGGGCTAACCGCCGAGGCGGGCGGATATTTCTCCGGGTTCTGCCGGTCGGCATTGCTGGATGGCTCTATCGCTATCGTCTTGACAGCAGCGTTGCTTTTCCCGATCCTGCCTCGCGTTTTCAGCCTTCCGGACCCCACGGGCCGTCTTGCATCATCGATCCAAGCTTCAACTGGACCGACTCCGATTGGCGCGGCATAGGCAAAGAGGGCAACGTCATATATGAAATGCACATCGGCACTTTCACCAGGGACGGCACCTGGCATGGGGCAGCGAAAGAGCTGTCAGAGCTTGCCCAGCTAGGGATCAATGTGGTGGAGCTGATGCCGATTGCCGATTTTCCAGGCGAATTCGGCTGGGGCTACGACGGGGTAGATCTTTTTGCTCCGACCAGGCTCTACGGCCGCCCCGACGACCTGAGGACCTTCGTGGATACCGCCCACAACTGCGGAATAGGAGTAATTCTGGATGTTGTCTATAACCATCTGGGCCCTGAGGGAAACTACCTGAAGCAGTTTTCCGATCATTATTTCACCGACAGATACAGGAATGAATGGGGCGAGGCTGTCAATTTCGATGGCGATGGGGCCGGTCCGGTCAGGGAATTTTTCATGGCCAATGCTGCCTATTGGATCGACGAGTTCCACCTGGACGGTTTGCGCGTCGATGCCACCCAGCAGATCTATGATGCTTCACCCCGACATATTATTGCCTGCATCAACGAAAAGGTGCGAAAGGCAGCCGGAGAAAAATCCGTATTCCTGGTGGGGGAGAACGAGCCCCAGCAGATTAAATGTCTACAACCACCCGAGCAGGGAGGCTATGGTTTCGATGTGGTCTGGAACGATGACTTCCACCACAGTGCCCACGCTGCCGTCAGCGGATACAATGAGGCATATTACAGCGAATATCTGGGGACCTCACAGGAACTGGTATCGGCAGTGAAATATGGGTACCTGTACCAGGGCCAGCGTTATTTCTGGCAGGGCAAGCGTCGTGGCAGCTCCACCAGGGGGGTGAAGCGATCCTGTTTCGTCAACTTCATCCAGAACCATGACCAGATCGCCAACTCGGCATGGGGCTTCCGCATCCACCAGTTGACGAGCCCCGGCAGCTACAGGGCCATCACCACACTACTGCTCCTGGCGCCCAGCACGCCGATGCTCTTTCAGGGGCAGGAATTTGCCGCTTCGACCCCGTTTCTGTACTTCGCCGACCTCTGCGCAGAGGTGGCA
Organism: Geotalea toluenoxydans JCM 15764; assembly: GCF_001311985.1. GTDB lineage: Bacteria > Desulfobacterota > Desulfuromonadia > Geobacterales > Geobacteraceae > Geotalea > Geotalea toluenoxydans. Next base: position 53,595 of record NZ_BBCJ01000014.1, read on the forward strand.
AACATGGTGCGCAAGGGAGGGTGGAATTTCTCAGCCAGTTCACCAATGTTGCCTCCCAGGAGATAATCGACAGTCTGGACAGCCCAGCCGCCCTGAACACCTTTGAGAGATCGCGCCTCAATCTGGAGGAAAGGCAAAAGCATGGCAGAATTTACGCCCTGCACCGGGATCTCATCAGGCTTAGGCGAGAAGATGCCGTTTTCAGTGCCGGTGCATCTTCTTTCATTGACGGGGCTGTCCTTGGTGCAGAAGGTTTTGTCATTCGCTACCTGCATGGGGATGATGAAAGGCTGTTGCTGGTGAATCTCGGGAGGGAATTGAGGCTGAGGCCGGCGCCTGAACCGCTGCTTGCACCACCCCAGGGTGGCGTGTGGAAGGTGGCCTGGTCCAGCGAGAAGCCAGAGTATGGCGGCTCAGGGTATTCCGAGCCTGAGACGGAAAACTTCTGGAGAATTCTGGGCCATGCCGCAGTAGTTCTGGTTCCGGCCCCCAATGGAGGAGGATTATGAATTCAATTCGCAGGGAGATGCCTTTTACCGGGCCGAACATGACCCGCGATCAAGTGCTGCTGAAAAGGGAATGGCTGGTCACGAACGGTCTTGGCGGCTATGCTTCCGGGACGGTCAGTGGTGCACTGACCCGCCGCTATCATGGCCTGCTCGTCGCCGCCTATCCAACCCCCATGGGTCGCAACATGGTCTTCAGCAAAGTGACCGAGCGGCTCAGGTTCGAAGATGGAAGCGTGGTCATGCTGGGAGGTAATGAGAGGGGGGACGGCTCGGTGGAGCTTTTCGGTTCCGAAAACCTCTTCTCATTCGTCCTGGAAGACGGGCTGCCGGTGTGGCAATACCATATCAATGGTACTGTTATTGAGAAGAGGATATTTCTCATTCACAAGCAGAACACGGTTCATGTGAACTATCGGATGCTTGAAGGGGAGCAGCAGGTAAGGCTCAAACTGCAGCCCTCCGTTCATTTTCGACCCCATGATGCGCCGGTGAACGCCCCGGCCATAGAATCCTATGTTTTTTCGGCAGTGGAAAACCGCTACCAGATATCCTCCGGCAGAAGGTCGCCACAGCTTCGCCTGGTGCTCCACGGGCTGCACGGGACCTTTACCCTGGAAGAAAAGACCATTCCGGATATCTTTTACCGCATCGAGCACAACCGTGGCTATGAAGACGCAGGAGATCTCTGGAGTCCCGGCTATTTTGCCATCGATCTGGCCAAGGGAGAAGATGCCACCCTCATCGCTTCCACGGAAAAATGGGAAACCATCGCTGCCTTGTCCCCCAGTGAAGCCTTCAGACTGGAGAAGGAGCGCCGGCGTCTGCTTCTGGCTGCCGCCGATCCGGGGGCACGGTCAGGCTTGCCGGCCGAGCTGGTCTTTGCCGCCGACCAGTTCATTATCTCTCCAACCGGAAGAGTGGAGGATTATGTTCGTGCCAATGCCATGGGAGACGAGATTCGCACGGTCATAGCGGGCTACCACTGGTTCACCGACTGGGGCAGGGACACCATGATTTCCCTTGAGGGTCTCACCCTTTGCACCGGGCGGATCAATGAAGCGGGCTGGATTCTCAGGACCTTTTCCCACTATATCCGCGATGGCCTCATTCCAAACATGTTCCCCGAAGAAGACGGAAGGCTCTATCACACCGCCGATGCGACCCTGTGGTTCTTCCATGCCCTGGACCGTTATGTGGAAGTCACCAGGGACCGGGCGACACTGGTGTTGATCCTGCCCAAGCTGAAGGAAATAATTGACCGGCATCTGGCCGGGACACGTTTCGGTATCGGCATCGACCCGGCGGATAGCCTGCTGCGGCAGGGCGCCGAAGGTTACCAGCTGACCTGGATGGATGCAAAGGTGGCCGACTGGGTCGTTACACCGCGCCGTGGCAAAGCGGTGGAGATCAATGCCCTCTGGTACAATGCCCTGCGGCTTCTGGAGAAATGGAGCCGTGAGGAGGCCGACGAAAAGCTTGCAGCTCAGCTTGGTTCTCTCGCCGATCAGACGAGCCGCTCCTTCAACAAACGTTTCTGGTACGAGGAGGGAGGGTACCTTTATGATGTTGTGGACGGTGAACAGGGAGACGACCCGGCCTGCCGCCCCAATCAGGTATTAGCCATTGCCCTTCGTTATCCGGTGCTGGAACCATCCCGTTGGGAGAGGGTCCTGTCCGTTGTCAAAGAGCGTTTGCTGACGCCGGTCGGCTTGAGGACGCTGGCCCCGGGACATCCCGACTACAAGGAAAAGTACTTCGGCGATCTGAGATCCAGGGATGCGTCCTATCATCAGGGGACAGTCTGGCCCTGGCTTCTGGGGCCTTTCGTAGATGCCTGGCTGCGGCTGTATCCGGACGACAAGCCGGGGGCAAGGGGATTCCTGGAAGGGCTGACAGACCAGCTTAATCATAAGTGTGTCGGTAGTATCAACGAGGTGTTCGATGCGGAAGAGCCCTACTCGCCGCGGGGGTGCGTTGCACAGGCGTGGAGCGTGGCGGAGATGCTCAGATGCTGGTTGAAAACCTCCGGCTGATGAAACACCCCCATCTGCGGCGTTGCCGGAAAAAAGAAATGGCCTGCATCAGCAGGCCATTTTTCATGTGGATATGTGTAGAAAAATCAGTAGCCTTTGGTACCCATATGTCCGTGGCTCGAACTGGTGTATGAACCCATGGTTCCCATGTGACCGGATTTCCCTTTCTCCATATCGCTACTTCTTCCGCCGGTGCCTGTGCCATAGGTGCCGCCCATGGAGCCGCCGGTGCCCATTTCCGTATCCGATCCATAAGTGCCGCCAGTGGAGCCGCCGGTGCCTGCGCCGGTATACGTTCCAAATGTGCCGCCCGTTGCTCCACCAGTACCGGTGTCATAAGTATCACTGGTCGAACCACCGGTGCCGGTCTCATAAGTGTCACTGGTGGAGCCACCTGTGCCCGAACCAGTACCGTATGTATCACTTGTCGACCCACCAGAACCGCTTGTCGAACCACCGGTCGAGCCACCCATGCCGCTGCCGGTGTCGCTGCCGTAAGAACCGGTTGTCGATCCGCCAGAGCCGCTGCCGGTCATGCCGGAAGAACTGTCCGACCCGGAAGAGCTGCCCATACTGCTACCGCTGGTACTTGCGCTGAAAGCAAATCCCGATAGAGCAATCAACGCTGCAGCGGTAAAAACCAAACGTTTTACATTCTTCATCGTTGTTCCTCCTCTTTCTGTTTGTTTATGCGCACATGTAAAAGGTAGCGCAGAGCTATAGATGAAACTATATCATCCGAGTTAAGATGTTCAAATTTAAAATAATTAATTGTGGCAGCAGGGACCCCCATATTATCTTCTTGCGTTGGGTGGCGACCGCCATATACTGTCAGGAAAAAAGCGACATTTTCAGGTTGGCCGGGAAAAGGAAATTGCATGCAGACCTTGATCGATCTTTTTGAGACATTCCCCCTGAGAGGAAAGGATACCGCCTTCGTCAACAGAACCGGCGTCCGCAGGTTCATCTTCTCCTATCAGGAGTTTCACCTGCTTTCCAGAAAAATGGCCCGCCTGCTGGCTGACCGGGGTGTGGCAACCGGGGACCGTGTGCTGATTTGGGGGCCGAACTCCCCGTGGTGGGCTGTAGCATTCTGGGGAGCCATTGTCCGCGGGGCTGTAGCGGTACCCGTCGATTTCATGTCGGAAAGGGAGCGTGCTGAGACCATTGCCGGGCTTACCGAGGCCAAAGTCGTCATCCAGAGCCGCTTCAAGATCGAGCCTCTGGACCATGCATCATCCATCCTGCTGGAGGATCTGGAATACGATCTTGCCGGTCTTGAACCGTTCACTGAAATTGCCAGGCCTGCTCCCGATGACGTTGCCGAGCTTATCTACACTTCGGGTACGACAGGGAATCCGAAAGGGGTAATTCTTACCCATGGCAATCTGATGGCCAACATTATGCAAGTGAATGAGCACATCCCCGTTGTAACCTCACAATTCAACTTTCTCTCGCTGTTGCCGCTTTCCCACATGTTCGAGCAGATGGGGGGCTTCTTTACCCCGCTTTACAACGGCTCCACCATCGTCTACCTGCGGACCTTGAAGCCATCGGCCATCATGGAGGCGCTTGGGGAAGAGGATATCTATGCCATGGTCGCCGTTCCCCGGCTGCTCCAGCTATTGAAGAGCTCCATGGAACGGGAATTGGATGAGAAAGGGCTCGGTAATGTCTTCAGATTCCTGATGAAGAGGGGGGAGACGCTATCCCCGAGGGCGCGGAAGCTGCTTTTTTTTCCCATCCAGCGTAAATTCGGCCGTCACTTCAGCCTTTTCGTCTCGGGAGGGGCACCCCTCTCCCTGGACGTTTTCCTATTCTGGCAGAACTTGGGATTCAGGGTGGTGGAGGGCTACGGCCTTACGGAATGCTCGCCGGTCCTGGCCGCCAACACCATGGACAAGCAGGTGGCGGGGGCGGTGGGGAAAGCCCTTCCCGGTATCGAGATCACCATCGAGGACAATGAGATCCTCGCCAGGGGGAAGAATATCACCCCTGGCTATTACCGCAACGAGGCGGCAACGCGGGAGGCATTCACCGCCGATGGGCGGTTTCGCACCGGTGACATGGGGGAAGTCTCGGCAGACGGCTGGCTGACCATCAAGGGACGGGCCAAGGAGCTCATCGTCACCGGCGCCGGGATCAATGTCTATCCGGACGAGATCGAGGATATCTTCAACCAGACCAAGGGTGTGCGTGAATCGTGCGTCATCGGCATGGACAGGGGAGGCGGCGAGGAGGTCCATGCCGTGCTGCTTTTGGACGGCAGCAGCAGAAAGCCGGAAGAAATAGTCGCTGAGGTCAACAAACGGCTCGACTCTTTGCACCAGGTAACAGGCTTCTCCGTGTGGCCGGAAGCTGAATTTCCCAAGACTACTACGCTGAAGATCAGGAAATTCCAGGTCAAGGAAAAGCTGCAAAAAGGAGAAAAGGGGACAGGTGCGGGCACCGCGGCTGACCGGCTGATCACTTTGATCGCCCGGGTAACGGGAGCTGGTGTTGATGAGGTGAAGGAGGAATCACGCTGGTGGCCGACCTGGGGCTCACATCCATTGCCCGGCTGGAGCTGGTCAACTACCTGGAGCAGGAATTCCGCCTCGACCTGGAGGATTCCGTCATCGGCCCCGAGACACGGGTGCAGGAGCTGCGCCGCATCATCGAGAAGCGGGAGAAAATCGAGGGCAAGAACCATTTCCGCTTCTGGACCAACTCGAAACCGGTCAGGGCTCTGCGCATGTTCTGGGATGCCGTTTTCACCTATCCCCTTTTCCGCAGTATCGTCACCATTCAGGCGCGGGGCCGGGAAAAGCTCCAAGAGATAAAGGGGCCGGTCTTCTTCGTCTCCAATCACCTGAGCTATATGGACCAGCCGGCAGTCATGTTCGCCCTGCCGCGGGAGATCCGCTACAACACCGCAACCGCCGCATGGGAGGAGTTTTTCTTCCGCAATTACCACAATGCCCTGCAGTGGATCTGGAAACGGCTCACCTACGAATATGCCACCTTCTTCCACAATGTCTTTCCCTTGCCGCAGAGCAGCGGTTTCCGCAAGTCATTTCGCTTCATGGGCAGGCTTGTGGACTCCGGCCACAACATCCTCATCTTCGGAAGGGGAACGCTCCATAGACGCAGACTGCTGCCGTTCCAGCGGGGGCTGGGGATCATGGTCAAGGAACTGGACATACCAGTGGTGCCGGTGAAGATCGAGGGGATCGAGAAGGTCCTGCCCCGGGGAGCCAGCCGGCCCAAACGGGGAAGGGTGACGGTAACCTTCGGCAGCCCTCTGTACCTGAGCCGCGAGGAACCGGATAAAATTGTGGAGATGGCGCGGGGGGCGGTGGAGAGGTTGTGATGGCGGGGTGATAGCTTCTATGCTTGCCGAGTTTTCTTTTAGCCTCTCCTTTTAAGTCGTCATCTGAATGCAAGCCATACTTGGATTATAGCGGCTCCGGCCTGGACAGCAGCCAAAATCAGAGCAACATAGGTGAGTCTAGTCATAGCACTTGATGATTTATTTGTAGCATCTATAAGTCGGCGTATTGACCCATCAATAATTGGCCCAAACTGGTCAGACATGATTCTCTTCTCCTTGTTTCTTTTCTTGTTACAACGGGTGTCGTGCGCAGCGGCTGAGCGTCAGCGAAGTCCGTCTGCTGCCGGGTATTATGCACCTTCTTCGCTTTTGCCTTTTTTTGCCTTAACCATTCCTGGCATTGTAAAGGTATACATCAGGAATAATTCTGTGAAAGATAGAAGCTCGTCAGCAAATTCCTTACTCACAGGCTCTTCCTCATGTGCTGCATCATTCCCATTGTCTCTTATAATGTGAGCCCATTCTTTTAGGTCATCGGTGACTTTCCCCATCTCATGGAGTTGTTCGATTCGCTTGTAAAGATTACCACTCCCTTCTGAATTTAGTGCCTTAACAGCAACTTCAAGTACTTTTCTCGACATCATTGCTGAAGCATCGAAACTACCAGCATTGAGACTGTGAGCAGCTTGAACAAAGAATGACTGTAAATTTACAGGCAGGTACTGGGGGGCCTCTATTACCTGTGGTTGGGGATATTCTTCTAATATTTTATGTCCTGTGGACTTATCAATATCTCCTGAAAAGCTGCTCGGAGGATGTCCTGAAAGGAAAGCTATTTTTACGAAATACCCCCCATGACAGCCTCCACACCGGAATGCAGTGAGGTATTCCTGCGGCGTACGCTTGTTAGGGTCAGCATAATCTGCAAAAGTAGTGAAAGTCATGCTGCCTGAATGGCAATGCGGACAATTCCTCGTAATAGTTCCCATTTTGTTCTTCCTTTATATGATTACTTGCATATTAGGTTTTGACCAGTTAGTGTTATTTATCCCTTGTATCTACATATATGCTTTTCCCTGTTACCTCTCTTAGGCCCTTGTGGTTGGGGCCCTGCCTGCCAATCTTGAACCCGGAATTGTCGATACCACAGGTCTGCCTGCCTCGGTAAAACAACCTCCATCGGCTCGCGTCGAATCTAACAGGAAGATTTTGTCAATGCAAGTGAGTTCATTATAAATTCTGCAGGACCGGGCTTATGGACGGATGGCGGGCGGGTAGGGTATTTTTAGTCTTAGAACTTTACAATTAAAGCGGCCGTGATACCTTTATTAAATATCTCACATAAAGGTGGAGCGCCATGCAAAAGAACCGTCAGAAAATTGTTGTGATGGGGCTTGGCTATATCGGGCTTCCTACTGCTTCAATGCTCGCTACCAAAGGCCATGAAGTAATAGGGGTGGACATAAACGAGGAGGCGGTCAACACTATCAATTCGGGCAGGATTCACATCGTCGAGCCTGATCTGGACATCCTGGTTCGCTCTGCCGTCAACAGCGGCAATCTCCGGGCATCGTTGGTCCCCGAGGAGGCGGATACCTTCATTATCGCCGTGCCTACTCCCTTCAAAAACGGGGAACAGGCCCATTTGAAGATCCCCGATGTGAGTTATGTGGATGCCGCTACGCGGGCCATTGCGCCTTTTCTTCGGGAAGGAAGTCTCATCATCCTGGAATCCACGTCGCCGGTGGGGACCACCGAGCGATCGGTGAGATAATCAAGCAGCTGCGGCCGGACCTGGCACAGCATCCGGGTACCAACAACCATTCCCCCCAGGTTTTCATCGCCCATTGCCCGGAAAGGGTGCTGCCGGGACACATAATCCGCGAACTGGTGGACAATGACCGGATCATCGGCGGCGTTAACAAGGCTTCTGCCGAAAAGGCCAGAGATTTATACAACACTTTCTGCAACGGTACCATTTTCCTTACCGACAGCAAGACGGCGGAGATGTCCAAGCTGGTGGAAAATTCTTTCCGCGATGTGAACATTGCCTTTGCCAACGAACTGTCACTGATCAGCGACCGAGTTGGGGTAAACGTCTGGGATGTGATCGAACTGGCCAATCGCCATCCGCGAGTGAATATCCTCAACCCCGGACCGGGAGTGGGGGGGCACTGCATCGCCGTCGATCCCTGGTTCGTGGTTTCCGCTGCGCCGGAAGAGGCGCGGCTGATTCGTACAGCTCGGGAAGTGAACGATCACAAGCCCCATTGGGTCATGAACAAGATAAAGGCCAAGGCGGAGCGGTTCAAGGAACCGGTTATCGGCTGCCTGGGACTGTCCTTCAAGGCCAATATCGACGATCTGCGCGAGTCGCCGGCAATGGAAATCACCAAAGGGCTTATTTCAAGCGGGGTGGCAGGGTGATGGCATGTGAACCCAATGTGTGCAATGGATCGGCAGGCATGGAGCTGCATGAGTTGTCCCAGGTGCTGCGCGAGGCGGATATTTTGGTGGTTCTGGTCGACCACGACGAATTCAAAACCATAGACAAAGAACTTCTCAAGGAGAAGGTGGTTATAGATACCCGTGGAGTGTGGCGTTAATTGATGTTTTCATTTCCGTTCAATCCCCTGGAAGAAAAAACTTTATCGAGAACCCCCATGACATCTGCGGCGCGGTAAGGTTTGACCATGGCGGCGCAGAAACCGAACCTGGCGTATTCCGCCATGACCGGATCTTCTGAATAGCCGCTTGAAACGATGAGCCTGGCATCGGGATATTCATCCAGTATCAGCCGGGCTGCCTCTTTCCCACCCATGCCTCCCGGTACCGTAAGGTCCATGATGACGGCGGAATATGGCCTGCCTGATTCGTGTGCGCCCCTGTACATGGCAACTGCTTCTTTGCCGTCCGCGGCAGTGCTGACCTTGTATCCCAGTGCCCCCAGCAACTCTGTAGCCAGGTCTCTGATCATTTCTTCGTCGTCCATGATCAACAAGGAGTTGTTGCACTTTTCCGTTGCTGCCGGCATTTTCCTCTCCTCCTCATGGGCTGGGGATTCATTCCTGCTCGCCGGCAATAAGACCTGAAAAACCGTTCCCTTGCCCACTTCAGAACTGACTCCCATGTAGCCGCCATGCTTGCCGATGATGGAATGGGCTGCAGCCAAGCCCAGGCCACTGCCTCCTGCCTTGGTGGTAAAATATGGATCGAAAACTTTCTTCAGATCCTCTTCGGGAATGCCGCATCCGGTGTCGGCAAAGGTGAATCTGACGTAATTCCCCGCTGGCAGTGACAAGTTGTTGTCGTTACCCAGGCTTATATTTTCAGCCCTTACGGTAAAGGTCCCGCCTTCCCGCATTGCCTGTGCTGCGTTGATTGCTATATTGCTGAAGGCCTGTCCTATCTGACCCTCATCCACCTCCACGGGATAAAGATTTTCAGGAATATTGAAGACGCTGATCACACTGAAACCGTCGGATACCCGCGAGGCTGATGCCTTGGCGATATTGCCGGCGGAGACGGTTTTTTTCACCGGGTGGCTTCCCTTTGAGAAGGTCAGCAGCTGGATGGCCAGCTCGCTGGCCCTTTGACAGGCTTTCTCCGCAGATTTCAGGGTTGCCGTCGCCCGGTGCGATTCATCGAGGAACATCCGTGACAGTGAAATGTTGCCCATGATGCCGGTGAGGATATTGTTGAAGTCATGGGCGATGCCTCCTGCCAATATTCCCAGTGATTCCAGCTTCTGTATCTTGAGAAGTTCGTTGCGATTCTTTTCCCGTTCGGTGATATCGGTGTAGATAATCAGGATGCGGTCCTGTATCAATTGGGTATTGGCAATATTGTGGCTGACAGAGCCATTCTTGCAGGTAATCAGCGCCTCGAACGGGGGAATCACTGTCTGTTCACTCTGCGCCTTGGCAACTGCCGCCTTCCAGGTGTTGACTATTTTTTCCCTGTAGGTTTCGTCCGGGTAGGCACGGGCATACCAGGCTGCCTTGGTGGAAATCTCGTCAAGGCTATATCCGAAACGCTCGATGAAGCATTTATTTATGTAAATATTGTTGCCCAGTCTGTCACTTAGAGCCAGTCCCACCGGCATGGCATCCATGAGAGAGCGGAGGCTCTCCTCGCTGTGCTGCAACATCGTTTCATGGCCGATACGGATTTGTACTTCCTTCTGCAGGGCATCGGTTCGCTGCCTTACCATGCGCTTCAGCATCCACAGCCACAGGACGAGCGCCAGCATAACCAGCATGACCGCAATGCCGCTGATTCTGATGAAGCGCATTTCTTTCATTCCCAGAATCGGTTTACCGCGCCAGCGCTCTTCTATTTCCGAATATTCTTCCTTTGATATGCGATCAAAACCGTATTGAACGGTTTGGAGCAGCTCTTTGTTTCCCTTTTTTACTCCCCGATGAAACTGCCCGATGTACAGTGGTTTTGTCGCCCGGTATTGTTCCCAGATGCCGAATTTATAAAGATAGTAATAGGCGGGCGGTTCATCGACGGTGAAGACGTTTACCTTGTGGTCGCGGGCGGCGGTGACAATTGCCTCGTAACTGTTGAACTGGATGAGGTTGTTGATGCCGTGGGACCTGAGCACATCGATGATGTTGCCGCCCGCCTTCACCCCCACGGCAAAACCGGCAAGATCCTGGATGTCTCTTATTCCGGAGATATCTGAACGAAAGAAAATGGGAACCGGTATGCTGGCATAGGGCTTGGTAAAGTCGTAGAGCTTGTCCCTTTTTTCGTTGCGGAACATGGTGTCAATGACGTCGAATTCGCCGTCGGCCATCAGCCTTTGGGCATCGGCCCAGTCCGTGGCGCTGATCTCGGCCCGAATACCGGTTTTCTTCTCCCAGAGGCGCCACTGATCGATGATGATGCCCTTGATCTTGCCATCCCTGTCCCTGAAAACGAATGGGGGATAATTGTCGTCCATGACGACGCGGATAGATCGCTGAAGGGATAGGCCTGGATCTGCTGCAAATGAAGGCGCGGCAATGGCAATAACCATCATGAGCAACAGCACAAGGTGGTATTTCTTGAATTGCTTACAAGAAACTGCAGTGTCTATCACGAAAGGCTCCAGGCTTTGCAATCACATAAACGCTATCTCCACGATTTTGCGTGAGTTTACCAAATTTTGAAACCAATTCAAGCCTTGCATGTGAAGCGGAAGGTCAATGGAAGAGTATTTAGTTAAATAAATATAATTTAGTGGTGGGTCAATTGCCATTGCATTGAAAAAACAAAAACATAAAATAGAAATCAAAATTCACCAATGACTGCGTTCTGCTGTAAATGCCCTTGGGAAAAGCTTGATCCTGGGATCTCAATCTGAATAATTTTGTGCTCCTGTAGAGATTCCTTTGTACTTAAACAATTCATACGGAGTTTCCGGCCATGTGGAGAATCATAGTTTTTTCAATTTTTTCATTGTGGTTATGTCCGTTGACCGTTTTGGCGCAGGTCCAATGTGTGGATGCCGATGGTGAAGCTGTCATTGTCAACGGTGATACTCCTTCGGCAAAAGCGAGGCAATCTCCCGAGCCAAACTGGCCGCCATCGAACAGACTGCAGGCGTAGATGTCAATGCCCAGAGCGTTGTCCAGAACCTGATGCTTGTTGACGAGACGATAAACAGAAAAATCTATGGCCTGATTACCTCCTTTAGCCTGCTCGATTATCAAGGCGGAGACAATGTGGTTGCAGTAAAAATAAATGCGTGCGTGGAACCGGCAAAGGCCCGTGATGCCGTTTCCGACCTGGCATTGAACAATGCCGTGGCCGTTTTCATTCCGGCCAGGAAAATTTCCCCTTCTGGAGCGGCCGGAGATTACCAGGAGTCCAACCTCTTTTCGGAGGAAATCATCGGCGATCTCGCCGAGCGTGGATACACCGTTGTTGATGTTGCCCCCACCGGTGAAGTGGATCCCCGGAATATCGAGACTGCCCTTAAAAGCGGGAATTTCCGAAGTTTGAGCAATATGATGCACCAATTTCTCACCAACATTCTACTTATCGGCAATATCGACCTGATTCTCACCAGAAAAAAGGGGGGCGATATGGGATTCGGCCTGAACACCCCTTTCCACAACATCACTGCCCGATTGACCTACAGGCTGGTTACCAGGGATCCATCGGGCCGGATGGTAATCCTTGCTGCCGGAACTGAGCAAGGGAAGGGGCTTGCCGGCACAATGGAAGATGCCGCCGCCAAGGGGTTGCAAAATCTTTCGGACAAGCTTAAACCGGTGGTTGCCGATAAGGTCGGAAGGCATTTGAAAGCTGCAGCAAAAAGGGTGCAGGTCAAGGTAAGCGGCATAAAAGACCTGGGAGAAAACTTTGCCGTGAAAGAGGCACTGCAGAACATCGCCTGGGTAACAGGGGTGGAAGAAAAGGAGCTTGGATCATTCGTGGTCACTTATCCGGAAAACACCATCTATCTGGCCAACAGCATTGCCCAGAAGGGTAGTTTCAAAATCGTCAACTTCTCCGCCAATGCCATCACCATTAATTACCTGAAGTGATAAATAGATGAGGAAATGCCCTGCAAGCACCTTGAAATATCCAAGAAGCGCACTTCAGGTGTTCCTGGTTGCCGTTGCCATCCTCACCTCGGGTTGCGCCACAACAATCTTCACCCCCTATACGGGCAGGATCGCCCCGGTAATCGAGCAGTTGAAAGCCGACAGAAAAGTAGATCTTTCCCAGTGCCTTGTTTCCGGCAGTAAAAGCATTGATTCCATTCTCCATGGCATGGAATTGGGGCGCATTGCCCAGATACAGGGTGACGTGGATTTCAGCGTCAAGAGCTATGAATGTGCCATGCAAGCCATAAGAGCCGCCGATGAAAAGGCGACAATCAGTGCAACGAATGCTTTTTCCCATGTCAGCGCAATTCTCACCAATGATAATGCGCTTCCCTACCGGGGCGAAGGCTATGAGCGCGTTCTTCTGCACAATTTTCAGGCGATTAATTATCTTTTCAGGAATGATGTTGAAGGAGCCGGAGTCGAGATCCGCCGGGCCAATGGGGCGCAGGATGAAGCCCTCAGGCGGCATGAAGAGGAACTGGAAGAAGCCAGGGTCGAAGCCGAAAAAAACCACTTCAGCAGCTCCGAAGGGGCCGGTCGCATCTATGCAAGCTATGGGGCCATGGATGAGATTGCCGGCAAGGTGAAGAACTCGTTCCAGAATGCCTATTCCTTCTATGTGTCGGGGGTGGTCTACGAACTGTTGAAACAGCCGAATGACGCCTATATCGACTACAAGAAGGCGCTGGAGATCCGGCCGGACAACACCTACCTGCAAGAGGATGTGATGCGCCTGGCCCGGGTTTTGGGCATGGATGAGGAGCTGGATAAAGTAAACAAGGCTGTTGATGTGCCGGATGCTACCTGGAATGATGATGCTTCATCGCCAGGGATGGAAACGGGTGAACTCCTGTTATTTTTCGAAGAAGATTTCGTTCCCCAGAAGGAAGAGGTGAAGATTCCCATACCCTTGCCAAGTGGAGGCATCGTGGCCGTGGCTTTCCCCTTCTATGGACAGCGATGGCCTGATGTTTCTCCACTGTGGGTTATGGAAGGCTCTGATACCATCGGCGCTACCGAACCCCTTTGCGACGCCAGGGCTCTGGCGGTTAAGGCCTTGAAGGAAAAAGTCCCGGCCATGGTGACACGCCAGATCATTCGGGCCGTTGCCAAGGGGATTGCGGCGAAGAAGTCGAAGGACAAGTTCGGCTCACTGGGGGAACTCAGTTCATTACTCTATAACTACATCAGCGAAAATGCCGATCTCAGAAGCTGGAACACTCTTCCGGCAGAGGTGCAGGTGATGCGGACCAGCCTTCCGGCGGGAAAGCATACGTTGTCATTGGAGCAGGAGGGAACGGCGATATTTCATGATATTGAGATCAATATAAGAAGCGGCGCCAAAACCATCGTCAGGGTCATCAAGGCCGGTAATACGTTCAAAACAACGGAGATAACATTCTGACCGAATCTATCGCAAAGAAGGGAGTAACACCATGTACCAGAAAACCAGAGCAGGCAGTCTTATCTTCTTGATCGCAGCAGCTACGCTGTTTTCCGGGTGTGCCACCCCCAGCGTCGAATATGGCGATCCCCTGTCGCAGCAAGCCCTGTCAACGGATTTTGGTTCTGCAGATCTTCAGCAGATTGCGGCAACCATGGTCGATTCGTTGATTACCTTTCCACCGGTTGCGGAGATTACCGCAACTCGCCGTCCGGTCATTTCCGTAGACCGGATAAAAAACAAGTCCATGCAGCATATCGATATGGAGGCGGTAACCGATTCAATCCGTGCCAGGCTCATAAAATCGGGAAAATTCACCTTCGTTGACAGAACCACCGAGCTGCAGCCCTGGAAGAACTGAAATATCAGCAGAACAGCGGCATGGTCGATCAGGAAAAGGCTGTGGAAATGGGAAAACAGTACGGGGCCGAGTACATATTGTCGGGCAATTTTGCCGAGATTGAGCACAAGGTCGATGATGTCAGGGATGTTTACTACAAATTCACCCTCAATTTGAAGAATCTCCGCACCGGGCTGCTTGAATGGTCTGACGAAAAGGAAATCAGAAAAGTCTGGAAACGTTCCACCTTTGGCAGGTAGCACTGTGTGTTGAAAACTGGGATGACATACCGGAGTTCTGCAAAATGTGCCGGTTGCTTTCTGCGGGACTTTCGCGAAAAGGAGGAGGAACAATGAAAGAAAAGTTGCTGTCTATGCTTTTGGCAGGGATAACAGCGGGTGTCCTGTCGGCCTGCTCCGGGCCCCAGGTGCGCTGTACCACGGCTGAAGACAACCCTCTGCACCATTATCTGCGCGGCATGGAGGCCCTGGAGAAAAGCGATATCACTGCAGCCGGGGAAAAATTCGACCGCGCCCTTTATTGCAATGAAAAATACTCTCCGGCATACGCCGGCAATTCCATCGTGGCTGCCGAGAAGAGCCGCACCCAGGGCGATGCCGCCTTCCGGACAATTGAGGCCGGACGTTCCAGGGAATATCTTGAAAAAGCCGACAAGTATACCGATGCCAGGGAAGAACAGTTCGATTACTACCTGGCCGTGATGCGCGACAATACCATCCTGAAGGAAAAAGGCTGGCTGAAGGAGACGGAAGAGGCGTTCGGGGATGCGGCAGCCCTTCAGGTGAACGAGCAGAAACTGGTTTATTACCAGGGGAAAGAAGCGGCTGACTACTTCATGGGGCTTGCCTACCTTCAGGCGCTGGAATTCCAGAAGGCCAGGGATAAATTTGCCGATGTGTTGAATGCCAAGCGGGAAGGGAAGTGGCACGACAAGGCGGACCGGGGATGGAAGAAGACCGACAGGACTGTTCGTGCCATGTCCGGGCTTACCACAGGAGATGTGGGCAAAAAAATTGCGGTAAAGGATTCGGTAAGCCGCGGTGATCTGGCGGCGCTCCTCATGGATGAGATGAAGATGGACAAGCTGATGGCCGGCAGGCTATCTGCAGCCTCACAGGGAAATCATCCCGAAGCGGAATTCATGCCGGCAGACATCGTCGATCATCAGTTCAAAGATGAAATCCTGACCCTGTTGAAGTGGAGAGTACGGGGCCTGGAGCCCAGATTCGATGAAACGACCAAAGCTTACCTGTTCAAGCCGGCAGAAGCGGTTACCAGGGGGGAAATGGCCTTTATCCTGGAAGATGTGCTGATCAAACTGACCGGAGATGAAAAACTTGCCACTGCCTACTTTGGGCAGGAAAAATCGCCCTTTCCCGATGTGCGCAGTACATCCCCGTTCTTTAATGCGGTGATGAACATGGCCACCCGCGCCATCATGGAGGGTGAACTTTCCGGTGAATTCCGCATCAATGAACCTGTCGACGGCGCCGAGGCACTGCTGGCCGTGCGGGTACTGAAGCAGAAAATAAACATCCGCTGAGAGGGAGAGAGATATGAAAAGGCTGATCCTGATGACCGTGTTGCTGGCAGGGCTTGCCCTGCCTGCCTTTGCCGAAGACGAGAACCAAAACCCGGTGCAGGTGGATGATACCTTTACCAAAACCAAGACCTGGTTGAGCGGGCGCAATCTTACCCTCACCGGCGGCACTGCCGGCGCCCGGGACGATAACGCCGCCTTCAGCCAGGAAGCGATCCTTTTTTACGGCGAAGCATAGGCAACCCCAACCACAAAACTCCGGCCCAGCGCGAGCTGATGGCAAAGCGGGCGGCGGTGGTTACTGCACAACGGTCCCTGGCTGAATATCTGCAGGGTTTCGCCATAGTTGGTGACACCCTGGTCAAAGACGGCATGGCCGAATACGACGTTATCAGGTCGGCGGTTTCCTCTTTCGTCAAAGGAAGTCAGGTGGTTTCCAGGAATACAGCCAGGAAAAGGATACCGCCATAGCCGTCATCAAGATCGGCATGCATGGGGCAAAGGGTTTTGCCACTGCTTTTTACGAGAAACTGAACAGGGACCCGAAGCTGAAAAAGGAATTTGCCACTGACAAACCGGCCTTCAAGACCGATCCGGTAAAACTTGACGAAGCCTATGATGGACTGATCATCGATGCCACTGAGCAGGATTTCCGTCCCGCCCTCATCAACCGCATTTTTGCTGCCAACGGCGAGGTCATCTACGATCCGGCAAAGGTGAGCCAGAAGGTGCTGGTGGATCAGGGCTGCGGCGAGTACACCAACAGCATTGAAAAGGCCAAGGCGGCCCTTGCGTCGCGCAATGTGAAGAACCCGCTGATAGTGAAGGCTTCAGGATCGGCAAACAGTTCAGACCTGCAACTGTCCGATGATGATGCGGTTACCGTCTACTCGGCAAACCGCAAGGGAAATTTCCTTGCTGCTGCCAAGGTTGCTTTTGTTTTGAAGTAGGATAACCGTCGTCCGGATCGGGGCAGGAGAAAGTATATACAGATCTCCTGTCCCATTTTTATGCATCCTTGGCCGCCGGTAATGAATAATTCCATGGAGATGGTACCATTTACCGGGGGGTATCGTGCACGAACTGTCCATTACCCGTAGTGTGGTCGATATTTGCATGGAAAATGCCGGCGGCCGTCGCGTCTGCTCCGTTACCATTGAAATAGGCGCCCTGTCTGGTGTCGCCCCGGAATCAATCCGCTTCTGTTTTGACGCCTGTACCAAAGGTACTCCTTTGGAAAATGCCCTGCTGCTGATCGAGCAGGTGGCGGCCAGTGGGCGTTGCCGGCAATGCAATTCCGAATTCCCCGTCAAGACCTGTTACGATCCATGCCCCGGCTGCGGTGGCGTGGGCATGGATCTTATAACCGGGGATGAGCTTCGGGTCAAGGGGCTGACGGTAGCCTGAGTTACCTTTTCTTGCCCAGATTCAGCGTCCAATAATCCATTGAAGGAACACCCCTGTAGGTGCCGGTGGCAACTCCGGCGCCTATTTCCAGATATGCCGGATTCATGATGTTCCTGCAGTGCCCCTCGCTGTTGAGCCATGCCTGTACCACTGCCGCCGGTGTGGAATAGCCGACGGCGATGTTCTCCCCATAGGTGCTCCAGATGTATCCCGCCTGTGTCAACCTGTCCCCTGCAGAACTTCCGTCACTCCCCGTATGGCTGAAAAAGTCCCTGGCGGCCATGTCATTTGAATGTCTGGACGCTGCAGAGCCTATCCGGTCATTCCAGGTGATGGCTGTAGTGGGCCCGTAATAGGTGGCGCCGCAGGTCATTCCCGACAGGCGGGCCTGATTGATGGCAGCCACCATGCTGCCTGCATGGTGACTACAATGGTCGTCTCCTCGGTTGACGACGAACCTGGAGCCGGGACAGTTGTTGACGGCGTAGTCGTGGCTGGAGTCGTTGGAGCCGTGGTGGTTGGAGTGGTGTTTACCGGAGCAGTAGTTGTCGGAGTACCGGTGGTCGGAGTACCGGTGGCGGTCCCGTCTTGCGTATTGCTGTTTACCGTGCTGGTGCTGCCCGGACTGGTCGTTATTGCCGATCCGCCTTCACTTGCGACTGTCCCTCCGCTGCCGGTGTTGGTAACCATGTCTGTTGCCCCATCGCTACCGCCGTTTCCGCAACCATTCAAAGCCGCCACCAGCAACATCATTGTAAACCATGCAACCAATCTCATCCGCTGTTCTCCTTGACTCCTGTTGGCCGCGGCATAAAAAAAGCCGGGGCTTCAATATCCAGAGAGATATTTCGGCGTCCCGGCTGTCTCAGTAAGACCCTGTAGGCTTTCCGTCCCATCCTCGCGGATGGTTTAGTATTGTCGTCTATCCTGCTTCTTTTTTGCAGAACAAAAATACCCCGGATAAGATTTCCAAGTCAAGGGTTCCGTGCAGAACTTGCAAGGCTCCCCATGGGCGCAACGGGTCCTGCAAACACCGATGATCAAGCCTCGCTGCCTTGACCTTCGCCGATTTGGTGTTATAGCTTACCTGAAGATTCAATCCTGTTGCACCCGTTGCAGAAGCGGATTTACAGCGCCGGGAGGCAAACAATTCATGTGTATTACCTGCGGCTGTGGCGATCATGACCACCACCATTGTAATTTCCGGTCCGATGCACAAGTGATCTCCATTGAGACGGACATTCTCGCCAAAAACAACCAGTTTGCCAAATCAAACCGCCAGCTCTTCACCGGCAGAAACATCTTTGCCCTCAATCTGCTCGGTTCCCCTGGCTCCGGCAAGACGACCATCCTGGAGCAGACCCTTGACAGCTTAGGGATGCATCTTCGTTGTGCGTCATCGAAGGTGATCAACAGACAGACAATGACGCGGTGCGGATAGCTGCCACCGGCGTGCCGGTGGAGCAGGTAAATACCGGGGCCGGCTGCCATCTCGATGCCCGGATGGTCTGCCTGGCCCTGAAGGCTTTCGACCTGGAAAAACTGGATCTGCTCTTCATCGAGAACGTGGGTAATCTTGTCTGCCCCGGCGCATTCGATCTTGGGGAACACCATAAGGTCGTCGTTCTCAGTGTCACCGAAGGGGAAGACAAGCCGCTCAAATATCCGCAGATATTCCGCGCCGCCCAGGTGGTGCTGCTCAACAAGGTCGATCTGCTGCCCTATCTGGACTACCATGTGGAGAAGTGCAAGGAGATGGTTCGCCGCATCAATCCGGCTATAACTATCCTGGAGGTTTCCGGCAAAAGCGGGTCGGGGATGGATGCCTGGTATCGGTGGCTGTGGGAAATGTCTGTGAAGGGTGAGGGGTGAGGGGTGATGATGGGGCATGAGCGGATCAGGGTCCAGGTCGAAGGCATCGTTCAGGGGGTAGGTTTTCGCCCCTTCGTTTACCGTCTGGCCCGGCAGCGCCAGCTGACAGGGTGGGTGAGAAATACCTCCCACGGAGTGCTGCTGGAGGCTGAAGGCATACGCTTGCAGCTGGACCTTTTTTATACTGCCCTGAACGATGAGGCTCCACCACTTGCTGCCATTACCTCGATCAATAGAAGAATTATTGCAACCGAAAACAGCCGCGATTTCTCCATTCTGCCCAGCAGCTCCGGCGGAGGTGAACTGCAGATTTCACCCGACTGTGACGTCTGTCCCGATTGTCTGGCGGAGCTGTTCGATCCCGGTGACCGCCGCTATGGATATCCCTTCATCAATTGTACCAACTGCGGTCCCCGCTATTCCATCATCACCGGTGTTCCCTACGACCGCCAGGCAACCACCATGGCAGATTTCTCCATGTGCGACGACTGCCGTGCCGAGTATGAGAATCCGGCAGACAGGCGGTTTCACGCCCAGCCCAATGCCTGTCCGGTTTGCGGCCCCAGGCTGTACCTGATCACTGCGACTGGTGAGGTAGTTGCTGGTGATCCTGTCAAAGAGGCCATTCGTCTTTTGAAATCGGGAAAGATCGTTGCTGTAAAGGGGACCGGCGGTTACCACCTGGCGGTGGACCCATTTAACAGCCCAGCCGTTGCCGAGCTGCGGCACCGGAAAAGGCGGAGCGAGAAACCTTTTGCCCTTATGGTAGGGGATCTGGCGCGGGCCGGTGTTCTCGCCCGCCTGGACCCCATTGAGGAGCGCCTGCTGGCTGGGCCGGAAAAACCCATCGTCCTTCTGTGCAAGCGTGAGGGAAACGGGATTGTTCCCCAGGTTGCCCCTGCCAATGACTATCTCGGCTGATGCTGGCATCAACCCCCCTTCATCACCTGTTGCTTCGCGATTTCCTCGCCCTGGTCATGACCTCGGGAAATGTCTCGGATGAGCCGGTGGCCTACCGGGACAGTGATGCGGTGGAGTCTCTCACAGGCATTGCTGATTATTTCCTTGGCCATGACCGGCGGGTGCATTGTCGTAATGACGATTCGGTGATCCGAGTTTTTCAGGGCAAACCTATCTTTTTGCGCCGCTCCCGGGGCTATGTGCCAGAAGCATTCGGTTGCACGAGGCGCAGCAGCAGGTCCTGGCGGTGGGAGCCGAGCTGAAGGGGGCCATTTGTCTGACACGCGGCGACCGTGCCTTCATGAGTCAGCACCTGGGGGACCTGAAAAACGAGTCTAATCTGCAGTTCCTTGACCAGACCGTTTCCCACCTGAGGCAAGTCCTTTCGGTCAACCCGAAGGTGGTCGCCCACGACCTCCATCCCGATTATCAGTCCACCGCCTATGCTCAGGCCGCTAACCAGCTACTGGTGCCGGTGCAGCACCACCATGCCCACATGGCTTCCTGTATGGCAGAAAACGGCTTGGAGGGGCAGGTTCTCGGGGTAATTCTCGACGGCGCCGGCTATGGTGCGGACGGCACCATCTGGGGTGGAGAATTCCTTTTGGGCGATTACCGCCGGTTCAGGAGGGTCGGTCATTTTTCCCAGGTTCCTCTTCCCGGAGGCGATGCAGCGGTGCGGGAGCCATGGCGGATGGCCCTGTCCCACTGCCATGCCGTATTCGGCAGCGATGCTTTTTCTCTCAAGCTTCCCGTATTTTCGGCTCTGGCAGATGGGGATAAGAGACTTTTGCAGCGAATGCTGGAACAAGGCCTGAACTCACCCCTCACATCCAGTTGCGGCAGACTTTTCGATGGGGCGGCGGCTCTCATTGGGGTGCGCAGCCGTGTGTCCTACGAGGGGCAGGCTGCCATGGAACTTGAGGCCCTGGCCGAAAAAAGTTCTTCGGAATGGCATTATCCCTACGCCATTGTTTCTACAGATGAAAAATTCATCCTGGATTGCCGCTACATCATCGACGGCCTGGTCAACGACCTCCTTGCCGGTGAAGCCGGCGCCAACATGGCGCTCCGTTTCCATAAGGCAGTGGCTGCTGCCACAGCCGATGTCTGCGTCAAGGCAGGCAAGGCCCATGGCGTAAGCGTGTGGTCCTGTCAGGTGGGGTTTTCCAGAACAAGCTCCTGGCAGGGGAGGTCCACGACCGCCTGGTGGCAAAGGGCTTCCAGGTCTTCAGCCACCGGCTGGTCCCCCCCAATGATGGCGGACTCGCCCTGGGCCAGGCGGTCATTGCCGGAAGGAGTGACGCATGTGCGTAGCTGTGCCGATGCGGATCACCAGCATCGATGACGATACGGCCATAACCGAAATCGACGGTGTCAAGCGGGAGGCAAACCTGATGCTTCTGGGCGATGAAGTGAAGGTAGGAGATTTCGTCATCGTCCACGCGGGCTTTGCCATCTCCAGGCTGGATGAAGAAGTCGCCCGTGAAACCCTGGCCCTGATGCGTGAGGTTCTTTCGTCCGATGCTATGGGGTAAGCTCCGGTGGGCGGGTGGTCCGCTCGCCGCTCGGTCTCTTCCCTTCACTCCAGAGCCTCTGCCGGCTCCTTTCGGAATGGACTTGGATGAACTACGTTAAAATTTTTGGTGATAAAGAGATTGTCAATGGCTATGCCGAGCGCATCGAGGCGCTGATTGCCGACCTGGAAGCGCCTCTGACCTTGATGGAGGTCTGCGGTACCCATACCATGGCCATCAGCCGGTTCGGCATCAGGTCTCTTCTCCCGCCGAAGGTGAGGCTGATTTCCGGCCCCGGCTGCCTGTTTGCGTCACTCCAAACCACTATCTGGATCGCGCCATCGCCCTGAGCAGGCTTCCCCATGTCATTATTGCCACCTTCGGGGACATGATGCGCGTGTCCGGGTCATCCGGCTCACTTATGGAGGAACGGGCCAGTGGTGCCGACATCAGGATCGTCAACTCGCCTCTGGATGGGGTTGCACTGGCGGCACGGAACCCGGACAGAAAGATCATTTTTCCAGGCATCGGATTCGAGGCCACGGCACCGGCCGTTGCCGCCAGTATTCTTATGGCAGCCAGGCAAAAGCTGGATAACTATCTAGTCCTGGCCGGCCACAAAACAATGCCTAAAGCCATGGAAATGCTGGCGGCGGAACCGGCTGCTTCAATCGATGGTTTTATCTGCCCGGCCCATGTGAGCGCCATTATCGGTACCGATGCCTACCTCCCACTTGCGGAAAGACACCATATTCCCTGCGTGGTGACCGGTTTCGAACCGGCGGATATCATGCAGGGGGTGGAGATGTTGATCCGGCAGAAGATTGCCGGGGAGGCGAAGGTGGAGAACCAATACCGCCGGGTGGTGAAGCGGGACGGGAACAGCAAGGCCAGAGAAGTCATGTCACAGGTATTTATTCCCTGTGATTGCCATTGGCGCGGCATCGGAATCATCCCCGGCAGTGGGCTGAAGATCAGAAGAAGCTATGCCCGGTTCGACGCTGAGAAGGCGCTTCCAGTCAAGGTAGAAGAGCAGGAGGAGCAAAAGGGTTGCAGGTGCGGCGATGTCTTGAAAGGGAAAATTCAACCCCTCGATTGTCCTCTTTTCGGCACCCAGTGCACCCCGGAAAATCCGGTGGGGCCGTGTATGGTCTCCTCCGAAGGCAGCTGCGCCGCATATTATAATCATTAAAACATGCTGCATATCCATGTGTTCGGGCAAGAAGACATACGCAGCCGGGGCGCAAAAGCGGCATCCATCTGAGGACGAAAATGAATAAAGATCTGATCCTTCTCGGCCACGGCTCCGGTGGAAAGCTCTCCCACCAGCTTCTTGACCAGCTCATAATCCCCTCCCTGTCCGGCGTTTCCCTCACAGGGCAGAACGACGCCGCTGTTGTGTATCATGAAGGGAACAGGCTTGCCTTCACCACCGATTCCTATGTGGTCGATCCCATCTTTTTCCCCGGCGGGAATATCGGCGACCTGGCTGTGAACGGCACCGTCAACGATCTTGCCATGGTCGGAGCGAGGCCCCTCCATATGAGTGTCGGTCTGATCATCGAGGAAGGCTTCAGCATGAGTGATCTTTCTGTTATCCTCGCCTCCATGCGTTTAGCGGCCGATCTGGCCGGAGTAGCGATCGTCACCGGTGATACCAAGGTGGTCCCCAGGGGCAAGGCCGATCGTATCTTCATCAACACTTCCGGCATCGGCATCCTTGAACACCAGCTGCATATTAGCGGCAGCGGCGCCAGGGTAGGGGACAAGGTCATTATCAATGGCACCATCGGCGATCACGGCATAGCCCGTGCTTGCAGCGCGGGACGGGCTGGAATTTGTTGCCGACATCCAAAGCGACACTGCTGCCCTCTATGGGCTGGTGGCGGAATTACTTACGGAAGGGGAATATTTGCATGTGCTGCGGGATCCTACCCGTGGGGGCGTTGCCACCACCCTCAAGGAAATAGCCTTGCAATCCAATGTCACCATCAGACTCCAGGAAGCGGCCCTGCCTGTCAAAAGTCAAGTCAGCGGCGTGTGTTCCATACTTGGGCTGGACCCTCTTCATATTGCCAACGAGGGAAAACTTGTGGCGGTAGTTGCTGCCGACGCTGCGGAAAGGGTGTTGGCAATCATGCGTCGCCATCCCCTCGGCCTGGATGCTGCCGTTATCGGCGAGGTTGTGGACGCTTCTGCCGGCAAAATGGTTATGGAAACGGTAGTTGGTGGGATCAGAGGGGTTTATATGCTGACGGGTGAGCAGTTGCCGCGAATCTGCTGAGATTCAGTCGAGAACTGTCTTTTCGAATTCCAGCCCGATGCCGTATTCCGTGGATCTGACGACTTTCGCCTGCAGATCGCAGAGCATGTTGGGGGTGGAAGAGGTATAGATGGTCACTTCCACCGTCTCGTTCACCGGAATCCGGGCGTCGATCATGACAAATGCACCTTTCATGCTGAGGTCCCGGACGGTACCGCTGTACATGGTGTTATTGAATTTGATGTTGGTGTCGGAGTGCATTGCCAGCCGGGCGAATTTTCTCTTTTCCATGGACATTCCCCCATTATTTGCAGTCGGATATTTGCCATGCCGGTTGTGGGACTGCAGGGTTTTCAGGTGATTGCAATGACCGTGATTTGATTGATGCGGACTTACAGCGGCTGGTCGGAATGGATCCCCGAACTGAATTCCATTACCGTGTCAACTCTGATTACCAGTCTGTACTGCACTTGAGGCAGGGCTGAATCTTCCCCCTCTTTTGTGTAGCCGTCCATTATGGCAGTATCTGTAGCTGATTCGACCACACCCCCGAACTGGTAGCCTTTATCGGCAGCAGGAGCTGCCACCGCAACTGCAACCATCGGATTTGCCGTAATATTTTCCATTGTGGTGCGACAGAACCAGGCTTCAAAGACAAGGTGCGAATTGTTTCTGACGTGGAGATCCAGTCCGGCGGCCAGGTGAGGGTGTCCAGTTGCGTCTGCCGAAGCTACGAACGCATGCCCTGCTTCTTCAATGAACCGGCCCATTTCTTCAGTCAGAATTCCCATTCTGCTTCCTTACCCATGGCCATTACCCTGGGACTAATTACATATCTATCTATAATTGTTAAAAGTATAGCAATAATGAGCCGGGGTGCAAGGTGCATATTTGATCGAGGATGGGGAAAGCGATGGCTACCAATCGGAAAGGTGGTCCCATGGCACGCAATGTGCTATAAACGGTGGCATTGATTTGAGAAATCCTGCGGAAAAAGGTGAGCCGCTATGAATAATAATGTTGCCAATCAATCGGTCCTGATCGTCGATGACGATACTGCTGTTCTGGATGAATTGAGACTGATGCTTCTATCAAACGGCATAAGGGGGATAGAGACCATTTCCGACAGCAGTGAAGTGGTGTCCAGGCTGGAGCAGAACAATTATTCGGTGGTGCTGATGGATTGGATAATGCCTGGCCTGACCGGTGCGGAACTCCTTCCGTTGCTGGCACGCAGGTTCCCCCATGTCCCGGTCATCGTCATAACGGCTGTCAGCGACCTGCAAACGGTGGTCAGATGCATCAAGCAAGGGGCATTCGACTACATGACCAAGCCCGTGGATGCCGACCGCCTGCTGCTGACCGTGGAAAAGGCTTTCCACATCAGCGAACTTGCCAACCAGAACAAGGTGCTGAGAGGCTATCTCCTCGGCGAGCCGTTGGCCCACCCGGAACACTTCAGTGACCTGATCACCAGAAGCGAAAAAATGCAGTCCCTCTTCAAGTTGATAGAAACGGTCGCACCCTCATGCCATCCCGTCCTCATCCAGGGCGAGACCGGTGTCGGCAAAGAATTGATCGCCAGAGCCATCCACAGGTCCAGCGAGTTCTCCGGAGCCTTCGTCCCTCTGAATGTTGCCGGCCTGGATGACTTCATGTTCAGTGATACCCTCTTCGGCCACAAAAAAGGCGCTTTCACCGGCGCCAACGAGCCCAGGGAAGGGCTGATCGCCAAGGCCCAGGGGGGAACCCTGTTCCTTGACGAGATAGGTGACATGACCATGGAATCCCAGGTCAAGTTGCTGCGGCTTTTGCAAGAACGCGAATACTACCGGCTCGGCTCCGATGTCCTGATAAAGTCCGATGCACGCATCATCGCCGCATCCAACCATGACTTCTCGGCTCTGATTACCCAAGGTAAATTCAGGCACGACCTATACCAGCGCCTCTGTTTCCATGAGCTGCATATTCCGCCTCTCCGGGATAGAAGCCAGGACATCATTCCCCTTGTGGAGCATTATGTGGCCAAGGCGGCAACTTCTTACGAAAAGCCGGTCCCGGATATTTCCCGTGACTGATGGTCGCTTTGCAGGAATATGATTATCCGGGAAACGTCCGGGAGCTTATCAGCAAAATAAACAAGGGAGTCGCCCAGAGTCGCAGGGAAATTCTTACACTGGAGGACTTTCCCGAACTGAAGCAAAAGGGGGGAAGCGGCAAACCGGAAGTTAAGCTGGCATATGATGGAATTTTTTGCCTGCAGGCCACGTTTGAGCAATTTCCTAATTTTTCCGACATGGAGCGCCTGCTGTCAGATGAGGCATTGAAGGTAACAAATGGTAACAAGACCGCTGCTGCCGAGCTGTTGGGCATTTCCAGGCCGACCTTGCAGAAGAAGCTTGCGGCATTCGGCAGCCCATGAGTGCGATTTATCCTGCCGATTGGGGCACGGGAAGCCTGATGGTAAAGGTGCTTCCCACTCCGGGCGAGGAAAGTACCTCCAGCTTTCCCTGGTGTTCAGTGACGATGAAATTGGAAATGTAAAGACCCAATCCGCTTCCGCCGTTATCGATTCTCGTTGAGAAAAAAGGCTCGTAGAGCCTCTCCTGGTTTTCCGGAAGAATTCCGACTCCTTCGTCTCTCACGGAGATAAGCACTTCTTCGGTACGGCCATCCCTGGCGGTTATAAGATTAATGGTGCCGCTCTCACCGGGCATTGCCTGAATGGCGTTCAACAGCAGGTTGATAATGACCTGTTCCATCTGGTGCCGGTTGCCGTTCACCAGTGGCAGGTCGTCAGCCAGTTCCACGGCAATCTCCAGATTGCCATGACGGCCATGGGCGCGGATTACAGCCAGGGCATCATTTATGACCATGTTGACATCCATGTCCGGCCGCAATTCGTTGCGTTCTCCCAGGCTGTAGGACCTGAGGTTCCTGATTACCGCTTCGATCCTCCCGGTATTGCGGATGATATTCTCACCGCTCCTGATCACTTCTTCACCTGCCATGCTCAGTGGAATCCCGCCCAGGCTGAAATCACCCTCCTCCCTGGCTACCCCTTCCAGCACGGGGACAGCATCCTTCCATGCCTTGTTAAGGTACTGCGCAGCAAGTCTTATTGCGCTGTTGGGGTTGTTGATTTCGTGGGCCATGCTGGAGACCAGCAGCCCGAGGGAGGTCATCCTGTTGGTCTGGATCAGCTTGGCCATGAGCAGCTTTCTTTCTTCCCGGACCTCGATTTTCATGGCATTGAGCAGTTCCGACTGCAGCCGTCGGTTTTCCAGCTCCCGGTTTTGCAGGGTCGTTGCAAGATCGTTTATTGCCATGGCAGCCTGTTCAGGCTCATCGTTGGATTGGATGGCAATCCTCACCGAATAGTCGCCTTGCCTGATGTGCTCGACTCCCTGCATCAGGGCGTTGAATGACCGGGTAGCTTTTTTCAGGGCGAGAAAACTGAGGGCCAAAACCGATAACCAGAAAATTAGAGCCAGAGTCGAGGTAAAGATAATCGTGTCCCGGATCTTTTTCGGCAGGTCTTCCGAATTCAGGTACAGGCGTACCGAGCCGATGGGCTTTGCCTCACCCGTGCCGTCCCCGGTCAGCGCCGATTCGGCTGAATCGGCCATGCTGCCGGAATTGACTCTCACGGAGACATTGGTAACGGTGCCCGGATCCTCCACGTTCTGTTTTACCAGATCGACAAGTACCGTCCCTTCCTGATTGGCGATGACAACACGGACAACCCCCGGTTTTCGGACCGTTTCCAGGGCAACATGCTCCAATGTCTGTCTGTCTTCCGCATAGAGCGGCAGACGTATGGTGTTGGCAAGAAGTGAGGCGAGAAGATGGGCTTTTTCAGATGCCTGCAAGCGGTATGATGCAATATCGTGATTTACCAGAAGCCCGGTAAACAGAGCGGTGATAAGGGCGGTGATGACCGTGAAAATGGCAAACAGCCTGAAGCGAAAGTTTTTTTTCAGTTTCTGCAGGTTCATGTCTGCGCTGTTTGCGACCTTTCTTTCGGTTTCTTTTCAGCTCGATAACGCAAGTCCTGAATGATGATTTGTTCCAGGGTCCCATCGAAAAATTCCTTACGGCAATCCAATCCCTCAATGGCATTGTTTTTTACCAGCGTGAGGAACCGGCAGCCGCCAAAGCATATGCAGGTAGCAGCAGTCCAGGCATTGCTCGTTTTTCCACAGATTCAGGTTATGGGAGGCAGAATAATCACTGATTCCATCCGTCAATGTTCCGACCGACAGCTCCGGCCAGCCGATAAAAGCGGGACATTTGAATAGTCTGCCGTCGTAATTTACGGTCATGTAGTCATCAAATTCAACCATACATGCGGCCATTGCAGGTTTATGCACTGCATACCCCCGCTTTAATGTTTCCTCCCGCAGAAAGAGCGCCGCCTCCGCAAGCCAGGCATCGGCAGAAGAGGTGCAGCCCGCTACGATGCTGATTTCGGCTGATTTGGCCGCCTTCGGTATGATGGGCGAGAATTGTATCAGGCCGACCTTGTCCGGCGTCAGTCCTTCTTTTAACAGGTGGTCGAGCAGACGGGGGAATTGGCGATAATTGTCGGGGGAGAAATTACCCCCAATCTGCAGGTCTATGAGATTCCATACCCCTTTCAAATTGCCGACGATGGTATCGAAACTGCCATTGCCCGATATGAAGGGACGTTGCCGGTCATGGATTTCCTTCGGCCCGTCAAGGGTAACCTTGGCGCCGGTAAAGCCCAACGGCAGCAATTCCTCAACAGTTGACCTGGTGAGAAGAGTGCCATTGGTTACCATGCCGAATGAGAACTTTCTCCCGTGGCTGTGGGCGGCATCCGAGAGGGCAGCAGCTATTTTTGTCAGCAGGGATTTTGAGAGCAGGGCTTCTCCACCATAGAAATCCAATTGGACGTCGCGACCTTGTCTCAGCTGGTTATCCACAAGCGTTTCTATCAGCTGTCCGGCGGTAGCTGTCGACATGTAATGTCTGCCGCGGAAGGGGTCTTCATAGCAGTAGGGACAGGCAAGGTTACAGTCAAGGTTGAGAACGATGATGGCCTTGAACCTGCTGTTGCACCGCTTGGCTCTGTCTACCGTCGACAGCATCTCGTTCCTCTCGGCATCCGGATCTTCGGTGAAAACTGCCAGGCGGCTGAGCGTACGCCGGTCCGCTTCGCCAAGGGCGCCTTCACGGGCTGCTGCCAGCAGGGCTGACGAGACCCTTATCAGGGCACCCTTCCTGGTGGAGTAGACGATGAATGAATCGGCTTTGTCCGGGCAGGGATAGATTTTCAGGTAGCGGGAAAGTGGCATCTTTCTGCCTCAAAAAGTGGGGGAGTTGTGGCTCCCCCGGACAGGTTGGTGCAGCTTCAGAAAATGCGTGTAAGGCCAGACATGCAGCAGGTATTATTCTCTTCTTCATTCGACTGCCCTTCGTCCAGAACTTCCAGTTCTACGGTTTCGTTCTCCATGTTTCCACCTCCGTTGCTACAGAATGCATCCCGAAGGATGTTCTACAGAAGTCTATGGACTCTCAGCCGACTATCTGATATTAAGAAGAAAATTGAAACCAGGGATGAGTTCACTGCAGTTTTCATTCCCGTCTGTCGTCTCATTAGAGCAGGAATCCATTTGAAACTGTTTTGTCTTGAAATGCAACTGATTTTTCTGATTTTTTCTCTTGTGGCAGTGGTTCCCGCCTGGGGTGACCAAGCGGAAGATGAGCTGACCAAACTCGGTTTTTTCCCGGAAAAGATTTCCGGTGCACCTGCACCTGCACCTTCGCCACGCCCCGCCTCTCGCATTGCCGAGAATGTCACCGTAATCACCGCCGAACAGATTGAATCCCTCAATGTCCACACCCTGGCCGAGGTGCTTAACACCGTACCGGGTATCCAGCTGGAACAGATGCGAACTCCCGGCAGCTGGTCCTTTTTCAATATCCAGGGGGCGATCAGCAAGCATATCCAGGTCCTCATAGACGGTGTGCCCCAAAATGACCTGGTGGAAAATGCCCCGGATCTGGGAATGATCTCCGTGCAGCACATCGAGCGGGTCGAGATCATAAAGGGGGCGGCTTCTGCTGCCTGGGGTCAGGCCCTGGGTGGAGTCATCAATATCGTAACAAAATCTCCAGAAGCTGATAAGGCTGTCGCTGGCAGCGTCTTTTCATCCTACGGCCAGAAGTCCACATCGGACATGCGTGGGGAGCTCAGCGGTACCATAAATCGTTTCGGCTATTACCTGAGTGGCGGCAACCTCCACTCCAGCGGGCTTGTCGCCGATAACCAGATCAATGGAAACAACGCCTACGGAAAGATTACCTATGACTTTCCTGCCAAAGGCAATCTGACTCTTGGTTTCGACTATCGTGGGGCGGTCAGGGGGCTTTTTTCCTCCTCTGAGTTCGATGTGAAGGATTCCGACAGCTCTAGCTATGGTTATTCCTTCCTCAATTTCGTCTATCCCTTTCATAACAGGCTGAAACTGGATTTATTGGTCCGGGAATCCCGCAAAACACATGAATATTTTGCCCACACCTATGTCGGCGTCTTACTGGGGGATTTTCCTATACGGCCCGAGAAAAAACCAGGGGAACCAGTGCCAAAGTTACCTGGGGTGATTCATGGCGAAATCTGGTCATAGGCGTCGATTATCAACATGACACTGTTAGTCAGAGGGTGACTCTGCTCCAGGCAGACCTTGATGAGCGGGTGATGGATCGCTGGGGAGTATACACCAATGGCGCCTACACCATCGGCGACCTGACAATACTGCCTGGTATTCGCTTTGACGACACCGGAATAGAGAGCAATCTTTTAAGCTATACCCTGGGCGCTACCTATCAACTGACCGAAAAGACAGTGCTGCGTTGTTATGGCGCCAAGGGTTACAGTCTTCCCAACGCCTTGCGTGTGAAACCCCCGGAGCAGGTCTGGACGGCACAGGTAGGCGCCGAATCTTCCGAACTTCCATACGTTTGGTTGAAAGGAACTTTCTTTTACAACCAGCTCTGGGATATTGACAACGCCTATATTCCGGACCTGAAGCAAGCCGTAAGGCAGGGGGGTGAATTTGAGGTGCGTACGGTTCCCCTGTATGGTCTCTTCTTTACCGCCGGTTATACCTTTACCGATGCCCGCAATAGGGAAACAAACGAGCGGATCAAGACGGTGCCTGTCCATTCGGCCAAGCTTTCTCTCCAATATGACGATAGCCATACTGGTTTGCGTGGCGTTCTGACCGGAAACTACGTTCGCTGGAATACCCCGCCTGAAAATGGAGCCAGAGATGCTTCCGTTCTTTGGGATCTGAGCCTGACAAAAAGTATTTCACTGAGGGAATATGCTCCAGAGCTGTTTTTTACGGTGCATAATGTTTTCGACAATTCCCAGTATCAGCTGTTTATGCTCGAAAACACCGGCCGTTGGCTGGAAGGTGGCATGAGGTTCAAGTTTTGAAACTGCTCCTGCTGCTTATACTGGCAGTCTTTCTGCTGATGCCGGCGCAGGCGCCGGCCGCCGAGGTTCTCATAGTGCAGAGCACACGTCATTCCGGTTACGGCGAGGCCTTCAAGGGCTTCAGGGCTGCCTGTACCGCCAGCAGCCACACCATCGTTCTAGAGGACTACTCCGAAACAGACATTGCCAGAATCGTCAGGGAGGAACAGCCATCCCTCATACTGGCCATAGGCGATTCCGCCCTGGCAGCCTTGAAAAAGATCCGGCGCATTCCCATAATCTCGGTGATGGCCCTTAACTTCTCATCCGGAAATACTCCAGCCAATGTCACCGGCGTACGAATGACCATCTCACCTGAACGGTACATCACATTGTTCAAAACATTCCAGGTCAGGAAGGTGGGTATCCTTTTCAGCCAGGCGCGTAGCGGGGCCTATATAAAACGTGCACGTCAGGCCGCAGAACGTGCCGAGGTCGATCTCATACTGCGTGAGGTTCACAACCCGCGTCAAACGCCACTGCAGTTGTCCACCCTTAAGGGCAATGTTGATTCGCTGTGGCTTTTGCCCGATGCAACGGCCATGACGAGAGGAACTGTTGATGCTTACTTCCTCTTTGCCATGGAGCAGTCTAAACCGATTTTTGCCTTCTCCGATGTTTACCTTGCCTATGGCGCCGCTGCCGCTCTGGAGGCAGACCGTTTTGCCATGGGAAAGCAGGCCGGGGAAATGGCCAACCGACTCCTTGGTGGCCTGGCTCCTGCCGACATACCTGTTGAAGATCCCCGCTCCATTTCCTTAAAAACCAATCATAGTGTCATTCGTAAACTGGGTATGACCTTTTCCGATTGATGGAAACAACGGGTGTAAAAATTTTTTACACCTGCCGCAAATCCGCTCCTGACAAGGGTTTACAGGGAAGTGTAAAAAAATTTTACAATCAGCTAAAGTCTTGACTGACAAGGGTTTACCTGCCTGCTGTAAAAAATCTTTACACTTTCCCATCCGCTTCCTTTCCTCCTGCAAGCCCTTTTCCCCCGATTGAAGCCATTAGTCGCTGCTCATCATCTCCTGATCTGCGTATATACGCAGCTTTGCGACGTTTATATATGTGATCCCCATTGTTGGCACATTCCGTGATACCTCCAACATCACAATCCTTCTTCCACGCGGTTTTATTTCGCGCTGCTGTTTCCAAAGGAGCTCATGGATGGCAAATATTGAAAAGTCGCACCTGACGGATCGCATGCTCAATGCCGCAAAGGGTGTTCTCGGTGAGGTCAAGCCGGAGTCCCTGCAAGTTGCAGAGGCCCGGATGGCGAAAATAGCGGAGGCCATATTAACCATTGCAGGGCAGGACAAGCATGGTGAGGTAATAATAGGTGACGCCCGTCTGTATCTGAATTTGCAAAAGAATGTTGCCCGGTGTTCCCTTTACGGGTTGAAAGATGTGGGGGTGCTTGCCGCTGATGCTGCAATCGATGCTGCCCTTGAGGCGGTCAGTGAGGAGGTAAACAGGGTATTATGTTTCGAGTTGCTTTAGCTCCCTTTACAGTCTGAAAGCTTGCGGAAGTTATAAAGATAGACTCTTCAGGATGAATCTGATATTTAAATTACCCGCAAGCCTTATCCAGGAGAGGGACAGCCAGAGTAATGACTCATGCAAGTGAAAGGGGCGTTTTGCCTGAAGAACCCATAGCGCTGATGATGGTCGGTGGGGGAATACGCTTCCCTGTTTTTGTCGGTGCATTGAAAGCCATAGAAGAAAAGGGACTGCATATTTCGAAAGTGATTGGCTCCTCCACCGGAAGCGTCATCGGCGCACTTTATGCCGCCGGCATGACTCCAGAGGAGCTTCTCCAGCTCGCACTCAGCACCGATACCCAACGGTTCAAGGATTTCAGCATCAAAAGCGTCTTGCGCAACTTCGGCCTGTGCAGCGGAGATGAGCTTGAACGCTGGGTCGACGACCGGATCGGAGGAAAGACCTTTGGCCACGGGTTGCGGTATCCCCTGCATATTATCGCCACCGACATGCTGAGCTATCAGCCGGTGGTCTTTTGCTCCGAAAAGTTTGCCGGTGTGAAAATAGCCGCAGCTGCCACAGCTTCCAGTGCTGTCCCGTGGGTATTCGGCTACCGGAAGCTTTCGGCAAACGGCAAAAAGTACGCACTGGTGGACGGTTCGCTCATGTCGGGGGTGGTGGAACGGGGGCTTAACCGCACCGGCAAGACACTGATCCTGAAAGTGGTTTCCAAACGGACCCTGAACCATCCCCATCACGACAAGGTGAAGCTGCGGGATTATTTTCTGGAGATGCTGACCTTCGGCATGCACACCCAGGAAAAGGAATTCATGAAGGGGGGCAAGTGGAAGGATACCATCCTCCTCTACTGCGCCAATGTGGAGCCGGCAAAGTTTTCCCTGACGGAGCATGAAATAAACTTCCTCTACAGCCAGGGTTACGAGCAGACCATGACCTACCTGGAGTACAAGTGGGGGATATGAGCAGATGTAGATGAGCTGCCTTCCTCAACTGGAGGGGCAAGATGTCATTGGAAAAGATCATGAGCAGCAGCGAGATCGGCGCGGCCATCAGGCGCCGCAGACACGAATTGTCCCTGTCCCAGGAAGAACTGGCCACACGGCTCGAAGTGTCCTATCAGCAGATCCAGCGCTACGAAAGCGGTAAAAACAGGCTCAATGTTGAAAATATCCAGCTTGTTGCCGATGCCCTTTCCGTTCCCGTCGGTTATTTTTTTCAAGCCGTTCATCAAGAAACCGTTATCGAATCCGCAATCGAGCAACCCTGTCCAAAAGAACAGGAACTGCTAGCCCAATTCAGAAGCATCCATGACGATCAGATGAAGACATTGGTAATCAACCTTTCGCGCTGGCCGCCCAGGGGAAGGTGGAGCGTCATGATTAAAATGGAACGCTCCTGATATTATTTTGCTTTAACTTCCCCCCTGTTTTTTTTCATTATCAGCCACACATCTGCAACCCGATCCCATCCTGATCAACGCCTTCCTTCTCAGCTCAAATGTACTATCCGAATCTTCCGATTATTTACTGCATGTGATGCGTGCATCGGTTTCTAATTGTGCACCTTTTGCGTGGTGGCAGCCCCCGGAAAGTTTGTTAGGGTAAACGTCACCTATCTTGCCACATCCACTTTTGGGGATTGTGCCGAACGGCCGGGTGGAGAGAACACTACCAAGCCGTAAGCGACAGGAAGGGCACAAGGTGCCCCTACAGGACGATCATCAATGGGAAAGGAGGTGCGAACAAGGAGGTTACGACGTCGCAGGATAGTTTCCGCTTCTAACCGGTTACACCAGGGGCTGCACCATGCTGACGAAAGGAGGACTTACACATGGCAGGCGAACTCGTAAACATGTCGGACCAGTTCAAGGGATTACCCATGGAGGACCTCATCGGGGGGCCGCTCAATGCGGCTTGCAACGCGCAGGTAAAATTAGCCCAGGCAACTGCCGATTTCATCAAAGTCATCGGCTTTCTTCCTCCTGCGAACAATAACGATCCATACAGCGGCGGGACGAGAACTGCGCTCTTCAAATTCAAGAGACCGGTGGATAACCCAACTCTCGTTCCGGGAAAACCAGGTTCGATTCAGGAAGAGGAAGTAGAGATCTGCGTACCGCTTCTGGCCATCGTCAAGGTTCCCAATCTGAGCATCACCACGGTTGACGTTTCCTTCGACATGGAAGTCAAATCGTCATTTTCAGCCAAGGAATCCACCGATACCAGCGCCTCCCTGGATGCGGAAATGTCAATCGGCTGGGGATGCTTCAAGGCAACGGCAAAAATCCATGGTTCGGTAGCGACCCACAAGGAAAACACTCGCAGTTCCGATAATTCTGCAAAATATCACGTCCTTGTCCATGCCGAGGACAAGGGCATGCCGGAAGGACTTTCAAGGGTGCTCGACATCCTACAGACTTCCTGCGCTCCAAGGGCGATAGCGCGGCGAAGGATGTGCCTGCACTGGCCTGAAAAGGCGATGATGCACCTTATCTTCTTTGAAAAGAGCGGCCCGGGGCGTCGAAAGGCGCACCCGGCGCCGCAGGATAAAGAGGAGACATGTTCGATCTTACCGAAGTCAAATACGTAAAACGGATAACGGTGGGAACCGACAACCCAGGGCGGATGCGTACCCCGGAAGAGCTTGACGCGGCGACGGCACTGCTCAACAAGTGTCTGACCGGCACTCCCAAAGGGTGCATCATCGGCACGGAGAAGAGTTTTGCCGTCCTGCAGATGGGTGAGCATCAGGTGGTGCTCCAGTGGATCGTCTACCATGTGGGCTTTCCCCGAAAGCCATCTGGCTTGATGATTGATCCAGACAGGAGGCCCTATGGACAATCACCGTTTCGATGATCTGCTCCGGGCACTGCAAAACACCTTCGTTTCCGCACAGGACGGGTTGAGGAAAAGGGGCGAGGAGGTCCTTCGCCCGAGGGACATCCCCCAAGACAATGACGTCTTGACCTTTGCCATTCCACGAACTCCCGCCGGGGACGGCGTGGACATGCTTTCCCTCCCGGCCGCAGACTTCCGTCCATCCTCCGATCTGCGAATATCCATGCTTTCGCTGGAATTCCAGTGCCGCTTGACCCAGAGCCTCCTTTCCGGGATAAGTCGGAGGTATTATCTGCAGATCGCAAACGGTAAAAAAGGTCGCTGGTGGAAAAGGACCCAGGTGCGGATGCAGGTTCTGTTCATGGGCACGGA
This sequence comes from Geotalea toluenoxydans JCM 15764, assembly GCF_001311985.1. GTDB lineage: Bacteria > Desulfobacterota > Desulfuromonadia > Geobacterales > Geobacteraceae > Geotalea > Geotalea toluenoxydans. The sequence continues at coordinate 89,647 of NZ_BBCJ01000014.1, forward strand.
TCATCCTTGCGGGGAGGTCATAGTAGAGGGGAAGCATTTCATGGAGATTCCGTTTTTCGGCGCCGAATCAGGAGATTCCCCGGAAACCACAGTCAAAAGATCCATATTTTCCCGTTTCATGGACCGTTTGCTGAACCCATGGCGGCCGCACAAATTTATTCTGACCAGTGAACAGTCCAAATGTCTGCGGAAGATGCTGAAACAGCGGCAAGAAAAGACATTCGAGGATGAGACGGCGGCACCGGCAAAAACAGCAACTTCAGGAGGAGCCAATGAAGAGGCAGACACATACGGCGAGTAAACGCATCATCGTGGGTATCGGATTGTTGCTCCTCGGCAGTGCAGGGCCATCGATTGGATTGCAGTGCTACGGGGCGGAAGGCGCAGGTCCGGATACATGGTTGAACGGCAGGTGGTCAGGCCAGGTGCAGACGCCCGGTGGAAACAAGCCGATCATGATCGAGATCAACCCAGGAAAGCAGGGGGGGAGGGATAAGGTGGTGAAGTATGCCGACCCCCGTGGCTGTACCATCGAAGTCCAGTACACGGCAGATGTGGGGGATCGAGGGGCAAGCTACACCGTTACTTCCTCCAACGGCGGGTTCTGCGACAATCTCCTGCAAGGGAGCCTTTCACTGGAAAAGCAAGGGGATTCGAAGCTTTCCTACGGGGTAAAGTACAAAGATCGCAAATCTGCACAAAGCTCGGAAAATGGCGTGTTGAATCGCTCCAGATAATCAGGCTGAAGGATTTTCTCCGTTGTAGACCCAACCCTTGAAGGGAGGGAGAACACATGGCCGGCCACATACCGCTGAACGACCTGATTGAAGCCTTGGCGGGCGCAGTCATAGAGGCCCAGGACAATATCGAGCAACACCAGATATCCAACCTCTTGGGATATTTCGACAGCCAGAAGCGACCCAAGAGCCTGGTAGTCCGACTGCCGTCAACCGACCCCAAGGCTGAGGAAGGGTCTGAGGATTATTACCGTGCCCCGTTGTTGCCGCTCGTTTCCACCAATCTGTTGAAGATCAAGGATGTGGAAATTACCTTTGATGTGGATCTCGGCCACTTTACGGAAGAGCCTGCCCCTGTGGCTAAGAAGGCCGATGCCGGTGAAGAGGGGCGACAGCAGGAAGCGCCGAAGAAGAGCATTTTCGTCGATACTGCCGGGGTGGCAAAAAACAAGGGGGGAAGCATCCACGTGGTTTTGCGCGTGGAAGGTTCGGAACCTACGGACGGCGCCGCCAGGCTGATGAATCACCTGACCCAGACCCAAGGGGTCTTCAAGACGGTCAAGGTTGACTGATGTGGCCTTTCAAGGGACACATCGTGACGGGAGGTAGCGATGACATCGTATAGGATCGGATCCAGCGGAGATGACGTAATGCGCATCCAGAAGGCTTTGCAGGACGCAGGTTTTTACCTGTCGCAACCGGACGGGGTATTCGGTCCCAATACCGAGGCGGCAGTGAGGAATTTTCAGGCTGCATCGGAGCTCGGGGCCGATGGAATCGTCGGCCCGGCCACCTGGGGAAAACTCTTCCCTTCTCAAAGCCCGGCACCCGCGCCTTATCGGGAAACCTCGATACGCGCTGCCTGGCGCTCACCGGATCTTTCGAGACCGGACGCCTTTCCCCCGAATGTTTCGCGTGCGTGGCGGGCAATTTCGACGGGCAGGGTATGAGTTTCGGTGCCTTGCAGTGGAATTTCGGCCAGGGGACGCTCCAGCCCCTTCTCAAGCAGATGTTTACCAATCACCTGGATGTTGCCACTACCATTTTCGGTTCCAGCCTGAGCCAGCTGCACCAGGCATTAAACGGCGGCCGGGATGCAGCCATGTCCTTTGCCGTTTCCATTCAGGATAGCAGCGGGAAAAACATTAAAGACCCGTGGAAGCAGATGTTCAAATCTTTGGGGCTCACCCCGGAATTCCAGGCAATCGAGGTGCTGAGTGCCGCAGCTTACTACGGCAGGGCACTGAACCTCTGCAAGAACTATGGATTCTGGACCCGGCGGGGCAGGGCGCTCATGTTCGACATCGGCGTCCAGAACGGCAGCATACCCGACAGCGTGAAAAGCCTGATTCTTAACGACTTCAGGCAATTGTCCCAGTCCCTTTCCGCGGAAGATACGGAACTGGCCAAGATGCGCATCGTGGCCAATCGCCGTGCCGAGGCCGCCAGACCGGCATTTGTGGAGGATGTCCGTAGACGCAAACTCTGCATCGCCGAAGGTAAAGGCGTAGTCCACGGCATCACTTATGACCTGGCCCGGCAGTTCGGTCTTGATTTGGGAAGTGCGGATTGAAGTAAGTTTCACGAACACATCCTACCAGAGGAGGTAATTATGAGCTTGTTTTCAGATGGATGGAATGCATTCGTTACAGATATTAAAGATTTCAATGACGGTATCGAAGCTTGTCAGGCTGAATTGCAGGCAACGCACAACGTGACGAACAACACCACATCTTTTTATGGTGATACAAAAGGGTTGCATGGCCACGCAGAGATAGATGCCGTGTGGCAGTTCCTAAAATCAATAAACTGGGATGTTCAAGAGTTCCCAAACTATCAGCTGACAATAACGTGCAAATCGAAGCCATGCTGCCAATACTGTGCGGCCGTTTTAGGAAATCTCGGAGTTTTCGCTGGAAAAGACACCTATAAGATAAAAAAGGCAATGGGTGTCAGTTACGCCTTACCTCCTGATGTGCGAAAATTCCTTTGCAAGCTTCTGCACACCACTGAACAAAAAGTCCTTGATGAACTGACAGCATAAAGCGAAAAGGGTGGGCCTGTGTTTTTGCTTCATTGCATTAAACCAAAAGCAAGGTGGCCGCGGCGGCCTCGCTTTCCTTGAAGACGAATCGGTAAAAGTGGAGGTGCATTCATGGAGACTCTGGAATCCAGGGAATCGAATCTCCTTCGTCTGCCGGCCAACCTCAGCCCGTTAATAGGGGCGGTCGTCGTTATCGCCATTGCCCGGTCGCTCATTGCGTGTATGGATATTGACGCCATAAAGCTGACCGATCTCTCCATTCCTCCACTGGTCAAGACGACAGCACTGAAGACCCGCGAGCTGCCCGCAAGGATAGCCTGGACGACTTCGCTGTTTGTCTACTTCCTGGCGTTCGTTGCTCTTATGTACACCAACATCAGCATCATGCTGCGCTCAATGGAGACCAGGAGGCCATGGGAAAAGGTACTGGTGCTGCTCTCGGTTTCGGTGCTGTCGTTCCTTTACTACCTGTCTTTCAACTACTCGAAGACGTCGGGCGCACTGATTATCGGCATGGCGGTGAAATATCTCTACGACAGCCTGCAGGTGTTGATCATCATGGATTATTGTTCCTCGGTTTCCACCACCTTCGCCTTTGCTGCTGCTAGCCTCGTGCTGTTCGCCCCGCGCGAACTCAAGGAGTCCCAGACCGTGCACTCGACAAGGCAGGGGAAAGACCTGATGCTGCTCCTTTATGTGGCCTCCATAGCGCTCGTGGCGGGGACGTTAGAAGGCAAAATGTGCACCGATTACATGCTGACGCAGATATTACCCGAGGAGAACTTCGAGAAGATGACGCTTTTGATGCCCGGCCTTGAGAAGCAGACCTTCCAGCAACTGAGCCTTATGCACAATCTGCTGAAGGAAGTGTCCGATGCTTCGAGGATCCTTGGGGGCGCCATTTATACAGCTCTACTGGCGGTGATGTATGTGCCTGCCGGTCTTATCGTCGATGGACGGCTGAAACGGCAGGCTGCGGATGATGGAGGCAGCAGGCAGATTCCCCCATACCGGCGACCATTCCGCGCCTGATCAATCTGGTCGCCGGACTCGCGCCGTTTGTGCTGGGTACGTCCCTTGATGTGCTGGGAAGGTTCAATTTCGGGTAAAGGTCGCAAAGTGGAATGTCAATGGACAAAGGAGGAAGTATGTCACTGAATCGACGATGGAAAATTGGGATTGTGCAGGTTTTTGCCACAAGTATCGCGCTCGTAGTTTTGCTGGCTTCCGCAGGCGCCGGTTTTGCCGGCACCAAGCCCAACTTCAAAAGAAAGCATCGCCGATAAAGACCGGCGTCTCCCAACCTGCATTCGACAACGAAATTCACCTCATTTCCCCACCGGCGGTCAATCGCGACCAACAGGGGGGGTATACCTTCATCGTCTTCGGCGACACGCGTACCGCCCAGGACGACAGTAAAAAAGAGGACCTGATCTTTCACAAGATCCGCAATTCGACCCACTTCGAGGTTAAAGGCGAGTTGGACCAACTGGCAAGTTTTGCCGTCTATACCGGCGATCTCATATGGAGGGGAAGCAATAACGGCTACTGGCAGCAGATCAGGGACCAGTTTCCCGCTTCGTTGCGCTCCACATCCTCTCCGCGGATCTTTCCGGTCATCGGCAACCATGAATCGTGGCAGCAGGGGGGCGAAGGCGACGCCATGGCCAACTATTTCGGTACCTTTCCAAACCTTGCCCAGAACGGCGTGCAGTTCCACAACTATGCGTTCGTCATCGGCAACAGCCTCTTCGTTAACCTGTGCAGCGGCGGGTACGGGAGCGATCCCCAAAAGTTCGAAGAGGATGATAAGGCTTGGAACTGCGAGAAGGTCGAATCTTTTGACAAGCTGATGCAGTCGCTAGGTACGTTGTATGGGCAACTCACCTACCGTGGCAGAAAGCTTTCGAACATTTTCGTAACTTACCACAAACCATCCTATTCCACATTCGAACATCCTCCCCTCAACACCGGCAACGATCCGCTGCAAACCCTGCTGGGGTTCAAAAAGGAAAACCCCGCATTGAAAATATTCGTCTTCAACGGCCACAACCATGTGACCGAACTATTCAGGCCAACCCCAGGTGTTTTCGCCCTGGTGGCCGGTGGCGGAGGCGCTCCGCAGAAAGCAGGAATCCCTGTGGATAACCACGGCAAACCCATGCAGGAGCTCTTCTGGCCTGCCGTCGGCAGCGACCGCTATCGCCGGATCAATTTCTTCCGTGCTTCTGTCGGCCCAAGCGATGAAAGCGTATCCATTGAGGAACGGGTGTTCTGTGCCAACGACGATTTCGCCGTGCTCGACTACTTCAAGGGGGTGGTCATCGACAAGGACGGTAGCGTTTCCTATAAAGGTTCCCGTAAATATGACTGCGGCTTCGATCAGTATCTATATCTTTTCCAATAGGAGGGAAAACCATGGGAAAATTTTCAACATTGTTCTTTCTGGGAATGGCAACACTTCTGACGGCAAATCCATGCTGGGCGCTGTGGAACATCGATACCCTGGTCAACAAGTGGAAATCACCGGTTTTGGTAGGGGTCCCCTTTGCGATCGGTACGAGCAGCAATGTTGCCGGCAATCTTGAGCCCAGGGCAACCTGGTATTGAGCATTCCCGGTCAGGGGGATGTCTTTTTCGAGGACAAGGGGCACAATACCCCATGCTCGCGCCCGTATTGGGGCGTTTCCATCACCTATAACGACCAGCAGTGGGGCTTCTATTACGACGGTGGCGGTCGGGTCAATGTCGGCATCAATGCCGATGGCAGTGTTTCATTTACCCCATCGTCCGAAGGAAGTCAGGTAGTGGCCGGCAACGGTCCTCCGGTGTGCCGGGTGCCTTGAATGTATTTTCGACAGGGGAGGCGGTGTCATGAAAAATGGCTGTTTTAAAATTATATTGCTCTAACTCTGTCCGGCCGGCTCCCCGGTTATAGGCTTGCCAAAGCCCTCACCATCAATATTTCCGCTCTCTTGGAATCTTTACGAAACTTTCCTTCAAAATCTGCACGTCATGCGTGTGTTGCTCCAGGGCAATGCACGCATGACGTTGTGGTATTCTGGTAAAACTCTGTTATCTTTTTCGACAATATCCGGCAAAACTGCTCTGGCAAGGATTTCAGGGTCGAAGACCGATAGAACGCGGGAGGGACTTTTGAACTGCCAACTGCCCCATTGGGGCACATGAAGGAGGAGTCATGAAATACCCGGGACGCATAATCAAGGTTGGCGAAAAGGATGCGGGTATCGTCAAGGCATTGAAACTCAGGCTGAATGAGACACTGGGGAGCGATCCGGCTTTGAGGCTGGACCCGGACGATGCCAATTACGGGCCGAAGATGAAGCAGATGGTCAAGCTGTTCCAGGCTCGCAATGTGGACGCTGCCGGCAGGCTCTCAAGCAGGACGGTGAGGTGGGATCCTTGACCTGGGCGGCACTCTTCGGTGACGGTACGGTTCCCGTAAGCGATACCGCCGCCGGCAACCTGCTTGGCCGGGTATTGCAGCTGGCAGCCGGAGAGGAAGCGAAGCCTGTGCGGGAAGTGCCGAGGAACTCCAACCGTGGCCCCCAGGTGGATGCCTATCTGAAGCGGGCCGGTGTTCCCACAGGGCTTTCATGGTGCTGCGCCTTCGTCTACTGGTGTTTCGATGAGGCGGCACACGCGCTTGGTTGTGACAACCCCATGGTCAAGACGGCCGGATGTCTCGACCACTGGCAGCGGGCGACTTCTCACGGGGCAACCCGTATCGGGCGTTCCCAGGCAGTGGGAAACCCCGAACTGGTCAAGCCGGGAATGGTCTTCATCATGGATCATGGTGGCGGCTTGGGACACACCGGTCTGGTGGAGAAGGTCGCCGGGGGCCTGTTAACAACCATCGAAGGGAATACGGATGCCAGCAAGACCCGTGAAGGGGGAGGAGTGTACCGGCTGACCAGGAAGATCACGGAGATCAACAAGGGGTTTATCGATTACTCGGGGGTGGGAAAATGAAGCCATACCTTTCATGCCCGCCAATTCCTTCCAGGGGAAGAGGTGCTGCTTTCTTTTCTCTTTGTCTTCTGTTTCTACTGTCATTGATTACCGCAGGATGTCCCCTGCATATGGTTGCTCCCTACGATGCCAAAACAGAGGAGCAGATCTTCACCGACGCCCGGCTGGTGGATCAGTTCTATGCAGAGCTGCTGGATACTGCCGAAGAAAAGCGTCAGTATGCGGTCTCTGCTCCCAAATACCGGGAAATAGAGTTGGAACTGCGGGCACTTGTGTTGCGGAACAAGGTGCGAAAGTTCAACGAGGATTCCGTCGAAATCATGCAGAAGATCCTTAAGCAGTGGATCAGGTGTAAAGAGGGACACAAGGAAAAGGGTGCCTATAAAGACGCAGTTGCCGAACTGGATCGGGATCGGTTCCGCAGGCTGTTCGAGTATGCTGCCGGCGCCGAAGGGGCGAAGGTTCCGGCAGATTGAGGGGAGGGGGTATCATGGGATTTGAATTGGACAAAGTCTTTGGAGACATGCTGGCGGCGGCCGAGGGTGTTTTCCGGAAAGAATGGCCGAAGGTGAAAGACGCCATGGAGCAGGTGCTGGCCGATGAGAGGGAAGCCCTGAAGAATATTTCCGAGGCTACATGAGCGGAGCGCTTACGGACGAAGAGCTGCAGGACCAGCTGGAGGGCGAGCGTGACGCTTTTGAGGCAGGCGTTGCCATGTGCAAGGTCAAAAGCAAGGTGACGATTCAAAAGGCGGTCAACGCAGCGCTTAAGGTTCTGGAGGAGGCGGTTAAGGCGGTGGTGTAGAGAGCAAAATTCATTGAGACGGCAATTAAACGTCCCCTGTAGGGGCGGGTCTTGCGCCCGACCAATCGGGCACCCGCAAGGGATGCCCCCTACATCTGTTTTGTTATGTTTAGTTACCGGAATAATAATGACTTGAGCATTCAGGAGGGTTTATGCCGAATTATTTCATTGATTGCCATTGTCACATGTTCACCATCGCCGACATTCCACTGTATCAGTCGGTGTTTACCTTTGTGGGCGAAAAGGACAAGCTTCACAAGAAGTTGATTTTTCCCTTTGTCTTTCCCTTTGCAGGCGTTTTGCTTCCCATCATCAATCTGAAGAAAATAGTCCAGTCCAACGAAAAATTCATCCGGTTCTTCGAGTGCGAGCCCGGTGAAAACGTGGTGCCGCTGTGTACGGAAATAAATGCCTGTCTTGATTCTTCCGACTTTCCCGCTTCTCTTGGCAAGATCGATGAGGTGATACTTACCCCCCTGGTGATGGATTTCGACAAGGGGGGAGGTGTGGCAAAACTGCGGGGGCAGGTCAGGCGCCTGGGCAAGGCCATAGAGGCAAACAAATCCCAAAGGGTAAAAATTCTGCCCTTTGTGGGGATCGATCCCCGCAGGTCCGACCAGCTGGAGATCCTGAAGGACAAGGAGTTCGAAACCTTCTTTGCCCAGCTGAATGGATGGAAAGACCCAGCCGGTCTCGCTTCCGGCGCTTACCTCGGGGTCAAGCTCTATCCCCCTCTCGGTTTCAACGTGCGTGACTTTTCGTCATTCTACAAGGAGCTCGGCAAGCGGCAATGGCCGGTTACCGTCCACTGTCAGAAGGACTCCTTCCGCCTTTGTCCCGATGCGGAGGACTACACCAATCCCCGCAACTGGGAGGAGGTGTTCAAGGCCGGAGATCCGGATATTCAGAACCTGAGGATCAACTTCGCCCATTTCGGCGGGGAGGACGGCATTGCGGATACCGCCTGGTTCGAGAAAGCCCCCCAGGATGACGGCAGCTACCTGTATGAAAACTTCTTTCAACGGCTTCGCGAAAGCAGCTGGACTGCCAGTTTGATACGACTGTTGAAAAATTACCCCAATACCTATGCCGACGTTGCCGCTTTCGATTTTACCAGGCGGGAGTCCATTGCCGCTTTCCTCTGGATCCTGCACAAGGACAAGGAGGGGCATTTCCCCGGAAAATTCGCTTTGGAAGACAAACTCCTCTGGGGGACCGACTATCCCATGACCCTGGAAGACAAAAAAACCACATACGCCACCATGTTCCATGGGTTCTTCAAAGGGTTGAAGGACAAGAGCGACAAAACTTACCAGGTGCCGGACCCAACGAAGGTGGACCTGGACGTCTTGATGCGCAAAATGGTTCGCGACAATCCATTGAAGTTTCTCCGCTTTACCTGATACTGGAGTTGCCCGATCAAGGGCGTCATAGGTTTGCGGGGCCGATGCTTCAATTCAGAGTCTGCTGCAGGATGAATGGAAGGAGGATAACAATGGCCAAGAACATCGTGCTGTGCTCCGACGGAACCGGCAACCGGGATATAAAAGCCCGGGGAACCAACGTCTTCAAGCTCTACGAAGCAGTGGACATTCAGGGTCACAAGGGGGCAACCGATGTTATGAAGCAGGTCGCCTTCTATGACGACGGGGTCGGGACGGCCAATGCCTTCGCCCGAGTAGTCGGAGGGGCTTTCGGCTGGGGATTTTCCCACAACGTCAAGAAGATGTACCGGGAACTGGTTAACGTCTATGAGCCGGGGGACAAGATTTTTCTATTCGGCTTCAGCCGGGGAGCTTACACGGTCAGGGCGCTGGCAGGTTCATCCAGTATTGCGGCGTGTTGGACAGCAGCTACTACAATAAAGAGCCGCGGGATCTGCTTACCACGAAAATAAGGGTGCTCTGGGAAGATTTCAGAAATGTCGCTTTCCGCCAAAGGGACACCGAGGCTCGAAAAAGGACGATTCCCTCCCGGGAGAAAATCGCCGCGGAATGGGAGGCGGCAAAGCGCCTGCGTCGAGAGAATCATGCGGTCGATCCGGCGGACTGTGTCGACATTGCCTTTATCGGCGTCTGGGACACGGTGAGTGCCATTGCTACCCCCTTCGACGAGTTGCGGGAGTTCATAGGCCGTTACATATGGCCGATCTGGTTCGCAGACAATACTCTCGGACCGGAGGTAAAAAGAGCTTGCCACGCATTGGCCCTTGACGAGCAACGGCGGACTTTTCACCCGGAGTTGTGGAACGAGAAGAACGGCGAGGATACCCGCATCAAACAGGTCTGGTTCGCCGGTGTGCATTCAAATGTGGGAGGGGGCTATCCCAAACAGGGGATGTCCCTGGTGACACTGGACTGGATGATGAATGAGGCGAGTCAGGCAGGACTTCGCTTTATCCGGAAGGATCTGGATTTTGTCCGGGAGCACCAGGATGTCCATGACAAGATGTACGACTCAAGGGCCGGGGTTGCCGTGTATTACCGGTGGTCGCCGCGCGACTTGAGTGAACTGTGCGTGGAGCACAAAATACCGGCGCCTAAAATTCACATCAGCCTCTTTGAGAGAATCGCAAACGGCACCTTTGGTGTTAACGGCATAGACTCCTATTCACCGGGCAATATCCCCTACAACTTCGAGATCGACACGGGGGGAAGCATCGAGTGGCCCGCCTCCCAGGTCGTTGCTGGAATTCAGCCGTTGGTGAAGGCTGGTGGCACAGGCAGCAAGCCATCATTGCTGGCAGAGATGGATAAGGAGGTGCGGTCGGGGAAAAGGTCGCACACGGTTTTCCTTGCCGTTACGCTTCTGACCCTTCTGATTGTCGCCTCAGTTGGTGCAAGGGCATTGTGCGGATGCGCATCCTGTATCGACCTCCTCTTGCTGCTGGGGGCGATGGTGCTTTTCTTCCTTGGCGGCCTTGTGGTCCATTCCTGGGCTAATGGGGTGGATCTCAAGCTTTGCAGGAAATATACGGACTTCTGGCACAAACGCCGGAGACCCCTGAGAATGCTGCTCCCATGAGGTGAATCATGTCCAGCCTGTGAAGATCGTGATCAATGGAGCGCCTCATGCCTGCAACAATGCTGCATCCGCATAGGGAGTGCAGCGACGGTTTTCGGGTCACCTCAGTTCAACATGCGGCGGGTTTCCGCTCGCCGCTGTACCACGACTGCCTTCTCCGGAAATGTCTGAAGAACCAAACTTAGTTCCCCGGCTGAGAATGAACTGTCCCTGCTGCAACCATATATTGCCTCCGCGTATCATGGCCATGCTCTTCCTTGGCGCCGGTCGAAGCGCCATCTGCCCCCATTGTGGCAGTACCGTCTATGGGCAGAGCAGCGGAAGCCTCGACTATTTCAAGCTTGTTGCCTCAGTCCTCTTGTGGTTCGGCCTGTTCTTGTTGGGCTTGGCAACGGTCTTCGGCAGAGTCGCAGGCTTCCGTACCAGTTACATTCTTGCCTTTTCCTTCTGGATTGTCATTGTCGCTCTCTTTGCCGCCATTCTTGCCACCAACAGCCTCATCCTGGTGTTCAGCAAGTTCCTTCACCGAGCCCTGCCCCGCAAAAGGCAGAGAAACAAAGACCGCTAGCAGCTTCCGGATTCATAAGATCGGGTTAACCATAAGGCCTCGATAACGGCAGCTATCGGGGCCCTTTTATGTCTATTAACTTGGCGAGGGGAAGATCGGTTGAGAGAAAAAAGAGGGGTCAGCCTTTTGAAAAAGGAAAATTTTTTTAAAAGCATTCCCCTGACAAGCTCAATCCCCCATCTTTTCCTAAAAGATGTTGAAGGGTTCAGCTTTCTCCAGGCAACATAGACAGAACTCCTCACCGTCCAGAAAATTGGCAACCAACAGCATTCAGGCACAATACCGTCTTGACCTTTTATTGTCCGCAACGTACTATTTGTACAAATGGAGGACGTGATCATGACCAAAATATCAACTGCAGAGGCCCGCAACGACTTCGCAGATGTCATCAACCGGGCATCATTCGGCAAGGAGCGGTTTGTCCTGACCCGGCGCGGGAAAAAACTGGTGGCGATCATACCGGTGGAAGACCTGGAACTGCTCGAAGAGATGGAAGATCGGTTAGACGTTGAAGCAGCTAAGGCGGCCCTGGCAGAATCCGACGAGCGATTTTCATATCAGGATTTGCGCCGTGAGCTGGGGCTTAAATGACCTACCGGATTGAGTTGACCAAGGCGCTGTCAGGGATTTATCAGCTGTCCCCAAACCAATGCTGAAACGGCTGGATGCCTGCATCCTTGGACTGGTAGACGATCCGCTGCCGCCGGGAGTAAAAAAGCTCAAGAACAGCAACGGTCTGTATCGTGTGAGAGTAAGCGATTATCGAATCATATATCGAATTGAGCAGGAAATTTTGACTGTCCTGGTTGTCAGGATAGGCCACCGCCGGGAAGTGTATCGTTAATAATCACTCTGCCGCTGGCCCTTATGGAGAAGTGTTGCGTCATTACAATGTTAACTTTAATGCGGACGTTAATTGAATGATCAGTTTTATTCACACCGCCGACATCCACCTCGGCAAAACCTACCGCACCTCCGACGGCAAAATTACCCGCTATGATGATTTCTTCCGTACACTTGGCAGTATCGTTTCCGATGTCATTGCCGAGAAGGCACGATTTATCCTAATCTCCGGCGACCTATTCCACACCGGCCAAATCCTCCCCAAGACCTTCGCCAAAACAATCGAAATCCTACAACCGCTGAAGGATGCGGGTATCCCCTGCATCGCCGTAGAAGGCAACCATGACTGGATTCACCGCCGGGACAGCATTTCCTGGATGGAGGCGCTCTCCCAGATGGGCTACATCAAGCTCCTTCGCCCAACCCGAACCGAGAGCGGCGGCTACCGGTTCGATCTCTTTGACGAAGAGACCGGCAGCGGGGGCCGCATTGAAATCGACGGAGTCAACATTTATGGCCTCGGCTATATAGGCGCACAGGCGGGTTCCATGTGCCGCGTATTTGTGAGGCGGTGACAACCAGGAACAATATCCTTCTCTTCCATGTGGGTATCTGGACCTATTCGCCTGTGGAAATCGGCAACATCAAGCCTGAAGAAGCCCTGCCCCTTGCGGATTGCTTCGATTACGTGGCGCTGGGCCATGGGCATAAATTCTACACTGTGTCCACCCCAGACGGCCGCCCCTATGCCTTCAACCCCGGCTCACCCGAGCGGGTCAACTTTGGCGAAGAAGGATATGACAAAGGGTATTGGACGGTCAAAGTGGAGGATGGCAAGTATATCCCCGAATTCCGCACCACCGCACCTCGTCCCATGCAATCGGTAACGGTGAGCGTTGATGGAGCTGATGATGTCGAACATGCCATGGAGACCCTCAAGAAAGAGCTTGCCGACAAGCTCCATAATGTTGGCGAGAAGCCGCTGATTCAGTTGAAGGTGACTGGACGAGTGCGTTTCCATCCATTTGAACTGGGGCGTGAGCGGTTACGGCGGCTGTTGGAAGAATTTGTAGACCCACTGCACTGCGAGATCAAGAACCACCTTTCCCTGGTCACCGGCAGCGGCTTTGAGGAGAAGGAACACCGGAATTTGGCCGACATCGAGCGGGACGTGCTGCGGGAGCTGATCGGGACGAACAGCGACTGGAAGGGGAAAGAGGCAGAACTGGTGAGCGTTGCGCTGACTATCCGCGACCATGTGTTGAAAGGGGACATTGAGGGGGAAGAGCTTCTGGACCTTCTTTCTGGTCACCACGAAGGCACGAAGGACACGAGGAACAGCTGAAGAACCAAAAGCAATTTCCCTCGGAATTAAAAGCTGGTGTCCTGATTTTGGTGCATTGTCAGCCACATGTATACCACGAAGACACGAAGGGCACGAAGAACGGCACAATTCCATCTCGCCTATGCATAAAGCGAAATAAATTTACCTTCCCTGCGGGAAACTTGCTGTGGAAAATAGTGTAAAAAGGCATAATCATGTTTTTTCTTCGTGTCTTCGTGGTGAGGAAAGGACGACATGAAATTTGAATATATTTCTGCTCAAGTCATTGCTGCGGCTATTGAGGTCCATCGCAACCTGGGACCGGGGCTTCTGGAATCAGCCTATGAAGAGTGCCTTTGCCATGAAATGCGGCTACGTCAAATACAATACGAGCGCCAGAAGCATTTGCCTGTAACGTACAAAGGCAAGCATTTGGAATGTGGCTATCGGATCGATATTGTTGCCGGCGGAGAAATCCTGCTGGAGTTGAAATGCGTCGAAAAACTATTGCCGATCCATGAGGCACAAATCCTCACTTATTTGAAACTATCAGCCTCAAAACAGGCCTTCTGATTAATTTCAACGCAGTGCTTCTCAAAGATGGAATCAAAAGAATGGTACTGTGATATAAGATCAGTTTTTTTCTTGTTTATGGTGAACAGGTGAAGAAAGCTGATAAAACGAATTACCACGAAGACACGAAGGTCACGAAGAACCAACATTCACACAGAATCTCACAAATCAAGGTCTTCTTCGTGCCTTCGTGGTGAACAGGTTTCAGAATGGTACAGTGATATAAGATCAGCTTTCTTCCTGTTCATGATGAACATCTGAACAAGCCAATAAATTACCACGAAGACACGAAGATCACGAAGACTTGATGAACCAGCATGACCGGTCAAAACCTAAATAAATTTGTGCATTAACTTCACAGCGAATCTTATAAATCAAGCCTTTCTTCGTGCCTTCGTGGTGAACAGGTTTCAAAAATGCAAATCATCTCCATTCATCTGAAAAACATAAAATCCCACCGAGACAGTGAGATAAATTTCTCGCCCGGAATAAATGTCCTCTCCGGGCCAAACGGCATCGGCAAGAGCACCATCTTCGAGGCAATCGGCTACGCCATGTTCGGCGTCGATGCCCGCGATTTCGTTTCCAATGTGGACCGTTTCCTGACTATCGGCGCCAAAAAGGGGGAAATAACTGTTACCTTCACCACCGACAATGGCGAGACCTATCGGGTGAGCCGCACGGTGGGAACCCCTGCCAATTGGAGACTTGCCAAGGAAACCGGCGGTGAATTCGAGATCGAAGACCACGCCAATATGGAGGAGACGGAGGCCAGGATAAAGGAGCTACTGGGCCTTGCCGTCGGGCGGTCCTTGGCCGATCAATTCAAACTGGTGATCGGGCCATTTCAGAATGAGTTTCTCGGGCCGTTCGTTCTGAAGCAGCAAAGCAAGCGGAAAGAGGCATTCGACGAGATCCTGGGGATAGATTCGTGGCGGAAGACCTTTGAGGGAACAAAAGAACTGGGTAGCATCATCAAGACAAAGATCGGTGCACTTGAGGGCGAGATTGCCGGAAAAGAGGAGCGTGTTGCAGTACTCCCTGAACGGCAGAAGGAACTTACAAGTCTGAATGAGGAGCAGAGCAGGAAAACAGCGGAGTTGCAAAGCACAACGGCGTCTCTTGCATTGATCAATGAGCAGTTGCAGAAAATGGAAGAGCAGAAGACCAGTCTTGATGGTGTACGCAATGAGTTGGCTCAGGTTGTCCAAAGTATCTCCTCTGGGAACGAGCATGTTGCAAACCAAAAGACTCAGGTGGAGCAGGCGGAAAATGCTGCACGGATAGTAGCGGAAGCAAAACCCGGAAAAGAACGCTTCGAGGCGGCGGGAAAAAGGCTGATCGACCTGCGAGAGCAGGAGAAGGCAAAACAGGCTCTTGAAAAAGAAATAGCCGAGCTGGGAAACAAGCAGGCCTCGGCTATTCAGGCGGCCGATCATGAGGATAAGGAAGCGGCTTCCCAGGAGAAAACCCTGAAAGAGGGAAGGGAGGCTCTTAAAAAGCAGGAAGAGGAGCTGAAACAGACTTCTTTAGCGTTACAGGATCGGGAGAAAAAGCAGCAGGCTGCCATTGCGCGACATCTGGAAGTAGCTTCAGGCTTCCGAGAGCTTTCCCTGCATCAGGTTCCAACTCTGTCACCCTATCTGAGAGTGACATTGGGCAGGCTCGCGGAGATCGACGGGCTGGTGCACGAGAAGAGGGCGCTTCTCCTTGCTGAGCAAGACTGGAAAGAGAAGGCAGGCACCTGGAGACCTTGCGCAGGGAGCGTGAGGAAGCTCAGGCGGCTAAGGCAAAACTGGAAGGCACTAGAGCCGGTATCATCGAGGGAGAGCAAAAGCTGGCAGAAGGCTTATGCCCTTTCTTTCAGGAGGAGTGCAGTAATCTCGGCGGAAAAGCATCTCTTGATGTATTTGCCGGCAAGAAGCGGCAGTTGGATGCCATGATCGAGGCCCATGCCCATACAATTGCCGCAGTGGAAAAGAAAATCGCGGATGCAGAGGCTGCCGGTAAGGAGGTGGAGAAATTCCGCCTGTTGCGGAACGAGATCGAGAACCTGGAGCGGGAGCGGCGCGAACGGGAGAAAGAGCGGGTTGAGCGTGTAAAACAGCTGGATAGTGTCTCTGTGCTCACAGCCTTCGGACGCTGGATAGACGCCCATGGAGTCGAGCAGTGCCGTAAAGAGGGGGAACGATTGGTTGCAGCAGATTTTTCCGGTACTGCTGCCGAACAGCTTCAAGCCCTTGAGCATTGGGAGCAGGGCTGCCACGACCTTGCCGAGTCGGTTAATCTCACCCTTGCCAAGATGCAGACTTCCCTGGATGAGCCGATGATGGTCATCAACGCAGAAAAAGCGCGGCTGGATGCACTATCGGAGGAGTTGGAGAAACGTAAGAAGGAGTATGTCGCAGATGAACTGCGAATAGTCGACAGAAGGAAGTCGGCTGGCCTTCATCGTAAAACTGCAACAGAGGCAGGCAAAGCGAAACAGGATACATTGACAATGCTTGCCGCGTATGCAGATGTGGAAGGTGCTATCAGCGGATGTGAGGATGTAAAAAAACAGACCCAACAGGACCATGAACGGTTCCTGCAGGCCGAACCGCTGGCTCTGGATCTGCCAAAGCGGCAGGAGATCCTGGGGAAATATGTGAAGCGCTTGGAGGATCTGGCAAAAGACAAAGAGGTTAAAGAGAAAAAGCTCGCTGAATTGGAAGCGGCATATTCAGTCGAGGCGCATGCAGAGGCACAGAAGAAGAAGGAGGAATTTCAGGCCGGTGAGGCAACTCTGCGGGAGAGTCTGAAGAACCTTGCTCAGAATATGAAGAGACTGACTGCTGAAATTGCGGAGCTTGAGAAGGTCCAGGATGAGATAAAGCAAAAGCAGGCTGAGATGAAGGAGCTCAAGAAGAAGGATGAACTGGTAAAATTCCTCCGCAATAAAGTCTTCAAAAATGTTTCTGCGCAGCTTTCCGAGCGTTTCCGCGAGGAGATCAGCCTCCGCGCCGACAGTATCTATCGGACCATTGCCGAATCCGATGAAGAGCTTTACTGGGGGGACAATTACCAGATTGTGCTGCGAGACATGGCTGATGGCACCATCCGTGAGCGTACGGACGATCAGTTATCCGGAGGACAGGTGATGAGCGCTGTGGTGGCCCTGCGTCTGGCCTTGTTGCAGACGATCGGCGCCCGCGTAGCCTTTTTCGATGAGCCGACGTCCAATCTGGATGCCTCCCGGCGCTCAAATCTCGCCCAGGCCTTCCGTGCCATAGATCACGGCAAGGAAGAGGTGACGGAGCATTGGTATGATCAACTCTTCCTCATCAGCATGATGTTTCGTTCACTGAAATAACGGATCAGGTGATAGACTTGTCAGGGGATAAATTAAATTGATTATCGGGAGGGAATGGTGAAGGTTGCTGCAATAGGAGTCTAAATGATCTTTTCTTGAAAGGAGTCAATGCATGCAATGCCCCTACTGCAAAGAAGAAATCCTCGACGGCGCCGTCAAGTGCAAACATTGCGGTTCCATGATCGGCGATGTCCGGCGCACGGGAACCGCCTGCCGGTCAGACTTTGGTGCCGTCTTTGGCAATGGGGTGGAAATCTGGAAGAACAACCTGGCGGACCTGGTACTGTTGACGCTGGTTTTTATGCTGGTGGTCTGGATTCCCATCGCCAACGTGGGTTTCATCGCCGGTTATGTGCGGTCCGTCATCAAGGTGTCGCGGAGGGAGGGGACCGCTCAGGTGGGGGATCTTTTCAATGCCTGGGACTGCTTTCCCAACCTTTTCCTCTATATCCTCATCAACGTCATTATCGGCTTTGTCCTAAACGCCGTGCCGTTCTTTGGCAGTATTGCTCCATTGCCGTGGGCTTCGTCGTTTTTCCCGGCGCTTTCCTGATCATCGACAAGGGGGCAAATATCACGGATGCTTACAAATGGTGTTTCGAAACCATCCAGGCTGATTTCGCCAACTGGCTGCTGGCGTATCTGGTGGGGAATGTGATATTTTTCGCCGGTGCAGTGGCTCTGTTCATCGGCATCATCTTTACTGCTCCACTGGGGCAGCTTATCTTCACCCAGCAGTACGAGCGCGTAAAACCGGGAACACCAACTGACTCCTTATCCGGTGATAGCGGTCACATACGGTAAAGGTGTACCGCGATATATTCGATTAGCCAATGACACGAGGGGCCATTGTGGTTTTTGACCCCATTGGAATGATGGCCATTCAACCATGCATGGAGGGGCTACATATTCTTTAATATCCCCCTTGTTGAAAGCAATATCAGCCGCTTTAATGAGCAATGGAACCACACTATGCCCTTCCAGGAATGTTCCTTGATAGAAAAACAGGGCTTTTTATTGCCACAGTACGAAAAAAACGCAGGTTCAGATAGACGAAAATACTAAACCATCCGCGAGGGTGGGACGGAAAGCCTACAGGATCTCACGAAGATAGCCGGGTCGCCGAAATATCACAGATATTCGGGGCCCGGCTTTTTTTATACCTGCAATTTAGTTCGACAATCCCCTGAACTACCACCAACACGGGATCTTTCGGCCAGCGCGCGTAACCCGAAATCCCAAAAACCACCTCGTACCAAAGGCGGCTTTAAGGAAGCAACAACAGCAAAGGAGAAGTGAATGCACCAATTATTTACTCGGTTGATTCTGATCGGCACCACAGCCGCAACGATGATGTTGTCAGGCTGTGGCGGTTCAAAGGGAACAGCAGCCCCACCCACCGTATCCGGCATCGCCGCAACAGGTTTGCCTATCGCCGGCCAGGTCTATCTGAAAGACTCAGCTGCAACTCCCAAAGAACTATCGGCCCCAACGGGCAAAGATGGTTCGTATGTTATCAATGTATCCGCCTTACGGCCCCATTCATCGTCAAAGTGCAGTGGACCTCCGACGCCAACGGCTCCCAATCTCTTGTTTCTTTCGCAAGTGCTCCCGGTACCGCCAATATCAATCCTCTTTCCCATCTTATTGTTGCCAATGCAGCCGGCGTGACCGATCCGGAGACCCTCTACAACTCCAGCAAAGAGTCGAAGATACGCATTTCCAGCGGTTTGCAGTCGTCTATCTCACAGGTGACCTCCCAACTGAAACCGCTCTTGGACGCCTATGGGGTGACTGTCGATCCCCTGTCCGGTCCATTTGTTGCCAATCACACCGGCCTGGACGCCATGCTCGACGGAGTAAAAATAGAGACCGCCGGGGAAACGGTCACCGTCACCAACCGTGCAACGGGGGGCGCCATTTTCACTGCGCCCATTGCCAACATGATGAACGGTACTTTTACCGCCGGCAATCTTCCCGCAGTTTCTCCAGCCCAGACTCAGCCATCACTGGACGGGGCAGGCTCTACGCTAGCCACTGTGCCGACTGCCATGGCCCATTGGCCTCTTCCACAAAGCCAGGGGCATCAGTGGCTCGCATTCAATCGGCGATTAACGCGCAAATAGGGGGTATGGGTTCCCTGTCAACGTTGACACCGGAACAGGTACAGGCTATTGCCATGGCCCTTGCAACTGCACCGTCATCGCCGCCGACCGGCACACCCGATCCAACACCGGCACCAAGTCCGGCGCCAGGCACTGCGCCACCCGTCACTGTTGATGGCCCGGCCCTTTACGCCGGCAACTGCGCCGGCTGTCATGGAGCCCTGGCCACCTCGACCAAAAAGGGAATGACCCTTACCAGGCTTGATTCCTCCATCAATTCCGGCATAGGCGGGATGGGCAGCCTGTCATCGCTGACTGTCACGGAGAAACAGGCTATTGTCGATGCTCTTGCTACAGCTGCATCCACACCCACACCGGCTCCGGCACCAACGACACCTGCGCCAACGCCGGTGCCGACACCTGCAACACCGATTGATGCGCCGCCCTCTATGCCGGCAACTGCGCCGGCTGCCATGGCGTGCTGGCAAGCTCAGGCAAAAAGGGAACGACCATGACTCGTCTCCAGTCAGCCATCAGCAACAACATTGCTGGAATGGGCACGCTCTCCTCATTGAGCACCGCGCAACTACAGGCCATTGTTGATGTACTTGCTGCCGTCGCCCCAACACCAACACCTACCCCAACACCGACTCCAGCTCCGACACCTGCACCGACACCTGTACCGACACCTGTACCGACACCTGTACCGACACCAGCCATAGATGGTCCTGCTCTCTATGCCGGCAATTGTGCCGGCTGTCATGGCCCATTGGCAAGCTCCGGCAAGGCAGGGTCAACTGCTGCCCGTATCCAGACCGCGATCAATAACAATGCAGGCGGCATGGGAACGCTCTCTTCACTGAGTTCCAGCCAGGTTCAGGGTATCGCCGATGCACTGGCAACCATAACTCCGGCACCGACGCCTGCTCCTGCGCCTGTTTGCGGCAGCTGCCATGCCCTTCCTCCGGCGAACGGGAAACATTCAAAACATCGCAGCCGTTCGTGCTCCACCTGTCATGGCGCCGGTTACAGCGCCACAACAGTAAATTCGGCAAACCACAGCAATGGTGTCAAAAATGTGGTCAGCACCATAGGGTGGAATCCATCGGCGCGTACCTGTGCCAACTCATGCCATGGACGGGAGTCCTGGTAAGCTGAATATCTGCCATGTAAATAGGGTATTCGTTATGGGATAGGTTCTGATAAGCAGCGCGTCATACAATGAAAACGAAATAGCTCCCGGGAAACCGGGGGCTATTTTTCGTTCAGGATGGAGAGGTAAGGGCAAAGAACAAGGAAAGGCAAGGCAAGGCAAGGCAGCAGCCTTAGTCGCGCGGATCTGCAGATACTCGCCGCAGGTATAATTCCGAAAGCTGAAAGGCATTGGCAAGGCCCAGACTGCGGGCAAATTCAAAGACAAAGCCACGCAGGTAGACCGGAGGGGGGAGGTGGTCGATCCGCTCTGATTCAATATCTTCCAGCTTGCCTGAGCTTATTTTGGTCCGATCCGCCAGCTGTCTTATGGAAAGTCCTGCCTGTTCCCGCGCCCAGCGAAGGTAGGCCCCGGTAGCCACCTCAGGGTCTGGCATGGAGGCTGATGGAGAATCCTCGACGGAATCATTCTCCTCTTTATCCTTTCGCTGCCGCAGAAAGGTCAGGATGCCCTGATAGGCAGATTCTATCTGTTCCAGTCGGCCTTTCCTTTCCGATTCATTTACCAGTGAGTAAATTGCCAGAGAGTCCTGTGAATAAAGATCCCTGAGCCGCTGATAAGCACGTCTGACCTCAGAGCGGTCCGCACCTGAATTCAGGCCCAGGATTTCGTACGATTCATTCATGCTGCGCCCTCCCTGTCATGGTTAACAAGTCGCATGGCCATCCCCTCTATGGTCGTGGAGAACTGGCAGCCGGGCTGGGACGACTGCAGAGGCTTTCTGGCTAGTATCGAGGAAATTACCCGATCATCATTGCGGAGCCCCCCCAGATTTTCCAGTCTCACGCCATAGAAATCACGGCAGGCATCGCCAATCTGATCACCCAGCTGCATGTCTTCCTCGCGGCGTACCTGATTGACAATGAGTTTGGGACGCAGGCTGGCCATTATGCTGCCTATGGTCGATCCGGCATCGGGATGCTCCTGGCAGAGATAACGCAACAATTCACGGGGCGAACGGAGGCCGTGGGCATTTTTGTCCGCAAGGGCCTTTCTTGCCAGTTCGGTCACTTCGGCTTTTGCCACAGCCTGCATGAAACGGCGGTGGAGAGCAGCATTGAGGAAATGGTAGGCATTTTCTATGGATGTGGGGGTGGGGACAACGACCATGATGGGGTCATGGGCGGTATTGAAGAAATCGAGCACATTGAAAGATGACCCGGCGCTTAAATCCAATACGATCACGTCGGCATCCATGGATATTAGCTGGCGGATCAGTTTGAGCTTCTGTGTGTGCTTGGGGTTGGCCATATCCAGCAGCGCCTGTGCCCCGCTGATAAGGTGAAGGTTGGGAACGCCGGTGGGGGTGAGAATGTCGCTGAGCGATGCGGATTCGTGGTTGAAGATGCTGGCAAGACTTGCCTTTGGAGCCGATACTCCCAGCATGGTGTGCAGATTCGCGCCGCCAAGGTCCGCATCTACCAGCACACAGTGCAGACCCATTCGTGCCACGGCCACACCGAGATTGGTGGCGATCACGGACTTTCCGACTCCCCCCTTGCCGCCACCAACAGCCCAGATACTGGGCAGCTTGGGGGGGAGTCCCTGTCCTGGCGAAGGATCTTCTGTCATCTCAACTCCGTCGAATCATCAGTATCCCATTTTACTGGATTACTTCCACCGGCTTGTACTCAAGATTGTGATTCTTCTGCATCATGGAATGGCCCTCGAACATTGCCCCTTCGGCGACCGAAAGTCTCGCTGTCATGATGTCGCCGTTTATTTCCCCGCGGGGGAGTATTTCAACGCTTTCACTGGAGCGGACGTTGCCGTGAAGCTTGCCTCCTGCGATAAAGGTCTTGGCTGCCACATCTCCGACAATCGAGCCAGAATCGCCGATGATAACGCAATCTGCAGTGATGTCCCCCTCAAGTCTGCCATCGATCCTCACCGTTCCTTTGGAGGAGATTTCTCCCTTGATGACGGTTTCGGCGCCGATGACCACTTCCAGTTTAGAGTGTTTCTTGCTGAACATGTATTTGCTCCTTTCGTTGATGCAGGGGCTTCATGAAATTCAGTTGCGCTTCAGAAATGGCATGGGATCGATGCTCTGGCCGTTTTTCCAGATCTCGTAGTGGACATGGGGGCCGGTGGAAGCGCCGGTTGACCCGGCATAGGCGATGACTTCTCCCCGCTTTACCGTCTGCCCGGCACGGGCCAGGTTTCTCGAGTTATGGGCGTAGATGGTGCTGTATCCCAAACCATGTTCGACGACGGTGATGTTGCCGTTGTTGGCGGCCCTGCCCGAAAAACTGACGACACCATCGGCGGTGGCATGAAGCGGGGTGCCGGTGGGAAGGGAAATATCCACTCCGGAGTGGAATTTCCTTATTCCATAAAGGGGATGCTCACGGTTGCCGAAAAGCGAGCTGACGCGCCCGGAAGCAGGCCATCCCTGGGGTGTTGCCAGGTCCGTGACACGTTCCTTGCGCAGGTATGATTTGATTTCCTTGACCGTATCCATGGATTTTGCAACCTGGCTCTTCAGTTCCTCGATATCTATGGAACCGCTTTCGGAAGTGTCGAGATTCTTCAGGATTTTGCTGCGTGAGCCAAGGGAAACAAGCTGCTTGAGTTGAGCTTCCGATTCCTTGAGGGAGATCATCGTCGAGCGCATTTCCGAGACTTCACTGGAAATACCGGCATATCGCTTTTTCAGTTGCTGGTAGTTGAATGCCTCGATGGTCAGGGATACGTGTATACACCGCCGACGACGGACATGCAGCAGCAAAGGACGGCCACAATGAACGGTATCCTGATGCTGCGGGAGCAGCCCCTGGAATGCGGCACGACCATTATGGTGAGCGGGACGTGGACTTTTCTTATGATTTGAACGAGTTATATATTTTCATGGAGACTCCCAGTTCTGCAAGCACCATACCCAATGCTGCGGCTGACAATGGCAGAACAGTATCCCGCCTTCAAATTTCAATGGTTTCCCGTGATGTTTCCGGATAGGGCCAAAACAATCGGATCTGGTGGAGGAGGGTGGTCAGAACCCTGATGGGCCTTGGTTAAATGTATGGGAAGTGCGACACAGGGAATTTTTCTCTAAAAGAAAGATGATCTGCTTATCGGCGATTTCAGCCCAAACTTGACACTTTTTGTCGCTCTGTTATGAAAAAAGTTTTCATGTTGCAGGAGCCCTACCAGCAGCTATTCCACGTCCACCTTCCTGATCCCCTGTGGCCGCCAGGCCGGCGAGATAACGAATGATCCTCTTTTTTCATCAACGGTTAGGAGGGTGCCGTAGGTGACGGAAAACTCCCCGAAGCGGCTGTTTACTTCGTCCATGGCCTTGGCCAGATGGGCTTTTTTCCGTTCACCTTCAAACAGGGGAAGCTGCTCGTCCTGATGGCGCAGGTTGGAAAGTTTTACCCCCAGGAGGCGTATCGGCTGGGTCAGTTCGACACTGTCCAAAAGGGTCACCGCCCCCCGGTATATTTCTGCGCTCAGGTTGGTATATTCCGGCAGTGTCAATTGCCGGGAAAAATTGGTAAAGAAATCCGCATAGCGTACGGAGAGACAGACTGTTTTTCCGGCAACCCCATAGCGCCGCATCCTTCTGCCGACCATTTCGGCAAGCTGCAGGAGATACCTGAGGATATCCTCCCTTTTCTCCAGATCCTTCTCCAGGGTCATGCTGTGCCCCACAGATTTGACCAGGTCGGACTCTTCCTGGGGAACCACCGGCGAGTCATCGATTCCCAGCCCCATGCGGTGCAGAGCTTCCCCCACCATGCCGAATTTCTGCCTGAGCAGCTTGACCGAAAATCGTCCAAGGTCTCCGCAGGTGCGAATGCCGAGCATGGTCAGGCGTTTTTCGGTCTTTTTGCCGATGCCGCACATATCCCTGATCGGGGTTCGATCCATGGTCAGGGCCACTTCGGCAGGCTTGATCACGGTCAGCCCGTCCGGTTTCTGCATGTCGGAGGCAAGCTTGGCCAGAAGCTTGTTCGGAGCAATGCCGATGGAACAGGTAAGGCCGAATTGGTCCCCAATGCGGGCTTTAAGCAGGGAAGCGATATTTTCCGGAGTGCCGAACAGGGAGAGTGAACCGGAGATGTCCAGGAAGGCTTCGTCGATGGAAAAGGTTTCCACCAGCGGCGTAAAGTCATACATGAGCTTCATGATCAGGGAGGAAATACGGGTATACTCCCTGTTTTTTCCTACCACCAGAATCAGATTCGGACAGCAGCGCTTTGCCTCCCAGAGCGCCATGCCGGTTTTCACGCCAAAAGCACGGGCTTCATAGGAGCAGGTGGTGACGATGGTTCTTTTGGATGAGCCGACCACCGCCACCGGTTTACCCCGGAGGCGAGGGTCGTTCTGCTGTTCCACCGAGGCGAAAAAGGCGTTCATATCCACATGCATGATGATGCGGTCGCCAAAGGGAATTTCTTTTTGCTGCTCGTCCATGGTCCCACCTCTATCATGGTTCCCATGGAGAGTCAACACGGCCAACCTGATCTTTTTATCTGGATTACATCACGGCCAACAGCTCTTCATGTTCTTCGTCGGCAAAGAGCAGGTTCAGGTCCAGGAGTATCAGCAGCCGGTTGTTGTGATCGAGGATGCCGGTGATGCAATCCTGCATGCCATCCTGGTGAGCCACGTCCGGCGCAGGCTGAATCGAGCTCTTCTGAATGCGGATCACTTCGGCCACTGAATCGACTATGAAACCGGTGAGATTGCCTCCCCTGAGTTCCATGACCAGAATACGTGAGTTGCGGTCATGGTCATGGTCATCCAGATTGAACCGCTTCCGCAGCGATATGACCGGGATGACCGTGCCCCTCAGGTTGATAACCCCTTCCACATAATGGGGAGCATTGGGCATCTTGGTCAGCTCGGGCATGCGAATGATCTCACGGACGCTCAGAACTTCCACTCCATACTCTTCCCGCTCTAAAGCAAATGTTACCATTTGGATGATTTCATTTTTTTTCTGCTCTGCTTGGGAAATGGGGACTATTTCCGACATGTGACCTCCGCAAAGAATTCATTGTTTTAAAAGACAACTCGCTAGAACCTTTATCGGTTGTTTTATTTCCAACTTTAATCCTAATTGAACAGCTGCATCGGGCGGTCTTCCGAGAGATCTTGCTTTGTAAAGCCATGTGATAGATTTTAAGAGCACTTAAATGAGGAGCCTGATGCGAATACTTGATCTGGAGATCGACCTCATGGGACACCGTGTGACCCGGGGAAATAGGAATGTCAGGTCCAGGGAAAGCAGGTTAAAGCAGTAGGCTCCCCTTCTATGGCCAGGGCTGCGCAGTAGCCCACCGGAACGCTGATGTCATGGAGAGTCCATTTTCGGCCAAGCTCTGGATACTGTAGATCGTCGAGGATTGGTGGCTGGCCTGGAAGGAGAGAAACGCCGAAGCTGTTCGCCGGGCGGGTCAGGCCGGTGCCGAGTCCTTTCAGATAGGCCTCTTTCCTGGTCCAGCAGCGGTAAAAAGCAGCCAGCTGCTGTTCAGGGGGCAGGCTCAACAGTTCCTCGCTTTCCTTTGAGAGAAAAAAACGTTCCGCCATCCTGCAAAAGGGAATGGTCTCCCGCAACTCTTCCAGGTCTATTCCCAGCTCAGAGCCTCCGCTGACGGCAAGAGCAGCCCGCTCATGCTTATGGGTCAGGTTGAAACGGAGCTTTTGATGCTCCGCCCGGTCAGCCAGATACGGTTTGCCCTGTTCCCCTTCGGCAAAGACCACACACTCCGGTTCTTTCTCCAGATATCGGGCGAGGATGCGGCGGAGAATCCCCCGTCCGGCTATGAACCTGTTTCGTACCGTCCGGTTGAGGGTCCGTTTTGCCCGTGCCAGCTCATCGGCAGACAACAGCTGCTCAAGTCGCTGCAGTTCCGCACTTTCAACATCCAGGGAATAAAAATGGACATGCACTTCTCCGTGGGCAAGGGGCATGGATCTTACGCCTCCCTTTCGGAGAGCCAGGTTTTCAGGCGTTTCAGCCTTCGGCAATACTTATTTCCGGCTGATAACCCAGATCACGACGGGCGGCGGAAATGTCGAACCAGTGGGCGGTGGAAAGCTCTTTGGCGACAAAGCGGGTCATGGGGGGCTCGCCTTTCAGGGGGAGGAATTTCCATAGTTGCTCGCAGAGCGCGCCTATGGCATAGGCGGCCTGTGGCGGGATAGTGCGCGTCACCGGCGGCAGTCCAGCGGCGTCGAGGATGGCATTGACCATCTCCCAGAGGGGGATCGGCTGGCCGTTGGAAATGAAATAGGACTTGCCCCCTATGGGGCTGTCGTATGTGAGGCGGTCGGCGGCGAGCAGATGGGCCTGTGCAGCATTGTCCACATAAACTGTGTCCACCAGGCAGGGGCGGTTGCCGATGCGGCGCAGCTTGCCTGCTTTGGCGCGGGCGATGATCCGCGGTACCAGTTGATTGTCGCCGGGGCCCAGATCAGGTGGGGACGCAAAGAGACGGTGGCAAGGGAAGGACTGTTAGCCGCCAGCACCAGCTGCTCTGCAAGGGCCTTGGTCTGTGGATAGTGTGCTTCGTAATGTTCCAGGTAGGGTAGGGATTCGTCGCTCCCTTCCACATCCCGTCCATCAAAGACCACGCTGGGTGAACCGGTATAGACGAGGCGCTTGATGGCCTGCTTTCGGCAGGCGGCCAGGACGTTTTCCGTGCCGGTAACGTTGGCCCGGTGGTAGTCGGCATGATCGCCCCAGATACCCGCCTTGGCTGCCACGTGGAAGACAACGTCGCATCCGGCAGCGGCGGTAGTCATCCTCTCGGTATCGGCCAGATCCCCCTGAACCTGTTCCACCCCCAGTTGCGCAAGCTCCGGGTATTCACTGCGGGAGAAGCTGCGTACGTCATCGCCCCTGGCCATAAGCAGCCGGACAATGGCGTTGCCGAGAAACCCGCCACCGCCGGTAACAAGGGCTTTCATTTAAGGCTCCGTGCTGCCCAGACGGCAAGCTTTTCCCTGAATATCTTTGCATTATGGCGGATATCCACCGGAAAGGCCGGGTGAAAGAGGATGGTGCTGATTCCCTGGGTATGGATGTGGGCCTTGGCCAGGTCCATCAGCTCCTGTCGCACCTTCTCCTTATTGGCCCTGATTCCTTTTTCCAGCTCCACGCAGAGAACCGGCAGCTGCTTTCCCTTTTCTCCGACTCCCACCAGGGCTGTGCGGAAGACGGAGGGATGGGTGTTGAAGACTGCCTCGCAGGGAATGGTGAAGAGGGTTTCCTCAGGGGTTACCACCCGATGGGATTTGCGGCCACAGAACCAGATCCGCCCCTGTTCGTCTCTCCCCCCAGGTCGCCCATGCGATGGAAAAAGCCGCCGGTTGCCGGGTCCTTTATCTTGGAAAGCAGGTCTGCTTCGGGATGGTTATGGTAGCGTCGCGTTACCTGTTCTCCCTGAACGACAATCTCGCCGATCTTGCCGATGGGGGCGCGCAGGGCATCATCCCATTGATCAATGGGAGTGTCGCTGATCTCGATCACTTCCAGCCTTATGCCTTCCACTGGACTGCCGATGCAGACTCCGCCACCGGCCTCGGTGATGGCCCGGGTTTCGCCGAGGATTTCATCGCTGCCTATGGAGCAGACCGGCAGGGCTTCCGTTGCTCCGTATGGGGTGAAAATCTGGGCGTCCGGCCTGAGCATGGCGGCAAAGCGTTCCATTACTGCCGCTGGCACAGGGGCACCGGCTGAGATGACCCGTCTCAGAGAGGGGAGTCTCTTCCCCTTCTTCACCCCATGGCGGCCGACCCGGTTAATGAGGGCGGGGGACCCGAACATTGTCGTAACATGATATTTCTCTATGGCAGAGATGATCTTCCGCGGATTTACCGAACCGGGCCGGGTAAAGTTCATTTCCGGGATAACGGCGGTCATCCCCAGGGCAGGGGCAAAAAGGGCGAACAGGGGGAAGGTGGGCAGATCGATCTCCCCCGCTCGATGCCGTAGACCTGGCGCAGGGCCTCCACCTGGGCGGCGAAGTTGCCGTGGGTGTAAACTGCTCCTTTGGGGGAACCGGTACTGCCGCTGGTGAAAAGAATGGCGGCGATATCGTCCCGGTCGGTCGGGGCCATGGGAAAAGCTCGTTCCCCCTGGCCGGCGACAAGTTCCGCCAGGGTGATTCCTTCCCAGAACAGGCGCCGGCCGACGGTGACGAAGGTGCGCAGGGTGTCTTCTCCCCAGCCGAAGATTTTCCGTGCCATATGGGCCTTGGGAATGCCGATGAAGGCTTGGGGCTCGGCATCGGCCAGGCACTTTTTCAGGTTCTTCACCCCCAGTCCCGGATCGACCAGCACCGGTACCGCCCCCACCTTGAAAAGGGCAAAAGTCAGGGTAAACAGGTCGGGGCCAGGAGTAACCATCAGGACGGTTCGAACGCCGCGGCCGATGCCGTAGGTTTCCAGGCCATAGGCGATGCGGTCGCTCAGACGGTCCAATTCGCTGAAGGTCAGGCAGCAATTCTTGTTGGGGAAAATGATGGCTGGGGTGTCGGGCTGGCGGCTGGCCATTTCGGGGAGATGTGCGGCGATATTGACGAAACCGGCTCTGCTCATGGTGTTCCTCGCTCGGTTCGGCTTAGGAATTCTGAGATCAAGGGGATTACTTCCTCTTTCATGTCCTCAAGAATATAGTGTCCCCCGTCGCATAGCGGTGGAGTTCGGCCTGTGGGAAGCGACGCTCCCATTCGGCGAGAAAAAAGCGATCGAAGACAAAATCTTTTTCGCCCCAGAAGATGGACATGGGCAGGTTGCGGAACTGGTCCAGCCCAGACTCGACACTGCTGACCATGTCATAGTTGCGGTCGCCGGGGGTGAGGGGAATGTCCTGAACGAAGCGCAGGGTGGCGATGCGGTTCTGCCAGCTGTTGTAGGGGGAGCGATAGGCTTCCCGCAGTTCGGCATTCATGGGGTTCCGTTTGCAGCCGACAAAGGATGCGGCCAGACTGAAGGCGTTGAAACCGCGGACCAGCAGGGTCCCAAGCATTGTATCCCGCAGATTTTCAGGGCCAGGGGAAACGGCTTCTCCTTGGGCAGATGGAAAGCTGCTGTATTTAGGATTACCAGCTTTTGATCCGCTCCGGGTGGCGGACGGCATAGGCCATGCCGATCATCCCGCCCCAGTCGTGGACCACCAGGGTGACGTTCTTACTTAGTTGAAGGTGATCAAGGAGTCGCTCCAGGTCGTCAACCCGTCGTGGAAGGGTATAGTCGTAGCGGTCATCGTCCGGTTTGTCCGAAAAGCCGCAGCCCATGTGATCGGGGACAATGCACCGGTAGCGGTCCCTGAGGGCAAGGACCAGGTTGCGGTAGTAAAAGGACCAGGAGGGATTGCCGTGGACCATGACCACCGGGTCGCCGCTTCCTTCGTCAAGGTAGTGGTAGGCCAGGCCATTCAGGTCCAGGTAGTTGCCGGTAAAGGGATAGTGTTTTGTTATGTCCATGGCCATTAAAAGATTGCCTTTTGCTTATAGTTCCCTCTCCCTTGTGGGAGAGGGTTAGGGAGAGGGGGCGATGGTAAAGGTCGGTGGTAACGGCCACCCCTCATCCGGCCTCCGGCCACCTTCTCCCGGGGGGAGAAGGACTGTGGGGTGGGTTTGGTCTACCACTCCACCCCAAGCATCAGACAGTTGAGCCCGCTGCCGATGCCCAGCAGGGCCACCTTTTCTCCCGGCTCCAGCATCTCCCGCTCGTCGGCAATGGCCGCGGTCAGGGGCAGCGAGACGGTGCCCATGTTGCCCAGGTATTCGAAGGTGGTGAAATCCTTGTCGCTGGCGATGCCGAGGGTCTTCAAAATGGCGCTCTGGTGGGCGGAACCTACCTGGTGGCAGACCACCCGGTCGACGTCCTCGTTTTTCCAGGCAACTTCCTTCAGGAATGCCTGCCAGGTGCGCAGGCCCAGTTCGACGCCGTAATTCATGACGTTAACGCCGTCGGTGCTCATTGTCTGCTTGTAGCCACCTTTGCCATCGGGCACCATGCCCCACAGGCAGAGGCGGTGATGTTCAGGGGCGGCCTGGGTTGCCCCACCCACCAGGCGGCGCCGACCGGTGCCGGAAAAGGAGCCGTCGGTAAGCAACACGGCAACCGCTCCCGATCCTCCGGTCAGGGTGGCGAGGGAAACGGCGAAATGCTCCATGTTCCTCTCTTCCAGCATCCGTCCGATCATGATTTCGTTTATTTCCCGGGCGCTTTCGCAGGAAACAACCAACCCGGCCCTGATCTGCCCCAGCTCGATGCGGTTCGCCACATCCAGAATGCCATTAAGAACTCCGAGACAGGCGTTGGAAAGGTCGAAGACAGCGGCATTGCCCTGGATGCCGAGACCAGCCGCAACGCGGCAGGCGGTGGCAGGCTCGAACTGTTCCCGCAGACGCCGGTGTAGATGAGGGCGCCAATCTCCGCCGGTGCGATGCCGCTGGCATCCAGAGCCTTCTTCCCGGCTGCGATGGCTCCCTGTGACAATGGATAGCCGGGCTCCCACCAGCGACGTTCGCGGATGCCGGTCAAGGCCTGCAGCTGGCCGGGGGCCAGGAAAAGGGACTTGTAAAGTGGCTCCAGACGCGATTCAAGCTCGGACGATGTTATGACCACCGGTGCAAGTTCATAGCCCAAAGCCTCGATATGTACTTTTGAGTACCTCATGTTTTTACCCGTGTTTTACAGTAAAGTCGTTCATTTGATAAATGGTTTTCCCGTCTACGGAGAGAAAACCATCGGCGGTCAGTTTCCGTTCTTCGTCGTCCACTGCAGTGATCCATGCGTGGACCGTAACCCTGCTGTTTGCGGGAACCACCTGCCCCCGGTAGAGCCACTTATGCCTTTGCCCAAGTGCAATGACGGCAATGGTTTCCCCTGCATTGCAGCCCCAGCGCTCTACTGCAGCAAACTTCAAGAGCTGGAGGAACGATTCCAGCCCAGAGAGCCCGGTGTGACAGGATCCTGGTAAAAATGGGCCTTGAAGAACCACTCGTCAGGGTCCACCTCTTTTATGCCTTTCACATAGCCGAGCCCTTTCGGACCTCCGTCCGGGACAAAGAGATCGATGTGGTCGATCATGCGCAGCATCTTGTCCGGGAAAGGCGCGTTTGACGGATAAGACAGGCTGCGCCCTCGCTTTTCCTCTTCAGCGGTCGGCTGGTAGATGACTGCATCGCGGACCCCCACCTGGTTGGCCAGAGCCTCACGGGAGAAGAAGCCGAACATGGTGTCACCTTCGTAGATGATTCCCTTTTCGTCGGCGACACTGAAGTCGAACTCCTGGATGATCATGCCGCCGCTGGTGGCGACCTTGGTCATGGTGGCGGTGGCGGTAATGGTACCGCTGTCCGGTGTGACCGGGCGATGCTGAACCGCGTTGCCCCCAGATTGCGGAAAGAAATATCCGTAGGGCTGTTGAGTGCCGAGCCCACATAGGCTGCCAGCCATCCGCAGGGCTGCAGAGCCGCCTCCAATAGCACGCAGAAGGGCATGAGCGGTTGACGCTCCGCTTTGAAGTACCATTCATCGGCGGGAATCTCGTATTGGGCTTCGGCCATGGCGCCGGCGACCATCTGCCACGGTTCGCCGCGCAATCCGGTGACCCGGTCCATGAACTGGAAAGGGGGGCCGGGGAGTCGGGCGATCTTGCGGTCGTTGTCGAAGATGCGGTACCGCTCGCCGAAGCCCTCCGACGGGTTGCCGTTGCTGTAGGCGAGGATCTGCTCTTTGGTGTAGATGGCGGGTTTGTGTGTGCCTGCAGGAGCCTCGCCCTCCCCCTTCGCCCCCTCCCCCTAAAGGAGGGAGGTACGTCGTCAA
>NZ_BBCJ01000015.1 GCF_001311985.1 Geotalea toluenoxydans JCM 15764
CGCCACGGAGCGGACCTGGCCCGGAGTCAGGCAGGCGCGACCGGCAAGCTCCGGCGCAACCGCTACGCCCGTCACCCCTTCCTGACTGCCGGGGTCGGCGCGATGGGCGATGCCCTTGTGGGCAATCAGTTCCTCGATGATGGTCCCGACCCGATCAACCCGCCAGGTGTCGGCGTCACATTCCCCCGAAACCAGAGCCGTGCCCAGTCCATAGACCCCGCTGATCACGGCGACGCCACGTTGGCCGCTGACCGGATCGGCACTGAAGGCCACTCCGGCCACATCTGCCGTCACCACCCGCTGTATCAGCACTGCCGGTGGAGCGGGCAGCGGCGAAAGTCCCCTCTCCCGGCGATAGGCCAGCACCCGCGGGCTGAATCCCGAACGCCAGACGTCAACCACTTTGCCCGGCACCTCCCCAGGCGAAACAAAGAGGAACGAATCCAGCTGACCGGCAAAGGAATGCTCGCTGCCATCCTCATCCAGCGCCGAAGAGCGGACCGCTACCAACTCGCCGTTGGGACAGAGCTCGGCCAGCGCAGCGGCAAGTTCCTGCAGCAGTTGCTCTCCCACGGTCAACTGTTCAAGCACCCCCTGGATCCGCTCCGGAACACCCGATGCAATATCCCCCCTTTGCCCGGCTGTCAGACTGGCTGGAAAGGCCTCGGGGGCAACGACAAACCAGGGGGGAACCTGGAGGCGGGCTGACTGCAGGTCGGCCAGGGCCCCTGCCTTGCCCCCCAAAGAGGCGCGAGATTCCTTTTCGCTACGGAGGATGCTGTTCATGGCAGATTTCCCTGAAAATGTTGAATCAGCAGTGGCACGGCTCCCAGGCTGAGGTACATGAGCAGGGTCCAGATGCCGGAAAAGAGCTCAATGCGCTTGCCGCGGCCGGGAAGGGGGGCGGCATGGAAGGTAATCGCCAGCAGGGCGGCGCCGGAGAGCAGCAAAAGCAGGAGCAGGCTTACCGGAACGGCAAAACCGATCAACAGCGCACCGCGCCAGGCACAGACTGCGGTCAGAGACATGGCCCCGAGCCAGGCCAATAGCGCCCGGCTTCGTCCCCAGAGGAAAGAATAGGTTTCAACCCCCTCTTCCTCGTCCTGGGGCGAGCGGATCTTGCGGCCGACTTCGATGACAATGCCGTTCAGATAGCTGACGCCCAAGAACCAGATCAGCCCCGCGGCGGAGCTGCCCCCGCCATCAGCCAGTCGCAGGCGGTGGCATAGATGTCGAAAACGGGCATGATGACCATGTGGGAGAGCATGTAAATGATTGGGTGCCGTTTCAGCCAGCCATGAATGAAGAATTCCTTGCTCATCAGGCCAGGTAGCTCCAGGCGACCACCAGCATCAGTGCCTGCAGCGGCCGCAGCCAGAGGGACCCGGCCAGCTGGATCAATCCGGCGCCGAGCCCGATCCAACCCAGTTCCCCCAGGGTGACCAGGCCGCGGGGTACCGGGCGGTAAGCTCGCCAGCGGGCGTCGTCTTCGGCATCCTTGAACTCGTCGGCAATGCGCAGCTGCAGGAAAAACAGCAGGGCGGTGACGAATGCCACCAGTGCTGCCGCCGGCCGCAGGCTCGATTCCCCGCGCAGAAGGGCCGAATAGCCCATGGCCGACAGGCTGAAGGCAAGAATCAGCGGCCCATGGGCGAAGATGGGAAAGCGCTCTTTTTGATAGATCCACCAGCGATTGGTCACCAGGTACCTCTCATTCCGTGTGCTCTTTGCCGCGAGCCAGCTTCCGGTGAGCGCGGGTGAATTCACCAGCGGCCAGGGCGCCGATGATGGACAGTTCTCCAGCCAGGGCAAGGCCGGCACAGACCTCTGCCAGGGCCCGGGCTTTTCCCTGGCCGTGAAGTCCCAGAATCTCAAGGCATGCCCGCTGGGTCGGCAGACCGGTTCCTCCCCCTACGGTGCCTACCATCAGATTGGGCAGGGTCACGGCGGCATAGAGGGAGCCATTGCCCTTTACCTCGAAGCGGGTGATGCCGACGCAGATTCGGCGATACAGGCGATATCCTGGCCGCAGGCTAGGTATAAAGCGGCCAGGCCATTGGCATAATGTCCCTGCACGCCGATGGTCCCCGAAAGAACCCCGCCCATAGCCGACATGCGCCAGTAATCGACCATCTTTGCCGGGGAGGTATGGAGCATTTGCTCCACCAGCTCGGCAGGAATGACCGCTTCGGCGGTGACCTTTTTTCCGCGCACGCTGAGGAAGGATTGGGCGCTGGCCTTTTTGTCGCCGGACATGTTGGCCTCCACAAAAAAGTATTCCGGCTGGACCGGGGTACGCTCGATAATGAGCCGACAGGCTGCTTCGGTGGCGATGGTGGCCATGTTCTGCCCTGAGGCGTCACCGGTGTAAAAGTCCAGCAGCAGATAGACATGATTGCCTTCGATGGTGATACGCAGGTCGGAAAGCTGCCCATGGTGGGTGGTTGCTTCGGCTGCCTGCCGGATTGCGTCCAGATTTTCCGTCAGCCAGGCGACAAAGAGGCCGGCATCCCTGGCGGTCGCAAAGGCGAAGCCGGGGGAGCGGCTGACTCCCTCGGCAAGGAGCATGGCGGAGCAGCCTCCCGCCTGGGAAAGCAGGCAGGCGCCACGATGGTAGGACGCGACCAGGGCAGCTTCGGTCGTAGCCAGGGGCAGGTAATAGTCACCCTTGGCAAATAGGCCGTTGACGCGCAGCGGGCCGGCCAAGCCAAGCGGTACCTTGGCAATGCCGATGAAGTTCTCGATATTGTGCTGATAGGTGGTGATGTTCGGCAGGTCTTCCGGGGGGAGCAGCGGCTCGCGGACTTCAGGGGGCAGGGGGAGGCGCTTCCAACGGCGCTCGACGATCTCAGGGGTGATATGGGCACCGCTTGATACCTTGGCAGCGGGTGCGTCCCAGGAGGGTTCAAGGCGCTGGGACAGTTCCGTGGCGCTTTGTCCATTGAGCACCTGCGATCAAGTCCTTGGCGTGGGTGAAATCGCTTGGCATGAATGTTCACTCCAATCAGGCAGATCGCCTATAATATTGCGGTCATCGGCAGTGCCTTCCAGAGCTTGACCTTCCGCCTCTTTGCCGCGGGGGCGAAGCGGTCGGGTTTATCGGTGGCGGCATTCCAGCTGTTTCCTGGCTCCATGTCCCGCTCGATGCTTTTCTCGACCTGCCTTGCCAGGAGGGGATCGTCGATCAGAACTCCTACTTCCGTATTCAGATTCATGGAACGGGGGTCGAAGTTGAAGGTACCGACAAAAAGGGTCTTGCTGTCGACGACCATGGTTTTGGCATGGATGGCAAAGATCGGCGCCCCCTTTTCCAGCTTCTTGTAGCGTTCGATAAGATCCCGTTTGTGGGCAGGGTCGGGCTTGAATTCATAGATCTTGATACCGCTTTTGAGCAGGGTTTGCCGCTGTTTTTGGTAGCCGCTGAAGGCCTGGAGATTGTCGGTTGAGGCGAGGGAATTGGTGCAGATCCTCACTTCAATCCCCCGCCTGACCATGTCCCGGAACAGGGCCAGGGCATCCTTGGTCATTACCAGATAGGGAGACTGGATGGTAACGCTCTTCTGTGCCCCCTGCAGCACCTGGCAAGGACGGCGGTGCTCTCCCCTCCTCCGTCCAGCCGCCGCCGTGCGGTGTTCTTGCCTGGCAGATCGGAGATGAATCGGACGTCGTTCCAGCTTAGTTTCTCGATCAGGCTGCTGAATCGCTGGGGCAGGTTCTCCAGCGCCATGCGTACCTCCGGAGCGAAGTTTTCAGCTTTGCCGGCATAGGCATGCATGTTTGCATAGATTGTTTCGACTCGCTCGGGCGTCAGCTTTTTCAGTTCCTTGGCCAACAGTTTTTCCACCGGAACCGCCTGCCGACTTTCCCAGAACCGGTCGAAGCTCTTTTCCATATGGCTAGCGCCGGCCCAAGGACCAGAATATCGCGGTCGCGGAAATTGTAGCGGTGATCATAGTCGAAGTATTCATCGGCCATGTTGCGTCCGCCGGTAATGCCGACCATACCATCGAATAGGGCGGTCTTGTCGTGCATGCGCTGGTTGATGGTGCGGAAGCCGGTAAGGACATTGCCAACCCGCTTCAACTTCGAGGTGCCGACGGTCAGCTTGGGATTGTAGATGCGGATATCGATGTTCGGGTGCAGGGCCAGGGCCAGCATGGTTTCGGGGGGTGCGTCAATGAGCAGGTCGTCCACCAGCACCCGCACCTTTACCCCGCGGTCGGCTGCCCGCAGAAGTGCTTCGCTGGCCAGGATGCCGATATTGTCAGTACTCCAGATGAAGTACTGGATGTGGATGCTTTTTGTCGAGTGATCTGCTAGCCAAGCCCTTGCCAGGAGGGCCTCCTCCCCTTTTTCCAGCACGTAGGCTCCAGATTTGCCGGGATGACCGACAAGGAGGGGTGCTACGGTTTCGGGCAGAGAGCCTTGCTTTGCATGTGCTCCAATAGGAATAACAAACAGGCAGATTACAAGGACTGCTTTAACGAAAGTGTTCATCTTCACATCCCCAGATTTGCCTGTTTCACCGTTTTGACCCCCATTAATTCGGTCATCCGCGCCAGCGGTGTTTTATTCACTCGGGTTCCGTCATGGTAAAAAGTTACCAACTGGAGAGCGCCATCTTTGGCTGCCTTCATGGCAACATCGTCAGGAGTGAAGGTGGTCCGTCCCAGGGAGCGTTTGGTGGGCCACTCTACGCCGCTGTAACTGAGATAGACCAGCTTGGAGCAGTAGACTCGCTCCTTGGACTCCACATCGAAATTGAAATCGTATGGTTTCCCCACCTGGCGCAGGGTCTGAATGACCGTTCTGGCCCGATTTTCCCTGGTCAATTCAGGCTTGCGCAGGGCGCCGAAGCTGTCGATGTTGAAGAAGTGGTCCAGGGTATTCATCTCCACCCCGGAACGGAGCGCCTCCACCACCAGCCGGCCTTGGCGGATCTGGTCGTGATACTTTGCCACTACGGGGTTGTCCCAGATTCCCAGGCCCTTCAGCTCGGACTCCGTGCCGACCCAGACCGCCGCGTGACCCCAATAGCCGGGGATCAACTTGTCGGTAAGGCGAAAAGGGGTCTTTTCCAGCAGGATGTCTCCTGCCTTCAGGGTTGCCTTGACCTCTTTCAGCATCTCCGATTTGCCGTAAAGTTTGCCCTTGCGTGTTTCCACCAATCCGACCGCATTGCCGAAAAACATGCTGAACAGGTTCATGCCGCCGCGTTCGAAGGAGGATAACGTGTCGGTGGTGACGGCGCCGAAAAAGCCGAGCTTTCTTCCGATGACGTAGAGGGGGGACCACTTGCGAACCATGGTATAGGAGGGGCTCTGCTGGATCAGGGCAGAGACATATTCGATTTCAGAGCTTTTTGCCATTGAACGGTTGAGCCTGACCGATTCTTTTTCGTAAAACTTGATGGCCTTGCGCACCCGTTGCCGGTTGGCCACCGAATCGTAATGAAGGGTAACCTTGGCCAGGGCAGCGCTGTTTACGGCATAGCCCGGATCCCGCTCGTTGAGGAGCCGCCGCAGCTTGCTGTCCCCCTCGAAGAGGGAGATGGCCAGCAGATAATTATCGTAGAGGACCAGGGCCGAGGAGAGGGAAAGCATGATCCCCTTGAGGCGCGCTTCAGGCGTAATGCCAAGCTGTGCCAGATCTTTTTCCGATCCGTCCAGCCAGCACTCGTGTGACTCGGCTACGGCGAGTAGTTCCTTGCGCAGGGCAAGGTGTTCGACAATGCCCTGGTTGAGCAGGTCCAGGTCTTCGCCGGTCAGGGGCTTGCCCTGTTCCTGCTTGTTCTTGATGCCATTGCCCACTTTTATTGTCTCGGCCCGCAGCATCAGCGCCCGTTCTGCCAGGAAACGGAAATCGTTGAGTTCCTCCTGTATTGTTTTTTCAACGGAGGCATTGGTGGCGCCATGGTTGCGGACGAGATGGCCGGCACAGCCACTTGTTATTCCTTCGGTGGTGTTGGCTTTGACAAGTTCGCCGATGGTGGTGGGGACGGCAGCGGCGGGCAGCCCCAGGGCAAACACAAGCAGTATGGCAACAGGAGCGATTATGGGTTTCATGCAGTATCTCCTTCAGCAGGATGTTATTCAGTGGGGTACTGGCGAATAAATTTCTTGAAGTTGACCCAGATATCGTTGAAGCCGAAGGCCTGCATCTCGGTTTCCGCGTCAGGCAGGGACCATTTGTCCACCTTCATCCGGTAGGCGGCCACAACGATCCCGGTCCGGTCCTGGCCATGACGGCAATGGACAAAAACAGGCTGATTTGCCGGGTCGACCATCAGGGCAATTACCCGATCGACCTTTTCCTTCAGTCCCTCACGGGACATGGTGATGGGCATGGCAATGGCCTTCATCCCAGCAGCTTCCACCATGGCCTTTTCATTTTCTGTGGTACGCAGGTCTATGACCGTTTTGACGCCCATTTTCTTCAAAGCGGCATAGCCATACACTGCAGGCTGTGCGCCACGAAACACCCCAGGCGCTACCCGCCCAACGTTGCTTAGGCCGGGAAGATTGTAAAGATGCTCGGAAAGGTGCATTCCTTGGTGGAGGGAGGTAAGGGGCGAATTTGTTGATGGCGGGGTCGCTGTTTGCTCAGCAGGAGCGGCTGCTGACAGCCCGACAAGAAGCATGACAGTCAACATCGCTAAAGCCATTGAACGGAAGCAGACATTGCAACGGTTGAATGGGGAAGAATCGATTTCCATATGCCCTCCTGAGCTAATATGTCTTCCATTACCATAACCCTTAATGGACTTTCTATTAATTTCCATTATCTTAGACAAATATAATCGTCTCATCGTCGGGTGTTGGTGGAAACCTGCTAACCTGGCGCAATTTATGGCTTAGCCGGTTATTTCTTCGGCGGAACCGGCGAAAACCAGCCGATAACCAGGAGCAGCAGCCCGACAGCGACGAATGAGACTATCCGTTCAATGGTGCCGTGCCCGGCCAGATCCACCAGGAAAAGTTTTATGATGACGCAGCCGAGGAGTCCGGCGCCGGCCAGCCAGACTTTGCGAAGGTCTCGGCAGGTGGCAAGAACCATGGCGCAGAGTGCCAGCAGACTCCAGAAGATGGCAAAGGATGTTTGGGCAAGACCGGAACGGAAGATGGCTTCGGGTGTAAAAGTGACGCCACCCCAATGGTGCAGTGCCCGAGCCAGCATAGAATTGAGCCAGACTAAAAAACAGCCGCGCCAAGCCACTGCACTACCTGCCTGTTTACACTGACGAACTCGCACAGGCCAGGAAGCTTTTGCAGACGGGCAATCCAGAGGCCAAGTGCGGCCAAAGCCCCGGCAATGGCCAGGTCCAGTGGGTTGAAAAGTGGTAGCCATGGAAAAGGCCATGCATCGCCGGTGTTTCCCAACGAAACGAGCACTGTCCAGAATAGTACAGCTGCAGCCAGGGGAACCGCAACAATTCCCAGATATAGCTCTTCATGCTTGCGCCATGGCCAGACAGGCAGGTTCACCGACAAAATGGCAAAGAGCATGGTGATGGCGACGATGCCGCGGCTGATGGTGAGCCAGCTGCCGGTGGAGCCGAGGAAAAAATGCACCTGCCAGCCAAGTTCCCAGGTGGCCAGAAAAGTCATAAACCACACGGTTCCCCCATGGAGAAGGCTTCGATAAAGGGTGGGCATTTCATCTTCCCGCTGATATAAAAGCCACCAATGGACGGTGAAGGCAGCCGGCCAGGCAAACCAGCCCCCTTGGGCCAGCGGATGATGCGGCATTTCCGGCAGGAGAAAGCAGACCATGGCCGGCAGAAGCAGCAGGGGAGGCCAGCTCAGATCCGACCAGCCGAGGCGTCGCTGCAGAATATGACTGGTAAGGCAGGAGGCGGTGACGAAGATCAAGCTGACGCCATAGACAAGATCTTCGGCCACATGAACGTGGTGTTCGTGCAACCCGCTGCCGAACCACCAGATGAGGCCCCAGTAGGAAAGAACGTGTCCAAGGGTCAGTTCCCACTCCTCTGCCCATGTTTTGTGGTGGATGAACCAGGCGCTGCTCAGGGCGGCCAGGCTGATGAGGATGCACCCCAGGTAAAGGCTGTTCAATACTGGCAGCTGGTTTATGGGGGAGGGGAGGTCGGTGATGAAGCGATACCGCCGCCAAACTGGAGCAAAATGCCAAGTCCACGTGCCAGTTGGCGTCTCTGACGTAAGCCGGCCCAAATCAGAGCAGCTCCTTCCACGGCCCAGGCTGCCGAAGTCCAGCGGCCGTCGAAGGCGAGGGGTACGGCAAGGGTGACGAAGACGGTGCCGAAGGCGAGAAAGGCCTCGGCCAGGGTTTGCAGTCGGTCATCCTCACGCAAGGCCATGAACATGGCCAGGTAGAGAAATCCCGCAGCCAGGGCACTCCAGGCGAGACCATGGCGGAAGGCATGCACCAGCCCGGCCTGCAAGGCAAAGGCGGCGATGGGAGTGCCGAAGACCAGGGTGCCGTCGACGATTCCTTTAAGCTCCGGCGGCTGACGGAAGGCGAAGAGGACGGCAATTCCCACATAGATGAGGAAGAAGAGGATGAGGAACGGTTCCACCGTGGCGAAATGGGAAGGGCGATAGAATTGGGCGCCCAGATGGTGCCGAGGAGGAAGGTGTATAAAAATCCCGCCAGGTTAAGGCGCGCCAGGAGCGATACCAGGCGATGCCGACGATCCCTGCGTTCAAGACGGCATAGTAGCCGAACAGAAAGGCAGGATTGCCGTTACCGATGGATGCCAAGAGCGGTGCGATGAAGCCTCCGGAAATGCCGAACAGGGCCAGGGTGCGGGAACTCTGCAGGACGGCAAGTGCGCCACAGAGGCCGGAGATGGCCACCAGCAGAATGAAGGAGGAGGTGGGGGAAAGCAAGGCGAAGAGACGGAAGGCGGCGTAGGTGGTCAAGAAGAGGATGCCGATCCCTCCACCTTGCAGCGCCAGGGCATACTCAGCCCGTTTTTGCCGCAAACGCCAGCCGGTGGCCAGAAGGACAATGCCGCCGAAGGCGGTGGCGGCAAGGCGGAGCTGGATAGGGACGTGGCCATGCT
Source organism: Geotalea toluenoxydans JCM 15764 (assembly GCF_001311985.1). Taxonomy (GTDB): domain Bacteria; phylum Desulfobacterota; class Desulfuromonadia; order Geobacterales; family Geobacteraceae; genus Geotalea; species Geotalea toluenoxydans. The sequence continues at coordinate 9,047 of NZ_BBCJ01000015.1, forward strand.
CTGCTGCATATTTGACCAGGAAGGAGACGCCGAAAAAGAGGATAATGATGCCCGACTTCACCAGCAGGTTGCCACCGGTAAAGAAACTGGTGATGGCATCGACGACAGGCGATGCCTCCGGGTTGGCTGGAGCCTCCCGGATAGGTTGGGGCCGTAAGGGCGGAGCAGACGTTTCAACCCGGAATCCACTGGCTAAAGCAGGCCTGTCGGATTCGACGGGTGGTGGCGGGGCAGGCGCTTCCTCGGCCGGTTTTGTCATGATATCGAATGGGTTAGGCGCTACTGCTTGTGCCTGGGGTGTGTTGGCTTCCTTGGCTTGTCGGGCGACACGCTGCCGCAACCAGGCGACCTCCTTTTCCAGGGAGGAAAAACGTTCCTGCAGTTCTGCCAGGTTGCCCAGCAGCCAGCCGGCACAGGCGCCGAAAATCACCCCGGGAAAACGGTCCAGCATGCCGCCGGCGACAGCTCCGATCAATGCATAAATGAGAGACATGATTCGCTCCTTTGCTTAGCGCAGCATCGTGCCGACAGCCAGCGCTCTTTGCATCGAACGGCGGGTGCGGTGATAGGACAGGGGCCGGTGGGCGATGATTCGCCTGTGAAGGGTAAAGGTGATGGTGATGGTGCCGATGAGGGCGATTAACGGGAGAACGGCGACGGCGAGCTTGATGATGAATGTTTCCATGATTTCCTCCCTGTAGTGCTAATTGATAATCGGGGTATAGCAGGGAGGATGCCAGGAGGTTTTATGAGGGGTAGTTGCTTGTTTTTGTTGAGGTTATGTGATTGGGAAGATGGTGGTGAAGTGGAGGTGGAAGGTTAAGATGTGCATTAAATGTATATTGTTGGGCATTAAATGTTGGCCGAAAGTGACGATGACTGGCGCAACACAGCCAAGATTAATCTGAGGCAACTGGGGTTGATGGTCAACAGCGTCACCTCATTTGAGATGGAGAGCCGGCCGCGTTTTCTGGCCAGGATCAGCAGGCATCCGGAAAGTTGCGGCACATGTGCACCTACCGTTCCTGTTCGACATTGCGCAGTGGAGACAAGGAGGCCTACTCAATTACGTTGCCTAACTTATGTATTGGACAACAAAAGAAAATAAGGGACAATTTATAGCAAATACGCTATGCTCCTGTCATGACTTGGACAATCACCTACTATAACGATTCAGTGCAAGAATCCTTGCCATGCCAGCTGGCTTTCTTGGCCGCTATCTCCGATACGCCGACAGGATGGAAGTCCACGGCCCTGATCTTGGCATGCCTCATACCCGCGCAATGGGTGAAGGTTTATTTGAATTGCGTCTGAAATCCGCAGAAGGAATTGCTCGGGTTTTCTACTGTACAATGATTGGCAGAAAAATCGTGATCTTACACCAATTCACCAAGAAAACAGACAAGACCCCGCCAAGAGAACTTGACACAGCTCGGCGAAGAATGAAGGAGTTCAAAAATGCTAACTCACAAAGAACTTAAAGCCCGCGCACTTGAGCGAGCAGATGTAAAAGATGAATATGATCGACTGAACGAAGAGTTTCAATTCCTCGACGAATTTCTCAAGGCCCGTGCAGCAGCGGGTGTTACACAAGCTGAAATTGCAGAACGTATCGGCACAACTCAATCTGCTGTCGCCCGCCTTGAATCTGGGAGAGGGAAACATTCGCCATCAATAGCGACGTTGAAAAAATACGCTCACGCTCTTGGATGTCGATTGGAATTGAGATTAGTTAGAGAAAAAACGTCCAGAAAAGTGAAAAATAAAACATCGCAGACAACTGAACACAAAAGTAGGTTACGTGCCGGTTAGAGCATCACGAAAAACCCAACGAAATATAGGACGATTTCAGGCTTGCAAAGTTGTAAAGTTGGGCTGGCTGCCGTAGGTTTGCAAGTTTGCAATCCCCATCTTTTCCGTATTTGATCTCTTTGCCGTTCTGGCCTTAAATATCCAAATGTCAAGCTTGACCCCAATTGTTTCCCCAATTGTTTCCCTCACGGTCCTTTCATTTCCCTTACATGCTTGTCGATCATGGCTTCGTATTCTGAAGTCGATTTTGCAATCTGATCTTTAACTTTCTCTATGGCCTCTTGTAGCTCTTTTCCGGCTAGACTATCATCACTGGCTCCCGCCAGCAGGGCCTCTGATTCTATTACTAGGGTTTGAAGGTTCCTTATTTTGTCTGTTAAAGTCTCATCTGGAATCCAACCGATGCTGGCCTTTATAGATTCCTTAATCTCTCTGCTTTCATCAGGATCTATACTTAAGCCGGCGAGCCAGTCGGAGAAATACCTGACGAACTCATCGTGTAAAACCCGTATCCATCGTGTCCAGTTGTAGGTTGACTTCGCCAACTCTGTGAAACGCTTGTCCAGGAGGTTAGGCTGGAAATGGAAGACTCCGTTTCTATATCGTCTCAGAAGGCTTTGTAGCGCATCAAACTCAGAGAGAAGTTTCTCTATGGCTGCGTCTTGCAGCTTGAGCTCACCCCAGCTTCTATCACGACATATAATGAAGCGAACCATTGCGAAGAATGGGCGAAATACTCACCGCTGGGAATTTCATCTGGTGATGCATATGACTCAAGCAACGCGTCAAATCGCTCCTTACCGAGGTTTGTCCAATAGAGATATCTTCCCCAGCACATCATCTTTTCTATATCAGTGGCCATAATTTCCTCGGACAACGTGCTGCGGCGTGACCAGCGCGGCAGTTTCACGCCGCGTCAGTGTCTGCGCCGTGGTTAGATGCTGCTGAATATTTAGCTAGGATCTCTTTATTCTGCTCATTTATATTTTGATTAACACGGTCTGTCATAGCGGTCACGTCTTCAGTATAATTGACAGACGGATCTCCCCAAGGAAGCATTTTTTCAATCGGTCCCAAGGTGCTGGTTTTCCGATCTAGCACCTTGACCTTTCTTAGTCTAAAATCCTTCTTTGCGTAAGCTACAAGTTCATTCTCATTGATAAAATGTGCATTTAGCCTCAGCCACTGTTGTCTTCCAGCAGCCTCTATTGCTGCAAGTTTGAACGGCTCATTCTTATAGTCAACACATGTTTGAATATAATATTTAAATACTTTTAGATTTACTTCAGAGTTTTTTCCAAGATCTCTTTCAGCATTTTCCTTTACAGACATTAAGCTTTGCTCCCTTTCGCCGGGGTAAAAGATAACACTAAACTTGCCTTCTCCTTCTCGTATGATGGAAATGTTGATGTTTCCATCTTCATCTTTAAGTCTTCCGTAATTCCATGCCTTCAGCATCTGGTACGCGTCTCTAGCTGCACTTTCATACTTATAAACAAGGCCTATACCCAGTCCTTCAAAGGTATGTGGATCATCAGTGTACCAGCAGGTGCCGATCATGAAGCGTTCCATGTCAGGTGTAGGAAGTGGCATCACTAGGAATGCGCCGTAAAGGAATACGAATCTATCAAGAATTAATGGGATTAGTACCAGGACTATGGCCAGTGGGACAGTGACTTTAATAGGGAGTGTGAAGGCAGCAGAGACAATGCTAATTGCAGGCACTAAAATGAAGACGGTTTTTACGAGGAATCTGTATTTTACATTGACCTTAATGTGCATGTGGTTTCCCTTTTATCATCTAACTTGGTATTGACCAGTTCACGCGCATGCGCGCGTGAACTGGTGTTCATCACAATCGGAACATTTATACCCTTAACGACAACGATTGTCACAAGGATTTCATTTAAAGCTGTCTGTACCCGCAAATCCACCCATAAATACCCATAAAGATCTAAGCCAGCGCTGCCTGCGCTATCTCCTTCAACCCCTTCAGATCCAGCTTGCCGCTGCCGAGGATCGGCAGGCTCTCCACCGGCACATAGCAGTCGCGCCCCGGTTTCCACAGGTTGGGGATGTTGCTCTCAGCCAGCAGCCGGTGCAGGGTTTCTCCATCTGCCGCATCCTTGGCATATATCACCACCAGCTTCTCCCCCTTCTTCTCGTCGGGGATGGCGGTTACCGCCAATACCTGGCTTTGCCCGAGGCGGTTGTGCAGTTCGTCCTCGACCACGCCATGGGGCACCATCTCGCCGCCGATCTTGCTGAAGCGGCTCATGCGGTCGGTGATGCGGATAAAACCGTCGTCGTCCATGATGCCGATGTCACCGGTCACATACCAACCGTCCTTGACCACCTGGGCGGTCTTCTCCGGCTGCCCAAGATAGCCGTGCATGACGTTCGGCCCCTTGACCAGGATCAGTCCCGGTTCTCCCGGCTGCAGCATTGTGCTGGTATCCGGATCGACGACCCGGATGGCGACACCGGGTATGGGGTGACCGACGCTCCCTTCCTTGGAGCCGTGCTGGGCGACGCCATCGATCTTGACATTAGGCAGACTGAGGGTGATGACCGGCGACAGTTCCGTGGCCCCGTATCCCTCCAGGGGGCGAATGCCGAACCGTTCTTCGAAGGAATCGGCCACCTTTGTTTTCAGCTTCTCCGCACCGGTTATAACCAGGCGCAGGGAGCAAAGTCCTCCTTCTTTGCCCGGCGCAGATATGCGAGTAGAAACGTGGGGGTAGCAATGAGTAGGGAGGAGCGATGTTCCCGGACCACCTGGGCGATTTTCTCCCCATCCATGGGATTGATGGTAAGCAGCGGAAAAGCCGCTGACCAGCGGCAGCCATAAAGTGCCAGTAAAGCCCAGGGAATGGAAAAAGGGGAGGGCCGAGCAGATGTTGTCGTTGAGGGTGACCCGGAAGACCATGCGCAGTGCTTCGATATTTGACATGATGTTGTGGTGGGTGAGCACCACTCCTTTGGGCTCGCCGGTGCTGCCGGAGGAGAAGATCACCGTTGCCGCATGGTCAGGGTGGAAGCCATCACGGTTGCGCAGGAAACTGGCCGGCAGCAGCCGTCCCCGGACCAGCCCCAGCAATTTATCCCTCTTGGTGATGGTCGGCAGAATGTCTTCCAGGAAGATCATGCCATCCATCTTCGGGAGGGTAGGCACCTTTTCCAGAAAGGAGCGGGAGGTAATAACCGTAGTGATGCCACATTGGCTGATGGCGGAACGAAGGGAGGCTTCGGCGGCGGTGTAGTTGAGATTGACCGGCACCCGCCCAAGCAGTGAAAGGGAAAGGTTGGCCAGCACTCCACCCGCCGATGGGGGGAGCAATAGCCCGACGTAATCTGCCGAAATCCCCCTCGATCCCCCTTTGTCAAAGGGGGACGAAGCAAGAATCTTCTCCAGCTTACCGGCCAGGGCCAAAGCTCCGACGAGGGTCTCGCCATAGCTCAGTATTTTGCCGGAAGTATCCGCAATCGCGCGGCGCTGCCAATTCTGTCTGGCGGTACGGATGAAGCCGGCAGCCAATGGTTGGCGTTCGACCTTGCGGGAATTGAAGTAGTCGCAGGACAATTCCATTACCGCCTGCCGCACCTCAAGGGCCGTGCTGGTGGCGGGCATCGGTTGGCCGAAGAGGATCGACACCGAATATGGGGCCAGGGCTGGAGGACGGGAAAGAAGCTTGCCATGGGCATAGCTTAAGATGCTGCCCCAGGCACCGCCGATGTAGACTGGAATGACTGGATAACCGCTGTCTTTGATGATCCTCTCAAAACCACCCCGGAATTCCCGCAGCATGCCATTGCGGGTCAGTGCACCCTCGGCGAAGATGCAGACCATGTAGCCGTCGTCCAGGGCGGCTCTTGCTCTCTTGATGAACTCCACCATTTCTTTCTTGCCGTCTTTGGAGGAAACGGGGATCACCCCCATCAGCCGGAAGAGGTACCGTAAAATCGGTGTGTTGTAGATACGCCGTTCCATGATGAACCGGATGCGCCTTTGATTGGTGGCCGACAACAGCAGGGCATCGACCCAGGTGACATGGTTGGGGATGAGGAGTGCCGGACCTTCCACCGGGACATTTTCGGCGCCGATGATCCGCAGCCGGTAAAAGATGCGCATGGTGACAACCCCGATGAAACGGAGCAGAAAATCGGGGAGGAGCCAGAGGGTGAAGATGGTAAGCACCAGCGTCATGATGCCGATCAGGCTGAATCCCTGTGCAGCCGAGAGTTGCAGTGGGCCGCTGAAGGCCCAGGTGAGGGCGGAGGCGAGGAGGATGCCGACCCAGTTGATGAAACTTGAGGCGGCAAGTACCTCTCCCCGTTTGGCCGGTTCGGCGCGGAACTGGATGAAGGTCTGCAACGGCAGACTGAAGAGGCCGGCGCTTATGCCGAACAGAACGAGGAGGACGACACAGGAGAGGATGGTGGAGGGGAGCGCATGGAGAAGGATGGCTGCGGCGGTCAGGCCGATGGCTCCGATGGGGACGATGCCGAATTCCACATCACGGCCGGAAAGTTTTGCTGCCAAAAGCGATCCGCCGCCGATGCCGAGGGCGGCCGCAAGAAAGAGATAGCCGCTGCCGGCTTCGCTTAAGCCCAGCTGCTGCATGCCAAAGGCAATCAGGTTGAGTTGGGCGAAAGCGCCGACAAACATGAAGTAGGCGAGGCCGATGATGGCCAGCATCAGGTCCCGGTCGTGGCGGACGGCAAGCACGGTGCGCAGGATCTCCGTCGGCAACAGGGCCACTTTCCTCTGCTCATCGGCCTGGCTGGTGGTTTCCAGGCGCGTGGCCGAGATCAGACCAACGATGGCAACCACCAGGCAGACCAGTGCTGCAATCCAGAAACGCCCGCCTGCAGCCTGGGCCAGCACAGATGCCAGCGCTGTGCCGACGATGATGGCCAGGTAGGTGAAGGACTCGATCAGGCCATTGACCGGGATAGGTCGTCCCGGGAGGCTATCTCAGGGATCACTCCGTATTTGGCAGGGGCAAAAAAGGCACTGTGGGTTGCCATGAGGAAGATGACGAGATAGAGCCCCCATTCAATCTTAAAGCAAAGGCCACCACTGCCAGAAGCGTTACCGCCACCTCGACGGCCTTGACCAGTTTGATCAGCCGGGATTTGTGCAGACGGTCGGCCAGGCAACCGGCAGGAGCGGAAAAGAGTAGAAAGGGAAGGACGAAGGCGGCGCCGACGCAGGCAGTAATGATGCCCGCCTTGGCAACCCCCTGGCTGCCGATGAGGAAAAAGATGATCAGCAGTTTGAGGATGTTATCGTTGAGAGCACCGAGGAACTGGGTGGTGTTGAGCCAGAGGAGAGAATGTCTTTTTTTGTGGGCGTTCATGGCGATCTCCGGGTGAGAAATTAAAAGCTGGTTACAGGCAGCCGCAGGATATGGGCGGCTCTGGTAAAAACATGTTCCGGTAGCCCCAGGGCTTCTTTAAGTGCCACATCCTGATCCCATGGGTTGCTGATACGTGCAATGGCCAATAGCTTCCGTGGTGACAGGCGATAGGCAAATGCCAGGGGGGTGACGATGAGTGTTTGGAGCAGGGGCATGTCGGTGCCATAGAGCAGACGGCCATGCAGCTCCCGGTGTTTGAGGAGTCTGGGGAGATGGTTAAGCCGGTTAAGCTGGGTAAGGGCGGAAACATCGGCATAAAGGTTGGGAAACTCGGCGCAGAGGTGCAGGAAACGTTGAAAGTTGCTTCGCCCTCATTCTTGCCGTTGCTGGCAGCGTGGGCCGCGATAACGGTCACACCCAGGCGAAGGGGCAGCCGTAGCCGCTCGGGATCCCCCAGGTGGTCCTGCTTATGGGTAAAGGATTCCTCTTCGCCGGTGTGGGTAAGAAGCGGCAGCCCCTGATCCCGCAGGCACTCGTAGAAGGGAACCAGCCGTTCATCGGCGGGATCTATTCCCTGAATGGAAGGTAGCCACTTCAGAAGCACAGCCCCTTGTGCCACTGCCTGGTGGAGCCGCTCGATGGCATCGTGCCGGTAGGGGTTGATGCTGGCCCCGAAGAGGATGTTGTCATGATGGCTGGCGGCACTGGCAATGAATTCATTGGGAATGAACGCTTCCGTGCGAGCCATGTCCAGTAGTCCATTCTGGTCAATAACCCCGTCCAGTGCCAGCACTACAGCTTGTTGCACCCTTTCCGCCCTGGTCAGGAGCGCGGAGAGCCGCTCGACTATCAGGTGGTCCCCGTGAGCCAGCAGTTCCCGTTCCGAAACGCCGAATGCCCGCAAATAAATATGAAATTTGAAGCTGCGACGCATGGCGGGGGAGATGAAACAGCCGCTGTTGCCGGCGCCGATCCCGGCAGCGTGACAATGGATATCGATGATTGATTGTTGCATAACAGCACCTCGGTCATGGCATCAGCAGGTTGTTGAAAAACTATTGCGGACCCGCGGGGCCTAAAGGGTCGCTCTGCTACGTTGCCGCTCGCTCGGAAACTCAACGTACAGAGGGTACGACTCGTCTCCTCGCTCGCTTGAGCCTTGCATAGCGACCTCCTCATGACGTTTTTCAACAACCTGTTTGTAATTGCCGGACTGAAGCAGGGGGTGTGCCAAGTGAATGAAGCCGCTGCCAGTCTTCTTTTTGCGCCAGTACCAGAGAAGAAACCTCCAGCCACATTTTCAAAACTTGACATTTTTTGCTGGTACTTTATACATTGCATGCATGAATAAGAAAATTAAAATAAGTCGGGAAGACCGGGTTTTTTTTGAAACGGTGGCCAAGGCTGCCTTTGCCAACCCCTTTGGTGAAAAGAGGGATGAGCTGGATGCCCTGATTGGTGGCGTGAAAGCCGGGATTTCGCCAGAGAAGCTTCTGGCGGCTGTAGTTGGCCAGATCAGGCAGCGGATAACGGCGTTAAAGGAGAAAGATGCTGCAAACCTCAGGCATTGGGAAGGAGAGGATCGTGAAGCCTTCCGCATTGTAGTGCTCTTTCATCTCTTTCACCGCCATCTGGAAGACTTCGATCGCCTGACCCAAAACCAGCTGAAAAGCGGCGACAGCTCCTGTCCGGTCCCCTTCGCCCGGACCGTACTCGGCGAGCTCCATGATTTCGGCTTCGCCGATCAAGAAGCGCTTCGTTTTCTGGCTGTCTTTTACCAGCTCCGGCGCGCCTTCTATTTCATCAAGAACGGCCTGGTCGGCAACTCCCCTTCCATGCGCACCTTGCGCAAGCACCTGTGGAACTGCGTGTTCACCCATGATATCCGCTGGTTCGAAAGCAGGTTCTGGGACCGGATGGAGGACTTTTCCGTGCTCCTTTTGGGAGACACCGGCACCGGCAAGGGGGCTGCCGCCTCGGCCATCGGCCGTTCCGGATTCATTCCTTTCGACGCCACCCGCAATTGTTTTGCTGAAAGTTTCACCCGCAATTTCGTCGCCATCAACCTCTCCCAGTTTTCCGAAGGGGTGCTGGAATCGGAACTCTTCGGCCATCGCAAAGGGGCCTTTACCGGCGCCATGGACAATTACGAGGGGCTTTTCAGCCGCTGTGCTCCCCACGGCGTCATCTTCCTCGACGAAATCGGCGACGTCAGCTTGCACGTGCAGATAAAACTGCTTCAGGTGTTGCAGGAGCGTTCCTTCTCCCCGGTCGGCAGCCATGAAAGGAAGCGTTTCAGCGGCAGGGTCGTGGCAGCCACCAACAGGCCGCTGGAAGAGCTGCGCCGGGAGGGGAAATTTCGCGACGATTTCTATTACCGCCTTTGCTCGGACGTGGTCGTCCTTCCCCCGCTCAGGCAGCGTCTGCAGGAATCGCCGCACGAGCTTGACCTGCTTCTGGCCAGCATCCTTGCCAGACTGGCGGGTAATGTGACACCACGGGAACAGCAGTTGGTGAAAAAAGTCCTGGAGCGGGATCTGGGACCCGAATATATTTGGCCGGGAAATGTGCGGGAGCTGGAGCAGGCGGTGAAGCGGATAATCATCACCGGGCGCTGCCAGCGGTTGGACAATGGACAATCCGTAAAAAATCATCCGATTTTTTCGTAGAGGGCATAAAAGAGGGAAGATTAGATGCTGAATCCTTGTTGGCCCAATACTGCAGTATGCTCTACAGCCGCTATGGTACATATGAAGAAGTTGCTCGCCACACGAAGCTGGATCGGCGGACGGTTAAAAAATATATCACTGCCTGTGACGGTAACGTGTAAGTACTGACATTGTTACAAGACTGCTGGTGTTAGGGGAGTGCAATAAGCCGATTTAATCTATTTTTTTCACAAATCCTGCCTGATTTTGCTGCATATCACCAGACTCGAATCGGACCTATTCAGCAGCAGCCATTTGACGCAAGTTGATTATATCCCGTAACGGCGGTGCCCCAAACAGGCGGTTGTATTCACGGCTGAACTGGGAAGGGCTCTCGTAGCCGACCTGAAACGCTGCGTTTGCGGCATCCATGCGTTCTGCCAACATTAGCCGCCTTGCTTCCTGCAGGCGCAGTTGTTTTTGGTACTGTAATGGACTGAGTGCGGTCATCGACCTGAAATGGTGATGAAAGGTGGAACTGCTCATGCGGGCCTGCTCAGCCAGTTCTTCGACGCGCAGCGGCTGGGTAAAGTTGGTTTTCAACCAATCGATCGCTCGAGCTATCTGATGGCTCTGGCTGCCCGCCGATGCGATCTGGCGCAGGCGCGTCCCCTGATCTCCCACCAGCAGGCGGTAGATGATTTCCTTTTGAATGATCGGCGCCAGGATCGGAATATCCTGCTGATCGTCAAGCAGGCCGATCAATCGATGAAAAGCGGTGACGAGCGCCAGCGTCATCACGCCGGTGGCCATTCCACGACTCGACTGCTGGACACGTGGCGCGGGAAGATTGCTGTCCGCCATCAGTTGTGACATTTCCCGCTGATCGAGCTTCAATTTAAGCCCCAGGTAAGGTTTTTCCCGGTTCGCCTCGACAATCTGCACAACCGTGGTAGATGCACGGAAGTGATCAGGTAGTGGTATGCATCGTAGACAAACGCCTCATCACCGAGCAGCACCCGCTTGGCCCCCTGGCTACCAGGCAGATGCTCGGCTCGTACATGCCGGTCATGGGCTCGGTCCGTTCCTCCCGTCGATAGAGTGACAAACCGGGGATTGCGGTTATATGCTGTTCCCCTTCTTCGGTCAATCGGGCAATACTTGTTGCCAAAGCTTCCAGTGCACGTTCCATGGTTTCTTCCTTAATATCCAGTGTGACGACCATTTTTTACCCTTGATTCCTGGTTCTGAGGTTATCTGACTTCATCGCCAATTTACAATAATTTTATGGCCTATCGGAAAATCAGGCAAGAAATGAGCAGGATCGGTCTATCTGTCTGTGTTCTTCCTGGAGTAGGTTATAATCATCAAAAGGCACTGAACGGGAGGAGAAACAATGCAATAGCGTGCATTAGGGAAAAATGATCTGGAAGTATCGGCTCTGGGGCACCCGCAGCAAAAATCAAACAAAGGAGATACTACCATGTACAAAGCAAAAGCATATTCAGTAACCAGTGCCACAGCACCCTTTGCCTCGAATACCATCATGCGCCGGGAGACCACCGAACGGGACGTGCAGATCGAAATTCTTTTCTGCGGCATCTGCCACTCCGATCTCCATACGGTCCGTGACGAATGGCACAGCGTCATGCCCACCGCCTACCCCTGCGTGCCGGGGCATGAGATCGTCGGCAAGGTAACCAAGGTCGGCGCAGCGGTCAGCAGATTTAAGCCTGGCGACCTGGTAGGGGTCGGGTGTCTGGTGGATTCGGACCATACCTGCCCCAACTGCAAGACTGATCTGGAGCAGTTCTGTCGTGGTGCAATCTTTACCTACAACTCTCCGGACAAGCACGGTACTGCCCCCGTCACCTATGGCGGCTACTCTGAAAGCATCGTTGTCGATGAACATTTCGTGCTGCGTGTTCCTGCAAACCTTGACCTTGCCGGGGTGGCGCCACTACTTTGCGCCGGGATCACCACCTACTCGCCGATTCGCCGTTGGGGGGACATCAAGGGTAAGAAGGTGGGTATCGTCGGCCTTGGCGGCTTGGGACACATGGGGGTAAAATTCGCCCGTGCCTTTGGCGCCCACGTGGTCGTCTTCACCACCTCCCTGAAGAAAAAGGAGGACGCTCTGCGCCTGGGCGCCCATGAGGTGATCCTTTCCACCGATCCGGCACAGATGAAGCAGCATGCAGGCACCTTTAATTTTATCCTCGACACCATCGCCGCTGAGCACGACATCAATGCCTATATCACTATGCTTGGCCTCGAAGGCAACATCACCCTCGTCGGCGCACCGGAGACACCGCTCCAAGTCTCTGCTTTTGCACTATTGTTCGGCCGTAAAAGCATTTCCGGTTCGCTCATCGGCGGCATCAAGGAAACCCAGGAGATGCTTGATTTCTGCGGAGAACGCAACATCACCTCTGATGTGGAAGTTATCCCCATCCAGAAGATCAATGAAGCCTATGAGCGGCTGGTAAAGTCGGACGTGAAGTATCGTTTCTCCATTGATATGGCGTCATTAAAAACCCAGTAAACGAAAGGCAAGGGAGGAGTATTTATGGGAAAGAGTAAGCGGGCAACGGTTTGAGCCAAGCTCTCAGTCGGCGGATAGCAGGATAGGGGTTCAACAGTCGAGGCACTGATATCCCTTTAAAAATATACCGGTACCTGGTCCATCGGGGACATCAAAAGTACTCCGGCGATGACACAGGCGTATGAGATGGGAAAAAAGGCGTAGCAGAGTGGTCTCACAAAGACCAGTCAGGGAGGCTGAAATGGATGATGAACAAAAGGAAACGCACCGTCCTAATGGACCGGTGATCCTCACCCGCCGGGATTTCATAAAAGGGGTCGGGATGGGGGGAGGGGCGCTGGTCCTCCTGGGCCAATTCGGCATCAATGGCTTGGCGTGGGCTCTTTCGGGAGACCCGGAGCTGAAAATGGTGCTGGTGGACTACACCAAATGCACCGGCTGCCGGACCTGTGAGACAGCCTGTTCTGCCAAGAACCGGCCTGTGTCCCTTGATGGCAGGGAACTTCCCGGTTTAGGTAATCCCCACTTTGCCAATATCCGGGTCCACAGCTTCAATCCGGATGTGGATGTCCCCAGCGTCTGCGCCATGTGCGCCGATAACCCCTGCGTCAAGGCCTGTCCGGTGGAGCCCGACGCCAAGACCGGCCGGCGCGCTCTCTACCGGGATGACAAGACGCGCGGCATCCGCAACGATGCCGGGCGCTGCCTCGGTTGCCGCAGTTGCGCCAAGGCGTGCGCCGCCCAGAGAACCGGGGTGATCAGCCCAACCCGGCAACGGGCAAGCCGGAGCGGATGTGCACCCTTTGCGGCGGTGATCCCCAATGCGTCAAGCGGTGCCCCTTTGGGGCGCTGTCTTATGTGGAGGTGCGCCGTGACAGGAAATTCTACGGCCTCGGGCCGGAAAAAATAGCGGCTGAACTGGCGAAGAACTGGTATGGGACGGCTGGGTTCGGAGGAGCAAAATGAGCAGAAAGCTAGATATCACAGCATAATACTGAATGTGGACCTTTCTACGGGAAAGATCGAAAAGCTTGCCGTCCCCTCGGAGGACCTGGACAAATTCGTCGGCGGGCAGGGGCTGGGCATGAAGATCCTCTGGGACCGGTTGAAGAAGCCAGGGGTCGACCCCCTTTCTCCGGAGAACCCTCTCATGTTCATGCCGGGGCCGTTTTCGGGGCTGCCGGTCCCTTCTTCGTCCAGAACCTGCGTGGTAACAAAATCCCCCATAACATCCCCTGTGAAATCAGCTTACCCCCACGCCTCGACCGTTTCCTACTCCAACATGGGGGGATTTTTCGGTCCGGAAATCAGGTTTGCCGGCTATGACGGCATCGTTGTTACCGGCAAGGCAAAGGAACTGTCCTACCTGGTCATCGACGACGACAAGGTGGAAATCCGGGAAGGCAAGAAATTCAAGGGGATGAGAACGGATGCCTTCGACAAGGCGATCCTGACCGAGTTGGGAGACCGGCGGTTCAAGACCGTCTACATCGGTCCGGCCGGGGAAAATCTCGTTCCCTATTCCAGCATCCTCCATACCGCGGGGCGGGCGGCAGGGCGGGGTGGCATGGGCTGCGTCATGGGTTCCAAGAATCTGAAGGCCATCGCGGTGAAAGGGTCCGGGCAGCCCGGCGTTGCCGACCATACGCGGTTTCTTGCCGCCCTGGAAAAAGCCCGGTCAGCCCTCTACGGCTCTGCTTATGCCAAGTCCTGGGCTGAACAGGGAACTGCACGGGCCATCGTCGCCAACAGCAATGCCGGGACCGAGGCAGTGCGGAACTACCGGGAAGGTACCTTCCTGGAGGCCCATAAGATCGGTGGCGACGCGGCACGGCGCGATATCTGGGTAAAGGACATCGCCTGTTACTGCTGCCCGCTGGCCTGCAAGAAAAGCGGGATGACGAAGGGTAAGTACGGCGGCATTGTCCATGACGGTCCGGAGTACGAAACCGGCGTCATGCTCGGCTCGAACTTGCTCATATCGGATATGCCGGGGCTCTTGAAAGCGATCTACACCATCGACGACCTGGGCCTGGACCAGATCTCCACCGGAAACGTCATCGGTTTTCTCATGGAAGCCTATGAGAAAGGGTTGATCGACCGGGGTTTCCTGGACGGGATCGATCTCAAATGGGGGAGTGTCGATGCCACCCTGCAATGATCGAGAAGATCGCCGCCAAGGACGGGGTGGGAGCTTGGCCGCCGAAGGTGTGCGGGCACTTTCCTGGCACATCGGCAAAGGGAGTGAAAAGTTTGCCATTCAGGTCAAGGGGCTGGAGCTGGCCGCGCACAATATCCAGGCCAATCAGCCGAGAGGGCTTTCCTACGCCACCGCCGCGCGGGGTGCTTGCCATATGAGCGGAGACAACATTGCCATGCAGCACAGGCGGGCCATGATCGATTCGATCGGCCTGTGCCTGTTCCCCACCTTCGAGCCGGCACTGGAGGAGCCGATGCTTGCCCTGCTCAGCGCCATCACCGGCCGTGAATACGATAAAGAGGCCTTTGAGAAAACTGGCGAACGAATTTTCAACCTGGAAAAGATGTTCAATTACCGCGAGGCTTTCGCCGTGAAGATGATCGCCTACCCGATCGCTTTTTCGAGGATGCCTTCACCATCGGGGCGAAGAAGGGGGCGGTGCTTGACCGGAACAAGTTCGAAGAGATGCTGACACGGTACTATGAGGATCGGGGATGGGATCCTGAAACGACCAAGCCGGGGAAAGCAAAGCTGCAGGAACTGGGACTGGATTGAAATTCTTCATATTTGAAGGCCTGAGCCCTAGCCTTTGCATGTTATGAAAAAACGCCGTGAAGCTTTGTAGTAAAGAGCTTAGCGGCGTTTTTATTTGGTTCGGAAAACTAGGGACACTCCCCGGTTTTCCCCTGTTCACTTGCGGTGCCTCTTCCGAGCAGCCTTAGCATGCTTCGCTGCATCGGAGAACATCTTGTCGATCTTATCTGCCGGGACGCTGATGCCTGTCAGTTGATATTCTTCCCAGGCCGCCAGCGCCTCTGCCCTGCTCGCTGCCGTGCCTCTTCCGGATAGTCTAGGAGAATTCCGGGGACAAATACTTAATTCCCCGTCAATTAAACTCGTGACTTCTACCCAAGCTTTAGCTCATACCGCACGCCTCGCCCCTGCCCCACTCGCTGGAGTATCCCCAACTGACTCAATTGATCCAATTCTCGGAACGCAGTAGCCCGGCTGCAGTGGGCCATGGATGCATATTTCTGGGTCGTCATGCCCCCCTCAAACCCACCGGGGCCTTCATCCAACATCCGATTGATGACCTTTTTCTGGCGTTCCGTCAGGGAATCCTGGGCATGGAGCCTCCAAAATGCCGACTTGGAAAAGACCCCGTTGAGGATCTCGTCCGAGCGCTCCAGAGCCCTGGCGAAGCAGGCCAGAAACCATTCCAGCCAGCCGGTAATGTCGCATCCTCCCTTTTGCGATCGTTCCAGGATGTCGTAATACCCTTCCCGCTCGGCCATGATCTGGGCGGAAAGACTATAGTAACGCACCCGCTGCTTGTCGTCCTGGGCCAGTGCCATGTCGGTCAGGGCACGGGCAATGCGGCCGTTACCGTCGTCGAATGGGTGAATGGTAACAAACCAGAAGTGGACGACAGCGGCACGAATGATTCCTTCAACCCTGCCGTTGCTCTCATCCCACCATGAGAGTAAATGCTTCATTTCCAACTCAAGTCGGTCTGAAGGCGGCGCCTGGAAATGTATTGTCTCCCTCCCAACCGGCCCTGAAATTACCCGCATCGGTTCGGCGCCTTCTCGCCAGCCGCCCACCTTGATCCGGTGCATGCCGGAATAGCCCGACGGGAAAAGGGCGGCCTGCCACCCCCATAGCCGGTCCCGAGTCAACGGCTGGTCGAAATTCAGCGTGGCGTCGAGAAGCACTGCAACAAGATCGTCGATGCGGCGGTCTACCGGCATGCCTGCCGACGGGAGACCGAGTCGTCGCGCCACAGAAGAGCGGACGGAACGGGCATCGAGGAGTTCTCCTTCGATGGCAGAGGTCTTAAGTGTTTCCTCCACCAGAATTTCCGCCTGGGCCTGGGGATCGAGATTGAAGCCGAGCCCTGCCACTTTGCTGAAAAGCCTGCCCTGCCGCAGACGGCATTCGCCAGAGGGACAATGAGCCTTTCCGAGTCCCAGGTCAGCCGTGGCCATTTTTTATGCTGCCAGATGTAGTAATTCATTTCGCCTCAATAACCGCTTCACAAAATGAGATGATTATGTCTTGTATCACATCATGAGACACAGGGCAATGTATTGAAGAAAGAGAGACGTGCTGGACGACCTAAACATCCCAGCCAAGATTTGCCCTCACTATCCCCGTCACAAAATCCAGAGGTGCATCCAGTGCACGGGCTATGGCAGAAAGAGTGTCAACCATTCCCTGACGCTTACCCTCCTTGCCCTGCTCGTGTTATTGGCAAAAGAAAAAAATCAGGGATAATATTAAAAGCAACGTTCTGTTGGAAACGCTGCCATATTACGAGCAGCCTAAGAATGCACCTTCCTGAGTCACTTGCCTGGGTGCTATTATGGCTTAGACAGGAAGCCTTACGACCCACGATGTATTTGTGCATACAGTCCAAAAGGGGAGGAGGGAGAGCGTCATGGATTCCGAATCCAAGCTGGGATTTAGCTCTTATACGCCAACTGAATTGGTGGAACTATACCGAAAAAATCCTGATCTTTTTGATGAGATGGCTGCCGGCGCTATCAGACAGGCCTGTATCGGCGGGACTCCGGAGCAAACGCTCAAACTCCGGCAGATGCAATGGACTATTGACGCAAAGCTGCAAAAAGGGAAGACGCCACTTGAAAGAATGCATATTATGGAGAACATTTTCTACGACCAGGTATACAGTGACAAAGGGCAACTTTATAAACTCATTGCGGGGTGGGCCGAAGTGCTTGGCGCCATCAATCTCAGATGGCCTGTTTCCCGCAAAAAGTCCCATATGCGCCTATTAAAAAAATAACGGGGTCAACCGACAACGGCGCCTGCCCTGACCATTTCGTAAATTCTCCGCTATAGGCTTTATTGCTCCTTAGTTGCCCCGTTTAAGTACTCAGCCACTTGCATCTCTCCCCCGGAAGGTTCATACTTTTGCAGATCAAAAAGCTGCCCTTGGAGGGTTCCATGAAGGTGATAACCATCTTTGCCCTGGCCGCGTCGCTAATGCTGCTCGCCGCCTGTCAGGATCTGATGCTGGGGAATGTTGCCCGTGATTTTGGCCTGAGCGGCCTGACCCTGAATCAGGGCATTCTCGATGACGGTACGATCATCAAAGGACTGAAGGAGGCCTTGTCGGTCGGTACCGAGCGGGCGGTAGGGGTCGTATCCAGGCAGAACGGTTATTTCGGCAACCAGGTCATCAAGGTGCTGATGCCGGAAAAGATGCGCAACGTGGCGGAACTGCTTGGCAAAGTCGGCTTTCAGCGCCAGGTGGATGAGTTTGTTCTCAGCATGAACCGGGCGGCGGAAAAGGCGGCGCCGGTGGCGGTGGAATATTTCGTCGTTGCCATCCGGGAGATGACCTTTGCCGACGCCCGCCAGATTCTCAAAGGGGGGGACACTGCGGCAACCGAATATTTCAGAGCCAAGACCGCTACCAGGATCAGCGATGCCTTCAAGCCGTCCGTGGCCAAGAGTCTCACCGATGTGGGGGCGACTCGCACCTATAAATCCATGATGGCCACCTATCGGTCGCTGCCCTTTACTTCACCCACCAGTTTCGACCTGGACCAATATGTTACGGCAAAGGCGGTGGATGGGCTCTTTACCATGCTCGGCGAGGAAGAGAAGAAGATTCGTTCCAATCCTGCTGCCCGCACAACCGAACTGTTGCGAAAGGTCTTCGCCGGATAAAGTCCCGCGCAGCCCATCCAGTAGCTCCTACCCAAGCAAGTACCATTTCCGGCAAGCTCCCCCTTAAGTTACCCTTCTATACCCCCCTTCTTCCGGGAAGGGGGCGAAAAGCAAAAAGCAGATCAAAACAAAAATTCTTTGTAACAACGTTTGATTTTTTACTTGCATCATAATAGGTATTATGGTACCAATATACATAATTAAGAAATATCCACTGATTGCTGGAGAAAAATAGAGAAACAGAGATTCTAGAAAAGAGTACCAAGGGGAGGATTACATGAAAATTTTGGTATGTATCAAACAGGTTCCGGATATGGAATCACGTTTCAAGGTCAACAGCAGCGGCGACTGGTTTTCCGATGCGGACCTTGCCTTCCGCATCAACGAGTATGACGAATATGCCGTTGAGCAGGCTGTGCAGTTGAGGGAGCAGCTGGGTGACAGTTCCGAATTGACCGTACTTTCCATCGGTCCGGACCGGGTCCAGGAGGCGATCAAGAAGGCGTTGGCAATGGGGTGCGACCGGGGCGTCCATATCCAGGATCCTGATGTACACAAGAAAGATCCGTGGCAGGTTGCCTCGATCATCGCCGCCTATGCCAAGGGCAAGAATTTCGACCTCATCTTTACCGGCTTCCAGTCACAGGATCGTGCTCCGCCCAAGTGGGGGTCACCGTTGCCGAACTCCTGGGTCATGCCTGCGCAACCACCCTGGTCGGTTTCGAATATGCCGACGGGGCAGTCAAGGCGAAGCGTGAGCTGGAGGGGGGAGTCAAGGGGGTTGTCCGCCTGAAAGTGCCGGCGCTGGTGACTTGCCAGCTGGGTCTCAATATTCCACGTTACCCGACCCTGCCCAACATAATGAAGGCAAAGAAGAAAGAGATAGAGGCCATAGGAGTAGCAGATGTGCTCACCGAGCAGCCGTTGTCGGTTACCGCCAGCTTCTACCCACCGGCCAAAAAAGGTGGTGGCATCGTTCTCGAAGGGGATGTGGCGGATCTTAGTGACAGACTGATCAGCATACTCAAAGACAAAACTTCGGTTTTGAGATAGGAGATAACCATGAAAGCATTGCTCGTTGGTGAATACAGGGAAGGGAAGCTTCAGGACAATATTTACGAACTGGTTGCCTTTGCCGGCAAGCTGGGGGCCGATGTTTCCATGGCATTGGTCGGCGATGCCGCCAATGTTCCACGTTGCAACGGCACACTTCATCTGGCGGATGTGGCCAAATACGGCGAATACAATCCGGGTCTGCACCGGGACCTGATACTGGAAGCAGTGAAAAAGGAAGACCCCGACTACATTGTCTTTGCCCATTCTTCCTACGGCTGGGACCTGGCTCCCCGCGTGGCGGCCAAGCTCAAGGCAGCCCAGATCTCAGAAGTGATCGGGCTCAATGACGGCAGCCTGGAAGTGGGCTGCTGCAATGCCAAGATGCGCCGCACAGTCAAACCTGCAGCAGGCAAAGCTGTCGTGACCTTGCAGGCAGGTGCTTTCTCCTTTCAGGGGGAGCAAGGAACGCCGGCAGTGGTGGCTCTTGACGTGGCCGGAGCCCTGATGTGGAATTCCTCGGCTATGAGCCTGCCGAGGCGAAAGATGTGGATCTTACCAAGGCTGAGATCATCGTCAGCGCCGGCCGCGGTGTCGGCAAGAAAGACAATATTCCGGTTATTGCCGCACTGGCCAAGGCCTTCGGCGGAGAGCTCGGCGCGAGCCGGCCGGTGGTCGATGCGGGATGGGTTGAGCACAGCCACCAGGTGGGTACGACTGGGCAGACGGTCAGTCCGAAACTCTATGTGGCCTGCGGCATCAGCGGCGCCATACAGCACCTGGCAGGGATGAAGAAATCCGATTTCATCGTCGCCATCAACAAAGACAAAGATGCACCCATCGGCGAGGTGGCAGATGTGCTGGTTGTGGCCGACGTGCTGCAGTTCGCTCCGGCCCTGACGGCAAAACTCCAGGGATAGCAGGCTGGGGTCGATTGCACCCTTAAATTAGTATTGCGGTACTCGTTTACTCTAAAAATATAAGAAATGGAAATCAAAGGAGCAACATGTCCGAAGTAGGCTATCGCTGGTCCATGACCGCCGTGGGGGAGCCCCTGGTGAGATCGGAATTCAATCCCTTTCCCCCTGCAGCCGGGGAAGTGGTGGTGGAGGTGGCAGGTTGCGGCGTCTGCCACACCGACCTGGGTTATTATTACGACGGTGTTCGCTTCAACCATCCTGCGCCGCTGGCTCTGGGCCACGAGATTAGCGGCCGCGTTGTCGCTGCCGGTGCAGGGGCGGAAGAGTGGCAAGGCAAGGCTGTCCTGATACCGGCAGTCATCTTGCGGGACATGCGATCTATGCCTTTCCGGACATGGCACCATCTGCCGGCAGCAGCTCATGCCGGGCAATGACATCCAGGGTGGCTTTGCTCCCACATCAAGGTGCCGGCTCGCGGATTGTGCCCGGTGGATGAAAAGAAGCTGACCGCAGCGGGCTTCGAGCTGGCGGATATCTCCGTCGTCGCCGATGCCGTTACCACCCCGTACCAGGCGGTAGTACAGGCCGAAGTTGCCAAGGGGGATCTTGCCATCGTTATCGGTATCGGCGGGGTCGGGAGCTATGCAGTGCAGGTGGCCAACGCCTTCGGGGCAACGGTTATCGCCATCGACGTGGATCAGGCCAAGCTGGACAATATGGCAAAATACGGTGCGGCGCTGACCATCAATTCCCGCGAGGTGCAGGGCAAAGATCTGAAAAAAGCAATTCAGGCCTTCGTCAAGGAAAAGGGGCTGCCCGCAACCTGCTGGAAAATCTTTGAATGTTCCGGGACCACCCCCGGACAGGACACCGCCTTCGGCCTTTTGACCTTCGGCGCGACCCTGTCGGTGGTCGGTTTTACCATGAACAAGATCGAGCTGCGTCTTTCCAACCTGATGGCCTTCCATGCCAGGGCACTGGGCAACTGGGGATGTCTGACCGAGCTTTATCCGGCTGCCCTGGACCTGGTCCTGGATAAACGAATAGCCCTCGCTCCCTTTATCGAAAAGCATCCCCTTGACCAGATTAACGAGGTGTTTGCCGAGGCCCATGCCCATAAGCTGACCAGGCGGGCAATCCTCGTTCCCAAAAAGTGAACAAAATTCAGGTGACTGTGCTGCAAAACGCAAAAAGATCGGAAAGATAAAGGGAGGAGATGAAGATGAGTGAAAGCCCACTGAAAGTATCCCTGGAGCGGGATGGCATGCTGCTCCGGTTGACTCTGGCCAGACCCAAGGCCAATATTGTCGATGCCGCCATGATAGCAGCACTGCAGTCAGCCCTTACCGAACATCTGCCGAAGCCGAAGCTCCGGGCGGTGCTCCTGTCGGCGGAAGGACCCCATTTCAGCTTCGGCGCCAGTGTCGATGAGCATATGCGATTGTTGCGCCCAGATGCTGAAAAGCCTGCACGCCCTGATACTGCAGCTGGTGGAGAGCCCGGTGCCGGTGCTGGTTGCCATAAATGGCCAGTGTCTGGGGGGTGGACTTGAAGTTGCCGCCGCCGGCCATCTGCTCTTCGCCGCCCCCGGCGCCATGATGGGCCAGCCGGAGATCAAACTGGCAGTATTTGCCCCCGCCGCTTCCTGTCTGTTGCCGGAACGGATCGGCCAGGCCCAGGCAGAAGACCTGCTGTTTTCCGGACGCAGCATCACCGCCGAAGAGGCACTGCGCATCGGCTTGGTGACTGCCATTGCCGAAGATCCCGACAAGGCGGCGCTGGATTATTTTGACAAGAACCTGGCTTCAGTCAGTGCCAGCACCTGCGCTTTGCCGTGCGGGCCGCCAGGGGAGATGCCATGCAGCGGATCAGGGCCAAGCTGGCCGCCGTGGAAAAGATGTACCTGGTGGAACTGATGTCCACCCATGATGCAGTGGAAGGATTGAAGGCGTTCGTGGAAAAACGGCCGGCAGTCTGGCAGGATCGTTAAGCAGGAAGAAAACAATACATAAAATCAACAATCATAAACGGAGGAGCAAATGGATCTGAAGGGGAAAAATGCAATCGTAACCGGCGCCAGTCTGGGAATCGGCAGTGCCATCGCGCTGGATCTGGCAAAGAACGGCGCCAACGTGGCCATCAACTACCGCAAGCACAGCGAAGAGGCCAACGCCATCTGTGCCGAAATCCAGAAAATGGGACAGAAGCTATCGCCGTCCAGGCCGACGTGGCCAGCTTCAAGGATGCCCAGGCCATGGTGGACAAGGTCGTCGCCGAGTTGGGCAGCGTCGATATCCTGGTCAACAACGCCGGGGTCAACCGTGACGCCGTTATTTGGAAAATGACCGAAGAGCAGTGGGACGAATGCCTTGCCATCAACCTGAAGGGGTATTTCAACTACTGTCGCGCCGTTGCCCCCGTGATGAAAGACCAGGGGAGCGGCAAGATCGTCAACGTCACCTCCATCAACGGTATGCGCGGCAAATTCGGTCAGACCAACTACTCTGCTGCCAAAGCCGGCATCATCGGCTTGACCAAGGCCCTTGCCCGCGAACTGGCAAAATCCAACGTCAACTGCAACGCCATCGCCCCGGGCCTCATCGAGACAGAAATGATGGCAGCCCTGCCGGAAGATGTGAAGCAGAAATCCCTGGCCGACATCGTCCTCGGCCGCATGGGCAAGCCGGAAGAAGTGGCCTGGCTGGTCACCTTCCTCTGCTCGGAGAAGTCGCGGCACATTACCGGTGAGTGCATCAAGGTTGACGGCGGACAGTATATTTGATCCATTCAGCAACATGCCGGGGTAGGACCCCCCTTTGTCCCCCCTACCCTGTAGGGGGGAAGCGAGCACGGCGAGCAGGGGGGTGGAAGATGCTCGGAAAATCAATCTTGCACAATTTATGGAGGCACCAATGCGTGAAGCAGTAATAGTCGATGCAGTAAGAACGCCGGTGGGTAAATGGGGCGGCGCCCTGAAAAATGTCCGCTCGGATGATTTGGCCGCACATTGTATTGCCGAGCTGGTCAAGCGGACCAAGATCGATCCCAACCTGATAGAGGATGTGGTGCTGGGCTGCACCAACCAGGCCGGTGAAGACAACCGCAACGTGGGGCGGATGGCTGCGCTTTTGGCCGGCCTCCCTTATTCGGCTGCCGGGCAAACCATCAACCGCCTCTGCGCTTCCGGCTCAACGCCATCAACAGCGCTGCCCAGGCCATCAAGGTGGGGGAGGGGGATGTTTTCATCGCCGGCGGCACCGAGTCCATGACCCGCGCCCCCTTTGTCATGGCCAAATCCGAGTCACCTTTTTCCAGAGACGTAAAAGTTTTCGACACGGTAATCGGCTGGCGTTTCACCAATCCCAAGATGACCGAGCCCTATGCCAAGGAAGGGATGGGGGAAACCGCAGAGAACGTGGCGGTGCGCTACGGTCTGACCCGCCAGGAGCAGGATGAATTTGCCCTGGATACCCAGAAAAAATGGGCAGCTGCCGATGCAGCCGGTAAATTCAATGATGAGATAGTACCAGTTGTCATTCCCCAGAAAAAGGGGGACCCGATAATCGTCAGCCGTGACGAGTTTCCCCGCGGAAACGACGTGACCATTGAGCAGCTGGCCAAGCTTCCCGCTGCCTTCAAAAAGGATGGCACCGTAACTGCCGGCAATTCCAGCGGTATCAATGACGGGGCTGCAGCACTCCTGCTTATGGAAGCCGAAACCGCCAAGAAGCTGGGTTACAAGCCTCTGGCGCGAGTCGTTGCCAGTGCCGTTGCCGGTTGCGACCCCTCCTATATGGGTCTCGGCCCCATCCCGGCGATCCAGAAAGTCCTGAAAAGGGCCAATCTGAAGATCGAAGACATCGATTTATTCGAGCTGAATGAGGCCTTTGCCGCCCAGTCCATTCCCTGCATCAAGGAGCTTGGGATCGATCCGGCCAAGGTCAACGTCAACGGTGCTCTATCGCCATCGGCCACCCCCTTGGCTCCACCGGCGCACGCATCACGGCCACCCTGGTGCATGAGATGAAGCGCCGCAATGCCCGTTACGGCATCGTTTCCCTCTGCATCGGTGTCGGTCAGGGAATCGCTACGGTGTTCGAGCGGGTGTAAGATCCTATGTTGAACTGACTTTTGAACCATAGGGGCGTGGAATATCACGCCCCTTGTTTATGCTACAGCCGGGAATTCTGTGAAATAAAAGACAGTCGCGACATCGTCCGTTCGCTCTGTCGCCACAGCTGCGGACCTTGCAATGCCGCCCGCATAATGATACACGATGCGTGAATTGGTGGGTTGCCTCCGTTCACATGCGGCGGGTGTCCGCTCCTGTAGCTCGTCGCTCTCTCCCGATGCCACGACTGTCTTCCCCGGAAATGTCTGAAGAACCTTGTTTTTAGGGGGTGCTATGTCAGAGAAGACACGAAAACGCATCGATTTCCATGTTCATCTTTCCCTGTACACCTACCACAAGCCGTGGGTGACGGAATGGATGAGCCGCCAGCATCCCGAAGGTTACGAGGCATTCATCCGTCGCTACAGCGACCCGGGGGCGTTCGAGGAACTGCTCTCGGCGGAAGGGATCGATTATGCCTGCATCCTTGCCGAGTTGAGCTACGTCACTACCGGCGTCTGCACCAACAAGCAGGTGCGGGAGTTCTGCGCCGGAAGAAAACGCCTGATTCCCTTCTGCGACCTCAATCCCCACCTCTATACCGATCTAGGGGCGGAGCTGCACCGCAAAGTGGAAACAGAGGGCTTTCGAGGCATCAAGCTCTATCCCACCTATCAGCATTACTATCTCAACGACACCAGAATGTATCCCCTCTACCGGGCGGCCGAGGATCTGGGCATTCCGGTGCTCATCCATACCGGCTCATCGGTGTTCGCGGGCTCGCGCATGAAGTACGGCGATCCTCTCCACCTGGACGACGTGGCCGGGGATTTCCCGTCGTTGAACCTGGTCATGGCCCATGCCGGGCGCGGCTTCTGGTACGACCGGGCTTTTTTCCTCTCCAAGCTCCACGCTAATCTCTACATGGAAATATCGGGTCTCCCTCCGGCTAAACTGACCACCTACTTTCCCGAATTCGCCCGCAACACGGACAAGATCATCTTCGGCAGCGACTGGCCGGCGGTACCCTCCCTGAGCGGCAATATGAAGGCTATTGGAGAACTCCCCATCTCCTGCGAAGGGGCGGCCAATATTCTGGGGGGTAATGCGGCGAGAATTCTGGGATTATAAGGTGAATTGGTGGGCAGTTGGGTGAGGTTGCCGTGGCTTCGTCCGTTCGTTCTGTCGCCCCAGCTGCGGACCTTGCGCCTTCTTTTGCTCTAACTCTCTAAACAGGCTTTTGCATGACCATCGGCTTCGTTCTCCGTCAGGCGGGTGTCCGCTCGCCGCTGCGGCTCGGTCACTCTCTCCCGAAACCACGGCAACCTGGCAAATTTTTGCATTAACACCGGTAACCCATTAAAGCCTTGCCAGCAGGCGGCGATAGTCCTCTTCCGTATCCAGATCCATGAGAATGGCCGGCGTTTGGACTTCGATGCTGCGGATTCTTCCGGCATATTCCTGAAAGAGTGTCCTGGCGCCGCAGTCGCCGATCAATGTGTCCATAAGGGGAAAGGTTTCCCGGCTGAAAAGAACCGGGTTGCCCCGCTGGCCGTCAAAGGTGGGAATGACTATGGGGGGGCGGGATTCGGCAAAGGAGGCGAGGATCAGGTCGATGGTCTCGGCGGTGACGAGGGGTTGATCGCCAAGGAGAAAGAGGGCGGCGTCGAAACTCGCCGGAATCGCATTCAGTCCTGCTTTCAGTGACGAACTCTGTCCCGTCTCGTAGGCACTATTGATAACGGTGGTGACATTACTTTCTTCCAGAAGCGGTTTGATGCGCTCGGCTTCATGGCCGAGCACGACGATCACCCTCTGCAGGCTTGAAGTCAGGGCATTTTCCACCACCCGTTCGATGACGGTCCGGCCCCGGAAGGGGAGAAGCTGTTTCGGTTGACCCATGCGGCGGCTGCTGCCGGCGGCGAGAACGATGCCGGCCACCTTGGGCTCAGGCTGATGAAAAAGCCCAATCTGCCGCGTTGCCCTTACCATTCGTCGTTGCGGCGTACTCATAGGTGCGCCTCACTCCTCTGGTCTAGGGCGCCTTGCACCTGGGACTTGTTGATCAGCCTGGCATATCTTGTCATTGGCTTCCTCCAACGTAGACACGGTGCACATTGATGCCTTCCTGAAGCTGACCGACCATGACCGCCTCGGCGACGGAGGGTGAAGCTCCATTGAGATGGAGAGCGACGGCAGCTCCTTTCTCCTCCAGTTCGGGGGTATCAGCCTTGTTGAGGAAGATGAAGCGCCGTGCCTGGGGCGGAGCCCCCTTGAAGGCACCGGAAGGATGGGCGAGAAGTCGGGCCAGGGCGGGAACGGTGATTGTTTCACCTGGCGAAAGCTGCATCAGCTTCCCTGCCAGTTCCGAGCGAAAGACCATTTCTTCTCCCAGGGGCCTGCCGAGGACCTCCAACCCGGCCAAAGCCACGACGATGGAGGTGTTTTCCGGGATTACCGGTTCATGGACCGCCGGCGCCTTGAGCGCCTTACGGGCGGCGCCGTCCGCTTCCACAACCACCCAGTCGAACAGTCCTGAATCTTCAAAAGTGTGGATCGCCTCGGGTGGGAATCCCTTCAGCTTATCGGTCTGGGGGAGATAGGCGGCTGCCGCCGAAACGTGCATTCCCGCAGCCTGATGGGCTTTGGCCTGGCGGAGGATGACCTGCGGGTCCTGGTCGATGAGGAGCGTTTCCGACTGCTCGGTGGAAGGAATGAGAATCTTGGTGGTGGTCGTAGTCAGAACCCGTTTGCCGGAGTAGGCCAGCTGCCTGGCCAGGTGAAACATCAGGCTCGTTTTGCCTCCGGCGCCGACGATGCTCACTACGCCGTTCGGTCCGATCCCCACTATTTCGGCAAAGGATTTCATAGGCTTACCTGTTGTAAACGGCGAGGATCGCCTCCAGGACCGATCCCCCCAGCGCCCTGGCTTTCTCGGAAACCGTATGGCAATAGGCCGCATCGCCCCGAGGATCGATATCGCCGATCTTGAGGCCGGTGGTAACCTGGGAGCCGGGGCGGATCAGGCCGCGCAGGATGCCGTCGATGGAGGTAGTAACTGCCTCGGTGCCGACCTGGCCGATGACGTCACCTTTGGCTACCTGGTCGCCGATCTTCCTATCGGTGGTGAAGGGGCCATCAGCTTGGCACGGAGCACCCGCTCGCTGGTAAAACCGCCGATATTGCCAGGTATGCCGGTATTGGCCTCCGCCTGGCCCGCTGCAATCAATCGTCCAAGGTTATGCCCCCGGTTGGTTTCCACCACCACATGGCAATCGGTGCCGGCGGTAAAGCCGGGACCGAGGGCGATCACCAGCGGAGCATCGGTAATGGCTGTGCCAGATTGCGCTTGGCAATGGTGCGTCGATGAGGATGTCGGGCTGCAGGCGACGCACCGTGTCTCCTTTCGGATCGACCATGACGGCGATCATTCCCTGTTCCCAGGTCTGAGCAAGCCCTGCGCCGTCTTCAATCTGTACCGCTTCAATCCCTTCCACCGCCTTCTGCCCGTCGTGGACAGCTTCGCAGAAAGAGACCTCCCGGCGTACCGCCAGGGGAAAAGAAGTTTCCAGCATGAGCAGGCGGCGGAATCCTGAGCGGTGAAGACGGCAGGCAATGCCGCTGGCCATTTCCCCGGCCCCCTTCATGATGATCATCCGTTCCTTCAGCGCTTTCATGACCTTACTCCCGGCCGTAATAGGTGGCAAGGAGCTGACTGGCGA
Organism: Geotalea toluenoxydans JCM 15764; assembly: GCF_001311985.1. Classification (GTDB taxonomy): domain Bacteria; phylum Desulfobacterota; class Desulfuromonadia; order Geobacterales; family Geobacteraceae; genus Geotalea; species Geotalea toluenoxydans. Next base: position 37,120 of record NZ_BBCJ01000015.1, read on the forward strand.
TGCTGATGGCGATCTCCCGGGGGGAGTTGCCGCCGTTGTCGTGGCCGATGGGGCAGCGAACTGCTGAGAGATCCAGCCCCTTAGCCTCCAGGTTTTTCTTGATGCCGGCCCATTTTGATTTGCTTCCCACCATCCCCGCATACCGTGTCGGATGGGGCAGCACCTCTTCCAGCACCTGCTGGTCCATGGTGCCGCTATAGGTCATGATAGTGACGAAAGAGCGTTTGTCGCACCAGTTGGCTTTGGCGATAAAATCGCTGTAGTGGCACTGATGGCGGATGACACTGCCGGGGAGGGTCGGGGAGTTGATCCATTCGTCCCGCTCATCGATGAGGTGGACGCGGAAGGGGGTTCCCTCAAGGACATGGGCGAGTGATTGGCCGATGTGGCCGGCGCCGAAGACGTAAAGGACCGGATTGTCATTGATCAGTTCCATATGGTACTCCATGGTGCCGCCGCAGGCGGGAAACTCGCCTCTCGCTTTCAGTGGAACGCTGCTGTTGCCCCCCTGCATGCTGTCAAAGCACTTGCGAGCGTCCTCAAGGGCGTAGTACTCGGGGGTGCCGCCTCCCACGGTGCCGTAAAAGGTGCCGTCGGGAAGAACGATCATCTTCGCCCCTCCCTTGCGCGGCGTCGAGCCGCTGCTCTTGGTCACCGTCACCAGCACCGCAAGTTGATTGCTGCGCCGCAGTTCATCCAGTTTGCCGATCCAGTCCCACATGGCTGACTCCTTGTAAAACTCTTCTCCCCCTCCTTTATGGGAGGGGGCAGGGGGGAGGGCGTTTGATCATTATGCCTTTGCCTCTTCCCGTTCCCTTTTTTCCTTCAGCGCACGCCATACCTTCTCGTAGGTGAGGGGAAGGCTGTTGACCCGTACCCCCATGGCGTCGAAGATGGCATTGGAGAACATTCCAAGGGTCGGGTTTGTCGAGCCTTCGCCGATTTCCTTCACCCCCCACGGCCCGGTCGGTTCGATGCTGTCGACAACCTCCGACTGGATGGGGGGCATGTCCATGGCGGTCAAAAGCCGGTAGTTGGCCAGCTCGGCATTCTTGATCCGTCCCTTGTCGTCAAAGAGGACCTCCTCCCAGACCGATTCCCCCATTCCCATGTAGAGGGCGCCATGGACCTGGCCGTGGAGCAGGCGCGGATTGATGACCTTGCCGCAATCATGCACGTCCCAGATGCCGACGACGCTGATTTCTCCCGTTTCCTTGTCGATGGAAACCTCGCCCACCTGGGCGCCGAAGCTGTAGGCTGGGGAGGTGCCCACCGCAGCCCCCTTGAAGCTGCCCCCCAGCTTGGGAGGCGTGTAGGCGCCCCGGCCCAAAAGCGGTCCCTTGAGGACGAAGTGTCTGCGGGCCGTCTCCTCGAAGGTAACGGTTTTCCCAGGGCGGGATTTTGAGAAGATAACTCCTTCCTCGCATTCCAGGTCATCGGCGGGGAGCGAAAGCATGGTCGAAGCCATCTCCAAGAGCTGTTTTTTGACCTCTTCCCCGGCCTGCTTGACGGCGGCGCCGGACATGTAAGTCTGGCGGCTGGCATAGGCGCCGAAATCCAGTGGCGTGATCTCCGTATCGGCGGCGACGATCTTCATCTGCTCGTAGCGATAACCCATGGCTTCGGCAGCCATCTGACAGAGAATGGTATCGGACCCCTGACCGATGTCAACGGAGCCGGTGTAGAGCGTCGCTGCCGTGCCGTCTTCATGGACCTTGATGAAAGCGGCGGCGTGGGGGAGGTCGGTGCGGTAGATGGGATAGCCGGCGCCGGTGACGAAACTGCCGGTGGCGACGCCGATGCCGCGGCCGTGGGGAAGGGTTTTCTTTTTCTCATCCCAGCCGGAGATTTCCCTGGCCCGCTCCAGGCACTCGCGCATTTTGCAGGAGTTGACCTGGAAATCGTTGGGGGTAACCGTGTCGGCACGCCGGGCATTGCGGATGCGGATATCCATGGGATCTATTCCCAGGTCGGCGGCCACATTATCCAAATGACTTTCGAAGGCATACTTGGGCTGGGGAGCCCCGTGGCCTCGCTGGGCGCCGCAGGCAGGGAGGTTGGTATAGACCCGGAACATATCGAACTGGTAATTGTCGAACTCATAGGTCATGGGGAGCAATGCTCCGGCGTAGTAGGCGCTGGCGATGCCCAGGCTGGTATAGGCGCCCCCGTCCATGATGAAGTTGGCCTTGGCGGCAAGGATCTTGCCGTCCTTGTCCACCCCGGTGGTGATCTCCATGTACTGTGCGTGCCGCCCCCGGTTGTGGGCGAACATCTCGGCCCGGTCATAGAAGGTCCGCACCGGCCGGCCGGTCCGTTTGGCAAGCACTGCCCCGGCGAACTCCAGGCCGGTCGGCTCCAGCTTACCGCCGAACCCTCCCCCCAGGTAGGGCTTGATGATCCTTACATCACCCATGGGCATGCCGAATTCCCGGGCGATGTAGTACTGGAAGTAGTGGGGAGACTGGGTACTGGCATAGATGGTCAGCTTTTCCCCCTCCCACATGGAAATGGATGAGTGGGGCTCGATGGGTGTCTGGTAGGTGCGCTGGCCGACAAAGGTGTCGGTCCGCACATGGTGGGCCTCTGCCAGGGCTTTTTCCACGTCGCCGAACTCCTGGTGGATCTCGGTATTGATGTTCCGTTCGTACTCTTCGTGGACCAGGGGCTGCCCCTCATCCATGGCATGGCGGAAATCCAGCACTGCCGGCAGCTCCTCGTATTCAACCTTGATGAGCTTCATGGCCTTGTAGCAGGTCTCTTCGTCCACGCAGGCTACTGCCGCCACCTTATCGCCGACGAAACGGACCTTGTCGATGCAGAAGATGTTCTCGTCCCAGCGGGCCGGGCTCAGGCCGTACTTCAGCTCCGGCACGTCCTTATGGGTGATGACCGCCTTGACCCCCGGCAGCGCCTCGGCAGCCGAGGTGTCGATGGAGACGATCCGGGCGTGGGCGTAGGGGCTGGTGAGGATTTTGCCGTAAAGCATGTTGGGGAATTTCAGATCGCCGGTGTACTTGGCGCCACCGGTAACCTTATCGGGGCCGTCGATGCGCGGCACGCTGCGGCCGATTACTTTATGGTTGTCGTTCATCTGGAGTCTCCTTAATCTGTTGATCGACCTTCCGCAAGAGCTCCCCCCTTTAGAAAAGGGGGGCTGGGGGGGATTTCCTGTCGCAACTAAAGACAAATCCCCCTGAATCCCCCTTTGTTAAAGGGGGACTTTTAGTCAGTGGTCTCCCGGCGCTGTCCGCCCCTGGGAGGCGGCCAGAACCGCTTCCACGATATGGACGTAGCCGGTGCAGCGGCAGAGATTGCCGGCGATGGCCTCCCTTACCTCAGTTTCCGTAGGGTGCGGGTTACGGGTCAAGAGCGCCTTGGCCGACAGGACCATGCCGGGGGTGCAGTAACCGCACTGCACGGCAGCATGATTGATCATCGATTCCTGGATGGCGTCCAGTTTGCCATTGGCGGCGACACCTTCGATGGTGGTGATCTCCCGGCCGTCCACCTCCACTGCCAGCATCAGGCAGGAATCAACCGGCTTGCCGTCAAGAAGGACCGTGCAGGAGCCGCAGTCTCCCAGTTCGCACCCCTTCTTGGTGCCGGTCAGGTCCAGCTGGTCGCGCAGCACATTGGTCAGGATGGCGTTGCCCTTTACCAGCACGGTCTTGGCGTCTCCATTTACGTTCAGGGTGATCAGGTAGCGCTGCACCCCGTCTTTGTCCGTTATCACTTGCTGCATATCATTCCTCCTCACACGTGGCCTTCGTCAATAGCCTTGCGCAGTGCCCGTTTCGTCAGTACGCCAACCAGGTTACGCCGGTATTCGGCAGAGCCGCGGATGCTGTCCCGTGGGCGGCTTTCTGCCGCAGCCTTTTCCCCGGCTTCAGCCAACAGGTCGTCGTTTATTTTTTTGCCCCGCAGGAAGTCTTCCGCTCCCTTGGCCCGCATGACGGTAGGAGCTGCAGAGGCCAGGACGACCCGTGCGTCCTCCAGGGTGTCTCCTGCAACCCTGACCGAGACGGCAACCCCCACAACGGCCAAGCGCCGGAGCGGCGCAAGCGAACTTCATGTAGGTGCTGCCGGTGGTGGGCTGGTCCGGGATAGTGATGTCGGCAAGGAGTTCTCCCGGCGCAATCACTGTCTCGGCCGCACCATGGAAGAAATCCTCCAGGGGCATGGTTCGTTCCCCTTTGACGGAAACCAAGCGGATAGAAGCATTAAGAGCAATGAGGATTGGCGGCAGGTCGGCAGAAGGGACGCCATTGACGATGTTGCCCCCCACTGTCCCCATGTTGCAGATCTGGTTGGAGGCCATGGTGTGGGCAGCCATGGGAAGCGACAGAAAACGTTCCTGGAGAAGCTTCGAGGTGTAGATGGCATTGTGGCTGGTCAGTGCCCCTATGACGATGCCGCGGCCCGGTTCATGGCGAATGGTACGCAGGTCGTCAAGGTGTTTGAGGGAGACCAGGTTCTCCGGAGCCAGTTTTCCAACCTTCATCTTGTGCAGGACATCGGTTCCTCCCGCCAGAACGATGGCTTTGCTGCCAAGCTCTGCCAGGAGCGTGCAGGCCTCATCAAGGTTTTGGGGGGCATGATATGCAAAATCGGGCATGTACATGGTTCATCTCCTCAGGCTGTCGGGTCTTCCACAACTTTTGTCGGACCCTTGTCATTGTTATCTTGCATACAAGCTATTTCTTCAAAAAAAATGGACGGTGGTCATTCCCTGAAATCCTTGAGAAACCGCTTCAGGAGAAGCCTTTCCTCCGGTGAAAAGCCCTTCAGCAGTTCGTCGTTGGTCTGTTCCATGGCTGCCGCCAGTTGGCCGATGGCGGCAGTTCCCTTTTCAGTCAGGTAAACCCTTGCCACCCGCCCATCCTGTGCATCGGCCTCTCTTCTCACCCAGCCCGACGTCACCAGCCGGTCAAGGATGCCGGCCAGGGTGGCGGTATCAAGGGAGATGCGCCGACCGATCTCGCCGACGGAAAGTCCGTCCTCCTCCCAGAGTGCCTCCATGAAAAGGCACTGCATGGGAGTGAGGGCAAATGTCTGCAGTCGTCCCTTCAGGGTTCCCTGGGCGCGCTGATGGGCTTTGGCAAATAGAAAAACTATGTTGTCCCGGTAGGAGATCATCCTGGTTAATTCCTCTTGCATACAAGATATCTCCGGTGTGGTTTTTTGTCAATGGGAAATAAAACAGTGTTTCCCGGATTATATGTTTTTTGCCCTTGCTAGAGGGATGAAGCTCTTTCTCATTCTCAGGTTTACCATTGCCAGACAATGCAACCGGCTCTTCAGAGCCCTTCTTGAAATTCCTGATTGCTCCACCAGTGCCGAACCAGTTGGGGGAGTTTTGCCGGTCCGAAGGCGACCAGCATGATGACCAGGATGATGATGAGTTCCGGCATGCCGAATCCGAACATAATTTGCGCTCCTTTAGCAGGTTGTTGAAAAACGTCATGAGTAGGTCGCTATGGAACTTTTACTGGCCTACTGCCTTGTCCTGACCGTCAAGCCTGATCTCTTCGAATTCCATGTCCAAAAGATTGATGCTGAGTTTCCTGTTACGCAGGGTGTTGCCGGCGCCAAGGAGAATCTTGCAGACTTCCGCTACCTCTATGCTGGCCACCAGCGCCGGGGTAAAGGATGGATTACCCAGCCGCTGCTCAAGGCCCTTGCCTTCCACCCAGCGGCTGTACAGCTGCCGGATTGTTCCGTCTCCGGGAAACTGGGTGACGACTTGGCCGAACCAGCCGCCGATGGCGCCATGCACCAGTGGAAGCCCCAAGCTGTCACAGCTGTCGGACAAAGCCAGCCTGGTCGAAACCGAATCCAGTGCATCCACCACCACCTGGACACCCTGGAAAAGCTGGGCGGCATTTTTTGGTGCATAAGCAATCTGTACCGGGACCAATGCCACCGCCGGGTTGATTTCGGCCACCCGCGCTGCAGCTGACTCAACCTTTGCCTCTCCCAGCCTGGCTGGGCTGGAGAGCAGTTGGCGGTTCAGATTGTGTTCTTCGAACACATCCGGATCGATGGCGACTATAGTGCCAACCCCGAGCCGCGCCAGCTCCTCGATGATATAGCCGCCAAGCCCTCCACAGCCAGCCACTGCCACCACCCCTTGGAAAAGTGTCAGTTGCTGGGCAATGTTGATCGCCTGACGATTGCGCTGGTAGCGGGCGGGAAGAATCTCCTGGAGCAATGCCGTTTCTTCCACCTGGGCAAGGGTGGTATGGAAGCGTTCGGCAGCGGCAACCTGGCTGGCCCAGGAGATAAGACCATTTTCCGCCCGCTCTGCTAGGAATTGGCGCAACTCGTCCATGTCAGCCTCCTGCCACCAAAGGAAAGAGGGCAAGACTGTCACCATCCCTCAGCCGTTGATCGGGATCGGCATGTCTGCCGTTGAGCATGATCATGCTGATTTCAGAAACCGGTATCTGCAGTTCATCGATAATCTCGCTGATCTGCGTGCTTGGTGGGTATTGCCTTGTTGCTGCGGCAAAACGTCCGAAGCGGAATGTGGCGAACAATTTTACGGTTATGTTCATTGGGCAGCCCCTTTCCATCCCGATTTAGGAGTCTGTCGGACTTAGAATGAATCGGCTGCGAAAATGGCAAATCGGTCCGGATCTCCGTAAATTTTCGACAAATAGGTCCACTATTCGCTCTCAAATTTCCAAATATCCGTCCTCGATTTTCCATTCTCTCGCTTCGATCCCTAAGTCCGACAGTCTCCTAGAAATTCCAGAACGCGTCGATTTCCTCATCGGTGAAATCCCACACGGCATTGTGGGGTGGAAGCGGTTCCCTGAAGAACTCCGGCAGCCGATCATCCTTATTGGTGAAACCGGCCGCCAGATTGAAGGCACGCTCGGTCTTCAAGGTATTGACCCCCAGGCCGCCAATCCAGTCGGGGGTAAGCTCCAGGCCGAAGCGGGCATTGAGCATGTCGATCAAAGCCGGGACGCAGGTGGGAATATCTGCTGCGGGAAAACCTATGAACAGGCAGAGGCCGATGGAGTCGAGCATGACGGTGACGATCTGCAGGTGACGGGACAACTCAACTTGACCATCCTTCTTCAAGGGATCGACAATGCCTCCACCGACACCCATCAGATTGGTGGCGACTGCATAGCCATCGTGTGGTCTGCACCCATGGTGCTGGTAGCATAGGTGATGCCGATGCCTTTGATGGATCGGGGGTCATAGGCAGGAATGGCCTGGTTTTTCACCACCGGTACCCGGGTGACGCCGTATACCTTGCCCACATGACCGGCGCCGCTGCCAATGATCCGGCCGAGGGGTGTCCCTTTACCGATATCTTCCTTCAGGATGCGGAGTACCCCTTCACCGTCGCCGAAAGGGAGCACTCCTGCTCCATGGCTACGCCGAAGGCGATAGAGGTCTCGATGGAATCAACGCCGATGTCGTCCATGATACTGTCGGCAGTCGCAATCTGGTCAAGATCGCCAAGACCGGCGTTGGCTCCCAGGGTTTCAATGGTCTCATACTCGAAGCCGGAGGTGACGTAATTGCCCTGCTTATCGTTGTAGACCTGGGAGCATTGGATGATGCAGCCAGGCTGGCAGCCATGCTTCGGTTTGCCGCCACGCTCGATGATGGTTTCACGCAAAGTCTCGCCGGAGATCTTTTCGTTTCCCTCGTAACGACCATAGGTAAAGTTGCGGGTCGGGAGCCCCCCTGCCTCGTTGACGATGTTGACCATTTCCGCGGTGCCGAAGGTGGGCAGCCCCTGGCCGGTCCCTGGGTGTTCGAGGATGGCCTTGGCAAAGACCCTGGCAGCGGCGGTGAATTTTTCCTGATTGGCCAGTTTTATGCCGGGGGCACCGCTGTCGTCGATGGAGATGAACTTGATCCTCTTCGAGCCCATTACCGCTCCAAGGCCGCCGCGGCCGTGGCTGCGCAGCTTGCTGTCCGAGTCCTTCACCGAGATATTGGCGGCCAGCATCTTCATCTCGCCGGCCGGGCCGATGGTGATGACCCCTGTTTTCTTGCCGAGCCTCTTTTCCAGGGTTTCGACGACGGCAAAATTCCCCTTGCCGATCAGCTCCGTCTCTTCGCCGATGGATACTCCATCCTTGTTGACATGCAGGCTGTGCCAGTTGTTCCCTTTGGGCAGACCTTCAATGATCAGCGCCTTGATCCCCAGGCGGGCGAACATCTGGGCTGCCAACCCTCCGGCATTGCTTTCCTTGATGGTGCCGGTGAGGGGGCTTTTGGCGCCTGCGGAAAAGCGCCCGCTGTTAGCGGCAGTGGTGCCGCTCAACAGTCCGGGGGCAAAGACCAGCTTGTTGTTTGCCCCCAGTGCGTGACAGGTGGGGATGACCTCCTTGGCAACAATGGTGGATGTCAGGGCACGGCCGCCGAGACCGGCCCATTCCGGTGGAACGGCTTCTATGCTGGTACTGAGATTACTCATATCTACACGGAGGATTTTGTTCATGGTTCTTCTCCCTTTACCGACAGACTCCTAGTGGAATGACAAGCCGCCGTCGTGGACGATCATCTGGCCGGTGATGAAGGCGCTGTCGTCGCTGGCGAGGAATAGCGCCAGGCCGACCAGGTCCTCGGGCACCGCTTCCCGCTTCAGGCAGCGGGCCTGGAGTTGCAGCTCTTCCAGTGGCGGCAGATCCAGCTTCTTGTTCTTGTCGAAGTTATTGCCGCCATCGGAATGGGTGAAACCGGGGGCAATGGTATTGACGTTGATCTTGTAATCACCCATTTCACGGGCCATTGAGCGGGTCAGGGCCATGATGGCTCCCTTGGATGCCACGTAATGGGGCATGCCTGGCACACCTTCATTGATGGATGAAGAGCCGATGTTGATGATCTTGCCCCCCTTGGCCTTCATGTGGGGGAATACCGCCTTCATGCAGTTGAACTGGCCGAGAACGTTGATTTCCAGGACCTTCATGAATTCCTGGGCGGTACATTCGGTGAAGGGCTTGAGGACGATGCTGCCGAAGATGGCGGCGTTGTTGAGGAGGATGTCCAGGGAGCCGAACTTATCCACGGCCGCCTTGGCCATGGCGTCGCATTGCTCCTGGTTGCTGACATCGGTTTTGACGTAAATGGCGTCGCTGCCTGCCTTTTTGACGGCCTCTACTGCCTTTGCCCCATCAAGGACATCGGCAATGACGATCTTGGCCCCTTCCTTGGCCAGGCCTACCGCATATGCAGCGCCGATTCCCTGTGCACCACCGGTGATGATGGCGACTTTTCCTGTTAATCTTCCCATGATGATTTCTCCTTTATAAAATTTGTGTCTACAAGTTATTGGTCATTCATTTCCCCCTCTCCCTAACCCTCTCCTTCAGGCCCTGTGGGTCCACAAGGGGAGAGGGAACTGGATCACCCCTCCCTAAAGGAGGGGCTGGGGGAGGGCGTAAACCAGTTACGCCGCCCGGTCCTGCTTATAGATGGACAGTGCCTCTTCGTTGTTGAAGTACCTCATGGCTGCATCGGCCAGGGCTTCCATCTCGTTTTCGCCCGGATTGAGAAGAACGGGAGCAATGAATGAGATTTTTTTCTGCAGGCTGTTCAGCAGCATCTTTGAATACACCAAGCTTCCGGTCAGGGCGATGGCGTCTACTTCCCCTTCAAGTACCGCGGCGCAGGCGCCGATCTCCTTGGCCACCTGGTAGATCATTGCCTCGTAGACCTGGGCTGCCTTCTGATCTCCCGCGGCAATCCGCCGCTCGATCTCCTGGGCATCGGTGGTCCCCAGATAGGCGAAGAGGCCCCCGCCCCCGGTGAGCAGTTTCAGCACTTCTTTTTTGCTGTACTCGCCGCTGAAGCAGAGCTTGACCAAATCGCCGGCGGGGAGCGATCCTGCCCGCTCCGGCGAAAACGGGCCGTCACCGTCGAGGGCATTGTTGACATCGATGATCTTCCCCCGGCGATGGGCGCCCACCGAAATGCCACCACCCAGATGGGCGACGACGAGGTTGGTCTCCTCATATTTTTTACCCAGCTCGGCGGCAATTTTCCGGGCGGTTGCCTTCTGGTTCAGGGCATGGAAGCTGCTCTGCCTGCTGATCTGGGGAATGCCGCTGTACCTGGCCGAGGTACAGAGCTCATCGGTCATGGGGGGGTCGGCAGTGAGCACCGGAATGTTGAACTGGTTTCCCAGGTCGAAGGCGACCAGCCCCCCGACATTGATGGGGTGACCGCCGTAGATGCCGCTCTTCATGTCCTCGATCATTTTAGGACAGATCCGGTAGATGCCGCCGGGAAGGGGTCTCACATTGCCACCCCGACAGGCGATGGCGTCCATTTCCCCCATGGATAGATCGTTGTCCTGCAGAACCTTGAAGATGGCGTCCCGGCGGAAATCATACTGGTCCCAGATGGTGGGAAATTTTCGCAACTCGGCATCGTCATGTTTCACCGATTGGTTGATGACCATTTTCCCCTGGGTGAAAACGCCGATTTTGGTTGAAGTGGAACCAGGATTAACAATCAGTATTTTCTTGTCCGTTGTCATGTTCTCCCTCGCTTGATTGCGTTTGTAAAATTGGGCGCCCGGTTCTGTATTCTCAGAAGGAGTAAATCAGGTCGATCCAGAGCTGGTTCGCTTCGATGCGGTTTTCGGCGGAAATCGGCACCACGTATTTGCCCACGAGGCCGAACTTGCCGTTCTGGTAGCGCATGGCCGGGCCCATGGAGAACTCGAAGTCCTTGGTGTCATGGCGTTTAACGCCGCCGATCTCGTCGCTTTCCAGCCCCTGCCAGATCCAGCCGGTGACGCCTAGTTTAAAATCCTTGGTCAGGGCGTAGTTGACGTTGTAGTCCATATGTATTGCCTGCCCCGTCTGATACCCCTTCAGGCCGGTTCCAGGTTCTATGTAGTCGCTGTTCTTGGTGGGAATGGAGTACATGAGCTTGGCGCTGGTTTCGAAACCGTTGGCAAAGAGACCGGTTACGGCTACCACCGGTTCGATGACGAAGGCATTATTGCCGACATTCATGGGCTTGTTAGGATCGAAATGTCCGGTGGGGGTAATGACGTCCAGTACCGTCAGCCAGTGCCAGACCGGAGTGTGCCAGGCATTGCCTATACCGAAGTAGATATCTCCCAGGCCGCCGTCATGCCCTTGTACGGTGATCGGGCCGCCCGGTGTCTGTGCGGTTACGTTAGCCTCCATTGACAGCAGGGGAATGATGGAGTGGAACAGAAGGTTGCCGCCGAGAAGTCCCTTTTCCATCACGTAGATCGGTCGGAAGGCGATGGCGGTAAGCGTTCCGGCTCCGTCCGTTAATCCCTGTCCCTTGTTTTCCACTTTTCTTATGTCCATATAGACGTTGTAGTCGATGAGGTGCAGCCCCGGAGGGGGGGCGGCGCCAGCGTAGAAGTCAGCCGTACCGTTGAAAGAACTTGAATTGAATGCCCAGGCCGGCTGGACCAGAACGAGCGTTGCCAAGCAAACAAAAACCAAACCTTTTACCAGCTTCATGTGAGCCTCCTGTAACTGCTATTGAAAGAAATCAGCCTAAAGTGATGCCGGATTTGCCCGGTGCCAGGATGTTGTTCGGATCCAGTGCCTTTTTGATGGTGCGGTTGAGCCTGGCTATGGCCGGACCGTAGGAATCGGAAACCTTGTTCATGAAAGCGGTGTTGGTGCGGTTAATCGCCCAGCCATGCTTGATGAAGGATCCCACCAACTCGTCATAGCACTTATAGGCACGCTTTGATTCAGCCGGATCGGCGTTGTTGAAACGTAAGTCCATGACGTGGCGTGCATCGCGCCAGAAGAAGCTGAACTCGCTGAGATAATCGAAGCCGTGCCGGTTGATGATTTCGGTGGCCACCTTGACCTGCTGTGCGCATTCGGCCGGGCGGGCCGCTGCAGTGGGGCAGAAGAGCATTGAACCGCCGCCGGCGCGCCATTTGTCAAGGGGGTTCTGCTGAGTAACGCCACCCATCATCAGCTGTTTCCGATATTTGAAGACCGGGTCCCCCTTGGCCTCCTTTTCGGTAATGATCTGAATCTTGTTGCCGAAGGCCTGCTTGAAGGTGCCGGATACATACATCCAGTTCAGCGCCACCTGCTCGGGAGAGCCGTAGACGGCGCCGTAAAGGTTCCAGGCACCGACCTTGTAGCTGTCCATGAGCTTTTTAGTGGGAACCGGGCCTCCGCCGTTTCTCACGAAGCTGCCGTTACTTTTCCCATTGGTACTGAAGACGGTTGCCGCTTCCCAGCCGGCATTGACCAGTGCAGCGGCATTGGGCACGATCTGGGTTTCACGCAGAAACATGAGGGGTTTGATGATCTCGCTGATCATCTCCACCTTTGGGAATTTGATGCAGAATGGCATGTACCCTCCGGGAGGAGGCGCCCCCATCAGCCAGGTGCCGAGCTTGGTGACGATGCCGTTATTCCCCTGGGAGAAGAGCCCATCAACATAGGGACCAAATCCCCATTTGAACACCTGCCAGCTGGTCGATTTGGGAATCCCTCCCATGCCGGTCCGGAACAGGTTGCCATCGGCAAGCACCACTTCCATTCCACAGGAGAAGAGGAAATCTTCACTATAGGGAGTGTAGCCGGCGCCGCGCTCCAGAATGTTGCCGACGACGCTCATCCCCGCGGCAGAGGCCGGGGCATCGAGCCAGAGGTCGATTTTGTTATTCTTCAGGTACTGCTGCAGCTCCCCGTAGGTTACCCCCGGTTCCACCAGGCAGTAGCCCAGTTCCTTGTCGACCTCGATTACCTTTTTCATGTTCTTGAGATCGAGAACGATCTGGCCGTTCGTTGCCGGGGTTGCGCCGCCATAGCCTTCGTTCTCGCCGCCGTAATAGGTCCAGAGCGGCGTTTTGAACTTGTTGGCAATCTTGACGATTCGCTGAATATCGTCTGGCGCAGATGGGTAAATCACCGCGGAAGGTTTACGGGACGTCCCGTTTTCGGCGATGGTGGTCCTCATATAGGGCTGCAGGGAAGCCTGATCGGTCCGGACCTTGTTTTCCCCCAGAAGAGAGCGATACTCCCTGATGGCTCTGGCGAATGTTTCTTCTTTCAATCCCTGGGGAAGTGCAATAAAGCTGCTCATGTGGATGCCTCCTCGACTTTAAGCGTCTGTTTCTCCGGCAAGGGCGCCGGCTGGGCTTTGCCGACAGTGGCCGATTTCGGCCTCTGTCATTGCTCCCGATTCCCGGTTACGGGACATCAAGTGGTCTGCCCCAGTTAACTCCCTCGTTGAAGGAATAGCCGGGATTGTGGGGGTTAAGATCTATTCCCGATTTGCCTGGCGCCAGAATATTGTTGGGATCAAGCGCCCTTTTCAACCGGTAATGAATGTCGCGCATCCCCGGCCCGTAGGAATGGGAAACCTTGTCCATGAAGGCGGTATTGGTTCGGTAGGTGCCCCAGCCGTTATTGGTGAAGACGGTCAGGAGCTCATCGAAGCACCTGTAGGCCTTGTCCATTTCTTCTCTGTCGGTACGATCATAGAGAAGGTCGATAATATGGTGCATGTCGCGCCAGCCGACGATGAACTCCGAGACATAGTCGAAGCCGTACTTGTTCAGAACTTCGGTGGCCAGCCTCATCTGCCTGTCGCATTCCGATGGCCTGGCTGCCGCCACCGGGGCGAACCACATGGAACCACCACCCCCTCGCCAGTTATAGAGACCGAACTCCTGAAGGGTGCTTCCCCCCATCATCAGCTGCCGGCGGTATTCGAAGATCGGGTCGTCCTTGGCTTCCTTCTCGGTAATAATCCTGACCTGGTTGCCAAACTTGGCCTTGAAGGCCCCGGAAACATACTTCCAATTAAGGGCGACCTGCTCCGGCGATCCGTAGACGGCGGCATAGAAGTTCCAGGCCCCCACGTCATACTTGTCCATGATCTGCTGGAACACTTTGGGGGGCAGGCTGTCTTTCCCCTTGTAGAACGTTTCCCGGTTGGTTCCCTTGCCGTTTTTGTCATAGGTGAAGTAACCAGCCGCTTCCCAGCCGGCATTGACGACGATGCAGGCATTGGGGATGATCTGGGCCAGGCGGAGCGGCATCAGGGTCTTGATGATGTCGGCCAGCATCTCCACCTTGGGGAACTTCATGAGGAATGGGAAATAGCCCCCTGGAGGAGGACCTTTCATCAGCACACCCCGAGCTTGGTGAGGATGCCGTAGTTGGACTGGGTAAAGATGCCGTCCACATAGGGGCCATAGCCCCACTTGTTGGCCTGCCAGCTGGTGGAGTTGGGGACCCCGCCGGTGCCGGTGCGGATGACATCGCCATTGGCCAGGACTACCTCCATGCCGCAGGAGAAGAGGAAGTGTTCGCCGTAGGGGGTGTAGCCCACCCCGCGGTCGGCCGTGTTGCCCATGGGGCTGGCCATGGCCGAGGGGGCCGGAACATCGACCCACAGATTCATCTTGTGTTTCTTGAAGTGCTGCTGCAGGTCGTAGTAGGTCACCCCCGGCTCCACCAGGCAGTATCCCAACTCTTCATCCACATGAATGATCTTCTTCATGGTTTTCAGGTCGAGTACGATCTGGCCCCGGGTCGCCGGTGCAGAAGATCCATAGCCCATGTTCTTACCGGTGCTGACGGTCCAAAGGGGTGTCTTGTACTTGTTGGCGATGGCGACAATGGCCTGAATCTCTTTGACCGTTTTCGGGTACATGGCCGCAGAAGGTTTATGCAGTTCTTCAGTTTCCGGAATCATGATCTTCATATAGGACTGCAGGGAAGCCGGGTCGGTGCGGACCCTTCCCTCGCCCAATAGTGCGCGATATTCCTGGATTGCTTTAGCGAATGTTGCTTCTGACACTCCCTGGGGAAGCGCAACGAAACGACTCATCTTCTACCTCCTCGCAAATCGGATTACATCTGTGCGGAAAAGGTCACCCGATTCCGTTCTTCGTATTTAACGTAGTGGAAGCTGCCGCCGCTGTCGGCGATCGCCTCGTGGACAATGGCGAAGGTCGCCGGGTCAACCACCCCGACAAAGGTATTGGCATTGCCCCTGGCCTCTTCATAAATGTTCTTCGTTTCCAGATAGCAGTCCATCATTTCTCCCGGTAGCGGGCGGGCCGTCCATTCGCCGGGGGCATTTCTGTTCATCTCTTCCACGAATTCGCTCGCTTTGCCCAGGCTGGGGACGTAAAGGCAGATACCTTTGATTTGACCTGTGTTTACGGCTTCGGCGACATGGGTCTGACTACCCATGGTGGAGGCTGCCAGGGCCGCCCCGGCGGTGAAAACGGTCTTGAAAAATCCTCTTCTGCTCTGGTTGATCATTTCTTTGACCCTCCTTCCTGTACCGGTGCGGCTTATAGTTGGGATGGCTCTTGCGATAAGCTGCCAGCTCTTTCAGGTACTTAACGATGCCGTCAAGCTCCTTTGGACTCACTTCCGACAGTCGGAAGGCCGGCATGGCCTTAATGCCGAACCGCACATTGTTCCGGATGAATTGCTCGTGCAGTGGGTTGCCGGTTTTGGACAGCATATCGAACATCCCCATCGGGCCGATCTGCACCCCTTCCTTGTGGCACATGAAGCAGTACATGCCAAAGACGTAGGGCATTTTCGGCGGCTCCTGTGCCTGGGCGGCTTTTCCCGGCAACATGCCGACCAACATCGCCACTATGATGATTAGTAAATTAGAAATTGTTTTCTGCGTTTTTTGCGCAGCAAAAGATTTCGTCAATGCGCTTAACCTGTTTATCAGGGCCAAATTTTTTCCGTTCATTTCGCTCACTCCTCTTTGTAAGGTCTTCCCAGTGCCAAGGATCGGCAGAGCTACTCGCTGCTCTCTTCATTCTCCGAAGAACCGGATAACTCGGCTTCGGGGAGGGTGATGTCCACCTTGGGGGCAACAAAGTCCGCCTTCACCTCGGGGGTGTACTGTCGCTGCAGATTTCGCTGGTTGAGGCTGAGTACATAGCTGGACAGCCACTCTATCTGCTGGTTGTTCATGGCATAGGTGCGCATGGGGGAACCGGGGCTGACCTTCTGCGGGTCTTTGAAGTGCTCGATGACCCAGATCTGTTTCGAGTGCTTCCCTTCAAGGTTCTCGAAGGAGAAGTTGCTGGGGTCCTTGTCGGCAAAGTTGCTCAGGTCGGGGCCTATGGCGCCCCCCTGTCCGTCGATCTGGTGACAACCGGCGCAATGCATTTCCTTGTAGAGTTCCCGTCCCTTGATCAGCTTGTCTGCGCCGATGGCCTCGAAATCCTTGTGACAGTAGCCGCAGCGTGACTGCATCAGCTCCTTGGGCACCATGGGGAACGGCCAATTGGCAATGGTTCTGTGGGAGGCGCCATCATAGGTTGTCGCCAGCCCCTGCCCGCCATGACAGATGGTGCAGCCGTACTTTTCCACCGGATGGTTCTTGAGCAGCTCCGGATAAGGGTGGGTCCTGAGGGGGAGAGCCGCATCGGCAAAGAGGGGATCGTCGATGCCCATGTGGCAGCTCATGCACCGGTCGGTCGTCTTCCACTCGTCGATAACGACCTGCTTGACCTCCGGCTCCATGCCGGCAATCCGGTCATAGAAAGAGGGGTTGCGCTCCCGGTTCATCTTTTTCAGGAGCAGTTCCTTGTATTCAGCCTGATAATCCTTCCATTCCCTCTTTCCATCGCGGAAGGCAGTTACCCCCAAGAGGGCAATTGCTGCAAATCCGCAGATGACACAGAGTAAGGTGAGTTTGCGTAAGACTGCCTTTTCCATTCTATCCTCCGTCCTCAGACTACGAGTTTGGTCCGTTTCTGGTTCACCTTGGACGTATCCACCACGAGAGTTCCTGTGTTATCCATATACACTTCGTACCAGGGAAGATCCTTGGGTGCGGGTCCCCCTAGGACCTCCCCCTTGAGAGCAAAGGTGGAGCCGTGACAGGGGCAGGCATAGCCCACCTCCGAATCGTTCAATACAGGTTTCAACAGGCATCCCAGATGGGTGCAGACCAGGGAAACGGCGTGGACGCCATCCTTTTCCCTGACTATCTCAATGCCTCGTCCCTCGATGACCGTTCGGCTGCCGAAGGGAAACTTGTTCAACTCGCCGACCTTGAAGGTTCTCGATGGTTCATACAGCACATTGGGCTTGAAGAAGCGGCCCAGCTGGAGAACAGATCCACCGATCCCCAGCACCAGCGTTGTTAAGGTAAGTTTTTTGACAAAGCCCCTGCGATTCTCGTCAACCGCCTCGTCCGAGGCTTTAAGGGGTAGAATCGTAACATTTGAGCTGTTTCCCAATTCCATATCAGTTCTCCTTTAAAGGGGATGGTAGTTTCAACCTGCCATTACGACCAGGGCCAGTGCATAACCCAGTTCGGTCCCCGGACGTACTGGCCGATGATGATCAGAACGACCATGGCAACGACAAAAACGGTAAATAAAAGGTTGGCCAGTTTGCGATCCCGGGAGAACCAGACACCGGTACCCTTGGGATTCCTGTCCAGATAGGGCAGCAGCAACAGCCCCAAGACAATGCCGATGGGCACCACAATCCCGCCGAGAAAGGCCGAATAGCTGACCAATTCCTGGATACCGACGAAATACCAGGGCGCCTTGGCCGGGTTGGTCGAGTGCAGCGGATTGGCCGCTTCTTCAAGGGGGGCGTTGAAGAGCAGCGAGACGCCGAGAATGACGACCAACACCACCAGGAAGAGCAGAAGCTCGCGCACCATCAGGTGGGGCCAGGTCTGCACCGTATCTTCGGGGCCTCTTTCCACGTGGAAGGACTCTCCTTCCACAATTGCCATCAGGGAATAGGTCTTATTGGTATCTTTTGGGAAAATCTCTTCTTTTTTAACTGCTTGCATGGTTTGCCTCCTCAGTTCTTTCGCTAGTCTTCAAGCTGGCTCGGTGGACGGGACAACCCTCCATCCTTGCGAATCCTCCAGAAATGAACCCCCACCAGCACCGCCGCAATCAGGGGCAGCACCGCAACATGAAGTACGTAAAATCGCAAGAGCGCCATCTGTCCGACCTCATTGCCACCCAGCATGAGGAAGCGAACCTTGTCGCCGATCCAGGGCATGTAGGAGGCGATGTTCGAGCCGACGGTAACAGCCAGAAGGCCAGTTGGTCCCAGGGAAGCAGGTAGCCGGTGAAACTCAGGAAGAGCGTCACGATCAGCAGGCAGACGCCGATCACCCAGTTGAACTCACGGGGAGCCTTGTAGGCGCCGGTGTAAAAGACCCGGCACATGTGCAGGAAGGCCAGGGCGACCATGGCATGGGCGGACCAGCGGTGCACATTTCGCAATATCACGCCGAAGGAGACCACGTATTCCAGGTCCTTCATGTTCTGGTAGGCGAGCTCAGTGGACGGGGTGTAATAGAACATCACCAGGATTCCGGAAAGGACCAGAATGAGAAAAAGGTAAAAGGAGATCAACCGAGCCCAAGGGTATAACCGGGGCGCAGGGCGTTCACATGCACCCTTACCGGATGAAGATGGAGGAAGACGTTGCCGAATACGTTGGCGGCCTGTTCCTGCTCCGGGGTTCCCGCTTCACGCCGGACGAAGGATTCCTTGATGTTTTTCGGCAGGTGCTTGATAGAGTCCATAATGCTATAGGTCGATTCGCTCATGATCTTCTCCCGCTAAAATCCCCATGGGGGGAGTTGTATGAAACCGTTTATTCCCATTCCTCTTGACAGTAAAACTCGGCCATGGTTATCGCCCCTCCGGGACAGCGGCGGGCGCACATGCCGCAGCTGGCACAGCGGCTGTCGTCCTTGATGATGGCCGTCATCCCCTTCTTGCCGGATGACTTCTCCAGGCGTCGGTCAGCTTCTCCAGATTGCCGTCCCCCTGAATATCCGCCAGCCGGACCAGCCTCAACGCCCCATTGACACAGGTATCGACACAGGTCCCGCAACGGAGGCAGCGGGAGCGGTCAAAGACCGTCTGGATATTGCACTGCCGGCATCGGGCAGCCTGCTGTCGTGCCTGCTCTTCGGCAAAGCCGAGGGTGATCTCTTCCTGGGACCTGATCCGTTCGCCCGCTTCCCGTTTCGGCACCTTGACCTGGGCGATGGTCTCGCAGCGGGTATTCTGAAAATCCGGCGCCACCGCCCGCATGTATGCTTTCTTTCTTACCTGCAGATCTTTGCCGCTCAGGTAACCGTGGATGGCGCGAGCCGCCTTCTGGCCGTCGGCAATGGCATCGGTGGCATTCCTGCCGAAACGCCAGCGGTCATCTCCCCCGGCAAAGACCCCGGGCAGATTGGTCGACAGGTCGTCATTGGCCCGGATCAGGCCGTTTGGCGTCAGCTCCAGACCCTCCATGCCGGAGAGGGAGGGAAGGGTGGAGGACTGTCCCACCGCCAGGATTACCGTGTCGGCCAGAAGGATGGTCGTGCTGTCCGGAACAAAGGTGGGATTGAACTTGCCTTCGGCATCGAATACCGAGCTTACCTTTAGAAACTCCACCCCGGCCGCGCGCCCCTCTTGTCCCACCACCCGTTGCGGTCCCAGGGACGGATAAAAGCTGATTCCCTCTTCCTGGGCATCTTCCTTGTCCGAAAGGCTGGCAGGCATTGTTTCCCATGATTCCAGGCAGGCGATGGCCACTTGTGCCGCCCCCTGGCGCAATGCATGCTGGGCACAGTCGATGGCCACCCCGCCGCCGCCGATGACCACGCAGTTCTTCCCCACGGCCATATGCTCATGGTCACGCACATAATCGATACCGGTATAGACACCCTTTAATTCAGAGCCTTCAAGGGCAAGCTTCAGGGGGTCCTGGAGGCCGATGGTGATGAAGATCGAATCAAAGCCCTGTTGCCGGAGGTCGGCCAGGGATACGCCCCTGCCGATGGGGCTGTTCAGCCTCAGCTCCACCCCAAGCTTCAGGATCGCCTCGATCTCCTCCATGACGATCTCCTTGGGCAGGCGGAAACCGGGGATGCCGGTCATCAACTGGCCGCCGGGTTGCGGGGCGGCCTCGAAAATCGTCACCCGGTAGCCGAGCAGGGCCAGGTCATGGGCAGCCGACAGGCCTGCCGGACCGGAGCCGACGATGGCCACCCGCGGAGAAAGCTTCGTGTCCCCCATTTTCTCCTTGGCCTTCTGCAGCCACCTTGACATGGTTAGGATGTTGTTGCCGGTTCGGTCGCTCATCCATTCATCCCGCCGGGAGAACTCGTCGAGCCGTTCGGCGACTGCACCGGGTGCTGCCACGCCATGCTGGTCGCAGGCAAAACGCTTCAATGCCCGGATATCCACCGGGCTTCCCTCTGCTCGTTTCCGACAGTTCTTTTCGCATGGAGCAGTGCAGACCCTGCTGCAGACAGAGACCAGGGGGTTGGTCTGCCGGGCAATGAGGAAGGCCTTCTCGTAATCACCTTCGGTAATGGCTCTGACGTACCTTTTGGTATCGGTTCCCAAGGGGCAGGCGCTTTGACATGCCGTCAAGGCCTGATAATCCTCGATCCCCAGAATCTTTACCTGATACTTGCCGTTGAGGTTTCCCATGTTCTTCTCCTCCTCTACTCTTACCTGGAGCTACGCGGCTGTCGGTTTCAGGGTTCTTTTCAAAAACAGGGACAGCAAAACGCCGATCATGGACGCTATGGAGATCATGCCGATCGCCAGATAGAAATTGCCTGATTTGCTGATGCTCATGCCACCCAGGTAGAGGCCCGCCGCGCCGCCGAAGGTGCCGAAGCCGAACCACCAGCCGATCATCCTGCCGACAATGCTGGGGGGATAGTTCATGGCGATGAATGCGCTGATCGATGGTCCCATGAAGGGAATGCCCCAGCCGACAACGAGAAGGCAGAGTGCCAGGACTGTGATGCTTTTGGAGACCGCCGGCAGGAGAATGACGATGACGCAGGCGGAGATGAGAAAACCGATGATCGCAGCCAGTCGCGAATTTCCCTTGGCCACCTTGTCGAAAAAAAGACCGCCGAAAATGGTGGCGAACAGCCCGATGATGGTGACGGCAATGGAGAGCTTGCCGGACATGGCAGCCCCGAGTCCGAGTCCCATCGGGGCATCGGCCGCCAGGTAAGGGGGAACCAGGTTGTAAAGGCCATACATCGCCCAGGCGTTGCAGAAAACGATCAAGGAGCCGAGCCAGGTAATGGGGCAGGCAAGGGCACCCATAAAACTCATTGAGGCGGGGGTTTTGTCGGAGGAGGCGATGGCCTCTTCAGCGCTGATCTGTGGAGGATTTTTCCGGGTGGCAATGATAGCGAGAAGGATTGCCGCCCAACCGGGAATTCCCAGGGTGAAGATGGTTTTTTCCCAGCTTCCTGTCATCCCGAGTACCGCTGGTGATGCAAAAACACCGATTGCACAGCCCAGGGAGATTGAGCCGATCAGCAGACCGCTGGCCATTCCATGTTCCCTGGGATGAAACCAGAGGGCAAGAATCGGCCCGATGGTGGCGAAGACAAATCCAACCGATGCCCCTTGAACAAGCCGGGCCATCATCACCGCAACATAATTGCCGCCTATCCATGGAATGATTGCCGTCGGCAGGGTTGAGCACAAAAGACCAAGGACAAGGGCTGTAGTGATGCCGAATTTGTCGCAGACAACCCCGCCCCAAATGAGAACGCAGGCCACGGATAAGACAAAACCCATCATGAGATTGGTGGCGGCGCCCATTTCAATATTGAGTTTTTTTGCTATCTCTCCCAGTATTGGGGCGTAGGCAATCATGTCCATGTAAATCGTGCAGATGGCCAGGCATCCCGCCAACAACACAAGCCATCTGTAACTGGAATGCTTTTCGACAATTCCCATGCTTCACCTCGTTCTATTGATTGTTTTGCAAAGTTCCATTTAATTTATTAAAACATCGTTCTTGTAATTTTGTCGATTTGATCAAACCTTTGCGAGTTTATTGTTATAAAAGCACGGCATATGCCAAAACAGTGTTGTATTATTTTTGATAATGCGATAACGAGCTGAAAATATTAGGCTTACTTATCTAAAAGAGGGGAAAGGGGCGGCAGATGGTCTCTGGCAAATGGGGGATGGATGAAAAAATTTTTGATCATTTGGTGAATTATGCTGATGAAGGGGCAATGTTTATTTACCAATTGGTAAAACCAGGCTGGTTCCCGTGGTAAACCGTTGCCTTGGCCTCGTAAATTTTTCTCCCTTGCAAGCAGCTGGTTGGCAATGTAATATAACAATGTTACTTTAAATATAACAGCCGTACTTGACAAAAAATCAGGTTAATGTACCGGCCTGCGGTACTATAGGCCCCCTGCCAGAGCGTTTTCTGATATTTCAAAAACATAGTTATAGGATGAGCTATGTACAAGCAAAGCGGCAAAACCAGAACTGTCAGCGACGCCAATACCGGTGACCTGCGTGCGCGTTTGCGTTTTTGTGCCGAAACCGGCCAGATTTGGCTGCATGAACATCGCATGCTTCTCGTTCATGCTGAAGCCCAGGCCTCGCTGCGACGGGAATTGATCGATACACTCGGCATGGACCGGGCGCGGGGGCTTTTGACCCGCATGGGCTATGCGGCAGGGATGCGTGACTTTGAACTGGCCCGTACCCGTCCCGGGAGCGACGGCGATGTGGAAGCATTCATGGCTGGTCCGGAACTGCACATGCTGGAGGGAATCGCCCGCTCCACCATCATCTCGCTGGAATACGACCGCAATGCCGGGAGTTTTTATGCCGACATCATCTGGGAATATTCCTGGGAAAGTGAATGGCACAGACACTACTATGGAAACTACTCCGAGCCGGTCTGCTGGAGCCAGGTCGGCTATGCCTGTGCCTATGCTTCCGCCTTCATGGGGCGTCCGATCCTTTACAAGGAGGTGGAGTGTTCCGGTATGGGGGAGAGCCATTGCCGCATCATCGGCAAACCGCTTGAAGAATGGGAAGATTCCGCCGATTACAGCCGTTTCTTCAACAAGGAATCCATCGCCGAACAGCTCATCGATTTGCAGACCCAGGTGGTGCAGCTGCGCTCGGCAATAGGGGAAAAAGAGAAAATCCCCTCGGATATCATCGGCAACTCTCCCGCCTTCCGAGCTGCCTATGATTTGTGCCAACAGGCCGCCGCTACGCAGATTACCGTGCTGCTCCTGGGGGAGACAGGGTCGGGAAAAGAAGTGTTCGCCCGCGCCCTGCACAACCGGGGAGCCCGCCGCAACGAGTCTTTCATTGCCATCAACTGCGCTGCGATTCCTCAGGACCTGGTGGAGTCGGAATTGTTCGGCGTAGAGAAGGGTGCCTACACCGGCGCACTGACGGCCCGTCCCGGCCGTTTTGAGCGGGCCCATGAGGGGACGCTCTTCCTCGACGAAATCGGCGATCTGCCCCTCTCGGCACAGGCAAAACTCCTGCGTGTCCTGCAGGAAGGGGAAATCGAGCGGCTGGGTGACGACAAGGTGCGGAAGATCGACGTGCGGCTGGTGGCGGCTACCAATGTTGACCTGAAACAGATGGTCAAGGAAGGGAAATTCCGCTCCGACCTCTACTACCGGCTCAATGCCTTCCAGATAGAAATCCCGCCGTTGCGCAAACGAAAGGAGGATATCCCCCTCATTGCCAACCGCTACCTGGAAAAATATTCAGCCGTTCATGGGAAGAAGATCAACGGCTTCACCGACAAGGCCATGCGGGCGCTGTTGGCCTATCCATGGCCGGGCAATATCCGGGAACTTATGAATATGGTCGAGCGGGGGGTGATCCTGGCCCCTAACGGCAGCCGAATCGAACTGGAACAGATGTTCTCCGGGAGCAGCGAGGAAGCGTTGGGGCTTGAGTTCGCACTTAACAGCAACGGCAGTATCGGTATCGACCATACTGCAAACGAAAAGAATCTCCAGGAAGAGGTATTGAGCGGCAGCATGACATTGGATCAGGCTGAGGCAGCCCTTATCGAGCAGCGGTGAAGAAGGCCAACGGCAACCTTTCCGCGGCAGCCAGGACGCTTGGTGTGACCAGGCCGCAGCTGGCTTACCGGTTGAAGCGCCTGCAGGAAAACGACATGAGTGGTGCAGGTGTGGCTGTGCCGCAAACCGCAGAAATGGCGGCAGGTGGTCAGCAGTGAAAGATGTTCTGGGAACACGGGTAGAGCGGTACCTGCGGGATCATCACGTTGCAAACCTGGCCACCTGCGGCCATGACGGCCCTTGGGGGGCGGCGGTCTTCTATGCTAACGACGGCTACACCCTTTACTTTCTGTCTTCGCCCACCAGCCGGCACTGTCTCGACCTGACGGACAATCCGCGCGTTGCCGTGACTATCCAGGAGAACCAGGTGGATTGGCTGGCAATCAAAGGGGTGCAGATCCAGGGCATAGCCGGCAAGATTTCCGGTGCGGAAGAAGAAAAAGCCCGCAGCCTCTACGGAGAGAAATTTCCCCTGGTCGGCTTGCTGGCAAAGGCTCCGGCAGCCATTGTCCAAGCCATGGCCAAAGTGAGCTGGTACAAGGTGGTGCCCCACCGCCTTTATTTTATCGACAATTCCCTTGGGCTGGGCCACCGGGACGAACTTGCCTTAGGCCTGCCGGATAGCGGGGGGAAATCCGGAGGCAATGATGGTGCTTGAAGGACGCCTGGCCGACGGGCTGGGGCGGGGTGCGGCTTTTACCCGGCTTGACTGGGTGCGTTGCCGGCTCATGGATACCGTCGGCATCGATCCCTTTCCCGGCACTCTCAACCTGACCCTTGATGATGACAGTAATCTGGCTCGCTGGCGACAGTGGCAGGACATGCCTGGCCATTCCCTGGAGCGCCCGATACCGGCTTCTGCCGGGCGCGCTGCTATCCGGTGCAGGTGATGGGGCGTATCCCGGCCGCGGTGCTGTTGCCCGAAGTTGCTGACTATCCACACAACAAGGTGGAACTGGTCGCAGCGCTGCCGATCCGCAGGCATCTTGCCCTGGCTCCGGCAGCGCAGCTCAGTGTGGAGTTGTGCCGCCCCCTTGCCGTCAAAGCGGTATTATTCGACCTGGACGGCACACTGGTCGATTCGGTCGAGGCATATATCCAGGTGGCGCAGGTCGCGGCCGCACCCTTCGGCCTTCAGGTGACGGAGGAGCAAGTGCGAACGGCGCTTGCCAACGGTACCAGTTTCTGGCGAGGCGCCGTGCCCAAGGACCGCAGTGATGTGGATGCGGTAGTCAAAGCCATAGCCGCCAAGGCTTACCAGGAGTGGCCACAAATCCTGCGGGAGCAGGGGAAACTCTTTGACGGGGTCATGCAGACTCTCGATGCCCTGAAGGCTCTCGGCATCAAGCTCGGCATCGTCAGCGGTGCACGGCAGGAGGTGCTGGAACTGCTGCGGCCGGATGGCCTCTTGGACAGGTTCGACGCCGTCGTGCTCGGCCCCGATGTGCCCACGAGAAAGCCTGACCCTGAGGGGATTCTGAAATGCCTCGGGATGCTCAACGTCCCACCTGCTGACGCTCTGTACGTTGGTGATGCGCCCATCGACATCATGGCCAGCCGCGCCGCCGGTGTCTATGCAGTAGGTGTGCTCACCGGGGCCGGCGACAGCGCCACCTTGTCGTCCCACTACCCGGACCGCCTGATTTCCTCCCATTTACAGCTGTCCACCATAGTCGAATCTGCCTGAACCCCTTCTGCCTATCGGGAGCAACCAATGGTCGCCGGCTGCCCCTACATCAGGGATAGCCGGCGATATTTTCATGCTGCCAGTGACGTTGCGTCAGTCGGATTACTCCCATGGAAGCGCTCAAGGGCGTGCACAAAGGGGAGAGGGTAGCCGTTAGTTCCACCCCCGCCTTTCACCAAAACTCTCACCAGAGAGTTAGTAGTGAAGTCGGTGATTCTTTTTTAATTACCGTGTTAAGCATGCATCTTTCGGCGTCGACGACAATCCCTCTGGCGCCCCCATCCGGACAACAACCTGATGTTTCACCAGCCCCCGCTCCAAAGTGATCACGCCATCGGGAACGCGCTGACCATCCATTTCAACCCAGGCTACACCTTGCTGGCAGCCGTCCGGATTCTCGACATGGATGGCATAGACCGTTTCGCCGTGGCGATAGCGAAGGCTGAAGCTTCCCACGTTAGCGGGATGACCGGATTAACCCGCATCTGCCCGTTCTTCACCTGTAAACCCAGGACCTCTTCAATCCAGGCCCGATACATCCAGGCTGCCGAACCGGTATACCAGGACCAGCCACCTTGCCCCACCCGTCCAGGCAGCCGGTAGACGTCGGCGGCAACTACGTAAGGTTCAACCCCGTAGCGCCAGACCGCTTCGGCATCCCGGGCGTGCTCGATGGGATTGAGCATGCGCAAAAGCTGCACCGCCCGCTCCCCGTCCCCTTTGCGGGCCATGGCCATGGCCATCCAGAGAGCGGCATGGGTATACTGACCGCCGTTTTCCCGCACCCCTGGTGGATAGCCCTTGATGTAGCCCGGCGATGGTTCCGATCTGTCGAATGGGGGCTGGAAGAGCAGCACCAGCCTCTCATCCCTGAGGACAAGATGGTGCCAGGCCGATTCCAGGGCC
Source organism: Geotalea toluenoxydans JCM 15764 (assembly GCF_001311985.1). Taxonomy (GTDB): domain Bacteria; phylum Desulfobacterota; class Desulfuromonadia; order Geobacterales; family Geobacteraceae; genus Geotalea; species Geotalea toluenoxydans. The sequence goes on from NZ_BBCJ01000015.1 coordinate 63,584, forward strand.
TGCTCCGCACGCTTTGGATCAGCGGCGCCAGACAGCCACGCCCACGACTGGGGCAGAGAATCGATCCGTGCCTCCCTATTGGCCGCGGACCCGAGAGGGGTGCCGTCGTCGAAGGTTCCTCGCAGATACCACTCACCGTCCCAACCAGCCTGCTCGACCCATTGGATAAGGGCGTACCGGTCATTTTCATAGGTCCGGCTCAGCTCCGGCTCGTGCAGGAGTGTGGACAGTTCGGCCATCCCCTGCAGACAGTCACAAAGGAACCAGGCGAGCCAGACGCTCTCACCTTTACCCTCGGCCCCAACCAGATTCATGCCGTCGTTCCAGTCTCCGGTCCCCATCAGGGGCAGCCCGTGCGGGCCTACCGTCAGCCCCCGGGCGACCGCTCGCCGGCAGTGTTCGAAGAGTGTTGCCCGTTCAGAAGTGACCTCGGGTGTGGAGAATACCTCGTGCAGATCGTCTGCCAGCGTTGGGGCATTGAGGAAAGGCACCTCAGCCAGAAGGATCTCCGTATCGCCGGTGGTACGAACGTAGTGGGCGACCACATAGGGAAGCCAGAGGAGGTCGTCGGAAATACGCGAGCGAATGCCGGCGCCGGCAGGTTCATGCCACCAATGCTGGACATCCCCCTCCTTGAACTGACGGGTCGCCGCCAGAAGGATCTGATCCCGTGCCAGTTCGGGGCGGGCATGGAGGAAGGCCATGACGTCCTGCAACTGGTCACGAAAGCCGAAAGCCCCCCCTGACTGGTAAAAGGCTGAGCGTCCCCAGATGCGGCAGCTTAAGGACTGGTACTGGAGCCAGCGGTTGATCAGGAGGTCTGCGGCAAGCTCGGGTGTATGCACTTCGATGGTGCCGAGCAGGCGATCCCACCAGGCCTTCGCCTGATCGAGCGCCTCCTCCAGTGCCCCATCCTGCCGAAAGCGGAGCACCAGAGTCCGGGCCTGGGCAACCGATTCGGCTTGGCCCATCATGCAGCTGACCTCACGTCGCTCTCCAGGCGCCAATTCCAGTGTCACCTGGAGTGCGGCGCACGGATCGAGGCCGGCTCCGGTCCGTTGCGACAACCGGGCCTGTCCCATGGCAGCCGGATCCATCAATGATCGATTGCGTCCGATGAAGGCACTACGATCGCCGCCATAGGACTCTGGCTGGGGAGTGATTGCCACGAAGGTGACTCGCTCCCCGTATTCGGGATGATAGTGGTTACGCGCCAGCAGGGCCTTGGCCTCATCGTCCCAGTTGGTCATCACATGCATTTGCGGGTTTTCCCTGTTTTCGCCCAGGGTTAGCTCCACATAGTAGGTGACCGAAAGCCTGCGCCTGCGGTCGGAGGCATTGGTGAGCACCAGTCGCTGCAGTTTTACCGGCTCTCCCCCGGCCTCATCCACCGGGACGAAAACCGTCAGCTCCTGCTCAATCCCGTTACTGTTATGTTCGAAGACGGTGTAGCCGGCGCCATGCCGAGCCCGGTAAGCACTTTCCTCACGGACGGGTGCGGCGGTCGGTGACCAGAAGATGCCGCTCTCTTCGTCGCGCAGATATAGGGCCTCTGTTGTGGGGTCCAGCACCGGGTCGTTGGACCAACCGGTAAGACGGTTGCGCTGACTGTTGCCACACCAGGTGAAGCCGGACCCCGTTTCGCTGACCATGGTGCCGAAGGCAGGATTGGCGATGATGTTCACCCATGGAGCGGGTGTATTGGTGTCGGGGCCGAGATAGATCACGTACTCGCGGCCGTCCTGGGTAAACCCGCCCAGGCTGTTGAAGTAATGCAACTCCATGAACGGGAGCGGCGCCGAAGGGTCACGGGGAGAGGCTCTGCGAATCAGTTGTTCCACAAGTTCAGGGATTTCGACCTGAACCCCCAATTGCTGGGGCAGCGTGCCACGGGCAGCCACCAGCACCACACTGGCTGCCGCCTTCAGCAGTTTCAGGTCTTCCTCCGGGATCTGTGCGGCGTTCTTCAAAAAGATGCTGCCCGGCCGATCAGAGGCTGCGGAGAGGCTGTGTGCCTGGATCAGCTGTTCCAGTCGTTCATGGAGTGGCCGTTCGTAACTCCCGGCCTCCTCATTGAGAATCACCAGGTCGGTGGACAAGCCGTGCATCCGCCAATAGGTGTGGGCCTGGAGCATCTGGCGGATCAGGCTGATCTCCCGCACCTCGCCAATGGTAATCAGAGTCATGGGCAGGTCACCCGAGATGGCGTAGGGCCACAATCCCGATTGCCCTTTGCGGTTTTCCTCCAGGCGTTCGGCTGGAGCCCGCAGCAGGGAATTGGTAAAGAGCAGGTGACTTGCCAGTTGCTGGAAACGGCGCGCTTCGTCAGGCTGAAGGCGAAGCATCTGCAACTCCTGCTGCGCCGAATTCCAGGCAAAATCCATGGCCCGTTGGGTGGCGTGGGGGTCGCTGTATTTGTCCATCTGCAGCAGCACCTGGTCGCGGGTTGCCCCGGCAGCGAGCACCAGTAAAATACGGGCACGCCCCCCCGGTTCCAGGGTAAGACTCTGTTGCAAGCTGAGAACCGGATCGAGCACAAACCCCTGGCTTTTGCCGAGCTCCTGCACGGCCCCCATGGGATTGGCCAGGGTTCGGCCGCGGCCGATGAACCGTCTCCGGTCGGTTTCGAACTGCCACTTGTTTTCCGTGAAGGAGTCATCTCCGGCCTGCTCGAAGGTCAAGCGGTGGGCCACATAAAGGGGGGGGTCGTTCTCGCTCCGCGATCGCCGGTAGGCCAGGAGCGCTTGATGGCCAGGCACTGCTTCGGTCTGGATGAAGAGCTTGTTGAAGGCCGGGTGCTGCCGGTCTGCGTTGTGGGGTGCCATGGAGAGTTCGATATAGCTGGTCAGGTTCAGGTGGCGGGCGCGGGCAGAGCGGTTTACCAGGGTGATCCGACGGATTTCCACATCGTCTTCCGGTGAGACGACGACTTCTGTTTCCGTATGGATTCCGTAATCGGTGCGCCGGAATATGGCCCGGTCCAGTGAAAAGTCCACGGTATAGCCATCCGGCTTGCTTCCCACCGGATGCCAGGCCGTAGACCAGAGGCGATCCTGGTCGGCCTCATGGATGTAGCAAAAGGTACCGAACCCATCACGGGTCTGATCCGACCGCCAGCGGGTGAGTTCCTGGTTTCCCCACTGACTGTAGCCGCCACCGCTGTTGGTAATCATCAGACCGTAGCGACCGTTGGAGAGTAGAAGACTCTTCGGCGTGTTCGTATGGGGCGTGGTAAAGGTGCTGCCTGCCGGCGCGATCAGATCTTCACCCAAAAGCTCCGGCTCATTTGGCCGCGTCGAGATCAGGTGCAATGGCGGCAAGATAGGGATGCGCTCTTGAAGAAGGGCCTCGAAGGCACGCACACGGGGCTCGCTATGAAAGCGGCGCGGGAACGGATTGCCATGGAGGAAGTTGGTCAAAGCCAGGAACGCCATCCCCTGGTGGTGGGCCATATAGCTTCGATGATCACCCCTCGCTTTAGGGTCTGGCTGCCGGCGTCCCGCTGGGGTTGCCGGCTGAAATCCATGCTTCGTAGTAGCCGTACTCCCCGAGCATGCCTAACCCGGTCAGTTTATGCAGATTTTTCACCGTCTCGTCCGGGGCTACATTCAGCGCCAGCAGCGTGGCATAGGGAGCGACGACCAGCTTGTCCTCGAGTCCCCGCTTTAAGCCAAGAGACGGAACACCGAATGCCTTGTACTGATAGTTCTTGTTCAGGTCCAGATCGGCAAAGCCAGACTCGGAGATGCCCCACGGCACACCATGGGTGCGGCCATAGGCAATCTGAACGGAAACCGCTTCTTTGGCAGCCTTGTCAAGAAGGGAGTTGCCGTAGGAGTGCTGGAACAGGAGCGGCATCAGATATTCAAACATGGTCCCGGTCCAGCTGAGCAGCACCCGTTGCCGACCGATGGCGCCGTAGGGGCGGCTCATGGAGAACCAATGTTCCAGTGGAACATCCTCCCGGGTGATAGCGACGAAACTGCCAAGCCGGGCCTCACTGGCCAGGAGGTCGTAGCTGGAGACGTCGAGACGGTTTGAAGAGACGTTATAGCCGATGGCGAACAGTTTTCGCTTCGGGTCATAGAGGAATCCCATGTCCATGCCGGCAGACAGTTTGCGGACGTCTGTGCGCAGCTGCTCAGCCACTGCCAGTGTTTCCCCCGCCAGCCACTGGGAGGTAGCAAATGCCTCGATGATCCGGTTGATCCAGGGAGCGAGGTGCTCTGCAGCTTGGGGGGACTCTGCCTGAACGGCTTTCAGAATCCGGATTGAATCCACCAGGCCGTGGGCAAGGTCAAAGAGGGGCGGCGCTTTGGACAAGTCCTGACGGATGGCGAGAAGAGCCGGCTGGCCCAGCGGGGCCAGTTCCAGTTCCGTCTTCTCGGCAAGAATTTCCGCCCAGTTAAGATAGCGATTGGCGATCGTCAGCCACGCTGCCACCTGTTCCTCCATCTCACCGGCCCAGGAGGCCGCACCTTTTGGCACCGGAGAGACCCTGAAACTGGCCTCCATTTCCCGCAGCAGGCCCAGTGCTTCACCCAGGTGATCGGATGGAGATTGCCACTGGCTCAAGAGCGTGTCGAGGATCCGGATATCGAAGCCACCAAGCCGCTCCGTGCCTGCCACCTGCTTGAGGATGCTGCCGGTATCGTAAAAGCCGGCAAAGGCCTTGCCATCCAGAACCGGTCCATTCACCAGCTCGTCAAGCCCTTGTTCCAGAGCCACCAGGGCACCAAGCAGGTTGCCGCTGTCGACGCCTGAAACGTAGCGCGGTTCGAGGGGGGCCAAAGTCTGGATATCGTACCAGTTCAGGAGGTGACCCTGATGGAGTTCCAGACGGCCAATGGTTTTCATGGTGCGGGTCAGTGACTCGATAACCTGGTTGATGGTGAGGTAGCCGCAATCATGGGCGCCCAAGGCGCTGGTCATCCACAGGCCGATGTTGGTGGGGCTGGTACGCATGGCCAGGTGATTGAGATGGGAGACCTGGTAGTTGTCGGGGGGCAGCCATGATGTTTCCTCGCTGACAAATGTTGAGAAATAACGCCAGGTTCGGCGGGCGACCTGCCTGAGGAAATGGCGATCCTTTTCCGGCAGGGGACAGTCTTCCTGGCGCTCAGCCGGGCGAAGGTTCAGGAGCCAGCCAAGCAGCGGCGAGAAAAACCATAGCCCAAGCCAGGGGAGTGCCAGGGGCAGGCTCTCGGGCATGGCCTGCCAGATCGCCCATCCAGCAGCGCCACTGAAGAGGCTGCCCAAGGTCAGACTGGCAATGAAAACCGGCTGGCGGCGGGAGGCCTTCCAGTGGGTAGCCTGGGCTGTCCATTCCAGCAGCCCGCGCCGGGAGATCAGGCGGCGGTACCAGACCCGGGCAATGGCATCCAGGGCCACGGCTGCCTGGTGGGGCAGTAGCGCAGCATCGGCGGTCGCCCGTAGTAAATCGTGCATCACCTTTGACAGGTCAAAGTACTTTAACCCCTTGCGGGTGGTGGCCATGGTAAAGGGCTGTGCCAGCGGGTGAAAGAGAAGCTGCATGCCCACAACCAGGGTGGCGATGGCGCCTATTCTCGGGGAAGCTAGCCAGGAGGCATTCAACAAGCAGAGGCTCAAGGCCGGCAAAAGGCTTCGGCGCAGGTTGTCGAGAATCTTCCAGCGATTCAGCAGAGAAAGGGGGTTTGCCCCCCGTCCGCCCTTGGCCTGGGGCACACGGGGGAAAATCCAGCCGGCGATCTGCCAGTCACCACGAATCCAGCGATGGGCCCGACTGCTGTAGCTCTGGTAGCCTTGGGGGAACTCGTCGAACAGCTCGATATCGCTGGCCAATCCAACCCGCACATGGGCACCTTCGATCAGGTCATGGCTTAGGACCCACTCTTCGGGAAACCGCCCCGACAGCAACCGGCTGAAGGCGCGCACGTCGTAGATCCCCTTGCCATGGTATGACCCTTCCCCGCTCAGGTCCTGATAGACATCGGAAACCGCCTGGGTGTAAGGGTCGATACCCACTGCATCGGCAAAGAGCCGGCTGAAGGTGGAGACACTGGTGCTTGGCAGGGACGGGCTCACCCGCGGCTGGATGATCGTGTAGCCGGCCACGATGTTTCCCGCGGCATCGAATCGCGGCTGATTGAGGGGGTGAGCCAGCGTTTCCACCATCCGGCGGGCCGCTGCGTGCGGCAGCTGCGTGTCGCTGTCCAGGGTAATGATGAAGCGCACGTCGGTGAGATGATCCGCATCGCCAACATAGACCAGAGGCAGAGCGCCATCCGGCCGCGTACCGTCGATCAGGCGGTTCAGTTCCTCCAGCTTCCCCCGTTTGCGCTCCCAGCCGATGAATTTTTGTTCTGACTCAGTCCAGGTCCGTTCCCGATGAAAGAGGAAAAAACGATTGCCCCCATGACGCTGGTTGAGAGCTTCCAGGCAGGTCCTGGCCGTCTGCAGGAGCTCCCTGTCGTCTTCATGGGAAAGCGTCACTGAATCGGTGTAGTCCGTGAAGAGGCTGAAGAGCAGGTTTGCTTCCTTGTTGGCCAGATAACGGATCTCCAGCTTCTCCACCTCGGCGCGTACCGTCTCACCGTTGGTCAGCATCATCGGCACGACCACCAGGGTGCGGAAAGCGTCGGGAATCCCCGAATCCGCAAAATCCATCTTGGGCAGGGTCCGGGGAGGGAGAAGTCGTGTGACCAGGTAGTTGACGACCTCGATGGCCAGTTGGCTGACCGGGATCAAAAGGAGCAGCACCAGCCCCAGGCTGATGACGGTTGATACGCCGGTCAGGCCAAAGACGGCGATCGGTGAGAGAAACAGAGTGGAGAAACCAACGATGCCCAGGGCGTAGACGGCAGCATGGTGGCGATAGACCCATTCCAGGGTGCGATAGTGAAGTGCTTCTCGGCAGGGGAGCAGCCGGGCCAGCTCAGCCCGTCCCGCACCCGTCAACCAGGTGCCCACGTGGTGGAGCCGATCATCGGTCGCCCCTTCATGCGGAGCCACTGTCGCCAGCTTAACGACCCGTTCCGCAACCTCTTCCTCGCTCATGGCTGCGCGACGGGCCAGCTCTTCGACCGTGCGCCGGCAGCGGTCACGTGTCATGAAATCCATCCCCGCGTAAATCCCGGCAGGATCGCGGCGCAGTATCGACTCAACTTTACTCAGCTTCTCAAAGATCTCCCGCCAGTCCAAAAGGGCAAGCTGGCGCAGACTGGTGAAGGCGTTGCCGCAGGACAACTGCTCACTGGTTTGCCGGTTCTGCTCACGCTGATGGAGGTCCTGCAGGGACGTTTTCAGCGTGCGCTCCAGCCAGCTCTGCACCGGCGCCAAGGCTGCCGCTTCGTCATAGAGCAGGCCAACCAGTTGGGCACCGAAATAGGGGGTCGGGTGTGGCACGGTAGCAGCAAGTTCCGCCAGGAGCGCGAAGAGTTGGTTAGTGTCGCGACGATTGGCGGCGATCAACCGATTGGCCCAGAAGTCCGCAAGCTGACGTTCGTGCAAGTCTGCCAGGGCGGTGACTGCAAGGCTCTGGATGCTTTCGATCAAGGCGATGCGCAGCATCTGCGGAATTGCCCAGAGTTCGCCGATGGTCAGCGTGCGTACCGATTGATGGGCCTCAATGAATGCCTGGATATTTTCCCGGTCCAGACGCTGCTCCGTATGGGAAACGAGATCCTTGGCAAGGCCGTATATGCAGGGCAAGCCACGATACGGATCTGACGACAGCGTAGGCAGCAGCTGATAAAAGCTGCGGGGCAGGTTCAGCAGAACATCGCGGGCGTTTCCTTCGAGTATGTACTCGTTATCCAAGATCCAATCGGCGGCCGGAGTTGCTTTCTGCTCCAGGCGGCTCGCTGCGGTGAGATCCTTGCAAACCTGACGGACCCATTGACGGGACTGCTTGATACGCTTGAGCAGCTCGGTAGTGTGCTGCGGGCTCGGGTCCACTTGCTGCTCACCGGCATGACGCCGGGCATGTTCCTGAATCTGTGTCGGAGACAGCTTTGCCGCAGGGCGCCGCGCCTCGCCCCGTCGCTCCCTCTTTGGGTGCATGGCGAACAGGGCCGGTGGTATTTCACTTGTTTTCCGCAGCATAGCCACGGGATGCTGTAAAGAATCGACTGGTGCCTGGAGAATCAGCACCGACTCTCCCGGGACGAGCCAGCGGGCATGATCGCTTATGATTTTATGATCTATGCCGTAGCGGGAGCGCCGTAACCAAACCAGTCCGGCCACTGCACCGATGGAGGCACTCGTCAGGATGATGGTCAGGGGGGTAGAAATATTACCGGCGGGAATCAACTGCAACCAGTGCAGGAGGAAAGAGCCGACACCTCCGGTAACGCCGAACAGAAGGCTCACCAGTATCGCCCCGACGGCACGGCGCCAGACGAAGGGGTCCGTCAGGCGAATGTCCCCATCTTTCCCTTTATGTATGAGGGCGGTACGGCGGAAACCCTGTCGTCCTAATTGCCGGAGAGCGTTCCTGGATTCGTCCTGTTTTGCGAAATAACAAATGATAACGCCAGCATCCACAATATGTTCCTTTGCACCTGCAGTCCAAGCATTCGGCCAATGAAGGATTCACTGAACGGTAAGCTCGGAAAGGAACTGTACGGATTGTTCCAGAGGAAAGACTGAGAAGTGGCTGGTGAGGACCGGAATGGAGAGGCTTCGAAATGACTAAGAGAAACGCTTTCGGAAGGTGGGTCAAGGTTCACTGTACGCTGTTCCTAACGTAATAGATATGTTTGATTCTCAAAGAGACACGAAGTTAAGCGGCTAGTTTAGTTTCGAAGGCCATCGGGCAAGCCTTTTCCGTCAAAAAAGTACCTTCTTGACAGCTTTATAAAAATGATTACTATAGTATTCATAAAGCACTTAATGATTACTATAGTATCCAATGGTGAGATGATGCCTTCTCCACAGAACAGAACTTTTCTCCCTGCAACTCAAGATGCAACGGAACTTCTCGGCAAGTTAATCAAGCTGAACAGAAGAGAGCGCAAAATGTCAGAGGACGATCTGGCGGGACGTGCGGGTATTAGTAGACGGACCTTGCAAAGGATCGAACGGGGAGACCCACGGTGCGCTATCGGTCTTTTTTTTGAGTTGGCTGTCCTTGTGGGGGTGAAATTGTTCGATATGGACGATCGTGCTACTCTCGCTCTGCACCTTGGCCGGGTTAACGACAAACTCGCGGTTCTACCTAGCCGGGTCCGCTCTTCAACGAGGGCAGTAGATGATGACTTCTGACCAAAGCCCCAAAGAGCTGTATGTGTGGATCTGGCTTCCTGGTGAGACCAAACCCGTCGTTGCAGGAAAACTGACGGCCCATGGAACGACCTACATCTTTAACTATGGTCGCAGCTACCTCAGCCGAGATAATGCTATCCCTATTTATGATACAGAATTACCGCTCCGCCAAGGACTGATCCCCCTGCTCCCTGGTCTCAGCATACCGGGCTGTTTGAGAGATGCAGCCCTGATGCTTGGGGGCGAAGAGTAATTCTGAACAGGAGGTTCGGGACAAAAGCCGCGCATATGGATCCCGGCACCATTGATGAATTGACTTACCTGATCGAATCGGGATCAGAGCGGATCGGTGCGCTGGATTTCCAGCTTTCTCCAACGCACTATGAACCGAGGCAGGCCACTGGCGCGCTTCTTGAGGAGCTAGTCGAAGCCGCGGAGCTGATAGAAAGAGGAATACCTCTGACGCAGGAGCTCGCTCAGGCTCTGCAGCACGGCACCTCTATCGGCGGTGCTCGGCCCAAAGCCCTGGTTGAAAGCAATTCTCATAAATATATCGCCAAATTTTCGACTTCCACTGATGTGTACTCGGTCGTTAAGGCCGAGTTCATTGCCATGAGATTAGCTGCCATAGCAGGTTTGAAAGTAGCCCCTGTTTCGCTTTCAAAGGCCGCCGGAAAAGATGTGCTGATGGTTGCCCGCTTCGATCGCATCCCAAAAGGTGCTGAGTGGCAGCGAAAGGGGATTGTTTCTGCACTTACAATGCTGCAGCTGGACGAGATGATGGCGAGGTATGCCAGCTATCATGATTTGGCGAATCTGGTGCGGGAAAAATTTACAGACGCACCGGGAACACTTCGAGAACTTTTCTCCCGCATTGTCTTCAACATCCTTATGGGCAACACCGACGATCACGCCCGTAACCACGCTGCCTTTTGGGACGGCCGCATGCTGAAGCTTACCCCGGCATATGACATCTGTCCGCAGCCCAGACACGGGCGAATCGCCTCACAAGCCATGCAGATAGTGGGTAATAACAGCTCAAGCCGTATAATCACTTGCCTGGAGGCCGCTCCCCATTTCCTGCTTAACGAAGAAGAGGCTCTCGAAATTGTGGAACGGCAGATTGATTGCATTGAGGGAAATTGGTCAAAGGTCTGCGATGAGGCAGCTTTGAGCCCGGTAGATCGCAATCTTTTATGGCGAAATCAAGTATTGAATCCGTTTGCCTTCGAAGGCTTGGACGGTGGTCCTTTTGAAGGGTCGGCCCGCAGGTTCGGCCAAGGATGAGGAAAAGTGTTGATGCCTGAAAAAGACCGTCTATGGCCGTATTTCCACAACTGTACCGTTTGGCACTGCTTGGCAATTTCCGCTATTTCTTCGTCGGTTACGGCAATACATCCCTTGGTCCAATCGGCCTTGGTGTGCAGATCGCCAACATAGGAGAAACCATTCTTGAGGCCGTGGATCATGATGTTTCCTCCCGGAGCAACACCCAGTTCTTTTGCCCGCCTTTTGTCCCGCTCATTTGGATAGGAAATATGGAGAGCAAAGTGATAGCGGCTGTCCCTGTTTCTTGAATCGATGAAGTAGGTTCCTTCCGGGGTCCTGTTATCTCCCTGCCTTTCTTTCGGGCCGTCTGGATTTCCCCCCAGGGCTATCCGGTAGGTTTTGAGCACCTCGCCCTTGGAGAACAAGGTCAAACGCCGCTGTTTTTTTTCTATCAGAATCCTGTCTGCAGTCACCTTCTGAATCGTCAGGGCGGAGATTTTCTGTTCCAGCCCTTCGATCTTTTTCTGCAGCAGGGCAATCTCGGACTCCTTGCCTTTCACCTCGTGCCGGAGCGTTGCAGCCTCGTGCCGGAGTGTCTCGTTCTGTTGCTGCTGTGCCGCAATCGCCCCGTCCTTGAGTGTGACATTGTTGATATAAAATATCATCATCTCACTGTCCTGCCGGTAGCCACTGCCAGGATAATCCCTTACGAGTTTCTTAAAGCATTCCAGGGCTTTTTCATAATCTTTCTGCTCATTCTGCGGATGCCCATGAATAACGCCCATCTCGAACAGAACCCTGTCCCCCATGGTGGGATGTTGTTCCTTGATCTGCTTGTACTTGGAGAGGGCGGAGTGGTAACTGCCCTGGCTGAATAGTTTGTTCGCTTCTTCGAAGGTCGGCCTGGCTTTATATTCTTCACTGAAATGACTGCATCCGCAGATAAGGGCAATTACCATGCAGATACAGAAATGACATAGTCTGCGGCCCCTCTTTGATTTGACACTCTCACCCATTTGCACTGGCCAGACCTCTAAAATTGTAGATAAAGAATTGGCAGGGCTTTGCGACCCTGCCAATTGCATTATCCGTAGACCTTACTTCCTCATGGATTTCTGGAAAATAGCTTCAGCTTTCGCCGCCTTTTCATCTGCGGCCTTTTCTCTCTCCGCAGCTGCCTTTTCCCTTTCCTCTGCCAATTTTAATGCATTTTCGACGCGGGCTGCAGCAGCATCGGCCTGCAGCTTGGCGGCATCGGCTGCCGCCTTGGCAGCTTGTGCATCTCGAATGGCTGATCAGCTTTTGCCCCGGTCAACTGTTCCTGGGCCTGCACTTTCTCCAGTTCACCGGTTGTTGCACATCCCGTCAACGCGGCAAAAGCAAGCCCTATTACGATAACCAAAAGACTTTTCTTCATTGCTAACTCCTCCTTTTTTTTTGAATTTCCCTCTGCAAAAAGAGGGAACGCGTAAAGCTCCCATATCTCCCCACCCCGGAAAGGGGCGACTATATCTTCTTCTCAGGTTCGATCAATATGCCGTCGATCTCCAAATCTATTTTCAAGCGTTTGACCGCATCTTTGGCGGCATTGATATCGTCAAAAGGGCCGGCGATTACCCGGTGGCCATCGCTCTTCGATAACACCCGTGCCGGGATTGGCGGACCCTGGTGATTGATAATGGCGGCAATTCGCAGAGCTTCGATTTCATCCCGCATTTTAGCAGCCAGGACATACCACGCGTCCGATTTCAGTTCAGGGACTTCCGGCTTGCCATACAATTTTACCGGATGTTCAACCTCTATCGGCTTCTCAGCCTCCTCTCCATCCCCTTGACTCATCTCGATGGGAATGGGGATCCCCCGGGCCTCGACCTGTACATTCTTGATTTTTTTCCAGTCAAGGGTGCGTGCCCCTTTCTTTTCCATGGCTTTCAGTTTCGCATAGATCCTTTCCAATTCAAGGGCGCCCGAGCCTTCCTGGGGCTTATGGGCTTCCAGGTAAAGGACGCCATTATCCTGACCGATGAGGTAGGGCTGGTTGACAATGACAACCGGTGTCTTTAGCGGGGTGTCATCGTAGAGCATCTTCACGTTTTCCGGATAGAGTCTCAGGCAGCCATTGGATGCATTAAGACCGATGCTGGCCGGTTTATTGGTGCCGTGAATCAGGTAACTGGGTTTACTCAAATAGAGCGCGCATTCTCCCAGGGGGTTGAGGGGGCCGGGCGGAACCCGGCGGGCAGAGGATCCCCTTTTTTGCGATGATCCTCTGCTATTGAAGCAGGCACATACCAGGTCGGCCGGCTTACCTTGCGCTGCACGAACATCTGACCCATGGGAGTGGGCCGCTCCTTGGTCCCGATCCCAACCGGGTAGGTTGTCACCACCAGTGCGTTGTTATCCCCCTTATAGTGAAGAGCCTCATGGTGGCCAGGTTGACGACGATGCCTTTGCGGGAGGCATCGGGCAGGGTGAAACGCAGCGGCAGAATTACCTGCTCCCCTTCCTTGGGCACCCATATGTCCACCCCCGGATTGGCGGCGCTGATTGCCGTGACTCCCAGGCTGAAGTGCCGTGCCACATCCGGCAGGGTATCCCCCTTTTCGAGCTTCACGATACCTAGCCGGCCAATGACTTCGTCGCCCCGTGCAACGCGAAACCTGGTCTTTTCAATCTCCTTTGCCGGGACGGAAGATTGGTCCGGGTAGTAAGGCAATGGCTCATCCGGTGCCCTTTGCATGGCAACGCATCCATTGAGGGATAGGATGACCAGGCAGAGGGCCATCAGGCGAAGCGGGAAATTGGATGAGAATGACAGGTCAAATGTTCGGCACATGGGCTAAATGAGACACCTTTCAACAAATGTTTGGACTACAAAAAAAGCCGGGACCGAATATCCTGTGATATTTCGGCAACCCGGCTGTCTCAGTGAGACCCTATAGGCTTTCCGCCCCATTCTTGCAAATGGTTAAGTATTATCGTCTATCTTTCGAATAATTTCCGGCATTGCTATCATTTCTGTGAATCGGTGTCAATATTTTTTAAATTTATGTTGCCAGCGACGGTGTGTCGGCAAATGACATCAATGGAAGGTCGAATGGATCAGGATTGGTTGAGGAGGGAAAGGAGAAAGACTCAGATTCTCTAGCGACTTCTAATAAAAAGCGGTATACTCTTGTCCCATGCTAGGAGGACCGGGAAAAGAGATATAAAGACTTTACCACCCTCCGTGGGAAATAAGGATGCTGGCCAATGGGAAGGAAAATCCTCGACGATTTTTTGAAAAGGATCGGAAGCAAACACCGCCTTGAAGATGAGACGTCACAGCAGAGCTTTGCCCTGCTGCAGGTCGTTTTCGACGAGGCTTTCCAGCTGATGGGGCTTCTGAAGCCGGACGGAACGTTGATCAAGATCAACAAGACTGCACACCGTTCCATCACTGGCCATGAATCGGAGGTGATCGGCAAGCTCTTCTGGGAAACCCCTTGGTGGGCCCATTCTTCCATTGAGCAGGAACGTTTGCGCAAGGCCGTCGGGGATGCGGCTCGCGGTGAGTTCGTCCGCTTCGAAACGACCCATATGACCGGCGATGGTCAAATGATTTTTGTGGATTTTTCCCTGAAACCGGTCAAGGACCACAAGGGGAACGTGGTGCTGCTCGTTCCCGAGGGGCGGGATATCTCTGAGCGGAGGCGGGCGGAGCAGGCCTTGCGGGATGTTGCGATGAAGTACCGGATCGTTGCCGACAATACCTACAACTGGGAGTTCTGGCTGGCTCCCGACGGTCGGTTTCTCTACACATCTCCTTCCTGCCTGCGCATCAGCGGTCATCGTGCCGAGGAATTCATCGCCGATGCCGATTTGTTGATCAGGATTTTACATCCGGATGACCGCCAAATGTGGCTCAATCATCGTCACGACATTGCAAAAACCAAGGCTTTGAGCGATGTGGAGCTCCGCATGGTACGCCCGGACGGAGATATTCGCTGGGTCCATCATATCTGTCTCCCGGTTTTCGCCGACAATGAAGAATACCTGGGGGTGCGCGGCAGCTTTTCCGACATTACGAACCGCAGGCTTGCCGAGGAAAAGAACGAGCGGCTGGCAGGCATCGTCGAAGCTTCCGACGATGCCGTGATCGGCAAAACGGTGGATGGCATCATCACCAGTTGGAACAAGGGCGCCGCAAAGATCTTTGGTTATTCCGAGAGCGAAGTTCGCGGCCAACCGGTTACCATGCTTGTCCCTCCCGAAAATGCAGCCCAGCTTCTCCATGTCCATGACCGGGTCAGGCAGGGGGAGCATATAGAACATTTCGAGATCGTCAGCAGAAGGAAAGATGGGGCAATGATCAACATGTCCGTTACCTATTCGCCGGTCAGGGATGCCCAGGGCAAGGTGATAGCCGTATCGACCATCGGCCGGGACATCACCGAACAGAAGAAGGCCGCGGCCGCCATGATGGAAAACGCCATGATAAACAGGGAGCTGGACATAGCGAAACAGATCCAGCAATCCTTCCTCCCCGAGTGCCGTCGTCACTTCCGGGTATGCTCATGACCTGCTGCTGTATTCCTGCAGCGCAGGTGGGGGGCGATTACTATGATTTTTTTGCCCTTGATGAGGACATTGTCGATGCCGTTATCGCCGATGTCACAGGGCACAGTATCGGGTCTTCGCTGTTGATGAGCGTCACGCGCAGCGTGCTTCACGCCAAGGTGAATCTCAGCCGGTCTCCACGGGACCTTCTCACGGCGGTAAATGAGCTGCTCTACGACGACCTTTCGCGGACAGAGTTGCTCATCAGCATGTTCTATGTGCGGATAGACACCCAGAGATCCACCCTGGCCTACGCCAATGCCGGACACAATCATCCCTTTATCTATCGCTGCGGACAGCGGGCATTTATCGATCTTGATGCCGATGGTCTGGTCATGGGGGTTAAAAAGAACGTCTGTTTCGATGAAAAGGAGACGGTGCTGGAGCCGGGGGATATTCTCGTTCTTTATACCGACGGCGTCATCGAGGCGGAGAACGCAAAGGGTGAACAATTCGGCACTGATCGGCTCTGCCGCGTTATCGAGAGCCATTGCGGCCTGCATCCAAAAGAGATTATGGGGGCGGTGCTGCAGGAGTTGATGCTTTTCAAGCGTACTGACGACGTCACCATGATCATCTTCAAAATTGTTTAGACGAGAAAAAGCCAGGGGAAGAAATAGGTGCCCTTCTTGACAGTTTCGACCAAAATGGACCACAGGAGCTTCCACGTGCAATGCAGCCCGTCCCGGTTCAGGGAGAAAACCCGGCCAGTCTCAACTCTGCCCAAGCCAGGCGGGCGCCTGTTTCGGTGAAAAACCAGCTGTCAATCTGCGCCGTGATCCATTGCGTATATGGACCCTTCTCCTGGCGGAACCGTTCCATGTCTATTGCCAGGCCGGTTGCCGTGCAGCGGAAAAGCTTGTCTGCATCCTTCACGATCTTGTCGCTGTCTGAAATCGCCTGCAGGCGGGAATCATGACCGTCGATAATATGGAGAATCTCCATGGTCTTTTGCGGATTATAGTCCAGGCGGTTTAAGATACCCCTCGCCAGTTTTACCCCTTCCACTTCGTGAATCCTTCGCAGATCCGGATCGAAACCGGGGCCGAACGCCTTTAGTTGCAGCTCTTCCGTGAGCTTTATCCACCCCAGGTCATGACAGAGGATAGCCGGTATGACAACCTCAGGGTCACCTGGTTCATCCTCAAGCAACCGCCAGGCAAAACCATGGGAAATCTCCACGTGGATGTCGTTCTTGCGGGTATTCAGATACGGCTTGGCCAAGGCGTAGATTTTTTCGTAGATCGGTAGTTTTACCATGCACTCACCCGTGATCTGTAATGGCGACAACGGCTGCTGAGTAAGGGTTCCCCCTCAAATGGATTTTTGAGGGGGAAAGTGGTTCAAACCGGTCTGACGGATCCTTTCCCAAAGGCAGTTGCCTAAAAGGCATAGGAAATCTTGAATTGGGTCTGATTGCCGGTGGCAATGTTGCGGGCGCCATACTCCCAGTACTGCTTGAGGGTCATGGTGAATGGCCCCTGTTTGGGCCAATATTTGATCCCGACGCTATCCCTCCGACCCGGCTTTTATCGCTGGTTTTCGAGACACCGTTCACTTCATCTTCGGTGGTCTGCCAGTAGTTGTAACCGACCAGGCCGCCAGTCAGGCCGTTCTTCAGGCCATAGCCCAATGCCCAATCCATGTGGAACTCCTGTCCAGGATCAGTGCTCGTGTCGCTGTTTCTGGTGTTGAAGTCGTACATGAGCTTGGCAGAGATGTCCAAACCCTCCTTCAGGTAAGAGACGGCCAGAACCGGTTCGAAAGTCCAGATGTTTTTGGAGAGGAGGGTGGTGGCAGGCCGATCCTTATCATAATTGCCGGTGGGCGCCCACATATCCAGGGCAAAAACCGCGTGGAGCTCCGGACTGAAGTGCCAGCCGAGGACCAGGGGGCTGAAGATGATATCGCCAATCCCCTTGTCCCTGGAATCAAAATTGAGTGGGGGGATGGCTGCCGAGTCACTCTTGATGTCGGCACTGTAAAAGGGAATGAAGGCCTGGGCACCCCAACTGGCTCCCAACACTTTATAAGGCTTACGTAGATGAGGCGTGGTACCTCGGCCACCACGTCGGCCTTGAAATTGGCGGGCAGGCCGTTCCCCGAATTGTCCCTGAGGCTGCTTTTCTGGGCCAGGATCAGGTAGTTGACCAGATATACACCGGGGGGAGGAAGTGCCCCCACGGCAAAGTCTTCGACTCCATTGGGGTAGTGCTGTCCACCTCCTGCCCAGCACGGGCCGGCGTACAGCAGGGAAAATAGGGCAAGAAATCTGAGCATGTGGAAGACGTGTTTATATGCTGATGCCATCATTGTAGTCCTCTTGATTGATATTGCGCCTGTTAAATATTGCGTCACGGGTATCTGCAGAGCGGTCTCACGTGGCGATCCGCAGTGTTTCCCTCAGTTGTTCCTTTCGGTCATGCCCGCTCCAGCGCTTGAAAAGGTCATGCTCGATGCCCACCTGGTCCAGGGCCTTGCCGATGCTCTGGTGGATGATGTCCATGATCGACTCGGGCTTGTGGTAGAATGCCGGCATCGGCGGCAGTAGTATTGCCCCGCAATCGGCAGCCCGCGACATGAGATCCAGGTGTCCCTTGTGCAATGGAGTTTCACGCACCATCAGCACCAGCGGTCGCCGCTCCTTGAGGGTGACGTCGGCGGCCCGCACTACCAGGTTATAGGTGAAGGAGTTGGCGATGGAAGAAAGGGTTTTTACCGTGCAGGGGGCGACGATCATGCCCCGGGTGCGGAAGGAACCGCTGGCTACCGAGGCGCCGATGTCGTTGTTGTCGTAGACCACGTCGGCCAGCGATTTGACATCCTCAAGTGTGTACGAGGTTTCGATCTCCAGATTCTTGGCCGCCGCGTCACTGACGATGAGATGGGTTTCCTGCCCCAGGCCTTTCAGCACGCTCAGCATCTCCACCCCGTAGATCACGCCTGTTGCGCCGGTGATTGCCACTACCAATGGAAGGCTCATGATATTGCTCCTTTTTGCATGAATTACCGGCTGGGTCTGGCAATCCGGCAATTCCTATTGCGACGCCTGGACTGAAACCTGGCGCCGCGGTGCTTTTCCGAGGGTTCCTGCTTCCAGGCTGCGGCACAGATGGGCGGCCAGCTGGAAGATTTCGGTGGCGGAGATGATCCCCACCACCACGCCATTTTCGATAACCGGAAACTGGGCTACCCGCAGCTTCTTGCCATAATCCAGGCAATGCTCCATGGTGTCGTCCGCATTGACCGTTGCCGGATTGCGGACCATGATGTCCCTGACCCTGAGCCGGTTGATGAAAAAGCTGACTTCATCCGGATTCTGGGTACGCGTCACATAGTGCCCCATGCGCATCATGTTGTGGCGTGTCACGAGGCCGCGCAGCTGTCCATTATCCACCACCAGCAGCGAATTCAGGTTATTGTCGATAAGCACCCGCTTTGCTTCCGACGCCAGCATGTCGCTGGGAATCGTCAAGGGATCGTTTTGCATCCAATTGCGCACTATCATTGCACACTCTCCTTTTGAGCAGGGTTTGCTCACTGGGCCACTGCCCTTGCCGGCGATCCTTCATACAGTCGTACGAATTCATCGACGGCAGCTCGGGCAAATTCGGATGTATAAAGGTGCAGATCCACCTCTTTGATCCGGTGGGGTTCGGCGACTTTCTCCTTCAGTCGGGCGACAAAGACGGCGTCGGCGATGGGGTCGAAGATGATGCGGCCTTCCATGTCCTGGGATGACCAGCCTTTCAGTGGAATGAGGAAAGTCCACTCGCCCCGGGCCTGGTTGAGGCGATCGGCAATGACGTCGGCGGCCTGGCGCAGTTCCTCGGCGGTTGTACGCACCTGAACCCTCAGTGAGTCCTGCACATACTGGGGCCGGTTCTTCGTCTTCTCAAGCATATCGGCACGGCCGCCATAGGACAGAATGTCCAGGCCGCATGGGGCGAGCACCATGGGAATTCCGGTTTCCACGGCGGCCATCAGCCGGTCGGGGCCGGGGTCCCGGTTGCCCTTGAAGAGGTTTTCGACGATGCCGCCGGTGCAGATGTCCAGTACCCCGTGGAAGGCGCCGGCGCGGATCATATCCTCCATGGCTTTGTCCCCCTTGCCCTGGGCGTGGCAGACGATAGGGGTAAAACCGGCCTCGTTCAGCATGTCCAATGAGGCCTGTACTGCCATTTCACCGAAGCCGAACGAGGAAATGGCAACGCAGGGCTTGTCGAACTGGATGTCGGTCCCCTGGGTCATCTCCACCATGCCGCAGATGGCGCCGACGGCGTTGGTGATCTGGGCCTTGAGCAGCGGGTTCATTTTGACGATGTCCAGCACCGTGTGGTGCATGGTTATGTCGTGGGTACCAACGTATTTGCCAACGTAGACCGGATGCGCCGCCATGGGGGATGCCATAAGCTTGGGAATGCCAAAGGGCACACCTTTCATGACACTGGTACCGACCAGGGAAGAGGTTCCTCCGCCAACGCCAAAAACTCCCTGGACTTTTCCTGCCTTAAGCATGTCACCAACGATGGCGCTGGCGCCCCTGATCTGGTTTTCCATGGCACGGTCCCGATCGGAGCGATAGCATTCCCGCACCGCTTCAATGGTCATGCCGCCGCGTTGGGCGACCTCCTCGCAGGTGATGTCCCCTTTGAACGGCGGTGGTTCTTCCATGCTGAAGTCGAGGAAATAGGCCTTATGCCCCCGCTGCTCGATCAGGTGTTTGACGAAGATAATATCCTCACCCCGAGTATCAAGGTTACAGATGATGACGATACCCTTTTTCTGGGCCATGTTGATGAACCTCCTTGGTATGAGACTGGCAGCCAGTTTCAACGCTTCCCCCCTATGAAATAGGGGGGATTGAGGGGGGTGTGGGAATCATGGGCAAGCAGCCCCCTCGGAGCCGCCTGCCGCTGCATGGTTACTTTTTCTTCACTTCGGGCCGGGTGAGACGCGGGATCATTTCGGCCACTGGGCTCACCCCGCTGAAGCCATACTCGTTCCAGCGGTCGGAAACCTTCTGCAGCACCGCCCGGTCCATGAAGATCTCGTTCGGCTTGTTTTTCCACTCGTAGGGGGTGGTGGCATCCATGATGATGCGGCTGACCACATCGCGCGCCTCGATGGGCAGGCCCGGATCGAGCGGGGTCGAGCGGCCGCGAGTGATGACCTGAACTGAGCGCTTCGGATCAAAGCGGGTGGCCAGCGCCCACCAGACACGGTCCATGTCGTCGGCGGCGATATCATGGTCGACGATGATGATCCCCTTGACGCCGTAATGGCCGGTGGTGCTGCCGTTGATGGCATCGGCCACGTGGTTGGAGTGCCCCGGATACATCTGCTTTACGGAGGCGATGACCCAGAAACGACCGGTGGCCGCAGCCGGAAAGTAGACGCTCTGGATTCCCGGCACCTTCATGGTTTCCAGATCGTGCCACAGCGTAGCCGTGCGGTTGATGGATTGGACCATGTGGGTGTCATTGATCGGCTTGCCGACCGTGGTTGACCAGAAGATCGGCTTGGTGCGATGGATGATCCGTTTCACGCGGATCACCGGTTTCGGATAATCCTTCATCTTGTTGCCCGAGTAATAGCCGGTGTATTCGCCGAACGGCCCTTCCTCCATCAGTTCCTCCGGGTCCATCCACCCTTCGACGATGATCTCGGCGTTGGCCGGCAGGGTCAGTCCGGTAAGATCCGATTTGAAAACTTCGATCGGGCGGCCGCGCAGCGCGCCCCCCACGTCATACTCATCCGTCTGGGCGCTGACCAGGGTTGAGCTGGCCAGGAACAGTATCGGATCGCCCCCCACCACGTAAGCGACGGGCATCTTCTCGCCCCGTTCCTGGTACTTCTTCATGTGGAAATCGCCGTGCTTGCCGCTGATGATCTGTGAGCCAAGGATGTTCTTGCCCAAAATCTGCGAACGATAGGTGCCAAGGTTAGTCCAGCCGGTATCAGGGTCCTGGGTCACCAGGTAACCGGAGGTGCCGAAGAAACGGCCGCCGTCATCGGGATAGAACCAGGGCGCGGGGAAATTTTCCAGATCGACCGCATCTTCCGGAATGATGTTTTCCATTACCGGCGGATTTTTAACGAAGGTAGGCTTGATCATCTGCTTGGTGGTCAGCTCCATCCATTTCCGGGAAAGCTGACACATGGTAAGGGACGGGTCCTGCTCCAGACAGATGGCGATGCGTTCGGGGGTGGTGAAGGCACTGGTGAAGACCGGGATAGTGTGCCCTTTGACATTCTCATAGAGCAATGCCGGACCCTTTTGCTCTTCGTTCACCTTGGATACGTGGGCGAGTTCGAATTTCCAGTCCACTTCGGCCTTGACGCGATGCATGACCCCGTGGGCTTCCAGGGCTGCGATGTAACTGCGGATGTCATTGATGGGTTTTACCTTTGGATTTGTGCTCATACTTCCTCCTGTTCTTGGTTTTTGAAAGCTAATGGCTTCCCATAGTGTTTTCTCAGGTCAGGCGTTTTCCTTCGAGCATGCTGGCCAATATGTAATCCATGGCCGAAGCGCCTCCCTTGACGGCGCCTGGTGGTTGCTGTTTCTGGCTCCAGACCGTTTCCGGTCGCGCCTGCAGAATGAAGATGTTGCCGCCGAAGGGCAGGTCCTTGTCCACTGCCCATTCGATGTCCATGGGGCGGCCATAATGCTTTTCGATCAGCTTGCCCATCCGGGCCAGCTCGGTGATTTCGTCGTCCATGAGCGACTGGACCTTCTGCCGTTCGAAGGGCACCTCTATGGCTCGGGATACCTGGGTCTTCTGGTCGACGGTGTAATAGATGTCCTTCTGGGAGATGGTCCGCTCCAGGATATCCAGGGTGATCTTGTTGACGACGAAGTTGTCGGGGGTCACTTCCCCTGAAACAACCGATTCGCCGAAGCCGTAGTTGGAGTCGATGACAATCACAGAACGGTCGCCGTTGCCCGGGTGCAGGGTGAACATCACCCCTGCGGTAAAAGAGTTGGCCATTTTCTGCACGCCGACGCTAATGGCCACCTGCTCGTCCGCGTACCCTTGGTTGATCCGGTAGGCAATGGCCCGCCCCGTATAGAGGCTGGATATGCAGCGGCGCATGTTGTGCAGAACCTCGTCCGCCCCGCGCACCCAGAGATAGGTATCCTGCTGGCCGGCGAAACTGGCCCCCGGCAGGTCTTCGGCTGTGGCGCTGGAGCGTACTGCCACCGGTACCGCGGGCAAGCAGCTGCGTACTGCCAGCTTGCGGTATTTCTCCGCCACCAGATCTTCAATTTCCGTGGAGAACGGCTGGGCCTCGATCATTTCGCGAATCCCGGCGCTGGCATTCTCCAGTGCATCCATGTCCTGGGAGTCGATACCGGCCAACCGGGATTGCACCTCCTGATCTATGCCTGCATCGGCCATGAAGCGGCGATAGCCCTCGGTGGTGAGTGCAAAGCCGGGAGGCACACGCACTCCGGCATTGATCAGCTCGCCGAGGGAAGAGCATTTGCCGCCGACCAGCGGTACCGAATCCTTCTTGCATTCCTCCAACCAGCAGACCATGGGCAGGTCCTTGTTTGTCGTATTCCCAGACTTCCCCATATTTACTTTCGCCGTGTTAGTCATCATCAAATCTCCTTTCCTCGAAATAACTCAGCGATCGATAGTGACGAGGCCGGTGGAACCATCGACCCGGAGCATCATGCCGGTCTTGATGATTTTCGTCCCGAGCCCGGTACCGACCACCGCCGGCAAGCCGTATTCACGACAGACTATTGCCGCGTGGCTCATGACACCCCCCACATCGGTAACCGCGGCCTTGATTTTGGCAAAGGCCGGCGCCCAGGAAGGCGAAGTGGTTGGAGCAACCAGGATTTCCCCCTCCTGCAACAGGCGAATATCATCCGCATTGCGACAGACACGGGCCTTGCCTTCCACAATGCCGGGGCTGCCGGCGAATCCTTTCAAGGCGGTGATGCTGTCAGGATCGGTGGCGTCCTGCACCTCGGACCAATCGCTGATAGACGAGTTGGTCACCCCCCACAGTACGATGGTGAAAGGCTCCTTTATCACTTCCGGAGCTGTGCCGATGGCCGGCGGTGGACTCCACTCCTGGAATTTCTGCATTACCCCCTTCCGCCAGGCAATTTCCTTCGGCCACACCGCGGTGCCGCGTGGCTTGACTCCGGTTGCCCAGGCGGTGACCATGTCCCATAGTCCCTGCTTGATCTCGTCGCGGCGCATATACCACACATCTTCCACATCCTCGATCATGCCGTGGTCCTTCATGATAGCGGCCACTTCCCGCATCTTTTTCCAGAAGACGGTATGGAACCAGTGCTCCACGTAGAAGAGGTGGTTCTCCACATAGGGGAAGACGGTCTTGGCCGTGCCTAGCAGGTCATCGAAGGTCTTGCGGTCCTCGTCGGAGGTGATGAGGTCGCGGTACTCGGCGGTGATCCGGTCCCGCTCGGCACGCACCTTTTCCACCGGCCGTTCGATGTCCAGGCCCTGCCTGAGCTGACTAATGTAGGTGGCGATCCCGGACAGGGGAATATTCAGGTCGTCGTTCCATGATTTGTCACTGTGCGACCAGCCGGTGCCGGTGGAGACGTGGAACCATGGATAACGGGCTTCTTCCAGGGCCGCGAGCCATTCCTTTCCCTTCGGGTTTTTCTTCAGCTCCGCCTCGGCATCCGTCCACTCCGTGCGCGAAGTCAGGATCTGGTCAATCCCCAGCTGGACGGCTTTCTTCGCCAGCTTCTTCAATTCATCATCGGACCGGTACATGAGCACGTCGACACCGGCAATCATCTGGGTGACCCGTTGCAACGGAATGCTCGGGAAAAGCTTCTGCACGAAATCCAGGAAGAAGACATAAGCGGCATAGCCAGGTTGAGGAACTCAAAGTGGTACTGCCAGCACTGGATACCGAGATTGATCAGCTCGTCATAGGCCTTGAGCAGGTGAAAGCCCTTGGATTCGCCGACCCCGTCGGTTACCACGCTGAGATCCTCCAGATCAGGGAGGCGGGGGATCGGCAGTTCCTCGATTTCCTTGATAATCGCCTTCATCTTTACTTCCCACTTGGCTTCCAGCTCAGCCCAATTCTTGTAGTAGTAGCCGGCGCGCTCCATGAAGTTCGGGACACGCTTGCCGATTTCCTCCGGGTCCATGACCGGCACCGGCGAAATATAGACGTAGCCGTTGATGATCCGATGGTCGACGCCGCGCACCGGCGGCACCTGAAAGATGCGGTTGTTGTACTGGGACAGCCCCAGGTACCAAGCCTCATCCCAGATGGTGTCGAAAGGATAGATCGCTTCCGGATAGTGGAGTCCGTCATAGAACCAGAACGCCTGCTCTTCGTAAGCTTTCCGTTCCGGGTCGTCAGTGACGAACTTGTACTGGTACGGATACATCCTTTCCCAACCTTCTGTCCCGGGAATGTCTTTCACATCGTGTGGCTTTGGAAACTTCATCGCGTGTCTCCCCCCGTTGTCGTGTAGTTTAGTGGTTCGGAACGACAAATTTGATAATGCACAAACCAACGTTCTATAAATCAGGTGTTGCCTCATGAGCTCTGAGTACCGGTAGGCATTTTCAGTTAAAAGAGCACCGAATATGCCAAACAGTGTTTTGTCACAATGAAAGCATCGTCCTGCTGTACGAGCTGCCTGGGCTAATTGTTTGTTTAATAAGGATATTGGACGATTCATAAGGCCGATAAATTAATCTGCAGAGGCATTTTTGTGAATGGTCCTGCTTGTTTGGCCTTCCGTTGACAGTTGACCATTTTGTAAATTTTCCCGGTGGCGAGCAGGGGTGTTGGACATTTTTGTCGACTTCACTGACGGTGACAAAGTTGGGGGAGATTAAGGAAAAAAGTGGGTAATGGTCGATAAACAGTGGCATCAGAGGGGAGTCAGTTTTGGGCCGGACTGTATAAACAATAAACTACAGGGATCCGATTTTGCCGGCAGCAATTGTTTTGTCCCTTGCATGAAAATAAAGCGAATGTTACTATAACTATGTTTTACGAATTAGCAGATATAACTCCTATTGCCGTTGAGAATTGAATCTGCAGTCCAGGGTGATATCGGGCTGCATGCTGTTTTCATGCACCTTTTGCCAAACGTTGCTGGTATGACAATGTTATAAATAATGTTGAAAAGAATGGTATCTGGCGGCTACCGGCAGATGGAGAGGTGACAATTATGACCAAGCAGCGGCGTACCGGCAAGTCCGACTGCAAGTCAAAGGACGGAGACCTGCGTGCACGAGTCCATTTCTGCATGGAGTCCGGCCACATCTGGCTCCACGAACATCGCATGCTCCTGGTCCATGCCGAGGCGCAGGCTACGCTCCGCAGGGAGTTGATCGAAACGCTGGGTATGGAGCGCGTACAGGGATTGCTTACCCGCATGGGTTATGCGGCGGGTATGCACGATGCAGAACTTGCCCGGACCCGCTTCGAGGGTGCAAGCGACATGGAACTGTTCATGACCGGCCCGAAGCTGCATATGCTGGAAGGGGAAGTAAAAGTGACACCGGTAAAGGTCGAATTCGATCGTGCCGCGGGAAGCTTCTATGGCGAGTTTCTTTGGGAAAACTCGTGGGAAGGCCAATGGCACAAACGTCATTTCGGCACCAATGGAGAGCCTGTCTGCTGGAGTCAGATCGGTTATGCCTGCGGCTATTCCACAGCCTTCATGGGGCGGCCGATCTTGTATAAGGAAGTTGAATGTGTCGGCATGGGAAAGAATAATTGCCGCATTATCGGCAAGCCGATTGATGAATGGGAAGATGCGACCGACTACATGCGTCTTTTCAACCGGGAGTCCATTGCCGAACAGTTGATGGACCTGCAAACCCAGGTGGTGCAACTCCGTTCGGCCATAAACAAAAAGGAAAAGCTTCCCTCAGACATCGTCGGCAATTCAGAAATCTTTTGCACCGCATATGAGTTGCTCCAGCAGGCGGCCAAGAGCCAGATCACGGTGCTGCTCCTTGGAGAAACCGGTGTCGGCAAGGAAGTATTCGCTCGCAGTTTGCACAATAGCGGTGCCCGCTGCAAAGAATCTTTCATTGCCATCAACTGTGCGGCCATTCCCCACGACCTGGTGGAATCGGAGCTGTTCGGAGTGGAAAAGGGTGCCTATACCGGCGCCATGACTGCCCGTGCCGGCCGCTTCGAGCGGGCAAACGGCGGCACACTGTTTCTCGATGAAATCGGCGACCTGCCTTTTTCGGCGCAGGCCAAGCTCTTGCGCGTGCTGCAGGAAGGGGAAATCGAACGGATTGGCGATCACAAAACCCGCAAGGTCGATGTGAGGCTGGTGGCGGCTACCAACGTGGACCTGAGACAGCTG
Source organism: Geotalea toluenoxydans JCM 15764 (assembly GCF_001311985.1). Taxonomy (GTDB): domain Bacteria; phylum Desulfobacterota; class Desulfuromonadia; order Geobacterales; family Geobacteraceae; genus Geotalea; species Geotalea toluenoxydans. Next base: position 90,054 of record NZ_BBCJ01000015.1, read on the forward strand.
GTCAAGGAAGGCAGATTCCGTTCCGATTTGTATTACCGCCTCAATGCTTTCCAGATCAACATCCCTCCGCTCAGGGAGCGTAAGGAGGACATCCCGCTGCTGGCCAAACGGTTTCTGGAGAAGTATTCGGCGATCCACGGCAAAAAACTGCGGGGCTTCACCGATAAGGCCAAGCGGGCGCTTCTTGCCTACCACTGGCCGGGAAACATCCGTGAAATGCAGAACATGATCGAACGTGGCGTTATTCTCGCCCCAAGCGGCACCCGCATCGAGTTGGAACAGATGTTTTCGGCAAGCGGCGAAGAACAAGGCCTGGAGATCGGTCTTGATAACAACGGCTCCCTTGGGGCCAATGGTTGGGATTACGGCAAAGATCTTTGTGAGGCGGTTTTTAATGGTGTCATGACACTGGACCAGGTGGAGGCGATGCTCATTGAAACCGCAGTGGCTAAAAGCAGTGGCAACCTTGCTTCGGCTGCCAGAAAACTTGGTTTGACCAGGCGCCAGCTTGCATACAGATTGGGAAATCTCCGCGAAAATGAACCTACTGAGCCGGCAATCCCTCTTCCCCGCGAACAGCGGGTAAAGCAGTCCGAAACAGCCGGCTGAATGGAATCCTCCGAACAAGCAACCGGGCTTGTTTGAGGTCGATGGGGTAAATCTCCCGGGAAGACTATTTATAGAATATATGAATTGCATTCTTCGCAGACATAAGCTGCCGGTTGCCCTGTTTTTAATCTCAATCGGGGCGGTCGCCGCTCTGCTCCTGATTCAGCATGCGAACCGGGACGTGCGTGCCGAGGCGCGCGTCCGTTTCATCGAGCAGTACAACCGCCAGCAATCCCTGATGGCCGAACTGGCTTCCCACACCCTGGAAGAGCTGTTCGCCACCTACCATCGCAACCTTGACCTGGTGGTCAATCTGTTTGAAGGGAAAGCAGTTACCAGGCACCGCGTGGAGGAGGTCAAGGGCAGTCTGAAAAAAATCTACAGTTCCCTGGCCAACACTCCGGTCATCGAGATGGTGATCTTCGACAGCAAGGGGATAGCAATCACCATAGAACCCTATGACACGTATACCATAGGGCGCAGTTACGCCTGGCGCGATTATTATCACTGGGCCAGGGAAATGGGCCGGCCGGGACAGATGTACCTGTCTCCTTATGCCCGCCTGCAAGGGGGAATGCAGCGCGGGAAGAAAGCATTGATTGTAGCGGAAGGGATTTACGGCCCGGGCGAAAAATTCCTCGGTGTCGTTATCTGCGCCATAGATTTTGAAGTCCTGGCAAAAAAACATATCCTGCCCATCCATATTGGTAAAGAGGGCCACGCATGGCTGGCTGACATCAGCAACAGGACCATGCTCGTCGGCCCCAGCGGACGCTTGGTTGGTCTCAGTTTTGAAGAAGCCTTCCTCCCGCGCTGGCCGCGGCTATATCAGCTTCTGCTTTCCATGGAAAATGGCCAGCCGGGAAGCGACTGGTATGACTATCTGGATCCCGGCACCTACCAGCATCAGGTACGGAAGATCGGCAGCTACCATCCCATCCGTATAGAGAACCGCCTCTGGGCACTGGGCATATCCACTCCCGAGCACGAGGTGGAAGAGCTGCTGTCCACTTTCCTTCACCGTCAGGAACTTTTTGCCAACACACTGCTGGTCACGGTCTTGGGGGTGGCGACTTTGCTTCTGGGGTTCCTCATCAACTGGAACCGTGTGTTGTCGGCTCAGGTTCAAAACCACACCCGCGCTCTCAGTGAGGCACACACCAGGCTGGAGTCCACTTTTGATGAACTGCTGGTGGCAAAGAAGGTTGCGGCGGTGGGGCAGCTTGCCCTTGGTCTGTCCCATGAGATCCGCAACCCACTGTCGGCCATTCAGATGAACATGCAGATGATCAGGAAAAAAATTGACCTGGCTGGTACCTTGCGGGAGAATTTTGCCATCGTCGATGGGGAGATCCAGCGGCTTAACCGACTGCTCAAGGACGTCATGGACTTTGCCCGTCCCAGATCCCTGAACCTGCAAAATACCGAGCTCAAGGAAATCATCAGCAGACTGATGCAGCTGTTGTCCCAGCGCCTGGAGGAACAGCTGATCAGGACAACGGTCCGCACCGAGTCTCCCATTCAACTTGTTTGTGATCCGGAGCAGATCCATCAGGTACTACTGAACCTGATTCTCAATGCCATGGAAGCTATGAACGAAATGCCAGGAGAAAGGCATCTCACCATCTTCGCCCGCAGTGCAGACGGAATGGCCTTGGTCACGGTAAGTGACACCGGGGGAGGTATCCCCCAGGGCAAGCTGGAACAGCTTTTCGATCCATTTTATACCACCAGAGCTTCCGGCGGTGGACTGGGCCTTTCCATAGTACAGACCATCGTTCTGCGTCACGGCGGGTCGGTAGCGGTGGAGAGCCAGCCGGGTCAGGGCGCCACATTTACCGTGGCCCTGCCCCTGAAAGGACCTGCAGGAACAGGAGATATGAGCCAATGAAAACGATTCTGATCGCCGATGACGATAAAGCCATCCGCCGCACACTGGAGCTGCATCTTACGGAGGTTGGCTACAGGGTGGTCACGGCCGCCAACGGTGCCGATGCGGTTGACTTGGCCCTGGCGGACACCGCCATCGGGCACAACATCGATCTGATGCTGCTGGACCTGCGCCTGACCGGAATGGACGGTTTCGAGGTGCTGACCCTGGTCAAGGAAAAGAAGCCCTTCCTGCCGATCATCATGATCACCGCCTACGATGAAATGCAGACGGCCATCAAGGCCATTCGCCTGGGAGCCATCGATCACCTGGGCAAACCGGTGGATCTGGACCACCTGGACGAGGTCATCGACAAGATCTTCGAAATGAGCGCCCTGTCCCGCACCGGTGTCACCTTCAGCGATTCCTTCGACCCCCATTTCGAGCAGAACATCATGGTTGGTCGTACCCGGGCCATGAAAGAGGTCTATAAGACCATCGGCGCCGTGGCTGACTCCAGGGCGACAGTTCTTATCCAGGGGGAGAGCGGCACCGGCAAGGAGATGGTTGCCCGCGCCATCCATTTCAACAGCCAGTTCCGCAATCGGCCGTTTATCGCCGTTGCCTGTTCAGCCCTGTCCCCGACTATTCTGGAAAGCGAACTGTTCGGCCACGAAAAAGGCGCTTTTACCGGTGCTATCCGTACCAAGCCCGGCAAGTTCGAACTGGCCCAGGGGGGGACCCTGTTTCTTGACGAGATATCGGAAATCAGTCCGGAAATACAGGTGAAGCTTCTCCGTTTCATACAGGAAAGGGAATTCGAGCGGGTCGGCGGCATCGAGACGATCAAGGCGGATGTGCGCATAGTTGCCGCTACCAATAAGAATCTGTCGACTCTGGTGGCAAGCGGCATGTTCCGTAATGATCTCTATTACCGGCTCAAGGTAGTTTCCATAGACCTCCCTCCCCTGAGGGAGCGGAAAGAGGATATTCCCATTCTGGTCAAGTTCCTTCTGGAAAAGCTGCACCATGAGACCGGCAAGGGGGTGGAGATCATTCCCCAGGAAACCATGAACAAAATTCTGGAACACTCCTGGCCCGGTAACGTGCGGGAGCTGGAAAATACCCTGCGGCGTGCCGTCATCCTTTCCCATGGCAACATGCTCTTGCCCGAAACGCTGCACCTGGAAGAGGGCTGCGAGAGCCAGGAACGCTTTCCCCTGCTGCTGAAACCCCTCCACGAGGTGGAGCGGGAACATATCCAGAACGTGCTCTGTTATGTGCGCAACGAAAAGAAGCGTGCCGCGGAGATCCTCGGTATTTCCCGGCCTACCCTTGATCGCCGTATCAAGGAATACGGACTTGAGGAGGAAGATAAACCGTGATTGCACCTGTGGATAGCTGAAATTATAATAAAACGAAGTTATCCTTTTTCCATGCTTTCCCCGTTTACCCGTCATGACAGCTGTTATAAAGCCTTTTAGCTTTGCCTTACCCATTGCCTTAGTTTTATCTCGCCTCCGCAGCCCGTTCAATTTTTTACCTTATCGATCATAATTTTACATGTGCGTATCTTTTTTTATCCAAATGATAAAATGACAATATAGTCAAACGAATAGTTTTATAAATACAACATGCTGAATTTAAAACAAAAAGATAACATTTAACATCATGTTGAAGTGGCTGGATCATATTTTGCAAAACATTATTTTGTAAATCAGCCGGCTGACCACTGTACTTCTGATGCCGGCTTTATCAACCGATGTGATGCGGAGGCTTCAAGATGGAAAAAACTTTACTGGTTATCAATCTGGGTTCGACGTCGACCAAGATAGCAGTGAGCAAATCGGAAGATATGCTGTTTACCGAGTCGGTCCCCCATACAGCAGAAGAGCTGAAAAAGTACCCACGGATCATTGACCAGTACGAATTGCGGGAACGGACGGTTCTTGACGTGCTGGCCGAAAAAAAGGTGGCGCTGGAGCAGCTGGACGGCATCGCCAGCCGGGGGGGCAACATGAAGCCGATTCCCGGCGGCATCTATGAAATCTGCCCGGCCATGATCGATGACATGAAAAGCGGCAAATATGGCCAGCATCCCAATATGTGCGGCGGTATTGTGGCCCACCAGCTGGGGAAGAAGCTGAATATTCCGGCGCTCACCGTCGATCCGCCGACGGTGGATGAATTGTGCGTCTCTGCAACCTATTCCGGAATCCCGCTGATCAGGAGGCAAAGCAGCTTTCATGCATTGAACCAGAAGGCGACGGCAAGAAAGATAGCTGCGCAGCTGGGAAGGAAATATGAAGATGTGAACCTGATCGTTGCCCATCTGGGAGGGGGAATATCCGTAGGCGCCCATCGCCGGGGCAAGGTGGTGGATGTGAACAACGCCCTGGACGGCGACGGACCTTTTTCGCCGGAGCGGGCCGGAACACTGCCGGCGGGGGATCTGGTCAAGCTTTGTTACAGCGGTGAATATTCCCTGGAGCAAGTTTTGCGGCTCGTTCAGGGGGGAGGGGGCCTTATGGCCTATCTGGGGACCACCAGCGGCCTGGAGATCGAAAAGCGCATAACCGAGGGAGATGCCGTTGCCGCCGAGGTATTCGAGGCCATGGCCTACCAGGTGGCGAAGGAAATCGGCGCCTGCGCCGCTGTTCTTGAAGGACAGGTGGATGCAATCGCCCTCACCGGAAGCCTGGCCTACTCGGAGCGATTGGTAGAAAGCCTGAAACGGAAGGTTTCCTTCATCGCCCAAGTCCGGCTGGATCCCGGGGAAAATGAAATGGCAGCCCTGGCTGCAGGCGCGATGCGCTATTTCAAGGGCACCGAACAGCTTTCAATTTACTGAGAGGAGAGGAAAGATGCTGAAATCATTTGACGAACTCATTACCGCCGTACAGGAAAAACCGAGGAAGAAGATCGCCATCGTCAGTCCCGAGGGGTCGACGGTGATGAAACTGGTAAAGCAGGCCCTTGAGGCAAAACTCGCCGATTTTATCCTGGTGGGAGATGAAGAAAAAATAAAGACCATGTCTGCGGAGGCTGGCTTCGATGCCAACCTCATCAATATCATCAACATTACCGACCAGAAGGAAGCGGCCGAGGAAGCGGTGCGGCTGGTGGTGGTGGGAAGCGCCAACGCCATCATGAAGGGAAATCTCCCCACCGCCACCTTCATGCGGGCCATTCTCGACAAGCAGAAGGGCTTGAACGACAACAAGGTCATCAGCGAGATCACCATCTACGAGAAGATCGTCGATGCACCGGGAGGGGGCTTCCGTTTCATTACCGACTGTGCCATCAACGTGTCGCCGACCCTGGACGAGAAAAAGCAGATCATTGAAAACGCCGTCGGTCTGGCCCACAAGTTGGGCAACGAACTGCCCAAGGTGGCGGTCATCTCGGCGGTGGAGGTGGTCAATCCCGCCATGCCCGATACCATAGAGGCGGCGGCCCTGAGCAAGATGGCCGAGCGGGGGCAGATAGAAGGATGCCTCATCGAGGGCCCTCTGGCCTTCGACAACGCCATTTCGGTGGAGTCGGCCAAATACAAGAAGATCAAGGGGGAGGTGGCCGGTCAGGCGGACATCATCATGATGCCGAACCTGCTCTCGGCGAACCCCTTGCGCAAATGCCTGGTCTACTACACCCAGCAGCGGATCGCCACAGCGGTCATGGGGGCGAAGGCGCCCATTGTCCTCACTTCCCGCTCCGATTCGGCGGACACCATGCTGCTGACCATTGCTTTGGCGGCCTATATTTCCTGAGTTGCTCCATCATTGTTGTGGTGTGGTGGCGGGACACGACAGTGTTCCGCCTTTTTTTACGCTTCATTCGGAAGCTCAGTGGAGATAAACGGCAGTCGCGACATCGTCCGTTCGCTCTGTCGCCACAGCTGCGGACCTTGCGGTGCCGCCCATATAATGGGGCAGAACGCCAGAAGTGGCGGATCACCTCCGTTCAACATGCGGCGGGTGTCCGCTCGCCGCTGTGGCTCGTCACTCACTCCCGATGCCACGACTGCTTCCCAGGAAATGCCTGAAAGCTTTATATACATCTATGGCGATCTTGGTATCCGGCACAGTAACCGCTTGTAAATCCTTATCTTCTTGACGAATACATGGTATAACTATGTTCTGCGACGATCGACGCGAACACAGAGAAGGAGAAATGATTTATGCGGGTCAGTGAAATCATGCTGGCAACAAGGGTGCAGATTCGCCCCGGCGATACCATACGCAGAGCTGTGGAGCTGCTCCAGGCATCCCGGCTGAACGGGGTACCGGTGGTCGACGACCAGGGGAAGCTGATCGGCTATTTCTCCAAATCCCATCTCTACGATTGCCTCTTGCAGAGCGTCGATATCGATTCCACCATTGAAAAACACTATATACGGGAGGTGGTAAGCGCCTGCGAGGACACCACCTATGACAGTCTTGAGGCGCTCTCCCAATGGCTGCAATCATGCCGGGTGGGGCAGACCATCGTCGTCAACCGGGACAACGAGCCGATCGGCGTCGCGACCCAGGCGGGGACCGTCCTGGAGCTGCTGGATCGGACCGACTATCTTTTCCGGGAGCTGTCCGGGGTCATCGAGAACGTGCCGGCCGGCATCCTGGCCACCAGCGACACGGGCATGGTTACCATGGCTAACCAGTACGCCAAGAATATCCTCGGGGGGGTGCAGACCGGGCGCTACATCGGTGACTACCTGCAAGAGCTGGAAAGGGATTTTTCGCCCGTCACCAGCGGCAACTGGATGCTTCCCCGCAAGATCGAGCACAACGCCCTGAAACTCATTGCCACCGCCGTCCCCATATACCAGCATACGAAGAACAAGGGGATCATCTTCGTCGTTCAGGATATGACCGATGTGGAGGGGGTGGCCCATGAGCTGGAGACGGTCAAGGAGCTGAAAGTGACCCTGGAGACGGTCCTTGAGGTCGCCTACGAAGGGGTGGCGGTCCTGGATGAGGCGGGGATGATCACCTTGGTCAATGCCCGCTTCTGCAACAAGATCGGCAAGGCGAAAGACAATATTATCGGAGAGAATATCAACAGGTTCATTCCCCTGTCCGACAACCAGATGCCGCTCAGTGTGCTGGAAATAAATGCCAAGCCCTGTGTGGTGTCCACCCTGCCGATTACAAAGGAGGGTAACACCAAGGGTGTCGTGGTCAAGATATATGAGGATCTTGATAATCTGGCCGATATCGTCCAGCAGATCAACCGGATCAACATGCAGCTCAACTATTACAAGGACGAGCTCTACAAGGTGAACGGCACCAGCTACACCGTGGGGAGCATCGTCTGCCGGGACGAACGCATTGCCACCCTGAAATCCCAGGTGCTGCAGGTGGGCAGGAGCAATTCCACCGTGCTCATCACCGGCGAAAGCGGCACCGGCAAGGAGCTCTTTGCCCATTCCATCCACAATGCCTCCAACCGCCGCAAGGAACCCTTCATCAAGGTCAACTGCTCAGCCATCCCCGCCGAGCTTGCCGAAGCGGAGCTATTCGGTTACGAGGACGGGGCCTTCACCGGTGCCCGCCGGCAGGGGAAGCCGGGGAAGTTCGAGCTGGCCGACGGGGGGACGATCTTCCTGGACGAAATCGGCGACATGCCCCAGGCCCTGCAAAGCAAGCTTTTGCGGGTTATCCAGGACAAGGAGATCGAGCGGGTCGGCGGCGTCAAGGGCCGCAAGGTGGATGTGCGTATCATCGCTGCCACCAACCGGGACCTGAAGCGGATGGTGGCGGAAGGGATATTCCGGGAGGACCTCTATTTCCGCATCAACGTCGTCGAGCTGAAGATTCCCCCCCTGCGGGAGCGGCGCAGCGACATCCCGCTCCTTGCCGATACCTTTATCAGAAAATACAACAAGTTCCTGACCCGGCGCGTGGAGGGAATCGCCGAGGACGCCCTGGAGGCGCTGACCGGCTACGGTTGGCCCGGCAATATCAGAGAGCTGGAAAACATTATCGAACGGATGTTGAATTATCGGGAAAGCGGTCTGATCGAACTGCAGGACCTTCCCGAAGAGATCGTTGGCCGCCCAGGCGGCATGACGGCAAAGGCTACCCAGACCTTGGCAATCATGGAAATGGAGACGATCCAGGCCGCCCTGGCGGAGGCCGGAGGTAACAAGTCCAAAGCGGCGCGGCTCTTGGGTATCAGTCGCTCCAAGCTCTACGAAAAGCTCGGCAACGGCCAGTAGTTGTCCAACTGTCTTGTCCGGAAAACAGACAGGTGTCCGGATTCCGGACAATTGCCAAGACAAAGAACGCACCATCGTTTGATCCTGCCCCCATGTCTTCCCCGAAAACCACCGCAAATTCAACTAACTTTGCCGTGTCTTTACCTTTTGGTTAAATAAAACATCATTTGGCATAACCGTTGCTCTTACTCCGGTAAGCATCACCTCAAGCTGAACCCCTTGCCGATGCCGACACTATCCAGAGAAGGAGCACCTATGACTTCATCAAAGCAGGTATTAACCGACTGTACACTCTGTTATCACAGCTGCGGCACCACCGTTACCATTGAAGACGGCAAGGCGGTAAAGGTAGAAGGGCTGCCAGGGCACCCGATCAACTCCGACCAGCTCTGCCCCAAGGGTGAGGCGGCGCTGACTCATGTCTATTCCCCCAACCGCATCAAGACCCCTCTGAAAAAGGTGGATGGGCAGTTCGTGGAAATATCATGGGACCAGGCACTGGACGAGATCTCCGCCAAGCTGCTCAAGCTGAAAGAGGAGTTCGGCCCCAGCGTCCTTGGCGTGTTCAGCGGTTCCATCGGCGTCGAAAACCTGGAGATGGCCCAGCTCACCCAGCGCTTCAAGGCTGCTTTCGGCTCCCCCAATTTCTTCTCCGTGGAAAGCATCTGCTACCGCATGCGCATCCGTACCCGGCAGATCACCTTCGGCAAGTATCCCACTGAAGAGCTGGATTCCAAGCTCTATATCCTCTGGGGACATAACCCCGATGCCAGCGACTTCCCGCTGAAGCTGGCCCTGGAGCGGAATCTTGCCAAGGGTTCAAAACTGGTGGTCATCGACCCCCGGCGAACGCCACTGGCGGATCAGGCGGACATGTACCTGAAGATCCGTCCCGGCACCGATGGCGCCATGGCCATGGCCATGCTCCATGTGATCGTCAAGGAAGACCTGGTCGACCATGAGTTTGTCGACAAATTCACCATCGGCTTCGACAAGCTGGTACCCCATGTGGAGCCCTTTACCCCGGAATGGGCAGAGGAGATCACCTGGGTTCCAGCAGACAAAATACGAGAGCTGGCGCGGCTTTTCGCCACCACCAAGGGGGCTTCCATCTTCCAGGGGACCTGCACCCAGGACCAGACCGCCGGCGGCACCCAGAACAGCCGCGCCTTTTCCGTGCTACAGATCATCACCGGCAATATCAACGTCCCCGGCGGCTGGGTGATCAGCCCCCGCCCCCACTTCGGCAATGTGGGGCTCAACGTGGAGGGGGACCCCCTGGGTATGGACGAGTACCCGCTCTTCATCGAGGTCTGGGGGAGAAAGAGCCCCTACGGCGTCATCACCATGGTGCCGGAGGCGATCCCGGACAAGCTGAAGGCTTTCTATGTGGTCGGCGGTAACCCGTTGGTTTCCATGGCCGATTCCAATGCCTTCCGCGAGGCCTTCCGCCGCCTGGATCTCCTGGTGGTCCATGACATGTTCATGACCGAGACTGCCCAGGAAGCCCACTATGTGCTGCCTGCTTGTTCACACCTGGAAAAGTGGGGTCTGGCCTATACTTACAACGTTTGCCACTGTCTGCCCTATCTGATGCTGCGCAAGAAGTGCATCGAACCCATCGGCGAAAGCTGGTCGGAATGGAAGGTCTTCACCGAGTTGGCCAAGAGGCTCGGCATCGGCGACAAGTTCCCCTGGCAGAGTGAAGAAGAACTGATCCAGTTCGAACTGGGACCGACCGGCATTACCTTCGAGCAGATGCTCAACGACCAGCCGGAAGGGCTTTACTACGGCGAGAAAAAGTACGTGGTAAAGGACGGGATATTTGCCACCCCCTCAGGCAAGATCGAGATCTACAGCGATGCCCTGGCCCAGGTGGGAGCCAACCCACTGCCGGAGTACATCGAGCCTGAGCGCAGCCCCAAGAACAGCGATGCCAAGTACCTGAAAAAATATCCGTTGATCCTTTCCACCGGCCACCGCAACTACTACTACGTGCACAGCCAATTCCGCAGCATAGACGAGCTCAAGGCTGAGGCTCCTCACCCCGTAGCCGAAATGGGGTTGAAGACCGGCTCCACCTACGGTCTGGCCAGCGGCGACGATATCCTCATCGAGACCAACCGCGGCTCTATCAAGATGAAGGTGGCCCTGGACGAGCGGGTGGCGGAAGGCTGCATCTTTGTTCCCCATGGCTGGTCGGGGGAGGCCAATGCCAATCTGCTCACCGACACCGATTGCCGGGAAAAGATCCTCGGTTATCCCGACGTCAAGTCGCTGATGTGTTCGGTGCGCAAGCTTTCAGCTGCAGCCTGATCAGTATCTCCATTGGAGGAGGAGCCATGCATGCCCACAGACATCACAAGATAAGTACAGCAGGCCGGCTTGCCCGAGGGAAGATTACGGGCATAACCGGGGTCATCCTGGCGGGAGGGAAGTCAAGCCGCATGGGCTACAACAACAAGGCGTTCCTCCTTCACCGTGGAGGGCGGATGATCGAAGGGATCTACCGCACCCTGGCCGGACTCTTCGAGGAGGTGATCGTCGTCACCAACACGCCGCAGGTGTATTCATTCCTCCCCTGCCGGAAGGTGCCTGATCTTTATCCCGGCAAAGGGGTACTGGCAGGCATTCATGGGGCACTCAGCCAATGCAGTGGCGACGCGGTCTTTACAGTTGCCTGTGATATGCCCCATCTGAACCCGGAACTGATCCGGCACCTGGCCCGGCAGTACCGGGGTGTGGACCTGGTCATGCCCAAGAGCGCGGGCGGCTATGAACCCCTCCACGCCATTTATGGCAGAGGTTGCCTGCCGGCACTGGAAGAGCTCTTGCAGAAGGGGGAGCAGCGGGTTATCTCGCTGCTCCCCAAGGTCAGGGTGCGGGAGGTGGCGGCGGTGGAAGTGGCTCGGTTCGATCCCGAATTCTGCTCCTTCGCCAATATCAATACACCGGAGGATTATTACCGGTTGCGTCATGGTGAAAAGGACCCTTTGGGCCAGGGAAATAAGATGTTTTTGCAGTCGTCGTAACGGCCTTGATTTAGGGTAAGGCTGGCCACTACCATCTACAGGGGGGAGTATGCAGCTCAAGAATGTGAAAATCGGGAAAAGGCTGGCCTGTGGCTATGCCATATTTACCATCATCATATTGGTAATCTGCACGATCAGTTATATGAATATGCAGCACGTTGGTGCCATGGCGAACGAAATTACCAATATCAATTTCAGAAAGGCGATGTTGGCAAAATCCATACTGACCGACGTAATGGCGCTGAATAAAGAACAGACGCTTGCCATAGCCGAGAAGAATCCATCCCGCATGGCAAAAGTTGGGGAACAGAGAAAGCACTATCTGGTCGCCCTGGGAAAGCTTGAAAAACTGGAAACGGAGAAGGAGGGAAAAGCCCTTATAGCCAAGCTGAAGGCGGCTACAGTAATGGGCAAAGGCGGCAGCGGGAGGGTGGCCAAGGCAATTGAAGAGAACCGGTTCGATGAGGCGCTGGAGGTCTATAAAGGCCCTGTTACTCAGGCCACAATAAAAGTGGTGGAGGCGATCGAGGGGCTCATCACCTATCACGAAGCCGGTGTGCAGGCCAAATATGACGATATCCTGCATAACAACAGAAATATGAGCTTCATGTTCATCGTCATCGGCGCAGTCTCAATTGTCCTCTGCATACTCATAGCCCTGATCCTCACCAGGAGTATTACCATCTCCATCAAGAGGAATATCGATATCGCCCAGACTCTGGCAGAGGGGGATTTGACCGTTCAGGTGGAAGTAGACCGGAAGGATGAATTCGGCGAGGAGCTGACCGCTTTCCGGATAATGGTGGATAAATGGAAAAAGCTGCTTTCGGAAGTAAAGAATTCGGCGGCCAGTGTGGCCTCAGCCAGCCACAATCTGAGCGCCAGTGCCGAACAGATGTCCAGAGGCGCATCTGACCAGGTGGAAAAGACCATCCAGGTATCTACCGCCTCGGAGGAGATGTCCCAGGCTTCGCTGGATATAGCGAAAAACACCAACAACATTGCCGAATCGGCAAAGGCCATGGTGGCAACGGCGGAGAAAGGCAGTGCCATTGTCAATAAATCGGTGGTGGAAGTGAAAGAAATTGCCAAGACCGTACAGAGATCTGCCGATCTGTTGAAAGAGCTGGGCTCCCAGTCGGAAAAAATCGGGGAGATAATCAATGTCATCAACGACATCGCCGATCAGACCAACCTGCTGGCACTCAATGCCGCCATTGAGGCTGCCCGGGCGGGCGAGGCGGGCAGAGGTTTTGCCGTGGTGGCCGATGAGGTGAAAAAGCTGGCCGAGAGAACCGGTCACGCCACCAATGAGATCAGCGACATGATCACCTCAATAAAATCTGGGGTTGACAGAGCGGTCGAATCCATGGGCGAGGCCAGTGAAAAGGTGCAAACGGGGGTGGGGCTTTCCAACGAGGCAGGATCGGCTCTGAGCGATATTGTGGGGAGCTCCTCCGAGCTCCAACTCATGGTTCAGCAAATTGCCGCAGCCATAGAAGAGATGAACTCCACCACCGATGAGATCTCAAGAAATATGGAACAGGTAGCCTCAGTGACCAAGGAATCGTCCACTTCGGCGGAACAGGTCACCCAATCGGCTGTGGAGCTGAATAGCCTTTCCTTAAAGCTGGAAAGTTTCGTCAAGGAATTCAAACTGGAAATTGCAGCAACGTAAGTGAACAAGAGTAGTAAAGAGCAACAGGATCGGGGCAGGAACTGAAGGTAAATTCCTGCCCCTGTTTTTTGCGGAAAAGTTGTTAATGTTTCGCTGCTTTGGCGATGCCGTAACGGTGGTTTGCCGGTTCGCCGTTGGGTGCTAACAAACCAGCAACACCGTCCCTATTTTTTTCCTAACCTTGAAAATGGCATTTTACGCACGGCTGTTCTTGTACTTGTGTGCAAGTTTCGGCGTGACTAAGGTAACAGATTACGGTATACCAATAGAAACGCTATACTGTCGGAGGTGGCACGATGAACATCACCAAAGCGAAACTGGAAACCTTTCTCGAAGACCTTCCAGAGCAGGTCGATACGGAAGAAGTTATGTATCGACTATACCTCCTTGAAAAAATTGAGGCTGGTGAGGCCGACATTGCTGAAGGTCGCGTGCTCTCTCATGAAGAGGCTGTACAGAGGCTAACGCGCAAATGGCGACAGTAATCTGGTCTGAAAAATCGGTTTCAGACTTGGAAGAAATCTTCGATTACATCGCGATCGACTCTCCTTTTTATGCGCAGCATCAGGTCGAGAAAATCATAGCCTCTGTGGACCGCCTACATGCCTTTCCGACCTCGGGGCGACCTCTCCCTGAATTTCCCGCTTCTCATCTCCGTGAAGTCATCGTCGACCCTTACCGGGTCGTCTACCGCACCGCAGAATCAGGAATTTTCATCATCGCTGTTATCCATGGGAAAAGGCTCTTAAGGGAAGAGATATTGGCATAATCAATTCACACCCAACTGGTCCTTCCTTGTTTTCTTCTTTTGGGTCCAGGTTCCTGCAAATCACCTAATACAAAGCCTTGACCCGGAATCCCATTTGACCCAGATCCCACTACACGTGTGGTGTGATTCTTTAACCCTCCATTTTGACAACAAAAAATAAATCTGTCCCCTTTTCTTGTTTTCTTCTTCTGCAAAGATAAAAGCGAAAAAATTCTTTACACTACCCACAAGTTTTTGCTGACGAGCCATTTTTAGGTTGTAATCCAGATTACGTTTTGATAAATATAAAGCCTATTAATTATGACGATGCAATAACTCATGGTTGTCAGCTATACCATTAAAGGGAGGGTGCAATGAAAAAAATAATGTTAGTAGTCTTTTTTGCCTTGATCGCGTCGGTGTCTGCGGCCTTCGCAACGACAACCGAAGAATCCGATATTGTCAAGACAGTGGGAGATCTCGGAACCCATTCTAATGGGAACATTGGCTATTTTGGCGTGGTAGAGGGATTTAAAACACCAACTACATACAATGTCGTTTATGTTGATTTGACAACAGAGGGTGGGAAAGCCGCCTACCAACTGCTGCTCAATGCAAAGATACATAACCAGAAAATTCGCCGCATCATCTATGAGAATGATCCGACAAATCCAGATAATGTTTCAAAGTTGAAGCTTATTACACTGTGGTAGAGGAATAGTTAGATGCCAAGCTGACAGCCATGAGTTTAGTGTGAAGTAGAAACCCACGCACTAAGGGAGTGGTAATGTGGACTGGCTATGCCGGTCCTGAATAGGTATGGCTGAAGGGGAATTATTAGGGGTCGGGGAATTATTAGGGAATTATTAGGGGTCGCGTCTCCAAACCACAAATTTGGAATTTGGAGACGCGACCCTTCTTCTTTCGATTATCCATGGGAAAAGGCTCTTAAGGGAAGAGATGTTGGCATAATCAATTCACACCCAGCTGGACCTTTCTTGTTTTTCTTCTTTTGTTCCTAGGTCCAGGTTCCTGCAAATCACCAAATGCAAAGCCTTGACCTGGAATCCCATTTGACCCTGATCCCACTACACAAGTGTGCGGCGTGATTCATTAACCTCCATTTTGACAACAAAAAATGAATCTGACCCCTTTTCCTTGCTCTATGTTCGCCCCATGGGACAACATTGCCTCAAGTTTGCAATCCTGACCCCATATCCCCCCCAATTTTTAGGCAGAATACGGGGAGTGTCCCGAGTTTTCCCCGGTTGTAAGAGGATGGTGGCGTGGATCACGCTAATTGCATAATTGCAAGCTTGACACCATTGGTATGTGACACCATTGGTATGACCCCTTGCCTCAACTTTGCAAGTTTGCAATCCTGACCCCATACCTGACCCATACCTGACCAACGCTGAGATTGATAACCGAAAATAAATCTGTCCCCTTTTCTGTCCATTCTAATGTTCAATAACAGGAGGTTCTATCGCCTTTTTTTGAACAGACTTATGGTAGACTTTATCGAAACCCATCTCTGGATTACCGGTAGAGATAGCATTTTCATCCATTATTACATAATGTCCACCCTTATCCCTCCGCAGTTCATTCATAGGCATGTAGCCATTTTTGGTAAAAAGGGTCCTTTTAGCTCCAGACATGGAAATAAAGCCAGTAATGAAGTTCCCGCTTCTGGAGATGCCATGTGAATCTAGGTGACTTAAATTAACTAGAATTTTCCTCTTTTGATTATCAGAGGGTATATACCTAAAAAGGTCTTCACTTAGAACGGAAAAATTTTCCATTTCGCCAGGTTTGACGATTATTGTTTTGTTTACCGGGAAAATAATATCGCCTTTCGTGTCTGATCCTGGGTAAAGGAATATCATTGATTCCAAAGTTACCATTCCTGCCGTATTGCCTAAATTCACCGCAGCAAAAGGAAACTCTTGTTGAGTACCATCATACTTAGCTGGAATAATACGGAAAACAATATTGTCAGTTTTACGAGCCTGGAGGTAGGCGGATATCCCGGAGACAGCAAGTGCTATAATTGAAATTATCATTGTTATAGACTCATATATAGTGATCCGTCCTCTAGGTATCTTGCCCTTATATTTCAAATCATTCCCCCTATAAATCCACTCTCGCATCCAGTACAATCCAACGACAGGCCGTTATACTAAGGCAAAAAGGTGACAGTCTGGTTTTTAATGTAACTGATGGTAAAGTAGCCTGTTCCCTTTTCCCCCTCCAAGAGTTAGGAAGAACCGCCGTTCTCGGAGGTTTAGACAGCTTCACCGGCTTCTGCGTCCTTGCGAAGTTTGTACTTGAAGTGAGTTTTTGGGAAGAACGCCAGGAAAGCGCCATCAAAGATGCAACGTTCATCTATATTTTCGAAGAAGTCAAAATCATCCAGCCACTGCCGGAAAACATCTTGTTGTTGTAAGTTTTTGCTGTGCTTAGATATTGCATTATAGAAGGTCAGGCCAAGCTCATCATTGGACATTTGAGCCTGAATTAAGCCAATGTATTGACCTGCTATATCACGCCTCCCCTCAAAGCTAGTTATTATGTATTTGAAGATGTTATAGAGGTACCGAAAATAGTGTCCTAAATTATGTTCATGCTTTATGTAAAAATCTTCATATACTTTTACAATGGCATCCCTCTTGACTTCTGGTGCCAAAGGTATTTTATCTACAAATTGATACTGAGCTTTTAGAGTCTTATCCGCCTCGTGTAATTCCTTTTGTCTGTTATAAAGCTCAATTTTGTACTTTCCTTTAAGTATTTTGATTGCCAACCTTAAGTACACTGGCCCGTTGATTTCATCACCAGCTGCATCACTCCCTTCGCGTTCATAATAAGAGTCGCGTACTATCTCTCTGAGGGTGCTCAACATATTGAAAAATGTGTTCTCCACTTGGTAACGATGCGACTCTTCTTTGTCACGTTTATGTTGTTCAATCTGAAGATAAATTGTAACGGCGACTGCGATGAATCCAAACCCTGAGAAAAGCGCGTTAAATCCTCCGAACATATCCCCGAAGACTCCGCACTTAGCCATATTCTCCGATGGCCCAGAAAAGTACTTCTTAACTGTGAAGTAGTACAGAGCGAACATGATCAGGTAGACGGCGAGTGCGGAACCAAAGTATTCTTTAACTTTCTTAGAAACGTCCATTTCAGTGATTTCCCTATGTCTTCTTTGTCGTTGCAGCATCCCAACGCTAAAAATTCCCTTCCGGGGTTAAGTCTTGAAATTTTAGTTTTGCGGAAAAAAGTGATTTTTCAAGACTTGACCCCATAGACAGATGCAATTTCCCCGTCCCCAATTTCCCCCCCAATTTCCCCCAGCAAACAACGTCCCCTTTTCTGCCCCCAAGAAGCATTCAGAGATATTTTAGCCAAAGGAAGGGAAAAACGGCCCGAAAACTTCTCCCCACTTCTTAATTGCAGCTTCATGATTGCTGTTATGCTCGAACTCTCTTGCTTCAATTGCTTTGGTAAAATCAAGATAAGCTCTTGTTGATATTTTAAGCTTATCATCTCCCGATATAGTGTTTAAGTCTCCCTGGATACCTTTCGGGTCATTCACAGCAAAAAATACTGCGGTGTGTATATGATTTAAAATATTAACTATTTCTAAATCAACATATTTACTTGCTTTTGGACTTATATTCGAATTGTAGTAGTTAAGAATCATGTTTTCTAGTAGATAAGATGGCATCGACGGCATAGTAGGTCTTTTGTTCCAGTACTTTATTGCCCTAATAACATTTAGAATGTTTCCATCATGGAATTGATTTATTTGTGTCACTCGGTCTTTGTCTATACGAGGGTCAGTTTTCTTCCAATTACCTAGACCATCTGGTATTAGATAATAAGTTTTATTGAAATAATCAGGCTTTGTGAAGAAGGCAGGGACAATATCAAAAGTCCATGCATAAGATTTCAGGTCGAGTGTTGCTGCTTCTTGTTTTCTGTGGACCTCGGCTTTAGCATAATTGGGAACTGTACTCAGAGATGAGACAAATTTGTTAATAATCTTTTTGGAATTTATTGTGTTAGTTCCATCGTGGCAATATTTTAACAAGGTAGAAGCGGTATAAGGCACATTCATCTTAATGCCAGAAAAGTAGGTCTCTTCGTATAAACTTCCTTCAGCACTTAACACAATTATCAAATCGATGTCATCAAGTTCACGAATCTTAGTTTTTCTCGCAAAAGAACCAAAATCAATATCCATGTCAGAATAAAGCTTTGGAAAATCGGTAATCTTTCCACCGAAGCCATGGATTTGGTTAATCAGCCAATCATGACTTGCCCTAGCCAAAGTCGATTCGTCTCTATCTAAGTTTACGAAATTTGTCATGAAATAATTGAATGCAGAATCGACCGTTGTTGCCACAATTACCCTCCCTATTCAGCACCAGCATCCCATAGTTCGTTCAAACGTTTTTGCCTCAATTTCCATATTTTATCGGGGATGAGTGGCACGAAAGCCCTTGAAATGTGGTATTCGTTCCACAGCCTGAGTGCTTCAATTTCAGACAAGTCAGTATGTTTCTGTTTTAATTTTGCCGCTGTTTCTATTGTTTCAGCCTTCCGATGAAATTTTAAATATCCCATCATAAGTTTGAGTGAACCAATTGAAAACAAAACCATTATTGACGACATAACTATTTTTGATACCTTCGGGATATATGCAGCATCTATTTTCGAATTCAAAGAGACGAACAAGGCCATAAGGGACAAAAGACTGACGGCAATTATCATCACGAAGTAAATGGTGAACATAGTTTTTGAGAGATGTTTACTCCACCACGAGGATTCTTCAAGGTTTTTCATAGCTTTTTGAGCACCAAATTCACTGTTATCGGAAAAATAGGTATCATCTCTAAGTTGCCATTTATTTTGAAGCCGTTCCGGTACCCCAGTGAGAATTTCAGCTACCTCTTTTTTGATACCTGCCAACCAAACGAATCCGACAAATCTAGCTTTCGACGCAATGCCTCAGCCGATGACTTGTAATTATCTGAGATGAACTGAAATACTTCGGAACCGACAACTAGTAGAAATACCAAAATCGGTGCTATCAGCGGAGAAAACGCAGGGATGGAATCAGCAAAAAAGACTCCCGCAATGCCGACTAGGTAAACGGCTATTTTGCAGCCGATAGAACAATTAAAATTTATTTTAGCGATATTGTAAACTTCGGTACAAACGGTATCAGGATTTTTTGTCATACGAGTACTACTCCAATTATTTAATGGTTTAGAAGAGATAAAAGGGTCAGGAAGAGATAAAAGGGTCAGACCTCTGTCGGACTTAGGAATGAATCTGCTGCAAGAATAGCAGAACGGTCCATATTCCCGGAAATTTTCGACCAATAGGTCCACTATTCGTCTTCAAATTTCCGTAAATCTGTCCTCGACCTGCTATCCTCTCGCTACGATTCCCTAAGTCAGACAGACTCCTAGGGTTGTCCAACTCCTCACTCTTATTTCATCTCCGCTGGATGTCTCCTGGATTTGAGGTGCTTTTGATTGTCTCACTGGTCGGCGTTGGCGAAAGGAGATATTTGTCATCTCCTATTTTTATGCCAGGCCAAGAACAACCTGCGGCTGTGATCACACCTGTTAAGAGAACAAATCTTATAATGCATCGGAACAGAATTGACATGTGGTCTCCTCTAGAAGAATCAACGATATTTTGCCGCGGCTAATTTCTATTCCAGCGGTTCCGGCCCGGACCTCTGTTCATCGCCCTTTGTTTTATAAAAATTGCTCACATTCATACACCCCCTGAAGCGATAGTGTCAAGAAGTTCATTAGAGCAAGTTTTGCATCAGGAATTGTTCCGGGTGGATGGGTGAAAGGACGACGACAACGACCGAACGGAGCATTTCTCAGCAAGGCATCATATAGCACCCATAAAAGTAGATACATTGCATTTTCAATGGATTTATGTAAAATAGGATTTACAAAAATCAAGGAAACAGTATGGAAAACCTTTTCCGTGAACAGCAGAGGCTCATCGAGTCGGTAAGCCAGACCAAACGGTATATCTACGACCGGATTGACTGGAATGAACGCTGTATCGGCATCCTGGGAGCACGGGGCACCGGCAAGACGACCCTGATGCTCCAGTATGTCAGGGAGCGGTATGGTACGAGTGACAGAGCCTCTACATCTCCGTTGATAGTCCGTTCTTCCAGGCCCATGACCTATTCGAGTTCGCTCGCGAGTTCCATCAGCTTGGCGGAGAAGTGCTGCTGGTTGATGAGATCCACAAGTATCCCGACTGGTCTGGGCATGTAAAGGCTATCTATGATTCTCTTCCGGACCTGAGAGTTGTTTTCTCAGGATCAAGCCTTTTACAGATTACCAATCAGAAAGCTGACCTCTCCCGCCGTGCGATTATTTTCAACCTGCATGGCCTCTCGTTGCGGGAATATACTAACTTTGTCCACGGCAAAGACTACCCGGCTTATTCGTTGGAGGAGATTCTTTTCAATCATCAGGAAATTGCCGGCACTATCTGCAAAGACATCAAGCCTCTTCGGGAATTCAGGAACTATCTCCAGGGGGGCTACTATCCGTTCTTCCTGGAAGGTGAATCTTTCTATAAGCTCAAGGTCCGTGAGGTAATAAACCATATCCTTGAGGTTGATCTCCCTTTAGTCAACCGGATAGAACCCCGGCAGGTATCGAAGATTAAAAAACTACTGTATCTTCTGACAACGGGTGTACCCTTTGTTCCCAATATTGCCAAGCTGGCTGAGGCCACAGAGATCTCCCGCCCTCGCCTGTACGAGTACCTGGAGAAGTTGCAGGATGCCCGGTTGCTGAATCTGGTGAGATCTCAGGGAAGAGGCTATGCAGTTCTGACGAAGCCGGAAAAGATCCTGCTGGAGAATAGCAACCTGATGTATGCCATTGCGAACGAGGTAAATGCCGGGACGTTACGGGAACTATTCTTTGTCAATCAAGTCCGTAATTCCAGCACCATTCATCCGCAATTAATCGAAAGCACCGTTGAGTTGTCCGGCCAAGGCGACTTTGTCGTTAAGGGGCTGTACACATTCGAAATCGGTGGTAAGGGAAAAGGCTTCAAGCAGATTGGCGGCGTTATTGATAGTTTCGTGGTGGCAGATGATATTGAGGTTGGGTTCAAGAATAAGCTGCCGTTGTGGTTGTTCGGCTTCATGTACTAAAAAGAGTTCGTTTTCTGTAAACCGTCTCTATGATTGGGGCAGGAAGAAGAGAGGTTTCATAGTCATATGTTGTTTAAAGCGGTTGGCAAAAGGATAGGGCAGGATCTTAAATCGATCCTGCCCTTTTTAAGGTCAGCACTACCTGGTCAGTGCTTAGCTGCTTTTGCAACCCCATAGCCGGTCGTCTGGCGGACAAAGAGCTCTTCGAACATCTCCTCCTCACGCTTGTTGCGGAAGAGCAGGGTGGCAGCAATAGTGACCAGGAAGCCGATCGGCACCGAAACGATGCCCGGATTCTTCAGCGGGAAGAGCGGTGCATCAAGTCCCACCAGTGACGTGCCGTCCTTGTTCTTTTCGTAATCTGCCTTCGCCTTTTCCAACGTTTTCAGATCCTTATCCGACAGCACTGCCCCCTCGGCCTGCTTTTTCTCCAGGGTGACAACGATCTTCTGGGCATCGGCGGCGATCTTTTTCGGATAGGTCATGTTGGGCGACACCATCAATACCGCGATAGTGACGACAGTGCCGACCACCAGACCGGCGATAATGCCGGCGGAATTGAAACGTTTCCAGAACAGGGCGAAGAGCAGGACCGGAAAGTTGGCAGAGGCGACAACGGCCAGGGCCAGGCCCACCAGCTGGGCGATGTTCAGATTTTCACAGGCAATGCCGAGGACGATGGCGATGGCGCCGACAAAAAAGGAGGCGAACCTGGCAACCTTGATCTGCGTCCGCTGGTCTGCCTTGCCGCTTTTGATGACATTCACATAGAGGTCATGGGCGATGGCCGCCGATGAGGCCAGAACCAGCCCCGAGACTACTGCAGGATGGTGGCGAAGGCCACTGCACAGACAAAGGCCAGCAGCAGGTCTCCGACGACGGTTCCGGCGCCGCCACCCACATACTGGGCGATCATCAGCCCCGCCATATTCCCCCCCTTGTCCAGGGCGGTTATCTGCTGGGGTGTCACATAGAGAGCGGCGCCGAACCCCAGGAACGAAACCATGATCAGGAATGCGCCGATGAGGAACATGGAGACGACAACGCTCTTCCGTGCTTCCTTGGCGTTGGGGACGGTAAAAAAGCGCATCATCACATGGGGCAGTCCGGCGGCGCCCAATATCCAGGCCAGGCCAAGGGATATCTGGTCCAAAGGATTTTTGAAGAACAGTCCCAGCTCCAGGAACCGCTGGCCATAATCGAAACCGGGCTCGGCGGTGGCATGCTTCATTACCCCACGCACGTGGTCCTGAATGGCCTGGCTTGCGGCGACGCTGTCGAAGAATGTCAGCAGGTTAAAGCCGGATTTCCAGAGTATGGCGCCGCTCAGGATGGTACCGGTGAACATGAGGAGTGCGGCTTTTATGATCTGTACCCAGGTGGTGGCCTTCATTCCTCCCAGAGCCACATAAACAATGATCAGGCGCCGACGCCGATAATGGAAGCCTTGTAGGGGATGCCGAGCAGCAGTTGCATCAGTTTACCGGCGCCGACCATCTGTCCCAGCAGATAGAAGACGGAGACGACGACGGCAGAGAGGGACGCGACGGCACGAACTGTTTTCGATGAGGAGCGGAAGGCAAGGATGTCTCCCAAGGTATACTTGCCGGCATTGCGGCACGGTTCGGCAATGATGAGCAGGATGGTGAGGAAGCTGATGATGATCCCCACCGAGTACATGAAGCCATCGGGGCCGAAGAGGGACATGAGCCCGGTAATCCCCAGGAAGGTGGCCGCCGAGAGGAAGTCTCCGGCAATGGCCCAGCCATTCTGCATGCCGGATATTCCTCCGCCGGCAGCATAGTAATCGGCTGCAGTACTGGTGCTTTTAGAAGCCCAGACGACAATCCCTGCCGTAGCCGCGATAATCAGCAGGAACATGCTGATGGTGAACCCACGGTTGGTCTGCATCTTTTTCGGCATGGCGGCCGGGGCTTTGGAGGCCGTAGTAGCAGGATTGGCAAGGGGGGCGGCTGGCGCAAGAGCACTCGGCGCAGCCTGGGTAGAGACCGCAGCTCCGGTTCCAGCGCCGGACCTTGCCGGGGACTCTGCAGCAAGGGCCAGTGAACCGAAAGCGAGGGCGAAGACAACAGAAAGAAATACATTTCTCATTGGCCTTCCTCCTTGGTGATCAGATCCACCAGCTCTTTGGTAAGGGGGTCAAATTCATTGTTGGATTTGCGGGTGTAATAAATGGCGATGCCCCAAGCCAGTACGAACTGAAAGAGGCAAAACAGATAACCGAAATTGAGTCTGCCGATGATCCTGGTGTTGAAGAGTCCGGGTGCAGATATCGCACCGATCAGAACAAGGAAATACGAGGCTGCGCCCACCAGCCACAAGCCCACTAGAAACCGCATCTTAGCCCGGTGCAATTCCACGAATTTCGGGTGGTTGGCTACTGCTGCCCAATTGATTTTCATTTCCGTCACGTCATCCTCCTTGTTGTTACCTGCATCCCGCTGTTAAAATTGCGTCCGATTGTCCCCTGGGTTCTAAAAGCACAACACCTCCTTCTTCGTAGATCTGTCAGGTTCATCCGGGAATTTGTCAACGAACGGCAGTCGCGGCATCGTCCGTTTGCTCTGTCGCTACAGCTGCGGACCTTGCGGTGCCGTCCGTATAAAGGAGCACCATGCTTGAATTGCCGGTTGCCTCTCTGTTCCACATGCGGCGGGTGTCCGCTCGCCGCTGTAGCTCGTCGCTCTCTCCCGATGCCACGACTGCCTATCCAGGCGGTTCGTCGGCATTTTCAATTATCTTGATTCGAGTGCCTTTACCAGTCCGCGGATCATGGTGTTGTAGGGGGTAGCCATGCCGGCCTGGGCGCCGTATTCCACAATCTTGCCATTGATGTAGTCGACTTCGGTCCTGCGCCCCGCCTCAATGTCTTGAAGCATGGATGGTTTATGGTTGCCGGCGTTCTTGATGTAGTTGATGCAGTAAGGATAGAAGTCTGAACCTAGAACGAATTCGTTGGCTCTGGCCACGGCAACCCCCTCCTTGATCAGGGAGTCGACCAGGTTGAAGAGGATCGGGTCGATGATGATCTCGATCATGGTTTTGCCGGTAACGGCGCAGATGGCATTCATGCACGAGTTCATGACCGATTTGCGCCAGACCATATCGGTGATGCGGTCGGTGTGATGGGTGGTTAGGCCGCAGTCGGTCAGGGCATTGCAGATACCGATGGCCGCGTCCCTGGACTGGGGGTCAAGCTCCTGGAGAAAATGGGGACGGTGATGGAAGGCTATCCGCACATGGGCCGGGCTCAAAGGTACGCAGCCGTAATTGACCACCGCCCGCATCACCGATTGTCTGCCAAGGTGCTTGGCCAGATCCAGCTCGGTGTCGATCCCGTTCTGCCAGCTGACCACGTAGCGCCCTTCGGCGACAAAATTTTCCAGAGCAGAGGCAATCAGGGGAATGGCCGTGGCCTTGACCGTGACGAAGATGACATCGGGAGGGTCGTTGACGATGTCGTCGACGCTGGTGGTAACCTTGGCAACCCTGGCCTGCAGGGAATCAACCCCTTCCAGGATAATACCGGGGTTCAAGGCCGGCTCCAGGAGGCTCGGCACAACGTCACACAGTGTGACCTCGTATCCACCCTTGGCCAGAAAAGCGGCAACGATAGCCCCAACGGGGCCGGCGCCGATGACGGCGAATCTTTTTGGCGAATATGAATTGTTATCCTTCATGGCGTGACTCCTTGGATGAATAAAGCGGAAGCTAGACCGGGCGGGGACTTTCCACCATGCCGAATGCTTCCCAATCGAGGATCTTGATGCCGTTGTCCAGCATCAGCTCAATTGCCCGGTCGTTGTCGCTGAAACGGAAGATCATTACCGCTTTGCCCGATGAAGGGCCGGTACCGGCCAGGGCGTACATATATTCCACGTTGACCTGGTAATCGAGAAAGAGCTTGAGTACGTTGTTGGCCAGGCTGCCGGGGGTGTCATCGACCTCGATGGCGATGACATCGTCAACCCGCGCCGGCAGCTGCTTTTCCATGATCACCCGGCGGGCCTTGACCACATCCGAGACGAGGATGCGCAGCACGCCGAAGCCGGCAGTGTCGCAGATACTGAGGGAACGCAGGTTGAGCCCCGCATCCCCCAGGGCTTTCGTCGCCTCATAGAGACGGCCGGGGGAGTTTTCGAGAAAGACGGACAGTTGTTTGAGTTTCATGGAGATCTCCGTTCTTGAATGCTTCCACTGTTCAGCCCCCTGCTCGATTTGCTCGCTTCCCCCTACGGGGTAGGGGGGACAGAGGGGGGTCCTTTTATGTGCTCAGGCTGCCGCAGCCCCGCCGCGCAGGGCGGCCAGATTGACCTCCGCCCCCTTGTCGCGGGAGATTTCCCGGACAACTCCTTCGACGACAGTGGCGTCGATGGGGAGTCCCTTCATTACCGAACCGACCATGACCATGTTGACCGCCTTGGCGTTGCCCGCTTCTTTGGCAATCTGCAGGGCGTCGATACCGTGGGCATCGGGGCAGCCCTTGGCTATTTGCGTCTCCACGTCAGTGGGGTAGGTGGCCAGCCCCGAGGCAACCGTGCTGGGGTTGATGGTGACGTTGTTGTAGACCAGCTTGCCTTTCGGTTTGAGGTAGTGCAGGTGGCGAAGGGCCTCAAGGGGCTCGAAGGAGATGAGGATATCGGCAGTACCGGGCATGACCACCGGAGAATGAACCTGGTCGCCGATCCGGACGAAGGAAATGACGCTCCCTCCCCGCTGGGCCATGCCGTGGACCTCATTCTGTTTCACATCCATACTGCTGGCCAGGGCGCTTTCCGCCAGGACCTTGGAGGCCATGAGCACCCCCTGGCCGCCGACTCCGGCGATGACGATATTAAATACTTTCATTTTTTCCTCCGGTCCCGACCACTGACATGGCGTCGAATTTACATTGCTGGGAGCAGACACCGCAGCCGTTGCAGATATTGGGATCGATGGCGACCTTCGGCTTGTCGCCGGAAGCGGTCAGTCCCAGGGCGACGCACGAGACTTTGAGGCAGGCGCGGCAACCGGTGCATTTTTCTGCAGAAACGGTCACCAGCGGCTTTTTCACCCGATAGCGGAGGATGCAGGGATTTTTATCCACCAGGACGTACGGTCCTGGAGTTTCAAGCCCCTTTCTGATGGCGGCCTCGGTTGCCTGCAGGTCATAGGAATCGATCTCCACCACGTTGTCGATGCCGAGCACCTTGACCAGATCCACCATGTCCACTTGTTTGGCCGCCTCTCCCTGGAGCAGCCTGCCGGAGCCGGGATTCTCCTGGCCGCCGGTCATGCCGGTGGTGCGGTTGTCCATGATGATGACCAGGCGTTGCCGCCGTTGTAGGCCATGCTCAACAGGCCGGTGATGCCCGAGTGGAAGAAGGTGGAATCGCCGATGACCGCCACCGGTTTTTCTGTCCTGCCGGCAATCTCATTCACCTTGGCCATGCCGTGGGCGGCGCTGATGCTGGCTCCCATGCAGATGCAGGTATGCATGGCGCTCAGGGGGGGGAGGGCGCCCAGGGTATAGCAGCCGATGTCGCCGGAAACGAAGACCTTCAGCTTGCTGAGGATCGAGTAGAGGCCGCGGTGGGCACAACCGGGGCAGAAGGTGGGGGGGCGCTGGGGGAAGGTTCTCCACCGGCGCTGTGCTCACCGTAGTAACCGCTGCCCCTGCCGCGGCCCTGATAATGTCGGCATTAACCTCGCCGCACAGGGAGATCGATCCTTCCCCACATGGATCTCAATGCCCATGGCCCGGATCTGCTCCTCGAAGATGGCATCCATCTCCTCGACCACCATCAGGCGCTTGACCTTGCCGGCAAACTCCCGGATCTTTTTTTCCGGCAGCGGATGAACCAGCCCCAGTTTAAGGATGGAGGTATTGGGAAAAGCCTCCTTCACATGCTGGTAGGAAATGCCGGAGGTGATGATGCCCAGTTCCGTATCCCCCATCTCCACCCGGTTCAGGGGTGTTGTCTCTGCATATGCCTGCAGCTTGAGCAAGCGAGCCTCCACTTCCACATGCTTGAGCTTGCCGAAGTTGGGAAGCATGACGTATTTGGGGACATTTTTCACCCACTCGCCGACCTTCGGCTCGATTGCGCCTTTTGGTTCCACGATTCCCTTTGCATGGGAGATCCTGGTGGTGGTGCGCAGCATCACCGGCGAGTCGAACTGCTCGGAGAGCTCGAAACCTGCCCGGACAAAATCATAGGCTTCCTGGGAGTCTGCAGGATCCAGCATGGGGATCTTGGCGAACTTCGCATAGTTCCTGCTGTCCTGCTCGTTCTGGGATGAGTGCATCCCCGGATCGTCGGCGGCCATGAGAATCAAGCCGGCGTTGACACCGGTATAGGTCAGGGTCATCAGCGCATCGGCGGCCACATTGACCCCCACGTGCTTCATGGTGGCCAGGGACCTGCCGCCGGCAAGTGATGCACCGATGGCCGATTCGAGCCCGACCTTTTCATTGGGCGCCCACTCGCAGTAAACCTTGCCCAGGCGGGCCACCTCTTCCAGGGTTTCGGTGCTGGGCGTTCCGGGGTAGCCGGAGGCGAAGACCCCGCCCGAGTCTTGAAAGCTCAAGGCAATGGCCTCATTGCCGGAAATTATTTTCTTCATGGACGAATTATCCTTTCTGTGCTGGTGATCTGATCATTTCGGTCTGTTGTCTATGAACCGCTTGGCTTTGCCTTCACTGCGCGGGATGGTTCCGGGAGGCATCAGGGTAACCTTGACCGTAATGCCGACCACATCCTTGATATCCCGCACCAGATTCTTTTTCAGTTCCCGGGTCGCCAGGTCATCGCTGACCCTCTGGTTCTGGCTGATCATCATGGTCTCCGCCACATACTTGTATGCATGCTGATCGGTGACTTCAATCCTGACTTCCACCTCGTCCAGAGCACCATTACGCTCAACGACAACCAGGTAATGGGGGGTGACACCGGGGTGTTTGAGAATGATCGATTCGATCTGGGACGGGAAAAAGTTGACCCCCCGGATAATCAGCAGGTCATCGGTGCGGCCGACCAGCTTTTTCATCTTGATCAGGGTACGGCCACAGGCACAAGGCTCCTGGCTGAGGCTCGTCAGGTCGCGGGTCCGGTAACGGAAGAGCGGCTGTCCCTCATTGGCGATGGTAGTGAAGACCAGCTCCCCCTCTTCGCCCAAGGGCAGCACTTCACCGGTCTCCGGGTTGATGATCTCGGGATAGAAATAGTCTTCATTGATATGAAGGCCGTTGCGGGCTTCGTGACATTCGCAGGCCACACCCGGGCCGATGATCTCGGACAGCCCGTAAATATCACAAGCCTTGATGCCGAAATCTTCCTGGATCTTGTCGCGCATGGAGTCGGTCCAGAATTCGGCGCCGAGCACGGCCGTTCTCAGCTTGAGCTTCTTGAAATCAACCCCCATCTCGGTTCCCACTTCCTGGACATGCATGAGAAAGGAGGGGGTAACCGTCAAGGCGGTGGTGCCGAAATCCTGCATGAGCATGATCTGCTTTTGGGTGTTGCCACCGGAGATGGGGATGACGGCAGCCCCGATCTTGATGCCTCCGTAATGTGCTCCCAGTCCGCCGGTAAAAAGGCCGTAACCATAGATATTTTGTAGGACATCGGTCTTGGTGATGCCGGCACTTGTCAGGCAGCGGGCCATGACCTCGGACCAGGTATCCAGATCGTTGCGGGTGTAGCCGACGATGATTGGTTTGCCGGTGGTTCCCGAGGTGGCATGGTATTCGACGACGTCCTCCTGTTTGGCGGTGAAGAGGTTGAATGGGTAGTTGTCGCGGATATCATCCTTGACGGTAAAAGGGAGTCTCCTGATATCGTCCAGGGTTTTGATATCGGCAGGTTTTACTCCGTTTTCGTCGAGTCTTTTCCGGTAAACCGGATTTTTGTCATAGACACGGCTGACAGTTTGCTGCAGCCGCCCCAGCTGGATACTCTTCATTTCGCTACGACTGCTGGTCTCAACATGGTTCCAGATCATGGTCTCACCCTCGTTTCTTGTGTGGGATCAATTCAGGGTACGGCATATGGTTCCACCGCGACCGCTGCCGCGACTTCGTCCGCTCGTTCGGTCGCCGCAGCTGCGGACCTTGCACCGTCTCTCAATTCAATAGCCTGATAGCTTGCTTCTGCCCAGAATGCTCCGTTCTGTCTCCGGCGGGTGTCTGCTCGCCGCTGCGGCTCGGTCACTTACTCCCGAAGCCACGTCATCGGCCACTGAAGCAGCTCACCTCTCCTCCGAATAATCATAGAAGCCCCGGCCGGCCTTGCGTCCCACGTAGCCTGCCTTGATCATGTTCCTGAGCAGCCCCGGAGCGGCGAAGCGCTCCTGCTTCATGTATTCATGGAAGATATTGATGACGTGATAGCCGATGTCCACCCCGGCGAAATCCTGGAACTCCAGGGGCCCCATGGGCATGTTACAGCCGAGCTTCATGGCGGTGTCGATGTCCTCTGCCGATGCCACCCCTTCCTCAAGGAGCCTGACCGCATCGATGATGTAAGGGACAAAGAGGCGGTTGACGACGAAGCCGGGGGTGTCCTTGCAGGTGATGGCGGTCTTGCCGATCTTCTTTGCCATCTCCAGGGCCAGATCCTTGGTGGCCGGTGCCGTCTGCAGGGCCGGGATCACTTCTACCAGTTTCATCACCGGCACCGGGTTGAAGAAGTGCATGCCGATGAAGTTGGCCGGGTTCTTCACCAGGGCCGCCATCTCGGTGATGGAGATGGAGGAAGTATTGGTGGCGTAGATGGTGTCGGCGTCGCAGACGGCATCAAGCTTGTT
>NZ_BBCJ01000016.1 GCF_001311985.1 Geotalea toluenoxydans JCM 15764
GGGAGAGGGTAAACTATATACTCCCCACTGGGGGAGGGATAGGGAGAGGGCACACGCTACGCCGAGGAAAGCGCCGACGCGGCAACGCCGCTCTCCGCCTGAAGGCGAATTCGCTTTTTAGTCTTCTTTGCTGGCTGCGATGATATACACCGGATTATGGGCCTCAAACATCTTGTACTCGGTAAGCCCCTTGGTCCTGGAGATGTTGACGCAGGTTATCTCCACGCTGTAGCCGTGGTCTTCAAGGAATTCCACCGCCTTGGTCAGGGTATCGAGGGTGACGGCATTGAGGACGATCTGGCCTTCCGGCTTGAGCCGCCGGTCCACCGCCTCGATGATATCTTCCAGCATGCCGCCGGAGCCGCCGATGAAAACCCGGTCCGGATCCGGAAGGTCCTCCAGCCCTTCGGGGGCAAAGGCCTCGATGAGTGTGACATTGCGGGCAACGAACTTTTTCAGGTTATCGCGGATGAAGGAGAGATACTGGGCATTTTTTTCCAGGGCGAAGATTTTGCCGTTGGGCATCAGGTTGGAGGCCTCGATGGAGACCGAGCCGCTGCCGGCGCCGATATCCCACATGACCAGGTCATCCTGCAGACGCAGCTTGGCCAGGGTCACCGCCCTCACTTCTTCCTTGGTGATGAGCTTTTTGGCCGTGGCGAATTCCTCATCCCTGATGCCGATGAGCGGGTAATGCTCCAGGGTCGGCTCCCAGGCTTGATGAGGATGAGGATGTTCAGCGGCGAACAGCTGATGTTGACCAGGCTTCTCACATCGGTTTTGGTGAATTTTTCCCCCGGCAGGCCCATATCCTCGCACAGCCACGCCTCAAAGCCTTCGGCGCCACGCGCCGCAAGTTCACGGGCAATGGCCGCGGGGGAATTGACGGCATCGGTCAGGACCGCCACCTTTTCCGAGGCAATGATGCGATCAATGGCACTCTTCAGCCTCTGCCATGAACGGAAATGAACACCGCATCATCCCACGGCTCCTTGATGCGGGCAAAGGCATACTGAACGCTGGTCACGTTGGGGAAGATCTCTATCCGCTCCTTGGGCAGGTTTCTCAGGATAAACCGGGCCACGCCAAAAAAGTTCGGATCCCCGGAACCCAGCACCACCGTCCGCTTTTCCGTGGTCTTCAGGTATTCGAGCATGATGGAAAGGTCTTCCAGCACCCGCTTTTCCCCTTTGAAGTCCGGAAAAATGTCCAGGAGCCGCTGATGGCCGATCAGGACTTCCGCCTTGTTGATAGTCTCCAGCGCCGTAGCCCCGAAACCTTCCCACCCTTCGATGCCTGCCCCGATCAGATATATCTTTTCCCTTTGAGGCATAGCCCCCCCTTGCTGACTTTCCTTCGTTAATCAGCCGAAATATAACACTTCCTGGCCATAGCCCGCCAGTAAAACCTTTATGTTCAAACCCGGAACCAGCCTTTCAGCAAAGTCCCTGACCCGGTCAACGACGACAGCAATGAGCACGGAATCGTGATGGGATTCCTCCAGCACTTGGCGGGCGGTGTTAGCCCGCTGGGCAAGCAGTACCAGCCCGAGGCCCGAGGTTCAGGGCCAAGCCATGAAACCAGCTGCTGCAGGTCAAGCTCCGAGGAGGAAACATGGGTCTGCTCGTGACCGCAGGCCACCTTGAGGAGTTTTGCGAACTGGCCGGCGATGACAATCTCTCTGACCCCCTTGGCAGCACAGGTCTTCAGTGCATAGCCCACGTGGTCCCCCATCATGATGAATGCTTCTTCTTGCGTCAGTTTTCCCAGCTGCAGGTGCCGTTCCGCGACCAGCTCGCTGGTACGCCCGGTGGAGAGGATCAGGGTTTTGCTGCCGCAGGCCAGGGCAACATCGATGGCGGCATCGATGGTATCGGTCCAGCCTTGGCCGATATGGGTTTGACGATGCCAGTGGTCCCCAGGATGGACAGGCCACCGATAATGCCCAGACGGGCATTTAGCGTCTTTTTCGCCAGTTCTTCGCCGTTGGGGATACTGACCGTTACCCTCATCAGGGAAGGAACGCAGCGGATGGCAAAAACTTCGTTGATGACGACCCGGATCATCTTTCGCGGCACCGGGTTGATGGCCCATTCCCCCACCGGTACCGCCAGTCCCGGCTTGGTTACCTTGCCGATGCCGGTCCCGCCGCAAATAGCAATCTCACCCCTGGTTCCCGGCGGCGCCGGCTCAATGGTGAGCGCAACGTTGATTTCGGCGCCGTTGGTGACGTCCGGATCGTCACCGGCATCTTTTACCACTGAGCAGGAGGCGAATTTATCACCAAGCTGCTGGTTCCGCAGGGTGAATGGCACCAGCTCCCCGCCGGGCAGGATAATCTCCACCCGGTCGATGATCTGCCCGTCACGCAGCATTTCCGCCGCACCTTTTGCCGCAGCAGCTGCACAGGCGCCTGTAGTATAGCCGGATCTGAGGAAGGCGCGCGTCATGATCAGAGTATCAACCCCCCTCTGCCATTATCAGCAAAGCGTTGACCACTGCCGCCGCCACATTGGACCCACCCTTGCGCCCCCGGTTGGTAATGAATGGAATTTCCGGGTAATCATCCTCCAGAGCAAGGAGAGCTTCCTTGCTTTCAGCGGCGCCGACGAAACCGACCGGCAGGCCGATGACCAGTGCCGGTTTGAAATTTTCTTCCCGCACCAGGCGCAGCAGTTCGAAAAGAGAGGTGGGGGCATTGCCGATGACGAAGATGCCGTTGGCGGATCGGCTGCCCCTTTGCCCATGGCAAGGATCGAACGGGTTACTCCCTCAGCCTGGGCCGCCCGCGCCACCTCGGCGGCGACAAAACAGGAGATCCTGTTGCCGAATCGCTCCCGCCTGGCCCGGTTTATGCCGGCAAGGGCCATGTTGGTATCGGTGACGATGCCGAGCCCGCGACGTAGCGCTGCAACGCCACGCACGACGGCTGCCGCCGAAAAGAACAGATTTTTGGAATATTCGAAGTCGGCACTGGTATGGATTGCCCGCCGCACCACCTGCCACTCCTCGAAGGACCAGGAATGGGGGCCGACCTCAGCCTCGATCAGGCGGAAAGATTCGGCTTCAATCTCTTCCGGACGCAGGTGGGTGGACATCAGTACCACCTCTGCTCGGTAAGGGATTGGGCGATGCGCTCGACGACTATCTCGGCCAGCTTGTGGTGAACGCCAGATGTTTGCCCATGGCCATTTCCACCTGGGGATGGCGCTGCCTGGCCTCTTCCAGTTCAGCCGGCAGGTCCTCCAGCACATGGGCTCCCATGTATAGGAAATAGGGAAGCAGCAGGATGCGCTCCGCCCCCCTGGCCACGCAGGCATCGATCCCTTTTTGGATGTTCGGGGCGTGCTGCTCGCGGAATGAGACCTCGACGATGTCGTAGCCGGTCATCTTTTTCACCATGCGGCTATTTCATGCACCGCCTGGTTGGCGTCGGGAATACGGCTCCCATGGGCCATGATCAAAATCGCTGTTTCCATAACTACTCCCGTATGCATTCCTGCTCATAGTCAAGCAGTATCTTTTCCACCTCACGCTTGAGCCTGCCTTCAACGGACCGACTGCCACCAGATTCAGGTTGCAGGGGGCAAACAGTGCTGCAGCAGCCGCCTTAAGCTGGTGAGCGTCGATAGCGGCAGCCTCGGCATGGTCCTCTTCAAGTTCCCGGACTATATCCATCAGCTCGCCCCACCCGTAGCGCACCTGCATCTCATAGGTGGAGTCGCGGCTGTATTCCAGATCGAAGAAGTATCCATCCTTGACCCGCGCCAATTCCTCATCCCCAACGGCTTCCACAGCAAGCCTTCTCACCTGGTTGAGAATTTCCCTTACCGCCAGCGGCAGGTTCTCCGGTGCCGTCGCCAGTTCGATGCCGAAAGAGCCCGTTTCATCATAGGCCGATATGGAGGCATCCACCGAGTAGACTATACCCAATTTCTCCCGCAAAAGCAGGTGCAACCTGGAGCTCCCGCCGCCGCAGAGAATCCGGCGAATCAGCCTGGTGGTCATGATGCGCTGGTCGGGGCGGGCAAAGCCGCGGAAAGCGATCTGCAGGTTGACCTGGCTGTCCGCGTCCCGGACGAACAGGGACTGCGGCCGGTGCTGGTCCCCAGTGGCCTGCAACAAGGCAGGGAGCGGCTGGCCGCTCCAGTCGGCAAAAGCGTCTTCACATGCTGAAAAAATACGCTCTGCCTTGATATCCCCGGCCACTACCACCACACTGTTGGACGGCACATAGAAAGATGCCAGATGGCGACGCAGGTCCTGTTCGGTAATGGCATTGATGGTTTCCAGATAGCCGATGGTCGGCATTCCCAAGGGATGACCGGGCCACATCATTTTGCTCGACAGGTTGCTGGGATTGGTCTCTTCGCCGCGGTCGTTGATATCTTCCAACGCTTCCTCGGTGATGATGCGCTTTTCCACATCGAGCCCCGTCAACGTGGACCGGAGCAGCATGGAGGCGAACAGTTGCAGCCCCTTCTCCACATGCCGGGGATGGACCCGTGAAAAATAGCAGGTGCTCTCCTCATCGGTTGCGGCATTGACGGAACCACCGATGGCATCGAAGGCCACCTCCAGATCTATGCCGGCAGGATAGTCCTCATTACCGCGAAAAAGCATGTGTTCGAGAAAATGTGACAGCCCTGCCTGTTGCTGCGGATCATTACGTCCACCAACCCTGATATATACGGCTATCTCCACACTATGCAGGTGTGGCATTTCCACCGCCACGACCCGCAAGCCGTTGGCCAGCACTTTTTTGCGACGGGTTATCATGTAACCTCCAAAATCAGGCATTTAACCCGTTATTATCTTTGAACCCTGCAACGTCAGCCATGCCACTGCCACGTATCGGCAAAGCTTGCCGAGGAAAACCAGCCCGGAAAATCTGACGAAGCCGATCCTTAAGAGCCCGCCTGCAAGACAAAGGGGGTCGCCGATTACCGGCAGCCAGGAAAAAAGCAGCGACCATGAACCATAGCGACGGTAGAATTCCTTTGCCCGCGCCTCTGACTGTTCATTAATCCGCAACACCCTGCGGATAAGCCACGGTCCCCCATAAATGCCGAGCCAATAGGTGGTGCAGGCGCCCAGCAGGTTGCCTGTGGTGGCCACCGCCACTGTAGCTACCGGATCATGTTGATTGACGAGCATTATCGCCAGCAGCCATTCGGAACCCAGCGGAACCAGAGTTGAGGCAAGGAAACTGAGGAGGAAAAGGGCTGGATAACCATGGCTGAGGAGTATGTCTTGCACCCCGCCAAAGTAGCGGAAAGGGGGCTGATTGTCAAAGAGTTTGGCCTTATCTGACTCGGCTCATGAGAGGAAAAGGAAGCTTCAGCAAAACCGGCTCTCCCTTTATGAGTATATTTTCCGCAGTTGTATAAAAAAGGCCCCCTGCAGCACAGGGGGCCTCAGATTGCTGACAAAGTCACAATATATAAGGCAATACCGCCGTTACTGGATTTCCAGCTCCGCTTTCTCGACAATTACCACGTACTTGTAGCCGCCGCCGAAGTCCTTGTCACCGTAGAGTACGCCTTTGGCGGTGACGACCTCCCCGATGACCGGCATGGCCTGGGACGTGACAACCAGATTATGGGTGCCTTTCTTCGGATCGCCACTGCCATCCTGGAGATGGATCCAGTTCTTGCCCATGATGTTGGCAGAGACCCTCACCACCTTCCCTCTGACGACAATGTTCTTTTTGTTCAGCTTGCCCTTCAGCTTGTAAAGCTCAGCGACTGTGTAAGCATTGGCACCCGTCGCCTTCTTCACCTTTATCTTGCCTTCGGCAACGGCGATTGCCCCCTTGCTGCCCGGTGATTTTTTTGTCCCCTTTTTCGCATTTTTCCCCTCCTCGACGATTCCTTCCGAGAAGATGATCCTGTCGAAGGTGCGATTCAAGGATTTGCTGGGCAGATTGACCATCTCCATGCCCGGCTTGAAGGTCAACTGGGCACCCAGTTCGACACTGGTCTGGGGGATCGCCAGCCAGATCTTGTTGCCGTCAGCCTGTTTCACGAGGATATAGGTGTACCCTCCGCCGTTCATGGTTTGCATGACTTTTCCCGACACCTGAACTTGCTTGGGCTGTTCGGCCTCTTTGGGCTTTTCAGCTCCGGGACGGGCCGATGAAATGACAGGATGAACCGGCTTCTGCCCCTCATCTGCCTGCCCTGCAAGTGGAAGAAGCGAAATCAGGACGGCGGCGGCAAGAATCAATGGCTGTTTCATGAATCTCTCCTTGTTGGTTGGAATACTTCCCACAGAATGTCCAACTATAACATGGCAATTGTTGAAGGTGCAGCAAAAATAAGTAGCTGCACCTGTCAGCTCGTCGTGTCGCTATTTTTTCACCTATACAATAAAAAATCTTGACATGACGGAAAAGATTCAGCGATTATAGCAACCATGCTCACGACCAGTTATTTTTCCTTTTTCAGCTTTTATTTTTGGTGCGGCTTTTTCTTTAGGCCGTCTGCCCAGGGTAGAGGTTCGAATTAGGCGAGAGCAGTAAACTTTACTAATAAAAACCGAAAGCCGAGGGTGGACAGGAATCCGACCCCCGGCTTTTTCATTTGCAGTACAATTTTCAAGGCCGGGGGCGATCCTCCGGCCTTTTTGTTTTCGGGAAAAAGGAGAGGAAGAATGATCATTGTCATGAAATCCGGAGCAGTTAAAAAGGACAGAGAAGAAGTGTTGAAGCGGGTCAGGGAGCTGGGATACCAGCCCCATGTCATCCATGGTGCGACCCGCGATGTAATTGGCGCAGTTGGCGACGAAAGGGGGAAAACAGTGCTTCAGTCTATCGAGTCCATGCACGGGGTGGAAAGCGTGGTACCCATCCTGCAGCCATACAAGCTTGCTTCAAAGGAAGTTAAAAAAGAAACCAGCATCATTCCCATTACTGATACTCTCAGCATCGGCGGCAAGGAAATAGTGGTCATGGCCGGCCCCTGTTCCGTCGAAAGCGAGGAACAGATTATCTCTTCAGCCTGGCAGTGAAGGAAGCCGGTGCCCACGTGCTGCGCGGCGGCGCCTTCAAGCCCCGCACCTCCCCCTATTCCTTTCAGGGCCTTGAAGAGGAAGGACTGAAACTCCTGCAAAGGCCCGCGACCTGACCGGACTGCCGATCGTTACCGAAGTGGTTAATCCTGAGACTGCGACCTCGTCGCTGAATATTCGGATATTCTGCAGATCGGCGCCCGCAACGCCCAGAACTTCGCCCTGCTGAAGAAGGTCGGCCAGCTCTCCAGGCCAGTGCTTCTCAAACGGGGCATGTCCATGACCATCCAGGAGTTCCTCATGAGTGCCGAGTACATCCTCAGCGAAGGGAACCAGAAGGTTATCCTCTGCGAGCGCGGCATCCGCACCTTCGAAACTGCGACCCGCAATACTCTGGACCTGTCGGCTATTCCGGTCCTCAAAGAAAAAACCCATCTGCCGGTTATTGTCGATCCTTCCCACGGCACCGGCCACTACCAGTATGTGGCCCCCATGGCCTATGCCGCTGTGGCCTCCGGTGCAGATGCTGATCATAGAAGTGCACCCTGACCCGGAGCGTGCTTCGTCCGATGGTCCCCAATCCCTGAAGCCGAAAAAGTTCGCCAGGATGATGGCCCAGCTGAAACTTTTTGCCGAAGCTGCAGATAGACGGCTTTAAAAAACGGTCGGCAGTCGGTGGTCGGTGGAGCTCTTTTCTCGCCTGACCGCCGTCTTCCGTCTTCCGTCCGCCGACTGTTTTTTCCCCTTGCCCTGTGCCTCTCGTTCTTCTATTATTGGCGAAATTTTACCTGAGGAGGTGCCCATGCGGCCGTTCATCCTTATGCTCACTGTGATACTCTCACTTGCCTGCTTCAGTCCCGCCCCGGCAAAGACACCCTATCTCTCTGCCGAGGAATTGCAGGCCGAGGCGCAAAAAGGCTTCGGCGAAATCCTTGATCTTTGGCGCGATGGGCGCTATGACCAGCTTTTCGACCGAACCGTTGCCGGCAAGGGAAGCAAGGAACAATTTGTTCGCAAACTCGCCACAGCCGCCAAAAAACCTGCCTGTTGCTGGGAAAAGATGCAGGAGGTAAAGGTATCGGTAAAAAATGATTATACCGTGACCCTGAGAGCAAAGGTAGGCATGGAAGGGGAAGCGGCAGGCACCGACCATGTAACGAGATCCTTCAAGCTGCAAAAGGAAGAGGGGGTCTGGTGCATTTCCCAGGCCGACATCTTCTCCCTGGCGGGTGAAGGCAGAAAAACGAGCAAAAAAAGGACTGCCAAGAACAACTGATTATTTACCGGCGGTGGGAAGGCTGATGAAGAAGGTGCCCACCGTGCCTGCCTCGCTGGACAACCAGCCGCTCGCTACCGTGTAAAAGGTTATAAGATTTCCCTTTCATTACAAGGCATGCACTGGCTCATTCAACTTGACGCATTTCCCCCCTTCGGGTAGTCTAACCGGATGTCTTTTGTAGAAAAAACAAGAAAAAAGCCTGAATTACTCTCCCCCGCCGGCTCACTGGAAGCCTTTTTCGCCGCCATGGAAAAGGGGGCCGATGCCGTTTATGCCGGGCTGCAAGATTTTTCCGCCCGGGCCAAAGCGAAGAATTTTTCCCTTTCCCAGATGGAGCGCATGCTTGCCTATGCCCACAGCATGGGACGCAGAGTTTATGTCACCATCAACACCCTGGTCAAGGAATCAGAGCTGCCGCGCCTGGTGGAGGTGCTTGCCTCCCTGGAAGAAATGCGGGTCGACGGGGTCATCCTGCAGGATATGGCCACGGCCCGCCTGATCAGAAATTTCTTCCCCGGCATTCCGCTTCATGCCTCCACCCAGATGACCATTCACAATTCCCTGGGGGTGAAGCAGCTGGAAAAACTCGGTTTCCAGCGGGTGGTGCTGGCCCGTGAGCTGCACCTGGACGAGATCAGGGCCATCGCCGACTCTACCACCGCAGAAATTGAATGCTTCATCCACGGCGCCCTCTGTTTTTCCTTCTCCGGGCAATGCTACTTCTCTTCGTTTCTCGGCGGCCACAGCGGCAACCGGGGACGTTGCGCCCAGCCTTGCCGCCGTCAGTATACCTACCGCGGCAAGGAAGGTTATTATTTCTCCACCAACGATTTCTCCAGCATCGATTTGATCCCCCAGCTCATGGACGCAGGCGTCTCCTCCCTGAAGATCGAAGGCAGGATGAAATCCGCCGAATACGTGGCCAGTGTCGTCGGCGCTTACCGGCAGGTTCTGGATGCCCCTGAACGGAAACGAGCCGAGGCGGTGGCCGCGGCCAAGGAACTCCTGAAGCTCTCTTTCGGCCGGGTGCCGACCAAGGGCTTTCTCGCCTCCCACCAGCCGACCGATATTGCCACCCCTTCCCTGAAAGGCGCTACCGGCCGGTTCCTCGGCGCCATCAAATCCATTCAGGGTAACCGCATCACCTTTGAAACAAAGGACAAGCTGCACGTGGGGGACCGCATCCGGGTGCAACCCAAAAGCGATATGGCTGGCCGCGCCTTTACCATCAAAGAACTTTACCTTGGCAAGCAGCAGGTCAAACAGCTTCATGAAAAAGCCCTGGTTTCCACGCCATCGCCATTTCCCTTTAAGATCGGGGACACAGTGTTCAAGGTCTCGTCGGAAACGGCCTTCACCATGAGCGAAAGCGCCTGCCTGAAAAAGCTGGATGCCGTCAAGGGGGACAAGCTGCCCTGCAAACTGCAACTGGCGATGGTCGACCAAAATTTGCGCATTGAGGCCATGGTGGCGGGAAAGAATGAATGCCTGGAATTCCATCTGGGACAACTGGAAGAGGCACGCACCACCGACATGGAGGCCGTGCTTACTGCCCAGTTCAACAAGACAGGTGATACTGCCTTCACCCTCGCCTCGTTGGCCGCACCCGGATTCCCGGCCGTGCTCATCCCTCCGGTCAAGCTAAAAGAAATTCGCCGTGAATTCTACCGCCGGCTCGAAGAAAAGGTGACGGGGGAGTTGAAGGAGCATACCCGCGGTCACCGGAAAGCGGCCCTTCAGGCCCTGGTCGCAGGAAGGCTGCCAAAGAAGCAACTCGGGAGGAACTCACTGTCCGCCTTGAGCATATCCGTGACTACCATCTGCTCCACCAGAACGGAATCGACTCCCTGATCCTGCCGGTGTCCAAGGCTAACATGCATCAGGTGTCCCTGTTTGTCCGCAAACTTAAGGCGCGGGAACAGCAGGTAATCTGGCAGCTTCCCTTTATCATTTTCGAAGCGGATATACTTTTTTCGTGAAGCAGTCACCACCTTGACAAGCCTCGGTTTCCGCCGCTTCGAGGCAACGAACCTGTCTCATTTCGAGCTGCTTTCAGGCCACGCGGTGGAGATTTCCACCGATTACCGGCTTTTCTCCCTTAACAGCCAGGCGCTGCTGGCGTGGCAGGAATTGGGCGCCACCGCGGCAACACTCTATATCGAGGACGATGCGGAAAATATGGCGGAGCTATTGGCTGCCGATGTGTCAATCAAAAGG
Source organism: Geotalea toluenoxydans JCM 15764 (assembly GCF_001311985.1). Classification (GTDB taxonomy): domain Bacteria; phylum Desulfobacterota; class Desulfuromonadia; order Geobacterales; family Geobacteraceae; genus Geotalea; species Geotalea toluenoxydans. Next base: position 10,508 of record NZ_BBCJ01000016.1, read on the forward strand.
CGTGTCATCGCCTATTGCGGCGTCCCTGCCATCACCTCCAAAATCCGCATCAAGGATGTGCGCAGCGATGTACCGGTGGTTTCCGACCGCAATGACGGCTACATGGTGACAAACAGGGATGGTCTTACAGTAGTTACGCCAAATGTCATGTTTTCCCTGACCGCATTCAAGGGAAAACTAAAGGAGATGGGTTGCAGCTCCTTCATTCTCGACCTTTCCCAGATCTCTTCCGCCGACTATGGCAGGATCATCAATGCCTTCGACAGGGGAGTGGAACTGAACGGAACGTCCGATTTCAACTTCAACCGCGGCCTTGTCTGACATCTTTATAAGACTCCACAACAGAGGTATAAAATGAGCATCTTCGACATGTTGAAAAATCCGGCCCTGCTTGATCTGATCAAGGATCAGCAGCTGAAAGAGATCGTAACCCGCAGGGAAGTGCGGGTGAGCCAGGACTACTTTCATCGGGAGTTGATCGCCCGGGCAATGGACGAGGAAATCCACGAGTTGTCCATGAAATTTTATGATGGCTATGGGGAGATCAGCGGCAAGGTGAAGAAGAAGCTGATTCCGTTCAGCATTCCATTTTCTGCGCGATTTGGCGTGGAACGGATATTCTTTACGCCAAAGGAGAAGATGATCTTTCTCAAGATTGAAGAGGTAAAACCTGTTGATGTGGATTTTGTCACGAGGAAGGTCGTGGGAAAAATTCCATTTCTTTCCTACAGCGAGGGCACCATCTCCTGCGATTTGACCCAGGTGCCCGAACTGCAGAAATTTCTTGCTTATAACATCAATGGGATCAAGGTCTGTGACTTTCTCACCATTAAGGAGTTGCTTTTCAGGGAGGGTGAAATGATCGGCCGTCTGGGATTATGCCTGTGAGTGATTATCTGGTGAGGATTATCAGCAAAAACGGCAAGGTGCGGGCGCTTGCCTGCCTCACCACCGAGCTGGTCAACGAGCTTTGCCGCCGGCACGATACCTGGCCGACAGCCTCCGCTGCCTTGGGGCGGGCCCTGACCGGTGGAGCACTTTTCGGTGCGCTGCTGAAGACGGGTCAACGGGTGGCACTCAAGTTCGAAGGCAATGGACCGCTGCAGAAGATCCTGGTCGAAGGGGACAGTAACGGTGCCGTTCGTGGCTGTGTAGGCGCTCCCCATGTGCATCTGCCGGAAAAAAACGGTAAGCTGGATGTGGCCGGAGCCTTGGGTCGTGCTGGATTTCTAACTGTCACTAAGGACCTTAGTCTCAAGGAGCCCTATCGTGGCACCGTCCAGCTTTTCTCCAGCGAAATTGCCGAAGATCTGGCACTCTATCTGACCGAATCGGAGCAGATACCCTCGGCAGTCGGACTGGGTGTCTACGTGGAACCAGACAACAGTGTGGCTGCGGCCGGAGGATTTCTCATCCAGGCACTTCCACCGGCCGATGATGTTGCAGTCGATACCCTGATGGAGCGCATAGCCAAACTGCCCCCCATAAGCGAGCTGCTGCGCAACGGCAGCAAGCCGGAAGAACTGCTGGCCTTGCTTTTTGCAGATATTCCCTACGACATTCTGGAGAGGCGTGCCCTGGCCTTCGACTGCTCCTGCAGCCGGCAAAAAATTGAACGGGTGCTGTTCTCCCTTGGTCGGGAGGAGCTATCAGACATGCTTGAAAAACAGGAACAGGTAACGGTGAATTGTGAATTTTGCCGCGAGAGCTATATCTTTGATCGGAAGGCTCTGGAGCTTCTGCTGCAGGAATTGACCGATACCGCATCATCAAAATAAAAGGCCTGCCGGGTAAATCGACAGGCCTGCCTGTGTGAAAAGCGAAAGCAACTTTACCTGGCCGAGGCAATCAGCTGTCGTGCCCTGTCCTCCTGATTGGGGAACAGGTCAGCCGGTACGTTTTCCCTGCCCAAGGCCTTGCACACCAGATATCTGGCACAGCCGCTGCTGTCTTCCCTGCAATACCTCATCTTGATGACACTGGCAGTCGATGGCATGTTACCCATCTTGTCGTTGAAGAAAACGCATTTTTCCAACAACTCACAATTTTCCATCATTCTCCCCCACCGTAGGCGATTTTTTCAGGTGCTTATGTAATTATTGCCACCCAAATAATGTGAAATTATATACTTTTTAATTTATTTTTTTCAAGCTTTTAAATTTTCGCCTCCGGCAAATCTCGTAAATTCACCCTCTTCCTGCCATCCATGGCCCCCCGGCCTGTTTCTGTTGATAAACATCCGCACCGCAAGGTAGACGACCGGGAAGATACCGCCAACAATGAAGATTGCATCGCCGGGAAAGCGAAGCCATTCAAAGACCCTGACCAATGGCTGCTGAAAAAACTCTGGAGCTCTGGCGTGCCAATAGGAGTAGGTGAGGGCATCATTCAGCTGGAGCACGCCAACTGGGAAGAGGTTGATGAAGAGCATCCAGCAAGCCCGATGTTCATACTCCAGAAAGAGGATCTCATTGCCAGCATGCCGTAAACACCCATCAGCGCCCCATGCCCGTGATTGGCCGTCCATTGGGTACCGATTTCGTAATAGCTGACGATGGGCAGGTTGATGAGGAAACCGAAGACTCCGGCCCCCAGGAAGTTCCAGAAGCCGACTGCAATGAGGAACATGACCGCCCATTTGTGTGGAAATTGGCTGCTGGGGGTTGCAAACATGGACTTCTCGCCCCCCGCGACCCCCAGCTGCATGAAGCGCCAGGCCTCGTAGGTCAGGAGTACCAGCGGAATGACCTCCATGGCCGAGAAAAATGCGCCCAGCGCCATGTGTATTGCCGGTGCACCGCTGAAATAGAGATGATGCATGGTGCCGATGACACCGCCAATTGAATAGAGGATGATATCCATATAGATGATGATATTCGCCACCCTGGCCCGCACCACCCCCAGCAGGACAAAAATATAGGCGACCATGATGGTGGTGAACAGTTCGAGAAAATCCTCCACCCACAGATGCACTACCCAGAAGCGCCAGAAGTCGATGACGGCAAAATTGCTGCTCTTGCCGAAAGCCATCCCTACCGCATAGAAGAGCGGGATGGAAAGGGCACTGTAGAGAAAGAGCCAGGGCATGTTGCAGGATGCTCCTCCTGGAGCGTATCCTTGAGTCCGCGCACCAGGATCACCAGCCAGAGAAACATGCCCAGGGTCAGCAGCATCTGCCACAACCGCCCCAGGTCCAGATATTCCCATCCTTGTGACCCTATCCAGAACCAGGGGCCGGCCAGACCTATGTAGTCCTTGATGCTGGCGGCTTCACCAGCCAGGCTGCCGACAACTACCACAACCAGTGCCCCAAAGAGCACCAGTGCAAGTTTGTCCTGGTGCCTTGGCTCGTGGCGGGCGATCATCGGCGCGAGAAAGATACCCATGGCCAAAAAACTGGAGGCAACGAAAAAGAGGGCCAGTTGCACGTGCCACATGCGTGACAGGTTATAGGGAAGCCATTGGTCGAGCTTCAGGCCGAAAAAGCCTTCCGGTTCCACATGATAGTGGGCATTGACGCCACCGAGCAGCCCCTGGCAAAGAAACAGGCCGGCCACAACAAGGAAATACCACGCGGTCGCCCTTTGCGCCGGTGTCAGCCTGACTTGGTCCGGCAGTATAAAACGGCGCTCCGGCAACTGCTCTTCATCACCATGCCAACCCAGCCACTTGTAACGGCCGAAAAGAAACAGAACTACTCCAGTGCCCCCAAGAAGCGCGGCCAGGCTGAGAACGCTCCAGAGAAGGGCTTGGGCCGTTGGTTCGTTACCGGCAAGGGAGTCGCCGGCCAGTTGTTGGTATAGGAATATGGGGCGTCGGGGCGTGTTGCAGCACTCGTCCATGCCGCCCAGGAAAAGAAGGCTGTCAGCTTCCTGATTTCTCCCTCGTTGGTGATGGACGGCCGGCGCAAACCTGTGTTGTTGCCGGTAGTAATTAACCAGTCACGGTAGAAATCCACCATGGTTCCGAAGGCTTGGTCCTGCCCCTTGGTATATTTCAAAGTTCCTGTGTTCGGATCGTAGAGGTTCGCCTTCAGCTCCCGCCGTATCCGCTCCCTGGCCTCAGCATCGGAAAGCTCCTGACCGCGATAGAAGGAGAGCATTCCCGTACTTTGGTAATGGAGATATTGGGCAGTGAAATCGGGGCCAGGTAAGCGCCATGGCCATAAATAGTGCCGTATTGCATGAGACCGTATTTCTGGAATATCTGTTGACCGCTAATGATGTCTTCACCGGTAAACAGGATGCTTCCATCGGCAGTCAGCACCTGACGCGGGATTGGTGGGTGGTCGGTACTGACGCGCAAGGCAAGGTAGCCAAGCACGGCAAAGCCGAGAAGAAAGGTGATTATGGCTGTTTGAAGCCATAGGGGGGACAGCAGCATCTTCCTGTCTGAGATTTTCATGTTCACCCCCTGCGGGGAGTCAACCACATGAAACAATATTAATCACATGCTCAGGGATGTCAATTGCGGCCCCCATGGGTCGCTTGCCAGCGCACCAGTGCCAGCGGGGGGATAGGCAAGGATTTTCGCACCATCGGATCTGTCATGCATTCCTGCCTTTGCCACCGGTTAGCCTCCTTTGCTGCGAAAACAGAAAAGGCGGGGTTTACCCGCCTTGCCTGCAGAAGTTTCTCAGTTTTTCAAGCGAAGATTGTATTAATCCTTGCCTTTGTGTTTTCTTTTACCTTCTTTTTCCTTAAAGTGACCCTTATGTTTTCCATGGCCCTTTTTCTCTTTGATTATGATGGTCTCCTTCTCAATCACTCTCACCTGAGGGGCCGGAATACGGGGAGCGGGCACGCCCACATTAACGCTGACATCCACGCCGGCAAAGGCAATACCTGTCATCAACAGCAGTGCAGCAGCACCATACCTGTTTTTCTTAGCATAGTCTTCTCCTTTACTTTGTCTATGCCCTGCATAGACAGGACTGTTCGTTCCTTATTGCTGCGAAAGACGGTGTACGCATTCCACCATGTGGATGGCATTCTCCGGCGGTACCGTCGGTAAAATTCCATGTCCCAGATTGAAGATATGGCCGGGGCGTCCGCCGTTCTCATCCAGCACCCGTTTAACCTCTTTTTCGATGACATCTTTAGGCGCAAACAGCACGGTGGGATCCAGGTTGCCCTGGACGGCCATGCTACCGAGAATGTCGCGGGCTTTTCCCAGATTTGTGTGCCAGTCGAGGCCCATCACATCCCCCCCCGCCTTTTTGACGGTGTCGAGCATGGTGCCGGCTCCCTTGACAAAGTGGATAACCGGAACGTTTTGCCGGTTGAGGCCGTTGATCAGCTTGGTGGTGTAGGGAAGAACGAATTTTTCGTAGTCGGATGGGGACAGAACGCCTCCCCAGGTATCGAAAATCTGGATGGCTTGGGCACCGGCCTTGATCTGGGCATTGAGGTACTCCATGTCCATCATGGTCACTTTTTCCATGAGAGCCGCATAGACCTCAGGGGCAGCATACATCATCCGCTTGATGGTGGCCCAATCCTTGGAGCCTTTGCCTTCCACCATATAGCAGGCGAGGGTAAAGGGAGCGCCACCGAAGCCGATCAGAGGCACCTTGTTGGCCAGCTCGCGGCGAAGGATCTTGATTGTTTCCAGCACGTAGGGAACATCCTGCTCCATCTGGGGGATACGCAGCTTTTCCACGTCGGCCATTGTCCTGATCGGGTGTTCGAACACCGGGCCAGGGACAAAATCCAGGGCCATGCCCATGGGCTCCACCGGGGTAAGGATATCGGAAAAGAGGATCGCAGCATCGACACCGAGAATATCCACCGGCTGGATGGTCACTTCAGCGGCCAGTTCCGGAGTCTTACACAGTTCCAAAAAGGTGCACTTGCTGCGCACCCGCATGTAATCGGGCAGGTAACGGCCCGCCTGGCGCATAAGCCACACCGGTGTCCGGTCGACAGGCTTGCCCCAGCAGGCATCCAAAAAACGTGTATTCATTGATAACCCCTCCTTTTAATTATACAAAACGTTTTTCACCACTAAGACACGAAGATCACGAAGAAAAACAGAAGCGCAAGAATGGTGCGGCACGAATGACTCTCTTAGTGTCCTTCGTGCCTTCGTGGTGAGATTATTTTTTTTCGGACTGCTTCTGAATCCTGATCGGCACGTAATTGCAGAACGGCTCTTCTGCCATGTAATCCCCATACACCGCATCCGCCCTGGCCCGGCACCCGCCGCAGACGTTCAGATACTCGCACTGGCCACATTTGCCCTTGTACGCCTTGAAATTACGCAGCTTCTTGAAGATCTCCGAGTTCTCCCAGATTTCACGGAATGGCGTTTCTTTCACGTTGCCGGCGGTGCGGTGGAAGTAGGAACAGGGCTTGACGTTGCCGAAGCAGTCGATGAGGCAGATGGTCTGGGCGGCGATGCATCCCTTGCCGCCGCCGGTAGAGAAAGTCAGGCTGCGCCGCTCGAATTTGGATCCTTCGGCCTTGGCCTTTTGGGGGACAATGCGATAGTAATGGGGAGCGCAGGTGGGACGCATGAGGATGTCATCCTCCATCTTCTCCTGCTGGTAGTGCCAGTCCAGGATCTCTTCGTAGTCTTCCTTGGAAATCAGCTCATTCATGATTTCCTCGCCGCGACCGGTGGGAACGATCATGAACATGTACCAGGCAGTGGCGCCGAGGGACTTGGCTACCTTGAAAGTATTTGCGATATCATTCTGGTTGCGCTTGGTGAAGGAGGAATTGATGAGGAACTTTTGCCCATGCTTGCGAAACAGCTCTGCCGCCCTGACGACACCGTCAAAGGCGCCGGGGCACTGGCGGAAGTTGTCGTGTACCGCTGCGGTTGAGCCGTCCAGGGAAAGGGAGACCATCTTGATGTCCGCCTCTTTCATCTTCTGACAGACTTCATCGGTCACCAGGGCGCCATTGGTCGCCATGCACATGCGCAGGCCCAGGGAGGTGCCATACCCAGCCAGCTCGAAAATGTCCTGGCGCATCAAAGGTTCGCCGCCGGAAAGAACAACAACCGGCTTGGAAAAGTCTGCTATTTCCTTTAACAGCTTCTTTCCTTCGTCGGTGGTGAAATCTCCTTCCGACGAGGTAAGATCAGACGAGCAGCGGCAATGTACGCATTTAAGGTTGCATTTCTGGGTTGTTTCCCAGGCAATCCATTTAGGGATGAATTCTTCAGCCATACGATCTCCTGGGGAGGTTCGAGGTCGAGCCTCTGCGATAGCGAACAAGTGAATTTACTATGAAAGTCGGCTAAAACTCAAGAAGATTCGCCTTATTCGGACATCTTGCGGTTGAAGGTGACGGCTGCCACGGCAAAGGTGACAGCAGCGCTGGCTACCAATACGATGATGTACTGCCAGTCCAGGGCGCCGTGCAGCAGAGCCTGCCTTGCTCCTTCGAAGATGGCGGTGGTGGGCAGAATTCTGATCAGGGGCTGGATAGTTGCAGGATAGGAAGAAAGAGGAAAAAAGATGCCGGCCATGAAAATGAGCGGCACGATAATGACCGACTCTACCCGGCCGATGTTCTCCGGTTTATCGATAGTCGTCCCACAAACGGTGCCGAGACAGGAAAAAATCATGGAGCCCAGGACTATATAGACAAGATAGGCGACGAGATTGGAATAGTCCATGCGGAAGGGGGTAAGGAGAAAGATGACCACGGCCACGGCCATTCCTTTGATCGCCCCCTGGCAGAACCCTGAAAAAATCTTGCCGACGACGATGTCGTAGACGGTGATCGGCGTCACCCGGTATTCTTCAATGGTGTGCTGAACCCGCCGGTGGAACCACATGCTCCAGGCGCTTTCGGTAAAGGCGGCATTGACGGCGGTCATTGAGATCAGCCCGGTGCAATGAAGAGGGGGTAGGGGATGCCTTCCACATCGGCAATATAGCCCTTCAGGCCGAAGCCGAAGGCCAGGTAGAGGGTAAGGGGATAGGCTGTAACCGCCAGCAGCTCGGAGAAGATGCTCCGGCGCATTACCAGCATGTCGCGCCTCCAGATTGTCAGGCCACCTCTGAACATCAACTCCCTCCGTCTACTCTCTTATGGTACGCCCTGTCAGCTCCAGAAAGACATCCTCAAGAGTCGGCTCCTGAAGGCAAATCTTGCGCACATCGTTGCTGCCCAGGCAGTCCATCAATGGCTTGAGGCTCTCTTCGCCGGCCAGGACCAGGCGAAAAATATTGCCGTTACGCTCCAGGGAATCGACGAAAGACAGGCTGTGCAGGATCTCTTCGTAACGGTCGCTATGATTGCGAAACTCCACCTCGTAGATATGGGCACGGGAAAGGGCTTCTTTGAGGGCAGAGGCAGTGCCGTCAACCAGTGCCTTGCCGTGGTCCATGATCATGATCCGGTCGCAGAAGGTATCTGCCTCGTCCATGTAATGGGTGGTAAGGAAGATGGTCATGCGGCTGCGCAAGGTCTGGATGTAATCCCAGAGGACCCGCCGTGACTGGGGGTCGAGGCCGGTGGTCGGTTCATCCAGGAACAGCACCTGCGGTTCGTGAACCAGCGCCCTGGCCACCACCAGGCGCCGCTGCATGCCGCCGGAAAAAGTGTCGGGAAAGTCATTCTGCCGGTTGGCCAGACCGATCAGGTCCAGCAGGCGATCAATGCGCTGATTGTACAGGTGTGGAGACATTCCATGCATCCGGGCATGAAACACCAGGTTTTCCCTGGCGGTAAGATACCGGTCCAGGTTGTTTTCCTGGGGCACGACGCCGATCAGGCGGCGGACCTGCTTGCTCTGGGTCAAAACGCTGTAGCCTTCGATGAAGGCGTCGCCACTGGTCGGACGCATGAGTGTGGTCAGGATCTTGATCAGCGTCGTTTTGCCGGCACCGTTGGGCCCAAGCAGGGCAAAAATCATCCCCCGCTCCACCTCAAGGGAAAAATTACCCACGGCGGTAAATGAGCCATAGGCCTTCGACGCCGATTTGATGGAAACTGCCGGATTTGTCATAGGCAATCACTGTCCATTGGAAAGAGCAGGGTAAAAACGCTGCCGCTGGCATCCTTTCTCTGGCTGACCCAGACCAGTCCACCATGGGCATCCATAACGCCGCGGACGATGGATAGGCCGAGCCCGGTCCCTTTTGACATGAAATCGGAAGTACCGGAGGAATGGTAGGCAATATCCCCGACACCGTAGAATTTTTCGAAGATTCTTACCTGTTCTTCAGCAGGGATGCCGATGCCGTTATCGGTAACATTGAGACGGTAAAAGCAGCTGCCGCTAAGATTCTTGGGAAAATTCCGATAGAATGGGCCGATAGTCCTGGATTGAGAGACAATATCCTTTTTTCCCAACACCTCTCCCCGAATCTGAACCTCACCCCCATCAGGAGTAAATTTTATCGCATTTTCCAGAAGGTTTCTAATGGCCAGACTGGCAAGGCTCTCATCAACCGGCACTTCATCTTCAGCGCCGGCGAAATCGATGGTGATTTTTCTCCCGGTCAGGGGAAGGCAGAAGTTTCCATATACCTCTTTGCAGAGCACAAGCAGTCGGAGCGGCTTTTTATGGGGAATGATCTCCTTCGCCTCAATTCTCGAGATGGAGAGAAGGTTTTCCACCAGGCATTTCAGCTGACCTATTCCCTCATAAACAGAAATAAGGATGTTCTCCTGCTCCGGGGTCATCTGCAGGCCGCCGTATTTGAGAAGGAACTGTACCCCTCCCATTATGGAGGTGATGGGCGTTTTCAGCTCATGGGAGGCCATGCCGATGAAATTGTTTTTGGCCACGTTGAGGCGATCAAGCTCTATGTTTGCCCGCTTGACCTCAAGCAGATTCTCCTTGAGCGCCTTGCGGCTCCTTTGCAGCTCCGTGGCCTTTTCCCGCATCTGATCATAGAGGGTGTAGTTTTCTATGAGAACCGCCAGCTGGTTTGCAATCAGGGTCAGCAGAAATACTTCACGGTCGGAGTAACTTTTCTTGGCGCTGGAAGCAACCATCATAACCCCGATTACTTCGCTTCCTATCCTGAGAGGAATGGTACACCAGGCGGTAATGCCCACTCGGGTTATGGCCTGGGCCACATTTGCCGGAAGAAGTCTCGCCGGAGTTCTGGCCTTGGCCAGCTTGCCTTTCAGCATGCTTTTAACCCAGGGGAGATCCACATGGAGGCTCTTCAACCCCTTTTCCAGATCCTGATCCAGCCCCAGGGAGGCCGTCAGTTTCAATTCCTTTTGCCGCAGGGTGTGGATGCAGGAAAACTCGATGCGGAGCATATTATGCATTTGAAAAAGAAGTTCCTCCATGATCTTTTCCAGGCTCTGCTTGGTATTAAGCCGAAAAGCAATGGCATAAAGAGTCAGCAGCTCCCGGTCGATGACCCTTTTTTCCTCCTCCATCTTTTTTCGTTTGGTGATGTCCCTGATGATGAAAACGATACTGACCGGCTCATTCTCCACATTCATTGGATAGCTGGCGACGCTGAACCAGCCGTTAAGCAGGGGAAAAACAAGATCCTCTTCAGCCGCTGCATGAAATTTATGGGGAAAGAGAAAGGCCTTGGATGAAATGTTTTCCTCACCATAAAAGAGCCTGCCGATATTCCGTCCGAGAATGTCAGCATAAGAACAGCAGAAGTAGGTGATGACCCGCCTGTTACAGCGGGTTATCCGCCCCACGGTGTCGGTGATGATAATAAGGTCGGAAACCGAATCGAAAACCGCCTCCCACTGCATCTTCCCCCGTCGGATGTCTTCCTGTGCCGACCTATGCTTCTGCCGGTCGGCTGCCTCCCTGAGTTCACGGTCAACAGCGGGCATAAGCCGGGAAAGGTTGTCCTTCATCAGGTAATCGTGGGCTCCCGATTTCATGGCTGCAATTGCCAGATCCTCGCCGATTTTACCGGAAACGATAATGAAGGGTAGGTCCAGATTGCTTCCATGAAGGACTTTCAGGGCTTCAAGGGCATCGAACTGGGGCATGTTGTAATCGGAGATCACCAGATCCCATTTTTGTTCGGCAAGAGCGCGGCCCATATCTGCCGCAGTCTCCACCCTTTGCCAGACAGGCTCAAAGCCTCCATCTTTCAGCACCCTGAGCAAGAGCAGCACATCTTCTTCCGAGTCCTCCACCAAAAGAATTCTCAATGGTCGCTTCATTCTCCCACCCCGGACAGCGTGAAATAAAAAGTTGCTCCCGCCTCTGGCGCACTTTCAGCCAGATCCTTCCACCGTGCCTGCCGACGATCCTTTTCACTGTGGCCAGCCCGATCCCGGTTCCCTCGAATTCTTCAGTTCTGTGCAATCTCTGAAAAGGAGCGAACAGCTTGTCCGCATACTTCATATCGAAACCTGCCCCATTGTCCCTGACATAATAGATTGCCACCCCCCTGTCCATATAGCTACCGAATTCAATGATGGCCTCCTCGTTTCTTGCCGTGTATTTCCAGGCATTGCCGAGGAGGTTCTCCATGACAACCCTGAGCAACCTTGCATCACCATCGGCCATGACATCTTCGGCTATTTCCCACTTCACCTTGCGCTCTGGCTGGGATTGCCCGAGTTCAAGCAGAACCAGGTGCGCCATTCTGCTCAAATTCGTCGCCTGGCAATTCAGCTCTGACCGGGTGACCCGCGACAGCTCCAGCAGATCGTCGATAAGCTGCGACATGCGCTGACTGGCTCGTTTCAGGCGCAGCAGATGGCTTTGCCCTTCTTCATCTAGCTGTTTCCCGTAGTCTTCCAGGAGCAGCTGGCTGAAACCTTCTATATGGCGTAGGGGTGCCCTGAGATCGTGGGAGACCGAATAACTGAAGGATTCAAGCTCGCTGTTGGCCTCTTCCAGCTGAGCAGTGCGTTCCATAACCCGTTTTTCAAGCTCCGCATTCAGGCTGCGGTAGCGCTCTTCCGAGGCCAGCAAGGCTTCCGCTGCTATCTTTTGTGTGGTGATGTCAAACATGACGCCACGCAGCTTCGCCGCATGGCCTTTTTCGGTGCTGACGGTGACGATGTCGCGCAACCAGACGTAATCACCGTTGGCGGCAAGGAATCTATAGACCAGTTCGTGGTTCTTGCCCTGATCCGAGGCTTCGAGGCAGAGGCGAACCGTTCGGTCACGGTCTGCATGATGAAGATGATCCTGCCAGAAGGAACTGCTCTTCAGCCACTCTTCTGCCGGATAGCCGAGCAGTTCTTCCGCCCTTTTGCTGACAAAAGTGAAGCAGAAGGTTTTGTAATCAAGTTCCCAGACGATGCCGTCTATGGAGTCGACCAGCTCCACATAGAGTTGCTTCGAGGCCTGCGAAGCCTCTTCCGCCTTTCTGCGTTCGGTGATGTCGGCCAGTATGGCCATAATGCCGGTAATGGCTCCGTCTGCGTCACGAATCGGAGCTGTGGAAAGGCTCACATCCAGCAGTTCCCCGTTTTTCTTCTTCCGGCGTACCTGAATGTCGTTGGATACTTCCCCCTGCAGGGTCTTCTCCAAGAAGTGTCTTTGCTCTTCCAGGCTCCAATCTGGAAGAAGAGGGTAGGGGCTCCCCTTGATTTCCTCGGCTGTCCAACCAAAGAGCGATTGTGCAGCTTTGTTCCACTGGGTTACCCTGCCGCACGGGTCCAGAGCGACTATGGCCAGCGGTGAAGTATGAAACAGTGTCCTTAATCTCTGGTTTGCACCGTGCAGTTCCGCTTCCGTTTTTTGTTGTGCGGCGATCTGGCGCCGCAATTCCTCCTCTGTCCTGGCCAGCTCTCGGTTACGCTCCCTGACTGCAGTTTCAGACCGAATAAGGAGGAGCATATGGCGCCTGACCAGAAAATAAAGCATCAACCCGGTGGCGGCCACAAAAAACCATCCCTTGGAAATCGAAACGAGCTTGATGGTACGAACATCTTGCACCAGGTAGGCAAGCAGTTCATCGGAAAAGAGGATCCAGACTGCTCCCACCAGGATGTAGATAACGGTGATCTTCAGCGAGATTTTGAATGCCCGTTCCATAAGCCTCTCGATCTTCAGCTATTCATGGTGCTCTACCTCGTCTGATTCGACTACCGCCGGAAACAGCATAATGAACCGGCTTCCCCGGCCAACAATGCTTTCTGCCCAGATAAAACCTTGATGAGCATCCATGACCTTTCTACAGAAGGTTAACCCCAGGCCGGTTCCGCTGCTTTTGCCCTGGCGCCGGTTCCTGGCCTGAACGAAACGGTCGAAAATATCCTCCAGAGAATTTTCGGCTATCCCTTCACCGGTATCCCTGACCGTTATCTGGACCATCGGTTTGTCCAGGGTCAGCTTTTGCGCCCCATACCTTGCCGGAATCTTTCCTCTGACCGTTTCCGGATCGTTTACGGCCACAGCGGAAATCTCGATCTCACCACCCTCAGCCGTAAATTTCAGCGCGTTAGAGATAAGATTGCCAAGAAGCCGGGAGAAGGTGGCACGATCAGCGGAAATTGCCGGCAGATCATCCTGTACCGTAGCAAAGAGTCTGAGCTGCGCCCTTCTGGCTACAGTCAGAAACCTGGTCATGGTCCGCTGGATAAGTTGGGCCGGCATCTCCTCCTTGAAATGCATGAGCATCTTCCCCGCTTCGAATTTATGCACTCCCAGCAGGGTATCAATCATCTCGACCATCTCGGCACAGCTTTCCATGGATGATTCCAGGTATTCCCTCTGTTCCTCGTTTACCGGCCCCAGGCGCCCTTCCCGCACCAGGTCCACGGAACCGACAACTGCAGTAATCGGTGCCTTAAGGTCGTGGGACAGCATGCTGACGAAGTCTTCCTTTTCCTGTTCCAAGGCTTTGTATGCCGAAATGTCACGAATAATCTCCACGCTGCCGGTAAGTTGGCCGGAAGCGTTGAACAGTGGCGAAGCGCTGGAAGAAACCGGGATCGCCGCAGTATCTGCCAGTATCGTGTAGTAAACGTCAAGACAGGGCTGGCCGCTCCTCAGAACCTCGCGGCAGGGAATGGACTCCGCGGCGATATCGGCCCTTAAGGCCTCTTCCACAGGCATGCCCAGGAGTTGGTTCCGGTTAAGGCCCAGCACCTGTTCCGACTTGAGGTTAACCGTGATTATTTTTCCCTCCGGATCCACGGCCAGAAGAAGGTCTGCCATCCCCTGCAGTACGGCCTCCATTTTTTGTCGCTCTTCATCCAGCTGCTGTTGCAGCCGGATATTGTCCCTTTTTGCCTTGTTCAGCTGTATTGCCCGTTCCACCTTCTGCAGCACATCCTCAGTGGAAAAGGGTTTGGCTATGTAATCCAATGCACCATTCTTCATGGCTTCCACGGCTATATCCTCACTACCGTGGGCTGTCATCATGACAACCGCAACCTCCGGATGAAGATTCTGGACCCTCTCAAGCATCTGCAGGCCATCGATGCGCGGCATCTTGATATCAAGCAGCACCAGGGAAAACTTGTCACGGTCAATCGCCTCCAGCCCTTCTACACCATCCCTGGCGATGGCGGTTCTGTATCCGGCATCCTCCAGCTGCAGCTTGAGAATAAGAGCTATATCCGGCTCATCATCAACAATAAGTATCTTTTTATTTGCCATGATTTTCCTCGTATATGGGTACCGTGAAGGAGAAGACATTACCCCCTTCCTTACCGGCATTGTAATAAATTTTGCATGATGTTTTTCGATGATTTCCTTGCAGATGGCAAGCCCCAGTCCCGTGCCCCCCTGCATTGGCTGATCCGATTCAAGCTGCTGGAATTTTTTGAAAAGCTTTTCCCGGTCCGACCATTGGATCGCCCTGGCCCGATCGGCCACTGAAACGACCAGATAGTTTCCTTCCCTTTCTGCCAGTACCATGACAATTTTACCTTCCGGAGAAAATTTGACCGCATTTGAAAGGAGATTTGTCAGAACCTGGATCAACCGGTCGTGATCGCCATATACAAGCGGCAGGTGATCCCCAAGGCTGTTGACGATGGAAATACTCCGGTTATGGGCGAAAGTCTTTATCTCCTCTATGGCGTAGACCACCAGTTCTCCCATGGAAAGAGGCTTGAACGTGAAATCCATCCCTCCAGATTCCATCCTGGAGATATCGAGTATTTCGCTGATCATTCTTATGAGACGCTGGGTATTGCGCAGGCAGACGGAGAGGAGCTGCCGTTCCGTTTCGGTCAGCCATTTGCCCCTGTTGAGCAGCAGCTGTAGCGATCCCTTCATGGAGGTCAGGGGTGTTTTCAGCTCATGGGAGACGGTTGATATGAACTCGGTCTTCATCCGATCGATCTCTTCTTCCGCTGTTATATCCCTGAGAGACATGACGATTCCTGCAAACTCATTTCCTTCCCGGGCCATGGGTGCCAGGTTTACCTTCAGTTTTTTCCCTTTCAGGGTAAGATCCTCCTGTCGGCTGGCAACCGGGCCCCATGTCTCCTTGATCTCCCGGATACACCGCACAAGGTTGGAAAACTCCCCTGAATTGCCCAGCTGTTCGATGGACTGACCTATGACCTTGTAAGGAACAATACCGAGAATCGCCTGCGCTGCCGGATTGAACAGGATAACCCGGCTGTCACTGTCGGTAACGAGCACCCCTTCCACCATGCTGGTCAGGATGGTTTCAAGCCGTCCCATTTCCATGCTCAGTTCTGCGGTTCTCAGGGACACCTTTTTTTCCAGAAGCTCGTTCAGTTCCTGAAGGTCCTTGTTCTTCCTGGAAATGATGCTGTCCCTTTCGGCCAGGGCATTCACCATCCTGTTGAAGGAGCCGGCCAGATCTCCGATCTCATCATTGTTCCTCACCATTACACGCTGACTCAGGTCCCCCAACTCTATGCGCCTGGCCCCGTTTGCCAATTCGAGGATCGGCCCGGCGAACTTCCGCGCGGCAATAAAGGCAATGACGAAGGAGAGCAGGATGCCGACAATTGCCGACATCAATATGTTTTTCAGGCTGTCCACCCGTATCTTCTGCATGTTTTTCCTGGACAGCGCCACTGACAGCGAGCCGACAAATTCGCCGCGACTGTTGGTCAACGGCTCAAAGACCGTCTCATATGCATTGTTGCCGATTTCTGCCTGCCCCCGGTAGGAATAACCCTTTTGCAGTCTTTCGATGACGTGGGATTCCACAGTTGCAGTCTGGATATTGTCTTCCGCACGGTTGCTGGCAATGCGCATACCACGCTGGCTTACCGCTACTTCTGCCTCTTCGCCGAAAATTTCCTGGATCTGGAAGGGGAGGTACGGATCGTTGTTGATCTTGTCTCCGGCGACCACTCCCCCAAGTAATGTCCCGTCAGCATTGAAAACTGGAATCGCGACCAACACCACCATTGCTTCCGTATCTGCGCCGGCAGGATCTTCTTCCTGTTGCAGAAATTCTTTATCCACCAGTTCGATGGATATCACAGCTTTCTTGTCCCTGTACATCTGCCTGACGATATCAGGGATCCCGAACAGGTCGCCGCTCTGTTGATTGTTGTATCTGGCAATGACCCTGTTTTGTGGATCGATGATAGTGAGCATATCAACAAAGGGGAGTACCTTTTTCCAGCGGCGCATGGCGTCCTTCAACCAGACGGAATCCCGCCTGATCAGGTGCTGTTGCACGGGAGGGGCCATAATCGGCTGCATCAGGGAATATTTGATTTGCTCGGCACGGGCGTAAAACTGACTGCGGGCATAATTGAGATGTGCTTCCAGCCCCTTGCCGATATCTTGTTCGATATGGCTTTCGAGCCCTTCGACGGTGGTAAAGAGGAGGGTTGTATAGGAGACTACAAGAATGAGCAGTATGGATAGAAAAAGTTTGCTTCTTATGCTGAGGCTGAATTGCATAAGTGGCCTTTTGCCTGGCAAGATTATGGAAAGGAAAGGACTTGCGAGAAAAATCCGGCTGACTGTTTAATAATCTTCCGCTTTCAGATCTCTCGTCATAAGCTCCAGGACTGCTTCGCGCGCCGGTTTGTCCTGATAAAGCACTTCATAGACCTTTTCGGTAATGGGCATCTCCACCTTGAGCCTGGCCGCCAGATTATAAGCCGACTCCGTCGTCTTCACACCTTCTGCAACCATGCGCATTTCACCGAGAATCTCTGTCAGCCGCCTTCCCTGCCCCAATTGAATGCCGACGGTGCGATTGCGCGAAAGATCCCCCGTACAGGTGAGGACCAGATCCCCCATCCCTGCCAGACCGGCAAAGGTCGCTTCCCTGGCGCCAAGAGCCCGGCCAAGGCGCGTCATTTCCGCCAGCCCGCGGGTAATCAGGGCGGCTCTGGTATTGTGGCCAAAGCCAAGTCCGTCAGATATACCGGCTGCAATGGCAATGACATTTTTGATTGCCCCCCCCAGCTCAACCCCCGCCACGTCGTTGTTGGTGTAGACGCGGAATTTGTGGGTATTGAATATCTGCTGAACCTTCCTGGCAACCTCGCCCCTTTCGGAAGCGACCGCAACCGCTGTGGGCATTTCCTGAGCCACTTCCCGTGCAAAACTCGGGCCGGAGAGGGCGGAAAAGGTGGCGTAAAGCTCCTGGGGCAGCAATTCCCGGTATACCTGGGAAACGGTCATCAGCGTATCCACCTCTATGCCCTTGGAAGCACTGACAATGATTGCGGAGGGGGAAATGAAGGGAAGGGCGTTTTTCACCACGCGGCGAGTCACCTGGGAAGGTACGACAAACAGCAGCAGCCCTTTGTCCGCCACAGCCTCCTGCAGAAGGTTTGTGAACTTGAGTGCCGGCGAAAGCGATATTCCTGGAAGAAAAATGCTGTTGTATCGTGTCTGGGCCATTTCCACCACCAGCTCCGGCTCGTAGGCCCATAGCGTAACATCATGGCCTTTTTTTGCCAAAAGGTCCGCCAGGGTTGTCCCCCAGCTGCCAGCCCCTATTACCCCGATTTTTTCAGGTATAAGCATCATTTTCTCCGATCTTTTGTCTTACCAGGAACTTCGTTGGTTCTCAGCCACTCAATCATCCATTCTTCGCCAGATTCCGGTTCATAGCGGCGGGTATCGAAACCCTCTTCCAGGGCCTCGCGAGCCATATCCATACTTTCCAAGGCAAGTCGTCGCAAGAATGGGTGAAAGTGGTACGGCAGCTTAAATTCAGCAACGTTACCGGCAAGGGCCGCCGTCTTTTCAGCAAGGCGGGGGTCACGCCCCACCCGGCGCATCAAATCTGCCACCAGGAGCAGCCGCCGGTGGATTCGTTCAACCAGGTGCGGAAAAAGTTCCTGACAAAACCGCGCCAGGATCAATTCAAGCCCCCGGGTCAGTTCTCTGCCGCTGCACCTGAGCTGGAGGTCGCGCCATTCGGCGGCATAGCCATAAACACTGCTGTCGGTCATGAACCAGCAGGAGAAGAAATCGTCATCTGCTATTTCATCCAGACAATCATTGGTCAGGCGAACCTTCGCCTTCGTCGGTTGCAAAGGGGGTTCATAGATGGTCGGCACCAGTTGGCCGCGACTGAACATGCCGCTACGGACATAAAACTCTGCCGGCAGCTCCGTGCCGGTCTCCCTGTTCCGGTACAGTGCATCCTGCATCAGGCAAAGAGCATAATCCGCTTCAACAGGTACTACCTCTTCCTCGCCGTGCAGCTCGGTAAGTTCTTCTTCCAGTTCTGACCCGGCCACCGAAGCACTGCCCCTGGCTCCGACTATGCCGATCAATTCATGGATCTGCAGACAGAGAATGGCAAAGGTATCCCCACCACTGGTGCGGGAAAAAAACAGCGTACGATAGCCGTCTCCATCGGGCGGTCCGGCACAGCAGATGTGAAAGGGGAGGGAGGTATCCTGCTCTGAAAGGTTACCGGCATCGACCCCAAGAAAGGAGAGCCGGCGCAAATTTCGGGCTGCGATACCGGCCAACGGTTCTGCAGCCTGGGACAAGTATTTTCTCAGCAGCTCTGCAGATGCTTTTTCCCTGATTCTTCCCAATGCAGCGAGTGTTGCCGGCGTTACCCCACCATCATCAAGCCTGAGCAGAATCTGCAACAAATCAACCACCTTGGGATTGCCGACTTCCGGCAGCCGTCCAATCACCATCAACCGTATTTCCTGCGGGTAGAGAAGGAATTCTTCCATAAAAGAAATGAGTCCTTCTTCACCACGGTCCAGTACTTCCGGTACGGATATGGATGCGCTATTGGCGATACCGGCGAACAAGTACGAAAAAGGAGGATGACTCACATCGACACCATAGCCTTCCAGTGCCGCCAGTATTGCCGCCTTGGCATCGTGGTCCAGGTCCCTGCGTTTCAGGGCAATCTGAATGAGCTGGTCGATCCAGACTTCATCCTCGAAAAAATCCAGAAGATAGGTATATCTTGAAATCAGGTCACCGCGCCTCTCCAGCCAGAGATTTCGCACCAGGGGGCGAAGGGCGGACTTGCCGTTTTTTTTCAGGAACCCGCCAATCTCTTCCAGCTCATCGAGACTGATATTTTCCTCTTTCACTCTTTCCAGCTGGCGAAGAATGCCACGGCGGTCATTAAGGCTTGTATCTATTTTTCGCTGGTGCATTGCATCCTTCAGGCGGAACTGGGCTGGATAAATCCGGAATCGGCTTATTCCTGTTCTTCCACCTCTGTGTCCAGGCCCCCATCAGTGGATTCGTCGGCGTCATCTTCTTCTTTCTCGGCCAGCCGGGCAACAGCCACCACCCGTTCGTCGTCCTCAGTCACCATCAGGCGTACACCCTGGGTGTTGCGGCCAATGATTGAAAATCCTTCCACCGGCACCCGAAGGATTTTCCCCTGGTCGGTGATGAGCATGAGATCGTTTTCGTCCACCACCTGCTTGATATCGACGACACAGCCGTTACGTTCGGTGGTCTTGATGGTGATGATCCCTTTGCCACCTCTGGACTGACAGCGGTATTCCCCCAGCTCGGTCCGCTTGCCGAAACCGTTTTCGGTAACGGTGAAGAGAGTGGAATCGGTGTACTCTTCATTGATGATTTCCATGCCGATGACCACATCGTCATCCTCCAGGGTCATGCCCCGCACCCCTCGGGATACCCGGCCGACGGTCCTGACATCCGACTCCCTGAAGCGGATGGATTTGCCGTTTCTTGAGCCAGCAGCACATCCTGGCGACCGTCAGTGAGCGCTACCGAGATCAGCTTGTCCCCTTCGTCAAGGTTGACGGCGATTATCCCCCCAAGGCGCGGATGGAATATTCCATAAGCGGCGTCTTTTTCACCACACCATGACGGGTGGCCATCATGATGAATTTGTCGGCGGCAAACTCTTTAACCGGCAAGATGGCGGTAATTTTCTCATTGGCGGAAAGGTTGAGCAGGTTGACGATAGCCTTGCCCCTGGTAGCCCGTCCTGCTTCCGGGATTTCATAGACCTTCAACCAGTAAACCTTGCCCGCATCGGTGAAAAACATCAGGTAATCCTTGGAAGAGGCGATGAACAGCTGCTCTACGAAATCCTCTTCCTTGGTCTTCATGCCGGTTTTGCCCTTGCCGCCACGGCGCTGGGCACGGTACATGGTCACCGCATTACGCTTGATGTATCCGGTGTGGGAAATGGTCACCACCATGTCCTCTTCGACTATCGTGTCTTCCAGGGATATTTCCGCCGTCTGATCGATGATCTCGGTGCGCCGTCTGTCGCCGAACTTCTCTTTAAGCTCCAGAAGTTCGCCGACTATGATCTTCAGGATCTCCGTTTCCGAAGCGAGAATCTCCTTGAGACGGGCGATATACCGAAGAATCTCGTGGTATTCATCGACGATCTTGTCCCGCTCCATGCCGGTGAGGCGGTGGAGGCGCATCTCAAGGATGGCTTGGGCCTGGAGCTCGGAAAGCATGACGGGTTTGGCATATTCGGCATGATTTGCCGGCAGGGAAAGGCCAAGCTTTTTCAGCCATTCCTCGTCGGAAAAAATCCCGGACATGAGCTTCCTTGGCCTCCGCCGGGTTTTTAGACCCGCGGATCAGTTCGATCACGGCATCGAGCCAGTCCAGTGCGATTTTCAGGCCTTCAAGGATATGGGCACGGGCCTCGGCCTTCTTCAGATCGAAGATAGTGCGGCGGGTGACGATCTCCCGACGGTGGTCGATGAAGTGATTGATGGTCTCCCGCAGGTCAGAACCTTCGGCCGGTTGTTGACGATTGCCAGCATGATGATGCCGAAGGAGGCCTGCATCTGGGTCTGCTTGTAAAGGTGATTGAGAACGATCTGCGGATTCTCGTCCTTTTTCAGCTCGACAACGACCCGCATCCCTTCACGGTCCGATTCGTCCCGCAGGTCCGAAATACCTTCGATCTTCTTTTCCCTGACCAGTTCGGCGATCTTTTCAACCAGCCTTGCCTTATTCACCTGATAGGGAATTTCGGTGACGACTATGGATTGGCGCTCGGTCTTCTTATGGGTTTCAACGATGGCCCTGGCACGCATCTGGATGATACCGCGGCCGGTAGAGTAGGCTGAAAGTATCCCTTCCCGCCCATAGATAAAGCCGGCGGTAGGGAAATCAGGCCCGGGAATGAGTGCGATAAGTTCCTCGAAAGTCAGCTCGGGATTGTGGATGACGGCAACGATACCGTCAATGACCTCCGTCAGATTATGGGGAGGAATGTTGGTCGCCATACCGACGGCAATACCAGAAGAGCCGTTGACCAGCAGGTTGGGGAACTTGGCCGGCAGAACCAGCGGTTCTTTCAACGAGTCGTCGTAGTTCGGCCCCATCTCCACCGTTTCCTTGTCGATGTCGGCAGAAGTTCATGGGCCAGCTGGTACATGCGGATTTCCGTATAACGCATGGCTGCCGGAGAATCTCCGTCAACGGATCCGAAGTTCCCCTGACCATCCACCAGCGGATAACGGAGGGAGAAATCCTGGGCCATGCGCACCAGTGTGTCGTAGACCGCCGTGTCGCCATGGGGATGATATTTACCGATGACATCGCCAACGACACGGGCCGATTTTTTGTACGGCTTGTTGTAATCGTTGCCCATGTCATACATGGCATAGAGACAGCGCCGGTGGACAGGCTTCAGACCGTCGCGCACATCGGGAAGCGCCCGTCCGATAATGACGGACATGGCGTAATCCATGTACGACCTTTTCATTTCATCTTCTATGTTGACCGCTACCTTGTTAGTTTGAGTAAGCATTACGACCTCTTTGCAATTGGCATATAAGGGCGGAAAAGCACCCTTGTCTCATCAAATGTCCAGATTGGAAACGTTCAGTGCGTTCAACTCTATGAATTCACGCCGCGGCTCCACCTGATCACCCATAAGGACGGTAAATATCTCTTCTGCTTCGACAGTGTCCTCGATCTTCACCTGAAGCAGTAAGCGGTTCTCCGGATGCATGGTGGTTTCCCATAACTGCTCAGGATTCATTTCTCCCAAACCTTTGTAGCGCTGGATATACAGCCCTTTTTTAGCCGTTTCGAGGAAAAATGCCAGCAGTTCCTCATGGCTTTCCGTTTCAAGCAATTGCTTTTCTTCGGTGGCTACCGTTGCCGCCACGTTGCCCATGATGGCTTCCACCTTGCGCTGACTCTCAACCAGAAGGTCATATTCATAGGAATTGATGGCGTCAAAGATGTGCTGATCAATGCTGACCCTGAGATTCCCCAGCATGAAGATAATCTTCTGATCCCCCGGCATATAATCAGCATCGGGAAAGTTCTCCTTCATTCTTGCCAGGTAAGGCTCCAGTTCGCTTATTTCTTCCAGCCCGCTTTTTACGCCGCTCTTGAGGAAAATCTTCAGCAGTTCCTCGTTGACCCCCTTCTTCACCACCTTGCCGAAGAGGGACTGATGTTCGATGATCTGCCTGAGCAGGGGGATGATCTGTTTCCCACGGTAGGTGCGCTCATCGCTCCCAAAGCGGAGGATCAGATCTTCGGTGCCCTCCTCTAACAGGTAGCTTTGCAGCGCCGCCTCATTTTTCAGATATTGTTCCTTCTTCCCGCGTTTGATCTTGTAAAGGGGAGGCTGGGCAATGTAGAGGTATCCACGTTCGATCAGTTCAAGCATCTGCCTGAAGAAGAAGGTCAGGAGCAGAGTCAGGATGTGCGAGCCGTCAACGTCGGCATCGGTCATGATGATAATGCGGTGGTAACGGAGCTTGGCGATGTCGAAGTCCCCTTTGCCGACACTGGTGCCAAGTGCCGCAATCAGGGTGCGTATCTCCTGGGAAGAGAGCATTTTATCGAAGCGCGCCTTCTCCACGTTGAGGATCTTTCTGAGGGGGAGTATGGCCTGATATTTACGGTCCCGCCCTTGTTTTGCCGATCCACCTGCAGAATCACCCTCGACGAGGAACAGTTCGCACAATGCCGGATCCTTTTCCTGGCAGTCGGCCAGCTTGCCCGGCAGTGTTCCAACCTCCAGCGCTCCCTTGCGCCGAGTCAGGTCACGGGCTCTACGGGCGGCTTCCCTGGCCCGGGCCGCATCGATGGATTTTTCCAGAATACGTTTGGCGATCTGCGGATTTTCCTCCAGGTAGGTTGCCAGCTTTTCGTTCATCAAGGTTTCCACATAACCCTTCACTTCCGAGTTACCCAACTTGGTCTTGGTCTGGCCCTCGAACTGGGGCTGGGATATCTTTACCGATATGACGGCCGTCAACCCTTCGCGCAAGTCTTCTCCGGAAATGTTCTCCTTGACGTTTTTCAGCAGGTTATTGGTGTTGGCATAGGTGTTCATGGTGCGGGTGAGGGCTGCCTTGAAACCAACCAGATGGGTTCCCCCTTCGTGGGTGTTGATGTTGTTGGCAAAGGAGAATACCTTCTCGTCGTAGGAATCGTTGTACTGCATGGCTATTTCCATCTCTACGCCACCTTTTTCGCCGTTGATGAATATCGGCTGGGGATGGATAGGGGTCTTGTTCTTGTTCAGATATTCGACAAAGGACCGTATGCCCCCTTCGTAGAAGAACTCATGCACCTTTTCAGTCCGCTCGTCAACTATCTTTATCTTTACCCCGGCATTGAGGAATGCCAGTTCCCGCAGGCGCTGGGAGAGAATATCGAAGGAAAACTCCGTAGTCTCGAAAATCTCATCATCGGGAAAAAATATGATCTTGGTGCCGCGCTTCTTTGTTTCGCCCACCACTTCCAGTGGACCCTGGGGGTCACCACAACGGTAGGACTGTTTGAAGATTTTTCCATCCCGGCGTATTTCCAGCTCCAGCTTCTTCGACAGGGCATTGACAACCGAAACTCCGACGCATGAAGGCCCCCGGAAACCTTGTAGGAAGTATTATCGAATTTTCCACCCGCGTGTAGTACTGTCAGTACTACCTCCGCAGCAGATTTTCCTTCTGTCGGATGCATATCTGTAGGAATACCGCGGCCGTTATCTACGACGGTTACAGACCCGTCAACATTGATAGTCACCGCAATGTCATCACAGTGGCCAGCCAGTGCCTCGTCTATGGAGTTATCAACGACCTCGTAAACAAGGTGGTGCAGTCCTTGGATGGAGGTTGACCCGATATACATGGCTGGTCTTTTTCTTACCGCAGAAAGACCTTCCAGCACCTTGATCTTATCCGCACCGTAATCTTTGGAAGTTTCGTCATTGCTCATCGTTGTCCCTCAATGTAGAACCTTTCCCTCTTCAATCCGGTAGGTCCTGTAGTTTTCTATTTCATCAACGCTAATATTCTGCAGAGACGTGGTAGTGATGAAAACCTGCATATCTCTTTTCTTCAGGAACTCCATCAGATTTTTTTTCCTTTCCTGATCCAGCTCGGAGCTGAGATCGTCCAGGAGAAAGATTGGCTGGCTGTGGAATTTCTTCTGCATGTATTCCGTTTCTGCCATTTTTAAGGCAAGCACATAGCTCTTCTGCTGTCCCTGGGAACCGAACTGTTTCAACGGCCTGCCGTTGAGAATGAATTCCACATCGTCCCTGTGGGGCCCTGCCAGTGTCGTTCCCCGTCGCTCTTCTTCCGTCGCTGTTTTAGCAAGGGCTTCTGCAAAAGCATCGGCACATCGCCTCTACAGTCAGCCAGGTCCATATGATAAGGCCTGTAGTTTATATCCACGGCCTCTTCATTTCCCGATATCTCGCGGTAAAAGCGTTGAAGCAAATCTCTAAGGGCATCGAGATAGGCAAGCCTGGAAAGGATGATATTTTTTCCCTGTTCGACTAGCTTTTCAGTCCAGATGTCAAAGCTGACCTTTTCTCCCCTTTTCAGAAGCATGTTCCTGTTTTTCAGGACCTTGCTGTAAGCATGATAGACGGAAAGATAGGTGATATCACTGCTGAAGACAGCCCTGTCCAGATATTTTCTTCTCAGCTCCGGCAGGCCCTTGACCATGTTCACTTCTTCCGGAGTGAATACCACCACATTCAGGTGGCCAAAAAAATCATCTATTCTGGTAACAGCCTTCTGGTCTACCCTTATTTTTTTTCCCTGGTTATCCAGGAAAACGGCTATTTCTCTAGTTACTCCATCCCGCTCCACCCAACCCTTTAAAAGGCTGCTGATGGCGCCCCACCGCACAAGGTCGCTGCTCCTTGCCGTTTTGAAGGATTTCATGGTTGCCAGAATAAAGATGGATTCAAGGAGATTTGTCTTGCCCTGACCATTATTGCCGTAAAAAATATTGAAATGCTGTGCCGGCATCAGCATGGTCTCTTCAAGATTTCTAAACGACTGAAGATATATTTTATTTAATTTCATCTCAACTGTTATTTCATTAAAAAGGCCACTCCTTTCGAGAGGGGCCTTATCAGGGAGCTGATCCCTGTGGCTGAACCTTCTTTGATCGGGAAAATTCTAGAGACGCATGGGCATGATCACCGACATGAAATCATCCTTTGCAATCGGTTTCATTATTATGGGGGATAACTCATCCCGGAGATCCAGCTCAACCTGATCATCCCGGAGGACAGTCAGAACATCGATCAGGTATCTGGCGTTGAACCTCACGGACAAGGGGGTGCCATCGTACAGAACCTCCTGCTCCTCCCTGGCATCACCCAACTCGGGATTACTGGATGAAATCTCTATACTGCCGCTTCGTACATCAAGTTTTATACCTTTGAATTTTTCACTGGAGAGGATGGCCATCCTTCTCAGTGAATGGAGTAGGGCCTCACGGGACACTGTTACTTTCTTGTCGTTGCTTGCAGGGATCACTTTGGTATAATCGGGAAACTCCCCATCGATAAGGCGCATGACGATGACCGTATTGTCCTTCTTGATTACGGCGCTGTTATCCATGAAGCCCATCATTATGTCGCCGCTTTCTTCTTCTGCAATCTTCTTCAACTCATAAATCCCTTTTTTGGGAAATATGACCCCTTTGCTCAGCTCGTTGCTGATGGCCCCTTCAAATTCCTTCTTTGCCACTGACAGTCGATGTCCATCGGTGGCAACCATCCTGATGGCATTTCTGCCTTCTTCGCTGGCAGCTTTTATGAAAATTCCATTGAGATTGAATTTACTCTCGTCAGTGCAGATTGCATAGGAGGTCTTTTCAATCATTTCACTCAAAAAGTTGTTGCTGAGGTTAACGAAAATGTTGTCGTTTACCTTGGGAAAATAGGGAAATTCATCGGGAGAAAGGCCTACTATGTTGAAGTGAGCTTTGCCGCAATGGATCTCTATCCAGTCATTTTCTTTTGTGGAAAAGGTTATTTCTTCATCGGAAAGCTCTTTTATGATTTCGTAAATTTTCTTTGCCGCTACGGTAATCTTTCCTTCTTTGGCAATTGTTACAGGGTATGAGCTTTTCATGCCCACTTCCAGGTCGGTAGCCGTAACATGCAACAAGCCGTTGCTTGCTTCAATGAGGGCATTGGAAAGGATGGGCATAGTATTTCGCTTTTCGACGATTCCCTGGATCTTCTGTAAGGCTTTAGTGAATGTTTCCTTGCTGATGCTGAATTCCATCTACTCCTCCATGTCACATACGAATAATATATTTTAAATCTTTTAAGTAGTAGTAGATAGTGGCTGTGGATATGTTGATATAGTGGCTAATTAGCCGATGGTACGTCTTTTTTTCACTTTATAAAATTGTTGGCAATTACGACAGCTGGGAGGTTTTTAAACATCGCACTAAAATTGTCAACAGCTGTCGGTAAATATTAACAGCTTTTCCCATCAACTCATCAATTCCTTCTTCATCTTTTCCACAGCGTTTTTTATCTCCAGGTCATTTTCCATCTGTTTCTCGATTTTTTTAACCGAATGTATGATTGTAGAATGATCCTTACCGCCGAATCTCTCTCCAATCTCAGGATAGGAGGCCTTGGTGAGCTCCCTGCTGATGTATATGGCTATTTGGCGCGGTATTACGAAGGTTTTCAACCTTTTGTCAGATTTTAGCTCTGATACTTTGATTTTGAAATGATCGGCAACATGTTTCTGTATCATTTCTACGGTAATATCTTTAGTTTTTTCGACAATTATATCTTTCAGAATGTCGCGGGCCATGTTCAGGCTGATTTCACTGCCGGTGAGGCTGGCATAGGCTCCAAGCCTGATCAACATGCCTTCCAGTTCCCTGACGTTGCTAGTGGCACTCGATGCAAGAAAAAGGGCCACATCGTTGGGCAGGGTAATGGCGTTCAGGTCTGATTTTTTCTTTAGGATCGCTATCTTGGTTTCAATGTCGGGAGGCTGGATGTCGGCAATCAAACCCCATTCGAAGCGCGAGCGGAGCCTTTCTTCAAGACCTGGAATATCCTTGGGAAATTTATCCGAGGTAACAACTATCTGTTTGTGTGATTCGTATAATGCATTGAAGGTATGGAAGAACTCTTCCTGGGTAGCTTCTTTTCCCGCCATGAACTGAATGTCGTCGATGAGGAGTATGTCCATTTTTCTGAACTTATTGCGGAATTCATCCATTTTTTTATAGCGGAGGGAATTGATCATCTCATTCATGAATTTTTCAGATGAGTAATAGCAAATTTTCGCTTTTTTATTGTTTTCCCTGATCTGATTGCCGATTGCAATGAGAAGATGGGTCTTGCCGAGCCGACGCCGCCATAAATGAAAAGAGGATTATAATTGCAAGCCGGGTTGTTTGCCACTGCCTGGGAAGCGGCATGTGCAAACTGATTGCTGGCACCGCAGACGAAGGAATCGAAAGTGTATTTAGGGTTGAGATTGGTATTGAAATCAACATTCCTGGTGGAGTCATTTTCGATCTTGTCGGTAGTCTGGAGGTCGACCTTTTTTTTCTCCACCTGGGATTTTTCCGTTATTTTGAAATCAACTTGATATTTGATGTTGGTAAGAGAGGATATTGCCTCTATAATGATTGAAAGGTATTTTTCAGTGACCCATTCCTTGATGAATTTGCTGGGAACTTCCAGTGTCAGATTGGTGTCACTGACATTGTGGAAATGAATTGGTTTGATCCAGGTGTTGTAGGTCTGCGGAGTTAGGACCTTCTTTATGTTCGATTGGGCTTCAAGCCAAATCTTTTCCATTTGAATATGACCTTCTTGGATAGGTGACTTTTAAACAGATTTATCAACAGATGTTGAAAAAAATAAACATATTAATTTCAGTCTGTTACATTTCTAAAAGGAGAGATATTTTGATCTAGCCGATGGTGGTTGAAATGTAACAAAGCTACCCTTAATTTGCAAGGTAAATTTTCCAAAAGGGATAAATAATTCATTGACAAATCACTGGTATTATGTTTAATTTTACAGCTTATTTTTAGATAACATTACCAATCACCACATGTAAATATAAGGAGCTTTTTAGAGATGAAAAGAACATTTCAACCAAGCAATGTTTCCAGGAAAAGAACCCACGGATTTCTTGTCAGAATGTCGACCAAGAACGGCAGACTCGTTATTAAACGACGCCGGGCTAAAGGGCGCAAAAACCTAGCGGTATCAATTGCATCCAAATAATACCCGAAATTCATTTACAAAAGACGAAAGGCTGTTGAAGCGATCCCAGTTCCTGCATGTTTCAGATGCAGGGAAGAAGATCCATACAGCTCATTTTATCATTTTGGGTTTAGTCTCAGCTGATTTGACAAAAATCGGGATTACTGTCAGCCGTAAAGTAGGAAATGCCGTTTGCAGGAACCGTATCAGGCGGCTGGTTCGTGAGTTTTACAGACTTAATAAACAACATTTTGCTGTTGCTTATTACAATATCATTGCCAAGAGAGGTGCAGAACAGCTGAATTATCAGCAGGTTTGCAGGGAATTGGCTAATGCTCTGGAACGCCTATATATAAAGCCATGCTGAGACAAACAGCTATTCGCGCCATTCGTTTTTATCAAAAGTTTATCTCCCCTTACAAGGGAGCCTCCTGCCGGTTTTATCCTTCCTGTTCAGATTATTCATTACAATCCTTTGAGAAGCACGGATTACTGACCGCCCTGTGGTATTCCGTGCTGCGTATTCTGAAGTGTCATCCCTTTCATCCGGGTGGCTATGATCCTGTTAAATAACTTTCTGGTTATTGGAGTAATTATGGAAAAAAGAGTTGTTATTGCCGTTATTTTATCCATAGCGGTTTTGTATGCTTTTTCGTATATGTTTCCACCGCCGGTAGCCAATCTGAAAGAAAAGGCCAGGCCGGTTGCAGCTGTGCAGAGCCAGCCTTCTTCTGCGAAACTTTCTGCCATCAATAGTGTTCCTGTAGCAGCAACTCCACAGGCAGGTCTTGCTGCTCGTAACATTGTGGTGGATACCGATTTGTTTATTGCCGTCTTCTCCACGAAAGGGGGCGGTCTCCAAAGCTTCCAACTGAAGCATTATAAAGACAAAGCGGGGGCAGTCGGACGGGATATCGTCCTTAAGAACGAGTCAGATGCTGACAAGCTGTCCCTCTTGAGTGAAGGAAAAAACTTTGGACTGGAACCGAACCTGGTATTCCAATCCTCAGCCAAGGACACAAAATTGGCTGGAACCGAAAAATCTTCCATCGAATTCACGGTTACCTCACAGACTGGTGTCATACTGAAAAAGGTCTACTCCTTTTCCGGTAATGGTTATGGCATCAATCTTCATCAGGAATTGATCAACACCGGTTCGTCACGGGTTGAAGGAGCCATTTCGCTGGTAAACTACAATCGTCTGGTTGCAGAGGCTGGCGATGGTAGATATGAAGTATACGGTCCCGTCACAATGGCTGGTGATAAAGTAATAACCGACAAGGTCTCCGATATCGCGAAAGGGCCGAAGCAGTTCGACAATAATGTTTCATGGGCTGCCTTTGCCGACAAATATTTCATGGACGCCGTCATTGCCGTCAAAAACAGCATAGCTTCTGCGCGTGTAGCTAAAATAAGCGACAATTATGTCCAGACTAACGTCACGTCTTCACCACTTTCCCTCAATCCGGGGCAAAGTGCTTCAATTGATTACCGCCTTTTTTATGGTCCAAAAGATCTGGATATTCTTAAAGCCCAAGGAAGCAGACTGGAAGAGGCCATCGATTTCGGCTGGTTTTCTGCTTTAGCCAAGCCGCTTCTTCGTTCAATCAAGTTCTTTTATTCCTATACACATAACTATGGCCTGGCATTATCATCATTACCATCATCCTCAAGGTGCTTTTCTTTCCCCTCACCCACAAGAGCTACAAGTCAATGAAGGAGATGCAGAAGCTGCAGCCGAAAATGGCCGAGCTCAAGGAAAAGTTCAAGAATGATCGTGATGCCATGAACCGTGCCGTGATGGATCTTTACAAGACCCACAAGGTTAATCCGATGGGGGATGTCTGCCGATGCTTGTGCAGATCCCCGTTTTTTTCGCTCTTTACAAGGCCTTGATGTTTTCCATTGAACTACGCCATGCACCATTTGTGCTGTGGATCACCGATCTCTCTGCCAAGGACCCCTATTATGTAACTCCCGTCATCATGGGTGTGACCATGTTCATTCAACAAAAAATGACTCCTACCAACATGGATCCCATTCAAGCAAAGATGATGCTGGCCTTGCCGGTCGTCTTCACCTTCATGTTTCTCAATTTTCCTGCCGGTCTGGTATTGTACTGGCTCATCAACAATATTCTGACAATTGCCCAGCAGGCTTACATCAATAAGTCTTTGCCTGCCTGAGCAGACGTAGAATACCGGGTGAAAAGAGATGTATCTGCGTGACACAATAGCAGCGATCAGTACTCCCATCGGGGAGGGTGGTATAAGCATTATAAGGATAAGCGGTCCGGATTGCCTTTCAATTGCCGATCGCATCTTCCGCAGGAGTCGTGACGGTGGCCTAAAAAGCCACCGTTTCTATTATGGGGTTATATTCGATCCCGATTCTACCACCATCCTTGATGAGGCCATGGTTGTCCTTATGCGGGGACCCCACTCATTCACCCGCGAAGACGTTCTTGAACTCCACTGTCATGGCGGCTATCTGGTTGTTCGACGCATTCTGGCCCTTGTGCTGCGACAGGGAGTGCGCCTTGCCGATCCAGGAGAGTTCACCAAACGTGCTTTCCTCAATGGACGTATCGATCTGGTTCAGGCTGAAGCCATTATGGATATCATACGCAGCAAGTCGGAGATGTCCCTTAACCTTGCCCAGCATCAGCGTGAAGGCCTTCTTTCCCGGCACTTGTTCCAATTGAAGGAATATCTCCTTTCTTCCCTTGCTTTTCTTGAAGCCTTTATTGACTTTCCCGAAGAAGATATTGATGTTTCTGCCAAAGAACATATAGCAGAATATCGATTCCTCACTTCTTATGTTGGATGAATTGCTGTCGGGGTTTTCAGAGGGAGAATTATCCGCGAAGGGGTCTCGGTGGTTATTGCCGGCAAACCCAATGTGGGAAAATCTAGTCTCCTCAATGCACTTTTGCGTGAAAAGCGGGCTATTGTCACTGCCATTCCCGGCACTACCCGTGATCTTATCGAAGAGCAAATGACCATTAAGGGGCTTCCGGTTAAACTGCTCGATACCGCCGGCATACGTGAATCAGACGACCATGTGGAAAAGGAAGGGGTTAAGCTGTCACTGGAAAAACTGCCCTCAGCTGATCTGGTTCTTTTTGTTGTTGATGCCTCATCTCCCTTTAGTGTTGAAGACCAGTCGATACTTGAGAAGCTTTCTGGATTCAACTTCATGGTCGTTAAAAATAAGTCTGACATTGATGGCTCTTATGTTCTTCCATTTGAACCAGAATTGCCGGTCCTGTCCATTTCCACCCATACCGGTCATGGACTTGTCGATTTGCAGCAGGCAATTTTCGATTTTTTTATCCATCATCCCGATCATGACAACCGAGAATTTGTTGCCATATCCCAAGTGCGGCATCGTGATGCTTTGACTAGTTGTCGTAATGCACTTGCCAACTTTAAGGACAACCTGGATCGGGAAGTCAATCTTGACCTCTTGGCCATAGATCTTCGTGATGCTCTTGATTCGTTGGGTGAAGTGACTGGTGAAACTACTGCCGATGATGTGTTGGATAGGATATTCCAGCAATTCTGTATCGGCAAATGATATGTTTCACGTGAAACATTTGTCGTCAAGGCTTGCTGGTAAAGGCGTAATTGTTGAAAAGGGGTTAAGGTTTATAATCGGCAATATGTTTGGAGTGGGACGTTGATAGTATATGATAAAGAATATGACGTGATTGTGGTGGGTGGGGGGCATGCCGGTTGCGAGGCGGCTCTGGCGGCAGCCAGGATGGGTTGTGAAACTTTACTGTTAACGATAAATCTGGATGCCATAGCCCTGATGTCTTGCAATCCGGCTATTGGTGGATTGGCTAAGGGGCACCTGGTCAAGGAAATTGATGCCTTGGGAGGCGAGATGGCGAAAAACATCGACGCCACCGGTATTCAATTCCGCATTCTCAATACAAAAAAAGGACCGGCGGTCCGCGCTTCAAGGGCCCAGGCTGATAAGCAGCAATATCGTCTCAGGATGAAACGGGTTCTGGAGAAGCAGGAAAACCTTCACCTCAAGCAGGCAGAGGTAGTTGCCCTGGTGATGGATGGAGAGACGGTTGTTGGTGTAGACACCAAAGCCGGGGTGCGGCATATGACCAAAACGGTGATTCTTACCACTGGCACCTTCATGCGGGGCTTGATCCATATCGGCCTTGTTCATTATAGCGGGGGTAGGGCGGGCGATCTTCCGTCAGTGGGCTTGTCCGACAATCTCAGGGAGCTTGGCTTCGATGTTGGGAGGCTGAAAACGGGAACACCGGCCAGGCTGGACAGTCGCACCATCGATTTTGGCAGCTTGAGGCCCAATATGGCGATGATCAGCCATTCCCTTTTCCTTTTCAACGGAGCGGATATTAAATAAGCAGGTGCCTTGCCACATAGCCTATACTAACGAACGGAGCCATGACATCATCGCTCTGGCCTGGACCGCTCACCCCTATACTCGGGTATCATAGAGGGGGTCGGCCCACGATATTGTCCGTCCATAGAAGACAAGGTGGTCCGCTTTCCGGAAAAGGACCGCCATCAAACCTTCATCGAACCGGAAGGGCTGGATACGGTGGAGGTCTATCCCAGCGGGCTTTCCACATCACTGCCGATCGATGTCCAGTGGAAGTTTTACCGATCGATAGCAGGTTTGGAAAGGGTAGAAATAATGCGTCCTGCCTATGCCATCGAGTATGATTACGTGGACCCGATTCAGCTCCATGCTTCCCTGGAGACAAAACCGGCCAGGAACCTCTATCATGCAGGGCAGATAAATGGTACCTCAGGCTATGAGGAGGCTGCGGCCCAAGGGTTGCTGGCAGGTATCAACGCCGCCTTGCGGGTGCAGGGAAGGGAGCCGCTTATCCTTGGCAGGAACGACGCTTACATCGGCGTGATGATTGATGACCTTGTGACCATGGGAAGCAAGGAACCATACCGCATGTTTACTTCCCGCGCTGAATACAGGCTCCTGTTGCGAGAGGACAATGCAGATCTGAGATTGCGGGAGCGGGGCTACGAAATCGGACTGGTCAGGGATGAAGAATACGGGATATTTCTCAGGAAAAAAGAAATGATTAAAGAGGAGTTGCAGCGACTGCGCCAGGAAAAACTGCTCCCTTCCCAGGTTGATGTCGATTTTCTTGAGGATTTTGACCTGAAAGGGGTGCAGAATGCCCTTACCTATGAGCAGCTTCTCAGGCGTCCGGACTTCACCAGCAGCGATCTGTCAAGGATTGACGAGAAAATCATGGAGACGCCGGCTGATGTGCGGGAGCAGGTGGAGATACAGATAAAATATCAGGGCTACATTGACAGGCAGCTTGAGCAGGTGGGTAGAGCAAAAAAACTGGAGCACACAAAGATTCCCCAGGATATGCAGTATATGGGTTTGCCGGGATTGTCGGCAGAGGTTCAGGAGAAGCTGCATAAATTCAAACCCGATACCCTTGGCCAGGCGTCACGCATCCCAGGGGTAACTCCGGCAGCCATAACCATACTTTCCATTGCCTTGAAATCGCGGAGCGGGCAGTGAATACGGCAACGAGAAAAATGCTGGAATGCGGGGCGGCGGATTTCGGGTTGCAACTGTCTCCCGAACAGGTGGAAAAATTAGTTCTGTACGCGGAAGAACTTAAGAAATGGAACCGGAAAATTAATCTAACTGCCATAAACTCCGACGAAGATATTGTCATAAAGCATTTTGTCGATTCACTGGCCTTGGCCAAGTTTGTTAAGGCCGATGCCATGCTGGTGGATATTGGTTCCGGTGCCGGTTTTCCCTGCATACCGCTGAAAATAATAATGCCGGCGCTGAGGGTTACCTCAGTTGATGCAGTGGAGAAAAAAATAATCTTTCAGCGCAATGTGGCAAGGCTCATTGGATTAGCAGGTTTTGAAGCCGTCCATGGCAGAGCTGAACAGCTGCAACCGGACAACAAAGCCGATGCGGTCGTCTCTCGCGCCTTTTCCGATATCCTCACCTTTGCCGGTATGGCCAAGAGACTTATGAAGCCTGAAGGAATGATCATTGCCATGAAGGGAAAAGAGGGCCGCGAGGAAGCGGAACATGCGAAAGTAAAATTGGAGCAGATGGGTCTGACCGTCAGTGCGGTGGAGGAATTCCGTCTGCCATCCAGTGGCGATGCCCGCAGCTTAGTTTTTATCAGGAGCAAAACGGGTTAAATGGCAGCCAGGATGGCGATTTCTTTCAAAATCGCCATCCTGGCTATTTTGTCTTATGGAACAGCCTAGACCCTTGGACTGGGGGTAAAAATGCCCTTACAGGGCGTTTTTGCAAGCTTTGAATTTTAACAGTAAATTCGGATACTTGGCAGAGGATGCTGAAGAAAGGTAGGTTGCACATCAGCTGGCCGCTGTTATAAGTATAATAAGGATCCCAGTTGCAGTCTCTCAGGAGGAAATCGATGAAGCAATTTTGGATTTTCCTGATTATACTCATAATTTCGGTCGGTGGCTGTACCAGGTATAAGACTCAATATGCGGCATTCAAACCACCTGAGCTTATGCCAATTTCCAGCAAATGGATGGGATCATGGTCGGCGGAGAAGCATATGCGGATAGCGATGCCGCAGAGGATGCCTTTGGCTTCGATGTGAAGGGAACCGGCCTTCTTCCAGTGCAGTTGGTGCTGGACAACAAGAGCGGCAAGAGTGCGGAAATAGTGGCTGATCAGACGTTTCTGGTTGATGGAAAAAATGGCTACTGGAGGATAATCCCGACCAATGTGGCCATCTCACGTCTGGAAAGTTCCACTCAACTTGCCTCATATTTCGGTAAAGGGGCAGGCAAAGGGGCGGTACTGGGTGCTGCTGCAGGAACTGTCCTTGGTGCCGCTTTGGGCATTGTCAGCGGCAGGAGTGTGGGTGAGGCCGCTTTGCGAACCGGAGCCTCGGGACAGCAGGAGGAGCGGTTATCGGCGGGGCCGGTGAAGGAAGTTCTCTGGAAAGGGGGCGTCGCATCATGGATGATATCCGTGCCAAGAGCCTTGAGGGGAAGGTAATTCCTGAAGAGCACCTGGCCAACGGCTTCATCTTCTTTCCGGGAGAGGCTGAGACAGCCAAAGAACTGCGTCTGCGCTTGCGCCAGCCGGAAAGTGGTATTGAAAGGACAGTTGTTCTCTCCTTCAGCGGACAGCAAGGCAAAAAATAACTGGATGTAAAACTGAATTCAGAGAAAAAAGATAACAAACATGAAGTGGATGATCACGGCCAGAGTAATTGCCATGACTTTACTGCCGGGCAAGAAGCGCGAAATCCCGTTGGAATCGCTATTCACCAAGGCTTCGCCGGCTGTGGGGGGCGAGTTTATCTCCGTACCGGAAACGCAGTTGTCGCACCTTAATGATTTCCGGACGGTTGTGAACGACAAGCAGCAGCTGCGGCTGTTTTTCAAAGATTGTCTGGTTCCGGCGGCGCCTTTTCTGCTCTTTCGGTTGAAGCGGCAGGGGTTTTCCCAGTGCCGGGCGCAGGCAACAAGAGAAGGCATCTATTTGAGTGCCGAGAGATAAGATCAGCCGGCAATCCTCGCTATTTCAAATCCTATCTGCTCCAGAGGCAGAACCTCGTCGGCAACACCCCCATCGATACAGGCTTTGGGCATCCCATAGATGGTTGAAGTCGCCTCATCCTGCACCAGTGTAACCCCTCCCTTTGTTTTTAAAAATTGCATCCCCTTGAACCCGTCGCTACCCATGCCGGTAAGCACCACACCAAGCATGGAGCCGTTGCTGGCCTCGGCAAGGCTGTGCATCATCTGATCCACAGAGGGAATATAGAGGTATTGGGGAAAAAGGGTGGTAGGATCGGTCTTTACAGTCAGGCCGGCTCCTTGCCTGACTATTGATGTATGCCGTCCTCCGGGAGCAATGAGAACGAGTCCCGGCCGCAGAACATCGCCATCCTTGGCTTCATGTATTTCCAGTGAACATTTGGCATTCAGCCGTTCGGCGTAGGGGCCGGTAAATGCCTTGGGCATGTGGATTGCCACCATAATGCCGAAAGGGAAGTTTGCCGGTATGCGGGAAAGCACTTCCTGGAGGGCAACCGGACCACCGGTTGAGGCGCCGATGCGACGCAGTTCACTCGTTTGGAAAATCTGGATTTGGTAATGGCGGCAGGGGAGGGGGCAATGCTGCGTTTGACACTGGTGCCGAATTGAACGAGTGAGCTGCCGGCTTGTTTGACCTTGTTCAGCAGTTCCTCGCGGAAGACCTTCTGGGCTTCAGAGGAGTCGCTGATATTTTTTGGAATATAATCTATTGCACCTGCTTCCAGCGCTTCAAAGGTTGCCTTGGCTCCTTCACAGGTAAGGGTTGAAACCATCAGGACCCGAGTGGGAGCTTTGGCCATGATCTGCTTGAGGGCAGCAATCCCGTCCATGCGCGGCATTTCCACATCCATCGTAATGATATCCGGACGCAGTTCGATAGCTTTTTCAATGCCTTCGATTCCATCGGCGGCAATGCCGACTATTTCTATCTGTGGGTCTTTGGCCAGAATGCCGCGGATCGCCATTCTCATGAAGCAAGAATCATCGACGACCAGAACTTTCAATCTGCCTGATGCATTGGGGTCATGGTTACTCCGCAACAACTCCCTGAAAAATAGATTGAACCAGTTCCTGAATTTCCGGCACCCGGTCATCCAGCTCATAACAGAATCTTTCCACATCGAAATCGGCAAGATGTGGGGCGTAGTTTTTCAGTATGGACCAGGATTTTTCATCGGCCAGGTTGAAGGTTACCCAGGACTTGCCGCCATAATCCAGCTGACGCACGGAACAGAAAAGATCTGCCAGGTTGACAATGGAAACGAGTGTCGGGTCAATGGTTGCATCTTCAGGCGCATGGTGGAGGGCTATGACTTCACAATACTCTGGGGGGAAATTCCATTTTCTGGCGATGCAGAGTCCGATTTCGCTGTGGCTGGTACCGAAATATTCCTTTTCAGCCTCAAACATTCTGTATGATTTGCCCTTGATGGACTCCAGCAGTTTTTCGAAGTCACTACGCTTATAGTAGCTTAAAAATACTTCGCCGATGTCGTGGACAATACCGACGAGATAGGCCTTCTCGGTATCTGGGTAGCGGAACCGCTGGGCTATGATCTTGGCAACGATGCCCACACCGAAAGAATGCTCCCAGAAGGTTCTGATGTCGAAAGCACCGTCTTTGCCCTGAAAGACATCGATAAATGAGCAGGTAAAGGCCAGCTCCCGGATGTGACGGAAACCCAGGTAGATCAGGGCGCGTTTCACGGATTTGATTTCGTGGGCCGGCTTGTAGAAAGGTGAGTTGACCATCTTTATCACCCGTGCAGCAAGCACCTGATCGGTAAGGATCATGTCTGCAACTTCGTCCAGTTCGACCTCCGGCTTGTCGAGCAGATCAATGACTTTGGTGGCGACATGGGGGATGGTGGGCAGCTCGGAGATGGCATCCACCATGGTTTGTGCTTTAACCATCAGGCCGTTGTCAAACATAGTAAGGTCCTTATTTGTTATAGGCGAATCCGCCGGGAAAATGGATTGTTTTGAATTTTTCGCTTACCCCGTGCAGCGATTCCGACTGACCGACAAAAAAGTAGCCGTAGGGTTGCAGGTTGTTGTAAAAATGCTGCACCACCTTGGACTTTGAAGCCAGGTCAAAATATATGAGAACGTTTGCGCAGAAAATAAAGTCAAAGCTTTTCATGAATAGCATTTTATTTTCATCGTAAAGGTTAAGAAGGGAGAAATTGACCATTTTCTTGACTTCCGGGGCGAGTTTGAAACGGTCAGCCGACTCCATGCTGAAATATTTACGGCGATAATAGTCAGGGGCGTTGCGAACAGAATACGAGCCATAAATGCCTTCCTTGGCTTGGGCGATAACGGTCTCGTTAATATCCGTGCCGACAATTTCGATTATCCAGTCCTTGAGCAACGAGGTCCGCTTTTCAAGCAGGATCATGGCAAGGGTATAGGCTTCTTCGCCCGAGGAAGATCCGGCACTCCAGATTCTCAATTTGCGGAATCCCATCTTTGATTTGGTTTCGACGATTTCGGGTATGAACTTGTTTTCCATGGCCGCAAGTTGTGGGCCATTGCGGAAAAAACAGGTTTCGTTGGTGGTGATTTCATCCAGAAGATAACGCAATTCCGAACTGCCGGTAACACTGCTTCTTATGTACTGGTAGTACTCGGCATGGCTTTTGACCTTGGTTGCGTCCATGCGGCGGCCGATGCGGCTCTCAAGAAAGTATTTCTTGCTGGTATGGAAATAAATGCCGCACAGATTATAGATGTAATCCCTGAGGATCTCGAAGTCCTTATCGGAGATCTTTGCATTGGGAGCTTTAAGTTCGGGGAAAAACGTGGGTTCCATAAAGTGCCTGATTGAAATGCGTTTGAGTTATTAATTGTCACCGTGTTGAACGAATGCCAGAGGATCGACGATAAGAGCCACACTGCCGTCGCCGAGAATGGTAGAGCCGGCAATGGCCGGAAGGTTTGCCAGGAAGCTGCCGAGGGATTTTATCGCCACTTCCTGTTGGCCCATAAGCCTGCTGACTACCAGTCCTACTCGCTTTTCGGCAACTCCCACGACAACCACATAACAGGTGTCTCTGCTCAGGGATTCCCCCTGGCAACCAAAGAGCCGGTGCAGACGAACCAGTGGCAACACCGAGTCCCGCAATTTAAGAACTTCCTGGCCCCCAACCTGGTGAAAGACGCTCTGTTGAACTTGATAGTCTCGATAACCGCAGAAAGGGGTATGGAATATATCTCACTTTCCACTTGCACCAGGAGGGACTGAATTATGGCAAGGGTAAGGGGCAGCCGGAGAATGAATTCCGATCCCTGTCCCACTTCGTTTTTAATTTCAATGATGCCGTTCAATTTTCTGATATTGGTACGCACAACATCCATGCCTACCCCCCTGCCGGAGAGATCGGTGGTCTGTTCTTTCGTGGAAAATCCGGGAAGAAAGATGAGATCGAGAATTTCCCTGGTGCCCATAGCCGCCAGCTGCTCATCTGTAACAAGGCCTTTTTCAAGGGCCTTCCTGGCAACCTTTTCCGGATTTATACCACGGCCATTGTCCTTGATGCTGATGACGATCTGATTCCCTTCGTGGGTAGCAGAGAGGACTACGGTGCCCTTTGCCGGTTTGCCGGCAGCTGTTCGCTCCTCCGGCGTTTCCAGTCCATGGTCCAAGGCGTTTCTGATCAGATGGATCAACGGGTCGCCGATTTCATCGACCACGGAACGATCAAGCTCGGTTTCCTCACCAAAAATCAGAAGCTCAACCTCTTTGCCAAGCTCTCTGGCAAGATTGCGAACTATCCTGGGAAATTTCTTGAAAACCTTTTCCACGGGAATCATGCGCATTTTCAGAACCTGCATCTGCAATTCCGAGGTAACGAAATTAAGCCGTTTGGTCAATTTGCCGAACTCGTCGCTGAAGCCGGTTGGATCGAGGCCTTCCTGAAAATCGCTATAGAGCTGCACCATACGGTTGCGTTCCAGCACCAGCTCGCCGACCTGGTTCATCAGATCGTCCAGTCTTTTGACATCAACCCGCACGGTGGCACTATCTGCAAGTTCCTCGGTTTTTGCAGGGACAGGCTTTTGCGAAGGAGGGGCGATGACAGCTGGATTACCGGCTTGTTCAACAGCTGCTTGCTCCTTGGCCGGCTGGTTGATTGAAGGATCGTCCCCGTCTGTCGCCGAGACAGGCGGCTCATCCCAAGCTGTAGGGTTAGTGTCGCAAGAAGAAGCCACCGGATCCGGCGAAGGGAGTATCGAGCCCGCTGCTGTTTCGGAAAGGTAAGGAAGCAGTTTGGCAATGGTAGTATCGATATCCCGCTCTTGAATTTCCCCACCCTTGATATCATTGAGGAGCACCTTTACAAGATCGACAGCCTCAAGAATGACATCCATTATCTCAGGATTTACGGAAAGTTCGGTTTTACGCAACCGATTCAGGACGTCTTCGGTTTTATGGGTTACTTTGACCAGCAAGTCAAAACCAAGAAAACTAGACGCCCCCTTAACCGTATGAATGGAGCGGAAAATTCTGTTCAAAAGATCGGTGTCGGAAGGAGATTTCTCAAGGGTGACGAGATCGTCATCGAGTTTTTCTAACAGTTCGGTGCTTTCGGTAAGAAAGCCGTCAAGCAATTCCTGGTCTTCGCAATCAATAGGCATTTTCCGCTCCCGATCAATTCATGGCATTGCTGAACAGCAAATTATCTTCATGGGTGCACATCTTTTCCAGGTCCAGCAGCACCAGCAGACGTTCAGCCTGATTTACGACCCCAGACATGCAGTCCAGGTCGATAGTGCTGTTAGCGACCGGCGGAGGCGGCTGGATATCCCCGGCAGAGATTCGTATTACCTCTGAAACCTCATCCACGATAAAACCCATCATTTCGCTTCCTGATTCTATGACCATGATACGAGTTCTTTTGTCGATTTCTGCATCGGGAAGGTTGAATTTTTTGCGCAGGGAGATTATGGGAATAACCTTTCCACGCAGGTTAATGACACCATCGACGTAAGAAGGGGCGTTGGGCACCCGGGTAATGTTCAGCAGGCGGATGATTTCACGGACTTTCAAGACATTGAAGCCGTATTCTTCGTGGTCAAGACAGAAGCTGACAAGCTGGATCAGTTCGCCTGTTACAGATTCATTCCTAACCTGCAACGCATTTTCCATCGAGATCCTCCTGATAATCGGTTAAGAAATGAAAGGAACTGATGAGCTCCTTCCTACCCTAATCGGTAGGAGATGGCCATTGGTTTAGCGTTTTTTCTGTGCTGCCCAATGAAGGGTGAAATATCTCCTATCGGTTCCCATGTATGGAAAACCCAATCAACAATGGTAAAATAAGCCAAGTCATTTTATTGACATTGCACCTGTGGTTGACTATAATGTTTTTTGCCTGACGCAAGAGGGGCGGTCAAAACTTTCATCACCATCTTACCTGAACGAATGGGGAAAAAATGGA
This sequence comes from Geotalea toluenoxydans JCM 15764, assembly GCF_001311985.1. Taxonomy (GTDB): domain Bacteria; phylum Desulfobacterota; class Desulfuromonadia; order Geobacterales; family Geobacteraceae; genus Geotalea; species Geotalea toluenoxydans. The sequence continues at coordinate 52,321 of NZ_BBCJ01000016.1, forward strand.
AAGTGCCAGAATACTCATAGCGGATGATGACAAGAAGACCCGGGATTTCGTTGCAGCCTTTCTCAGTTATAAGGGCTACCAGGTGTTCCAGGCAGGCGATGGCCAAGATGCCCTGGAGAAAATAGAACTCAACGATGTGCAGATGGTTATCACCGACATCATGATGCCGCGTATAAAACGGCCTGGAATTTATCAAAAAACTGAAAGCAATGCGACCGGAGATAGTGACCATCGCATACAGCGCCTTTGCCAATTATGAGATGACGGCGAATCTTCTCAAGGCAGGGGCTTTTTTCTTTCTGGAAAAACCGTTTAACCTTGAAGAGCTGGAAACCCATGTAAAAAGGGGGCTTGAGCACCAGACGCTGCAACGTCAGAGTTTCAAGGCCAAGCCTTGTATCAAGAACCGTTCGCTGTTGAATCACATCATCGGTGAGAGTGAAAAAATGCTCTCCCTCTTCGAAATGATCGAAAAAGTTGCCGGGTCTGACTCTACCGTCCTTATTCAAGGTGAATCAGGCACCGGCAAAGAGCTTGTGGCAAAGGCCATCCACGATTTAAGCAACAGAGCGACCAAAAATTTCGTGCCGGTCAACTGTGCTGCCATACCCGATGACTTGCTGGAGAGTGAACTTTTCGGCCATGTGAAGGGTTCTTTTACCGGGGCAGTAGCGACACGCATCGGCCGATTCGAGATGGCCGACCGGGGAACACTGTTTCTTGACGAGATCGGGGACATGAAACCGAACCTGCAGGTAAAGCTGTTGCGGGTACTGCAAAACAAGGAATTGGAGCCGGTCGGTGCTGCCAGAACAAAAAAAGTGGATGTACGCATCATTGCTGCCACCAATCAGAACCTTGAGCACCTTGTAGCCTCTAAGATATTCCGGGAAGACCTCTATTACCGGCTGTCTGTCATTCCCATAATGCTGCCTCCGCTCAGAGAGCGAAAATCCGATGTCCCGTTGCTGATCAACAATTTCCTAGAGAAGTTCAACAAGAATAAACAGCGTAAGGTTCAATCTTTTGACAAAAGCACCATGGATATCTTGTGTAATTACGACTGGCCAGGAAATGTCAGGGAGTTGGAAAACCTTGTGGAGCGCATGGTTATAATAAAAGGCAGCGGCACCATCCTTTTCAATGATCTGCCGGAAAAATACCGTGGCATCAAATCTGCAGGAAAGTCAGAACAATTGACCCTTCCCGACAGCGGTTTCTGCCTGAACAGTGCAGTGGAAGATTTCGAAAACCGGCTGATCTTGCAGGCACTGGAGAAAACCGGGGGGAACAAGAAGGAAGCTGCGAACCTTCTGAACCTGAAACGGACTACGCTGATCGAGAAACTGAAGAAAAAGAAGCTCCTTTTTAACGATGCTTCCTTTTCCAGCTCTTAGGATATCTCAATGGCCATAAATCAGATCGAATCCGCCCCACAGGTTGCAACAGTCCGGTCATCGGTGCGGATTAACTCTGGTGACAGGCAAAAAGAAAATGAATTTTTTGAACTTCTTACAACTTCCGAAACCTCCACCTCCGTCAACAGTGTAGCACCCGCCGATGCTGAGACGGCAGCAGAGATCCTCCGGCTGCAGATGCTGCGTTCAGCAGTATCTCCGGCAGGCAGCGATGACGGTTACAGTTCAATGCCCACTGCTGATTCCATCAGCAGAGCCCTGTCCACATACCTTGAGCAGCAGCGACAGCACCCCATAGCCTCCCATGAGGCCCCGAATGCGATAAGCATCGCTCCTGAAGAGCACCCTGCCACCACTTTGCCTGTAGCCCAGAACTCCTCACTGGAGACTATTATCGTTCGCGCTTCCAGGCGGTATGGGGTTGAGGCGGGGTTGATCAAGGCAGTGATAAAGGCGGAGAGTAATTTCAATCCCCATGCCGTTTCCCATGCGGGAGCACAAGGCTAATGCAGCTCATGCCATCCACTGCCAAGGGCCTGGGTGTGACCGATTCTTTCGATGCCGAACAGAATGTAATGGCAGGAACAAGGTTTTTAAAGGATATGCTCAACCGCTATGGGGGGAATGTGGATTCCGCTCTGGCTGCTTATAACTGGGGGCCCGGCAACGTTGACAGGCATGCTGAGTCGCTGCCGCGGGAAACCAGAGATTACCTGGTAAAGGTGAAAAGATACTACCGAGACTACAGCGTTTAATAACATGTCCAATCTGATAAAAAAGCTCCCGCTGAATGGGGAGCTTTTTATCAGGTTTTGAAAAATTATTGCGGGCCAATCTGCTTGTTGCCGCTCACTCGGAACTCAAACGTACTTGAGCCTTGCATATCGGCCTCACCTTAGGTCTACTTGTCTTTTTTCAAGGGGTTCTGTTGCCAGAAATGCCCCAGCACCTGGCGATCCGCATCAGTCAGGGTAACCCCCTTTTCCTCCATCTTGCGCATGATCTTTTCCATGCTTTTCCGCTGTTTTACAGCAGCATCGATCTTTTGCCGGTTATGACAGCCAAGGCATTTCTCATCGATAATCCGGTTTTCGGCAGGGGGGAGGCTTATTCCCCTGACATCTCCCTGGGTGGCGGCCAGGACATGGCCGGAGCTGGCCAACATCATTATTGCAGCCACTAAATATAATAAATACATTTATTCCCTCACGTAGATGTCCTGATCCGACCTGTGGACCATGGTCATGATATGCATGTATTCGTCCTCGATCATCTCATAGTGGTTTTGCGTCTCTTTCACCACCTGCTCGAATATCTTTCTCACCAGGGGATCGACGATATCCTTGGCCAGCAGGGTGTACTGTTCAATGCAGGCCTTCTCTTCCTTGAGGGCGATTTCGAGCGCTTTCTGTTCGTGGGTATCCTCGTCGACAGCCTTTTCCAGGGCAAGAAAAATGGCATTTTCTTGTTGGGCGGTGACTCCATATAGGATCTGAGATCCCCGAATTCTCCCCCCTTGTAATGGTCGAAAAATGACTTCAGGTGTCCGACCTCTTCATTGGCCAAAAGTTCCAGAACTTTCCTGGCTCTCTCATTCTTCGTTACCGCAGCCGCACGACGATAGAAATCCATGCTGTCCTTTTCGGCCTGAATGGCGAGTTTCAGCGCTTCCTGTACCGTGTACTCTTTTCCCATGGTATCCTCCTGTCATGCACCAATAAAAGTGAGGTAAAGAAAAGTATAGCGGGAAAAAGAGAGCGGTCAACAGTGGTCATTTTTTATTGGCATCAAGAAGGGAATTGACCACGACTCCGGCCATGGTAAGGCCGAAGATGGAAGGAATATAGGAGATACTGCCGAGAATTACCCGACGGTGTTCGCAGGAAAACTGCTGATTGTCCTTGTTGGGGCAGATGCAGTTGCCTTTGCAGCCACCATCCTTAACCTCAGGCTCACGGTATTCCTCGGTGGAATAGACGACCTGTACCCCTTTTGGTATACCCTTCTTCCGCAGCAGCTTCCTCATGGAACGGGCCATGCGGCATTTGTGTGTTTCAGCGATATCGGCAACCTTTACCTGGGTCGGGTCCAGTTTGGCGGCTGCGCCCATGCTGGAAATAATCGGTATCTGCCGTTCCCTGCATGTCACAATTAGATGGAGCTTGCTGGTGAAGTGATCGATGGCGTCGACCACATAATCGTAGCCGCTGGCCAGGAGAAAGTCGCTGTTTTCGGCAGTATAAAAATCCTTGAAGGGGATGATCTCTGCCTCAGGATTGATCAGCCGCAACCGCTCAGCCATGACGGTGGCTTTTGCCTTGCCGACAGTGCCATCCATGGCATGTAGCTGTCTGTTGACATTGGTCAGGCAGATGTCATCGAAATCCACCAGCACCAGCTTGCCGATTCCGGCCCGGCACAATGCCTCGGCGGCATAGCTGCCGACACCCCCAAGACCGAAAACAGCGACTGAGCTTTCCTTGAGCTTGGCGAGCCCTTGCGGGCCAACGAGCAATTCGGTTCGTGAAAAACGGTGCAAAGCCGACATGTATAAACCTCGTGATTGTAGTTGAAAAATCTAAATTAATAATGCCGGCAACCGAAACAGTTCGACGGCATTCCTGGATGTCTGGGCGGCAACTTCTCCAAGAGTCAGCCCCTTGATTTCGGCTATCTTGGTTGCTGTTGCCATGAGAAAAGCGGGTTCATTGCGCGTGCCACGGTAGGGTTCGGGGGAAAGGTCTGGCGCGTCCGTTTCAAGGAGCAGGTGGCTGAGCGGCATTTTCCTGGCCACAGCCACCGGACGGACCGCATTGGCGAAAGTGACCGTCCCGGCCATGGAAATGTAAAGCCCGATACCCATACATTTTACCGCAGTTTCCATGCTGCCGGAAAAGGCATGCATTACTCCTCTGATCAGCCCCTCCCCCTCATCTTGCAGAATGGTTATCAGGTCCTGAAAGGCATTGCGGCAGTGGAGCAGGACCGGCAAGTCCAGCTTTCGAGCAAGCCTGAGTTGTTGGCGGAAAGAGTACATCTGTATTTCCTGGATACGGCCAGGGTGTAATCCAATCCGATCTCGCCAATAGCTATGGCCGATCGCGCACATGACTCAAGCTCCTCCAGTATGTTCCGGGAAAATAGTCGTGCATGCATCGGGTGCAGGCCATAGGCTGGAAAAATTTCCGAATGGGACTTATGGAGAACTTGAAGCCTTTGCCATTCCTCCGGCTCGATTGCCGGGACGATGAATTTCATCACTCCGGCCATCCTTCCTGCCCGGATAACGGCAGGCAACCTGCCGGCAAAGGCCCGGTCAGCAAGGTGACAATGGGTATCGATCAGCAGGGGAGAGCGCATCGTCCTGTCCATCATTTAAATCTATCACTTAGATAACTATAAAAGGAAGAGGTTTTCTGGATGGGCCATCGGCAAACCCAGTTTTTTATTGCCCTTTTAGGGGCGACATGGCATTATTTAACGGTACTTCCTAAGGCGAAGATAACCTCTTCGCCTTTCTTTCGTCTGCACTAATTGCTTTGCCAGGTACAGGAGCAGGTTAATGAAGAAGCATTTTGAGAAGGAAACTGACAGCAGGCGCACTTTCGCCATCATCAGCCATCCCGATGCTGGAAAGACGACCATAACGGAAAAGCTGCTGCTTTTCGGCGGCGCCATCCAGCAGGCAGGGGAGGTCCGGGCGCGAAAGGCCGCACGCCATGCCACATCGGACTGGATGGAGATGGAGAAACAGCGCGGCATTTCGGTCACTTCGTCGGTGATGAAGTTCACCTACCGGGATTACGAGATCAATCTTCTCGATACCCCAGGTCATAACGATTTCTCCGAAGATACCTACCGGACCCTTACTGCCGTGGACTCAGTATTGATGGTGATCGACTCGGTAAAAGGGGTGGAAAGCCAGACGAAGAAGCTTTTGGAAGTATGCCGGTTGCGCCATACGCCGATCATGACCTTTATCAACAAGCTGGACCGTGAGGGACGCGAACCCTTGACCTTCTCGACGACATCGAGAGCACCCTCAACATACAATGTGCGCCCATGACCTGGCCGGTTGGGATGGGCAAAAGATTTCGCGGCACCTACCACCTCTATAGCAAAGAGCTGACCTTTTTCGATCCCGAGGCTGACCGGGGTACCGGCCAGACCATTACCGTGAAGGGGCTGGACGACCCTCTTCTGGATGAGCTGCTTGGTTCTCAGGTGGAAGAGCTGCGCAACGATGTGGAACTTTTGGAAGGTGCAGCCCATCCCTTTGAGCAGGAGGCATATCTGGCCGGGCTGCAGACGCCGGTCTTTTTCGGCAGTGCCATCAACACGTTTGGTGTTCAACAGCTCCTGGATACTTTTATCGAGCACGCGCCACCACCGCAGCCGCGGGAAACTGAAACGAGAGAGGTCTTCCCCTACGAGGAGGCATTTTCCGGCTTTACTTTCAAGATCCAGGCAAACATGGACCGGCCCACCGGGACCGCATCGCATTTTTCCGCATCTGTTCCGGGAAATTCACCCGGGGCATGAAGGTCAGGCATATCCGCCTCGGCCGCGAGGTGCAGATTGCCAATGCCACGATCTTCATGGCCCAGGATCGCACCAATGTGGATGAGGCATATCCGGGCGATATCATCGGCATTCATAACCATGGTACCATCAAGATCGGGGATACCTTTACCCAAGGGGAGGACCTTAAATATACCGGTATTCCCAATTTCGCCCCAGAACACTTCCGCAAGGTGCGCCTGCTTGACCCGATGAAATCGAAGGCTCTGGAAAAAGGGCTGGTGCAGCTGGCGGAAGAAGGGACTACCCAGGTGTTTCGTCCTTTGATGGGAAGCGACTGGATTGTCGGCGCTGTGGGTTTGCTGCAGTTCGACGTGGTTATGCACCGGCTGGAGCATGAATACAAGGTCAAGGCCACCTATGAGCCGGTTTCCTATGTAACTGCCCGCTGGGTGACAGGTGATAAGAAGAAAATGGACGAATTTGAAAAGAAGGAAGCCATGAGTCTGTACCGGGACGGGGAGGGGAATCTGGCCTACCTGGCGGGGAGCCAGTGGCGGCTGGACAACACCATGGAAAACTGGAAAGATATCCAATTCCATGCAACCCGTGAGCATAGCTGACAAAAAAGCCCTCGACTGAGGCTTATATACCATGCAGCTTCGTAAAAGAAAGGTTATAGCGACATTCCCTTGTTTTCCCTTTCGATTTTATTCACGACACAATAAATCTGCCCTTCTTTCAAGCCGGGCTTGAAGCAGCCGTTACATGAAATACAGGTTGCCCTGGCTTCGTCACCCTTCTCCCATCGCCTTACCAGCTCTGGTTCACGGATAAACGGGCGCGACATGGAGATGTAGTCAGCTTCACCGCGGCGGACAATTCCCTCAATGACCTCGAAGGATCGGAGCCCACCTACGACCATGACCGGACAGGAGACTGCTTCCTTAATCCGGTAAGCCATTGGCAGGTTGTAGGCCTCCTGCTCGCGGGTGGAAATGCCCTGTCGAACAGGGGCCAAATCTCCCGAAGCGGGAGTGCCGCCGCTCACCTCGATGGCGTCAATTCCCTCCTGATCAAGAGCGCGGGCAGCAAAGAGCGCATCTTCAAGAGTCAACCCCCCGGCAAGGTTATCGTCGCCATTGAGCTTGACCAACACCGGAAATTCATTACCCACCCTTTACGCACACTGGCATAACATTCAAGGAGGAAGCGGCAGCGGTTCTCGATGGATCCCCCATAGGCATCAGTTCTCCGGTTGGTAAGGGGGGAGAGGAACTGGTTGATCAGATACCCATGGGCCGCATGCAGCTGAACTGCGTCGAAATCACACTCCTTGGCTCTTGCGGCGGCATCGCCAAAAAGCCGGACCATATTTCCTATCTCCTGCAGGGAAAGCTCTGCCGGCTCTTCCGGGAACTGGGGGGTCTGGAGCGTCGATGGGGCCACAGGTCTGGTGCCGATGACCTTGGCAGAGGTCTGCCCTCCGGCATGGACCATCTGCAGACAGATTTTCCCGCCGGCGCCATGGACCGCTGCAGTCAGATCACGCATGGGCGGGGCGAAAGAGTCGTCATGAATACCCATCTGACCGGGAAGTTGCTTGCCGTCAGGGCGTATGAAAGCATAGCCGGTGATGATAAGCCCTGCTCCTCCTCTGGCAAGATTGGCATAATAGGCAGCTAACCTTGCCGTAGGGCGCCCGTCCTCCTCACACATTCCTTCCCAGGTGGCGGAGCGGACGAAACGATTGTTCAGCGCCAGGCGGTTTATCCGCGTCTCGTCAAAAAGCTTTCTCATGCTGCCTCCGTTCAGAAAATCTCATAGTAGCCTTCAGTGCCCAACCGGTGGACTTTCATCAGATTGGTAGAGCCTTTTGCTTCTAAGGGCACTCCCATGGAGACAACGACCAGGTCACCTTTCCTGAAGCCTGTGGTCATCAGTGTTTCCTCGCCGACCTTTATCTGTTGCCTGGTGCCTCCCACAGAGCCTACAGGATAGCTTTTAACCCCCCAATAGAGGGCAAGCCGGCGCTGGATCTCCGGAAATGGTGTAAAGGCGATAATGGGCAGTTGCGGACGGAACTTTGAGATGAGGGCGGCAGTGTTTCCCGATTGGGTGAAAACAACCAAAGCCTTGGCCTTCAGTGTCGATGCGGCGTGACAGGAGGCCTCGGCGACGGCCTCAGGAACGTTGTCGCTATGTACCTGTTTTATGGCCGGAATACGCCATAGTTCAGCGTGTTCGATATCCAGGGCGATTTTGGCCATAGTCCGCACCGCCTCGATGGGATAAGCGCCGGAAGCAGTCTCTCCGGATAGCATGACGGCATCGGTCCCGTCAAGAATGGCATTGGCCACATCGGATGTTTCAGCGCGGGTGGGGCGGGCATGCACAATCATTGACTCCAGCATCTGTGTTGCTGTAATTACCGGCTTGCCCACCTCATTACAGGCGCGGATTATGCTTTTCTGCACCAGGGAACCCGCTCTGCACTCAGTTCGACACCAAGGTCCCCCCGTGCAACCATTACAGCATCCGTCACGGCAAGGATGCTGTTGAAGTTGCGCAGGGCTTCAGGCTTTTCTATCTTGGCAACCACCGGCGTATTGAGCCCCTTGCCACGGATTATCTCCTTGATACCCTCCACATCCGAGGCCTGTCGGACAAAGGAAAGGGCGACAAAATCAACCCCCATCTCAAGGCAGAATTCCAGGTCCGCCCGGTCCTTATCGGAAAGTGAAGGCGCAGAAACTGCCACCCCGGGAAGGTTGATACCCTTGAGATCTTTCAGCATCCCTCCTTCGATAATATTACAGTGAACGACGTTACCGGAGATTGAAACAACCTTCAGTTCAATCATGCCGTCATCAAGCAGTATTTTCGATCCCGGTTTCACATCATGGGGTAAGGCCTTGTAGATGGTGGATATCAGTCCGGGACGGCCGAGCACTTCATCGGTGGTAATGTCCAGTTTTTCACCCTTCACCAGGCGAATGGCACCATCGGCCATGCGGCCGGTCCTGATCTTCGGCCCCTGGAGATCGGCAAGAATGGCAATTGCCACCTTTTTCCTGTCCGAAAGAGCCCGGATGGTGGTGATGAGAGCTGTTTTTTCTTGCTGGGAGCCATGGGAAAAGTTGAGACGGAAAACATCGACACCAGCATCCATGAGGCGGGCTATGATCTTTTCAGAAGAACTGCTTGGCCCCAGAGTGGCAATTATCTTGGTCTTGCGGAAGGTTCTTTTCAATGGTGGAAACGCCCCTTTCTTCCCTTATGGGCAGCATTTGGCGATTTATGGCACTCGAAACAACGAAGCTCTTCCACTTTGCTCAATTCCAGCACCGAGGTGGGTTTTGAGGTGTCGGGCATGTTGTAGGCTTCGGTCTGGAAGTAGTCACGGTCTCGCTCGTCGGTGAGGGTGGGTGCGTGGTAAGCTACTTTCCAGTTGTTGGTAATGGAGACGGTGTGGCACTGGTCGCATCCTCCCGGTGGAGGTATGGTTCGCCAGGCGCCGAACATGGTGCAGCCGCAGCTGAAAAAGAAGGAAAGAAAGAGTAATCGACTAAAGATTTTACACATGAAGTGCTCCTTGACAGCGGGCCTGAAGCAGGGGCGGGCATTTTGCAGACATAATAACATAACGGGCCGTTAATACAACATCTGTAGAGTATATACGAGATGCTGATATTGGAAAGGCATGAGGGTTATGGCAACCATCGGGAATAAAAAAAACCCCGCCAGAGGCGGGGTTCTTGTATGGCTTATATGTATGTATGGGCACCAGACAAGTCAGATTTAATGTGAGAAAATCACATTTGGGAGATCGTTACTTCTTTTTGGAAGCAACTGCATCCTTAAGAGCTTTGCCAGGACGGAATTTGGGAACCTTGGCAGCAGCAATCTTGATCTCCTTGCCAGTCTGTGGGTTTCTACCGGTGCGGGCTTTTCTGCTTGCAACTTCGAAGCTGCCGAAGCCTACCAGAGTAACCCTGTCGCCTTTTTTCAGCGCGCCGCTAACAGTCGAGATGAAAGCGCCGACTGCTTTTTCAGCTGCACCCTTGGTCAGGCTTGCGGATTTTGCTACTGCCTCAACGAGTTCTGCTTTAGTCATGATAAACCCTCCTTTAGAGTAAGAATTGGAAATACTATAGTCATATATTTGCCGTTTGCAAGGGTTTATTTAAAAAAAAACATTTTTTTTTAAGAGGGTAGCAGTTTTAGGCAGCTCTATTTCCCCCTTTCAAGGTCCAGCAAAGGATGGCAAAGATCACTTTTTGCGAATGCCCGCCAAAAGAGCATTCGTGAAATATAGTTAAAAATCAATAACTTATGCAATGGAAAAAAATCTGTTGCCGCACGAGATAAAGAAAAAATTAATTAATTTCATCGCCTGCGTTGGTGGCATCCCCATCATATGATGTTGGCTCTGTTCCGGGGATAAAGCACTCGGTTACACTGCCTTCGCTTCCTTCCCTGGCCAATCGTCCGGTGCGCGGATTGATCAGGCAAAGGTAACGTTGCCGGGAACAGGAAAATTAGTAACCGATACTCCGGCCAGACCACGCTGCATGAACTCTGTCCAGATGGGGGCCGCTGCCTGGCCGCCTGAGCCGCCGGCGCCCAGGGACCGTTCCTGGTCATAGCCAACCCACACACCGGCTACCAACTGTGGCACATAGCCGATAAACCAGGCGTCCTTCATGTCATTGGTAGTCCCGGTTTTGCCTGCCACCGGCCGGCCAAGTGCCCTTGCCCTTTGACCGGTACCGCTGGTTACGACACTTTGCATGAGGTTGGTCATAATGTAGGCGGTTTCGGGAGAAATAACCGGGACTGCCGTCATGCTGCTGGCGGCAGAAATTGGTTTTTTACCATCTTCCGTGGTCAAATTGACTGCAGAGGTAGTTGAAGCGAAGACGGGCAGCGGGAGAGGTGTAGTTTCTTCCAGGATGTTTCCTTCACGGTCGACCACCTTGGTCACAAAATAAGGGGTGACCCTGAAGCCTCCGGAGGCAAATACGGCATAGGCGCTGGTGAGCTCCATTGGTGTAAGACTTGATGAACCAAGGGCGAGAGTCAGGTTGGCGGCGAGGGGGGAGCTGATTCCCAGTTTCTTGCCGTATTCTATGGCCGTGTTGACGCCGATGGATTCAAGTATCTTGACGCTGACGACATTGATGGAATTGGTCAGCGCCTCGCGCATGGTAACCGGACCGCGATAGATATTGTCGTAGTTCTTAGGCTTCCATGCCTGCTCCTTTCCGCTCTCATATTCTGCAGGCGAGTCGTCGATGAGGGTTGCCGGGCTCATCCCCTTGTCGATGGCTGCCGCATAGATGATCGGCTTGAAGGCGGAACCGGGATTGCGCTTTGCCTGCATGGCCCGGTTAAACTGGCTTTTCTTGAAATCGTATCCTCCTATCATGGCCCGCACTCCGCCGGTCTGGGGATCCATGGCGACAAGTGCCGCCTGGGCTTCCGGCTCCTGATCAAGGGCAAAGATGGCGCCGTTTTTATTCACGTCAGGCGTGACAACTGATACCTCGATGACACTTCCGGGATTAAGAGTCTTTCCCTTGCGCTCGGGTTTGCCGTAAGTCGCCAGCAGATTGAGCTTGCCTGCCCAGGCCATGTTTTTACGGTTAAGAATGCCGGTGCGGTCACCAACTCTGACGGTTACCTCACTTTTCCCTGGATTGACGGCCGTAACTACCCCCTGATAGGTAGCCCCCTCTTTTAAGGAGGGTAAATCAATACCTTCTTCCACATGTTTGCAGAAATTACCAATTTCAGCTTCAGAAAGGTATTTGATGGGACCGCGAAACCCTTGCCTTTTGTCAACTGCCTTGAGTCCGTTGACTACACCTTCATAGGCAGCCTTCTGCATCTCCGCATTCATGGTCGTATAGATTTTCAGACCTTCCTTATACAACCGGTCCTCTCCATATTTTTCTTCCAGCTGGATACGCACCTGCTCCAGGAAATAGGCCGATTGCTCGCTGTTCACCTTTTTCAGGGAGCGGATGAGGACCGGTGTGTTCTTGGCGTGATCGGCCTCCGCCTGGGTTATATAGCCCTCCTTGACCATTCGCTCAAGTACGTAGCTCTGCCGCTCCTTGGCTTTTTCCAGGTGCTTGATGGGTGAATAGGTGTTGGGGGCTTTGGGCAGCCCAGCCAGCATGGCCATTTCAGCCAGGTTCAGGTTTTCGACGTTCTTGGCGAAATAGGTTTCAGCTGCCAGCTGAACCCCGTAAGAGCCGGCGCCGAGATAGATCTGATTTAAATAGATATAGAGGATCTCGTCTTTGGACAGCCGCTCTTCCATGCGCTTGGCCAGGATTGCTTCCTTGAGCTTGCGGGAATATTTTTTCTCCGGCGTCAAAAGCATCGATTTGGCTACCTGCTGGGTGATGGTGGAAGCACCTTCCTTTTTGCGCATGGAAATCAAATTCTTGAAGGCGGCACGTACTATACCCAGATAATCTATTCCTTTGTGCTGGTAAAAGTTGGCATCTTCTGCGGCAACAAAGGCCTGAATGAGCTTTTTCGGCACCTTGTCCACCGGCACCACCGTCCTGCGCTCCAGGTAGAATTCGCCGACAAGGCTGCCATCGGCGCCGAAGACCTGGGAAACAATGGGGGGACGATAATCGGCCAATCGATCCACCTTGGGAAGGGTGCCTAAAAGAAAGAAGAAGTAGCCCATGAAAGAGAGGAAGGCCAAAAAGGCAATGACGCCGCTGGAAACGAGGGCGATTCTGAAAATGTTATTGCCGCCGCTTTTTTTGATTCTGCGGCCAGGATTCGCCTGGCCCTTGTAAAGCTCCATACAATTAGACTCCGCTGCCTTTGTTGTTAATCTGCTTCATGCTGCAGAATACTGCAGTTCAAAGAGCCAATTCAAGTTTATTATCCGGCGCCGATGAATAGCTAACATGAGATAAAATTAAATATTTTTCTGTAGCTGGCCACCTCACTCATTAGTTAAAATGCCATGGTGTATTGATTATCATGAGCATATTGAAAAAGGGGAAACTATGAAAAAAACATTGTTTGGCGTGTGCGCCTTGGGCGCGCTCATGTCAGGGGGGGCGATGGCGGCGGAGTTCCAGCCCATGGGCGCGCTCGGCATCGGCGGTGCAGGGGTTGCCAGGACGTTCGATTCCCATGCGCCCTACTGGAATCCGGCCGGGCTCGCTTTCAACGACAAGTCCTTTTCCAGCCGGATCGACGCCAGTGTCGGCCTGAAGGTCAACGATGGCTTGGCGGACAACGTGGATCGCTTGAGCGATCTCAACTTCGATACCTTCAGCAAGTACAATGCCGGTGCTACCAGCGCCCAGACGGTTACCGACACGATCGAGGCCCTTACCATCCTGGGAGACATCAAGGAGAAAAAGGGTACCCTGGCGGTTGACGGCAATGCGGTTGTCGGCTTCCAGATCAAGCATTTTGCCTTCGGTGCCTTCGGCACCATCGAAGGATTTGCCCAACCTTTGCCGGATACGACCAACATCGTACCGAACCAGGATAACACGAGCACGGCAATCACCGCCAACCAACTCTGGTCACCGGTTGCGGGAACTGCCGCTACCAACCCGTCGCATGTTTATTTCTCCGACACCCAGGTCCAGCAGATCCAGGCGGCACTCATAACGAACAATCAGCTGACCGCGGTGCAGGCCCAGGACATCATCAATGCTGCTGATGCACGTTTGGCAGGGTCGGGCATTTCTGCCGATGCGGCAACGACCAGCCTGGTCACCTTGGGACAGACCCTTGCCAGTCCGGGGACCAATACACTGGACAACAACGTGTCGTCCGTTCGGACCAAGAGCCTTGCCTATATCGAGTTTCCCCTGTCATACGGCCATGCCATACCGCTCGGCAGTTTCGGCACGCTGGGCATCGGCGCCACGGCCAAGGTTATCTCCGGCCGGGTTTACCAGTCGCAAACCTACCTGCTGAAAAGCGGCACCAAGGTAGAATCGAGCGACATCACCCGGGAGCTGACCAAGAACTTTAAAGATACAACCCAGTTCGGCATTGACCTGGGCGCGCTCTGGCGTCCAAAGGAATGGATCAACGTCGGCATTGTCGCCAAGAACCTGAATACTCCGGAATTCGATGCACCCGATGTCAAGGACAAGGATGGCAATGTCCTGGTGGGAAGTGGTGGCAAGGTCAAGCTGAAGCCCCAGGTGAGGATGGGGGTATCCTTCGATCCGTTGACCTGGCTCACGTTGGCTGCGGATGTGGATTTGACGAACAACGAAACGGTGCTTGAGTCGAACAATTACCGGAGCCGCAACATCGGCGGCGGCTTCGAGTGGCACTATTTTTCATGGTTCAAGCTGCGCGGCGGTATGTATAGCAATATTGCCGAAAAAGGCATCGGACCGACCGCCACGGCAGGCATCACCTTCGGTACCAAATGGATCAATCTGGACATCGACGGCGCCTATGGTTTGGACACGGCCAAATACAAGGATAAATCCTACCCGCAGGAAGCACGGGTTCAGGCCCAGATCAATTTCCTCTTTTAAGGGAGAACGGCATGAAAAAAATATGCATACTTGTAGTGATGGTCACTATGGCATGTCTCCTGGGAGGGTGCGGCTCGACCAGCAAGGTTGTCAAGGATATGGTGATCACTTCGGAGCCGTCGGGGGCGACGGTCTTTCTGGACGGGGATAAGGTTGGCGAGACTCCCTTGAAGGTGCAGACCTTCTTTACATGGAACAAGGAGGAGTTATATAATTCGTTGCTGCGGCGGGTCATTCAGGTCAAAAAAGAAGGTTTCGAATCCCAGATACGGGACATGTACCCCATCGACATGCCGAACCTCCATTTTCTTCTCAACAGGGAAAACGTGACAGGAGAGAAAAAGTAATGAAAATGCATGGCATCTGGTCCTTGATTTGTCTGCTGTTACTGGCCGGGTGCGGCACGTCCGGGCAGTTCGTCGTCAAGTCCGAGCCGGCCGGCGCGGAGATCTTCATCGACGGGCGACCGTTTGGCCGGACCCCGGCAACCTTGCAGGTCCCATTTGTGGAGAACAAGCAAATGGTAACGGAAAAGAAAATCATCTCCCTGAAAATGTCCGGCTATAAAGAGATGAAGGACGTGCTGACCTATCAGGGCAATACGAGCAAGACCCTGGATTTTAAACTGGAGCCGGGTTCCGGCGGTTGAAAGAAAGAGAACGACATGCACAAAAAGCTTGGTCTCGTTGCCAAGGCTTTTTTGTAACCTAAGGGGTATCGACTATGGGCAGATCCTGGTCCGTGATCATTTTCAGCAGTGCCATCATCCTTTTTCACAGTAGTGCTTTTGCTCTGGATATCAACCCTTTTTATACCCAGAACCAAAGTCCGCTGGTGCAGATTTTCGGCCTTCCTGCTGCCGGGAATGGGGCAGTCACCCCGGTCGGGCATCTGGATGCCACCGTCGCCCAGGACATGGCTTCAAATTACGCCAAGTCCGAAAACATTCCCAGCGGTGAAAGAATACTCCTTGACGGCGAGAGCGAACGGACAACCGTCGCCTTACGCTACGGAGCGGTAAAGGGGGTGGAGGTGGGACTGGATGTGCCGTTGATTGGCCATGGAGGCGGTATTTTCGACGGCTTCATCGAGGGGTGGCACGATTTTTTCGGTCTTCCCCAAGGGGGACGCAAGGAGGCGTCGCGCGGCCGCTTCTCTACAGCTACGAGAAGGACGGGGTGGAGCGGCTCAGGGTGGATGACTCGAATTTTGGCATCGGCGATGTGCGGCTGTCGGCGGCATATCAGATCTATGGGGAAGGCCCCGGTGCGGCGACGCTCCGCGCCAGCCTGAAAATCCCCACCGGCAGCAGTGGTAAACTCCATGGCAGCGGCAGCACCGATCTTGCCATCTGGCTAACCGGCAGCCGCGATAAAGCCCTGGAAAAATGGGGACACTGGACCATCTTCGGCGCTGCAGGGGGGATGGCCATGACCGACGGCAAGGTGCTGAAGGAACAGCAGAATAACCTGGTCGGTTTCGGTACGATCGGCATCGGCTGGAGTCCTGCCCCGGTCATCGCTTTCAAGACCCAGCTCTCCACCCATACTCCCTTCTATGGCGACAGCAGCCTTCCCGAGCTGGGGGACAGTGCCGTGCAGCTGATCATGGGGGGAACCATCGCCTTTTCCCCCACAACCTCCCTCGACATCGGCGTCTCCGAAGACCTGGCGGTCTATACCTCGCCTGATGTGGCTCTCCATTTGGCCCTTACCAGGAGATTTTAACTGCCGGACGCTTCCGCCTCTTCCGGCCGCCGCTCCTGGTTCAGATAGAGCCGCAGCGCCCGCCGTTCCGCCACCAGCTTGACCGTCAGGGGCATCACCACTGAGCTGAAAATAAGGACACAGCCCAGCGCTTCCCACACCCCCAACCGCTCCCCGAGCAGCGCAAACCCTCCCAGCATGCTCCAGACCGGGTCCAGCGTATAAATAAGACTGGCCCTGGTGGGTGTGGTGAAGCGCTGAAAGGTATTCTGAACGGTAAAACAGATGACGGTGGGAAACAGCGCACAGTAAAACAATGCACCGGCGGACACGGGCCCAATGTGAAACTCAGGCTGGGGGAGGATCAGAACCAGCAAGCCGCCGAGTATGGTGACGGTGATAAATTGGAACAGGGTGACGAGGTAGACGTCGTCATTGCTGCGGAGGACCTTGGACACGGAAATGATGTGAAGGGCGATGAAAAGGGCGCAGACAGTGGAGAAGATGTCTCCCCTGCTGAAGCCGCCGCCGGCAGCAAGGGCGATTATGCCGGATATGGCCAGGCAGAGGCCGGCAAAGGTCAGCCGGTCAATCTTGTCACGCCAGATGAGGTAACATAAAAGCGGCACGACCAGTACGAACAGATTGTTGAGAAAACCGGCTCTGGTGGCGCTGGTGCCGCTGACTCCGATGACAAAGGAGAGATTTGCGGCAGTAAGGGCTATCCCCACCATGACTCCCCGTTTGACAATGTCGCGGTTGATCTCCTTGAGCCTGGGAAGGCAGACCATGGCCATCATAACCGCAGCCAACAGAAAACGAAGGAAAAGAAAAGTGACGGGGGGATTTCCCTGAAACCGATCTTGTTGAAGACAAAGCTGCCACCCCAGAGGAAGGTGGTGAGAATCAGCCATGGCGTTGCCCGGCGGGTTTCACTATCCAATTTTGCGCTGAGTTCATTCATTTACAGCAATTTCCTTAAAAACATCCCAGTATAGGAGCCGGTCACCTTTGCCACTTCCTCTGGGGTGCCGGTGGCGACGATGTTGCCTCCCCGGTCCCCCCCTTCCGGGCCGATATCGATAATGTGGTCTGCTGTCTTGATCACATCCAGGTTATGCTCGATGATGACGATGGTGTTACCTCCTTCCACCAGCTTGTGGAGCACCTCCAGCAGCTTGTGGATGTCGGCGAAATGGAGGCCGGTGGTTGGTTCGTCCAGGATATAGATGGTCCTGCCGGTGGCACGCTTTGACAGCTCCTTGGCCAGTTTGACCCGCTGCGCTTCGCCCCCGGAAAGGGTGGTGGCGGCTTGGCCCAGCCTGATATAGCCAAGCCCCACTTCCTCCAGGGTCTTCAGCTTGTTCTTGATCCTGGGAATGTGCTCCATGAACTGCAGCGCCTGGGAGACGGTCATGTCCAGCACATCGGCAATGGATTTTCCCTTGTAGAGCACCTCCAGTGTCTCGCGGTTGTAGCGGGCACCCTTGCAGACCTCGCACTGTACGTAGACATCGGGAAGGAAGTGCATCTCGATCTTGATGATGCCGTCCCCGGAGCAGGCCTCACAGCGCCCCCCCTTGACGTTGAAGGAATAGCGCCCCGGCTTGTAACCCCTGACCTTTGATTCAGGCAGTTGGGCGAAGATGTCGCGGATATCGGCGAAAACCCCCGTGTAGGTGGCGGGATTGGAACGTGGCGTCCGGCCGATGGGGGACTGGTCAATGTTGATCACCTTGTCCAGGGCCTCAAGTCCCCGGATTTCCTTAACGGCCCCCGCCTTTTCGCGGCTCCGGTAGAGCCGTTGGCAGAGGACCTTGTACAGGGTGTCGATCACCAGGGTCGATTTGCCCGAGCCTGAGACACCGGTAACGCAGGTGAGAACACCCAGCGGTATGTCCACCTCCACCTCGTTCAGGTTATTCTCGCTGGCTCCGGTAATACTGAGGAATTTGGACGCCTTGCGCCGCTGTTTCGGCACCTCTATGACAAGTTTCCCGGACAGGTATTTGCCGGTCAAAGACTGCGGATTCTCCATGATCTCGGCCGGCGTTCCCTGGGCGACCACCCGTCCGCCGTGGATGCCCGCTCCAGGTCCCATATCGATCACATGATCGGCTTCCAGGATCGTCTCCTCATCATGCTCCACCACCAGCACCGTGTTGCCCAGGTCGCGCATGTGCTTCAAGGTTTGAAGCAGCCGGGCGTTGTCCCGCTGATGCAGGCCAATGGATGGTTCGTCCAGGATATAGAGAACCCCCACCAGACTGGAGCCGATCTGGGTGGCGAGCCTGATGCGCTGCCCTTCACCTCCGGAAAGCGTGCCGGAAGAGCGGTCCAGGGAGAGGTAATCTAGGCCGACGTTGACGAGGAAATGGAGTCGCTCCCGGATCTCCTTGAAGATACGACGGGCGATCTCCTCTTCCTTGGGACTCAGGTGCAGGTTGGCGAAGAATTCCAGGGCGTCCTTGATGGAAAGGGCGGTGACGTCGCAGATGTTGTGGCCGTCAATCCTGACGAACAGCGCTTCCTTCTTCAGCCGTGCTCCCTGGCAGGTGGGGCAGGGCATGACATTCATGTATTTTTCCAGTTCTTCCCGCACCAGGTCCGATTCGCTTTCCCGGTAGCGCCGCTCCAGGTTGTTCAGCACCCCCTCGAACTCCTTGTGGTAGGTATGCTTTCTCCCACCATCCTCCTCCCACCAGAATTCAACCTTTTCGCCCTTCGATCCATTAAGGATTATGTCCTGGGCCTTGGCGGACAACTTTCTGAAGGGGGTGCGGATGTCAAACTTGTAGCTTTGGCCAGGGCTTCCAGGGTCAGGTGGTACCAGCCGGAGAGCCTCTTTTCCCATGGTGCGATAGCCCCTTCCCGGATGGAAAGATCCGGATTTGGGATGACCAGTTCGGCATCGAAATACATGCGGGTACCGAGACCGGTACAGTCAGGGCAGGCGCCATACGGGTTGTTGAAGGAGAACATGCGCGGAGTCATCTCCGGATAGGAGATGCCACAGTCGATGCAGGCGAAGCTTTCTGAAAAAAGCATAACGTCTTGCCAGAAGGATTTTTCCTTCTTCGGCTTTTTCCCGGCAGGCTCTTCCGATTCAACGGGGGGGTACTCCTGAACGGCGACCTTGACTATTCCCTCCGCGTGATTGAGGGCCGTAGCAAGTGAATCGGCCAGCCGGCGCTGGATACCGTCCTTTATCACCAGCCGGTCGACGACGATGTCGATGTCATGCTTCTTGTTCTTGTCCAGGACGATCTCATCGGCAAGGTCATAGGGAACATTATCGATGATCACCCGGGCAAAACCGTCTTTGCTCAACTGGGACAGTTCTTTGCGGTACTCCCCTTTGCGGCCGCGGATCATGGGGGAGAGCAGATTGATCTTGGTGCCGGCAGGAAGCGTCATGATCTGGTCGACCATCTGGCTCACCGTCTGGGCAGCTATCTCCTTGCCGCAGTTGTAACAGTGGGGCTTGCCAACACGGGCAAAAAGCAGGCGCAGGTAGTCGTAGATTTCCGTGACCGTGCCGACGGTGGAGCGGGGATTCTTGCTGGTGGTTTTCTGTTCGATGGAGATGGCCGGGCTCAAGCCTTCGATGGATTCGACATCCGGTTTTTCCATCTGCTCCAGGAACTGCCGGGCATAGGCTGAAAGGGATTCAACATAGCGCCGCTGACCTTCTGCATAAATGGTGTCAAATGCCAGGGTCGACTTGCCGGAACCGGAGATGCCGGTAATGACAACGAGCTGGTCACGGGGGATTTCCACATCAATGCACTTGAGGTTATGCTCGCAAGCGCCTTGATAACGATCTTGTCAGTAGCCATTGTTTATGCTCCACAATCTATCACATCTTATTAATAATACCGCAGCAGTAATGAGTAACCACCAGTGCAGTACAAACGAAGGTGAAAAAAAAAAGCCCCGGATCGCTCCGGGGCTTTTGGTCGTTTGAAGATTGTTGTTTAACCTCTGACGACGTTCGCTGCCTGCAGACCTTTCGGGCCTTTCTGTACTTCGAATGTAACTGCTTCGCCTTCTGTCAGAGATTTGAAACCATCGCCCATGATCGCGGAGAAATGCACGAATACATCCTCACCATTATCCTGCTCGATAAAACCAAAACCCTTGCTGTCGTTGAACCATTTTACTGTACCATTTGCCATTCGTACTTTCTCCTACTGCTTTGTTAATTTTTATTCAGAGGGGTAAGACCTCTGAACGTCCGATGACATTACGGGTTTAGCAAGACCATGTCAAGCTTTTTTTATTCATGATCAAATGCCGGCAATCTCCCGGCCTGCTGCCAGCAATTCTCTGACGGTGCCGGGATCGTTGGACTCACTATAAAGCCGCAGAACAGGTTCTGTGCCGGATGGGCGGATCAGAAGCCAAGAGCCGTCGGCAAAAAGATATTTGAAGCCGTCCTTGAAATTTTCGGCGGCAACCGGTCTGGAGGCAATGGCTTTTATTCCGCCGGCCTTCAACTTGTCGATGAGGCGTTCCTTGGCAGCGTTGTCGATAGGTGCATCGATACGCTGGTAGTAGAAGTGGCCGATCTCATCCATGGTCTCATCCAGCAGCTGCCGCAGTCCCTTGCCGCTCATGGCCATTGCCTCCAGCAGCAGCAGCCCCATGAGAATGCCGTCACGTTCGGGTATATGTCCCTTGACACCGAGTCCGCCGGACTCTTCGCCCCCCATGAGGATGTCGTTTTCCAGCATCAGTTCGCAGATGTGCTTGAAACCGATGGGTGTCTCCTGGAGGGGCAGGCCGTACTTCTCTGCCAGCAGATCGATCATCCGGGTCGTGGAAACAGTCTTCACCACGCCGCCCCGGAGACCTTTCCGTTCATAGAGGTGGCGCAGGAGAACGGTAAATATCCGGTGGGATGAGAAAAACTCGCCGTTCTCATCAACGGCGCCGATGCGGTCCGCATCGCCGTCTAGGGCCAGGCCGACCCTGTAGAGACCGCTCTTCACCAAAAGCGAAAGTTCCTGCAGGTGTTCCTCGATGGGTTCCGGTGGCTGCCCGCCGAAAGAGGGATTATCCAGGGTGTGTATCTCGGCGATTCCCGGCAGGAGCTCGGGGATGAAGCCGGTTCCGGCTCCGTACATGGGATCGACAACCGCCTTTATTTCCGCCTTGCGGATGGCCTCCAGGTCGACATAGCGCGAAAGCTGCCGGAAATACGGTTCCCTGGCATTGACAAGGGTTACCTTGCCGCTGATGATTGCCTCTGCCAATGGTTGTGAAACAACAGCCCGGTTGTCGGCCCTATTGGCAGCTACCATCTCTTCCAGCACCTTGGTTGTGGAAGGGCGGGCCGAACCGCCGAAAGATTCCTTGATCTTGAAGCCATTATATATGGCGGGATTATGGCTGGCAGTGATCATGATCCCGGCACCGGCCTGCCGTTCATGCACAGCCCAGGACACTGCCGGGGTCGGGGCATAGCCGTCGGTCAACCACGTCGTAATGCCGTTGCCAGCCGCAATCTCTGCCACCCGCTCGGCAAACTCCCGTGATAGAAAACGCCTGTCATAGCCTATGACCAGCCCCTTGGCGGCCAGGTTTTCCCGGTGCAGGTAATCCATGGTGGTCTGAGCCACAAGTGAAAGATTGTCGAAGGTAAACTCCCTGGCAATTACTCCGCGCCAGCCGTCGGTTCCGAATTTTATCTGCAAATCTTCCTCCTCAATATCCACGATCATTACAGCTGCTTAACAGCCGGTTATTCTCGCCATCTGCATAGGATATGTCAATCTTTAACTTATCTTTTACAGATTAACAACTGTTGACCCGGCGGCAAGATTGGCTTATATAAAACCATGACCAAATTCCAAGGAGGTAAGATAAACATGCTGAGGAAACTTGCAGTCGCACTTCTCCTGGGGCTCTGCCTGTCGGCAACGGCTGGGGCGGCAGATACCAAAGGGAAAAATCCGGTGGTGGTAATGGAGACGAATCTGGGAACGGTAAAAATGGAGCTTTTCCAGAAGGAGGCTCCCATCAGTGTCAAGAACTTCCTGGATTACACCAACGAAGGATATTACAACGGCACGATCTTCCACCGGGTCATCCCCAATTTCATGGTCCAGGGGGGAGGGTTTACCGAGGGCTTAAAGCTGAAATCCGGCAAGGCGCCGATCAAGAATGAGGCCGGCAACGGCTTGAAAAATGACCGGGGCACCCTGGCCATGGCCCGCACCATGATGGTCGACTCAGCCACCTCCCAGTTTTTCATCAACGTGGTGAACAACGGCTTCCTCAATCACACGGACAATACTTCCCGTGGTTTTGGCTATGCCGTCTTCGGCAAGGTAATTGAGGGGATGGACGTGGTGGATAAGATAGCGGCAGCGAAAACCGGCACGCAGAAGGGTTTCGCCGACGTACCGGAAACAACGGTCGTCATAAAATCCATGAAGCTGGTCAAATAAAGAGATATAACAGCACCACAACTAAAAAGGGGCAGCCATTATCTGGCGGCCCCTTTTTTCTTTAGACCTGAACTGCAGTTTCATCCAGCAGCCACCTGATTTTCTCGCACAGTATTTTCATGGGTACAGGTTTTTGCAGATATTCCCTGATTCCGGCGTCCTTTGCCGATTCCCCGTTGATCAGCTCGCTGTAACCGGTGCAGAGAATTATGGGCAGGTCCGGCCGGAGGAGGAGTACCTCATGTGCCAGATCCTTGCCGCTCATGCCGGGCATCGCCATGTCTGTAACGAGCAGGCTGCAGGATGACGGGTTGTCCCTGATTCCTGCCAGTGCATGGACTCCATCACTGTAAAGCTCGACCATGTATCCTTGTTCGGTCAGGAACTCCCCTGCCATCTCCCTGATCTGCTGTTCATCATCGACAAAAACAATGAGTTCCCCATTGCCTGCACCGACCATCTTTTCATTGCCAGTCGGTTCAATCTTCACAGGACCGGCAACCAGCGGCAGGTAAACGCGAAAGGTTGAACCGGCCCCCGGTTCGCTGTAAACGGTTATCTTGCCCCCATGGGACTTGACAATGCCGTGAACGACGGCGAGACCCAGGCCGGAGCCCTTTCCTTTCCCCTTAGTGGAAAAATAGGGCTCGAAGATCTTTTGCCTGGTCTCTTCGTCCATGCCGCAACCGGTATCGCTTACCTCGATGACAGCATAATCCCCTTGGGGTATGCCCTGGCCAAGGGTCTGCAACGCATCCCTGAATTGGGATTTTTTCAAGGAAACAGCGAGGATGCCGCCATGTTCCGCCATGGCATGATAGGCATTGGCGCAGAGATTCATCACTACCTGGTGGATCTGGGTAGGATCTGCAAGGGCAACGGCGTCTACATCCAGTTGCTGCCTGATTTCAATGGTTGCGGGTATGGAGGAGCGGATAAGCTTGAGGGTCTCTTTGATGAGGGGACTCAATTGAAGCGGCTGCTGGCAGATTTCACTCTTACGGCTGAAGGTAAGGATCTGTTTCACCAGCTCCCTGGCACGGTCCGAAGCGATCATGATCTGCTGTAAATTGTCAGCCAGTTTTACATTGTCACCGCACCGCTTCCTGGCTATTTCCGTATAGCCGCAGATAACGGCCAGGATATTGTTGAAATCATGGGCAATGCCTCCGGCAAGCGTACCCATTGCGTCCAGTTTCTGGCTTTGCAGGAGCATGTGCTGAAGCTTTTTATTCTCTTCCTCAGCCTGCTTGCGCTGGGAAATGTCCACAAAGGTGACGACCGTTCCGATGATCTTACCATCCTTGATCTGTGGGTAGGACCAGTATTCAACGGGAAAGGATGTCCGGTCCGCTTTCCAGAACAGCTCATCGTCGGCATGGACCCTTTCACCATCAAGAAAGGTCTTATAGATGCGGCAGTCTTTGTCCGGGTAAGAGGAGCCGGATTGAGACGAGTGGTGAACATGCTTGTGCACATCTTTGCCGATGAGCTGCTGGGCGTTATCATAGCCGAGAAGCCTCAGGCTCGCCAGGTTGCAGAAGGTGCAGCAGCCTTGGGCATCTATACCGAAAATCCCCTCCCCGCTGAATCGAGGATCAGGCGAAGCTTTTCCTCGCTTTCTGCCAGACGTGCTTCAGCCTGCTCCCTTTCGCTGATCATCTGCACAAGTGCCTGATTTGATTCGTTCAGCTCGGCAATCACATTGGTCCGCTGCAGGTCCACAACACTCAGGTGTTCCGCCATTTGATTGAAAGAATGGCCCAGCTGGCCGATCTCATCATCGGAAGTTACAGTGACCGCTTCATCCAGGCCGGTTTCCTGTGCCTTATGGAAAGTATGTTCCAGGTTTTTGATGGGACGAATGATGATCCTTTCCAGGGAAAGCCACAATAGCCATGCAGCCGTAAGGAAAAAGACGATTATGACGGTTGCTGCTATGTAAAACAGCTTCTTCAATTCACTGTTGATGCGGTCTTCAGACATACCCACGTGGATTGTGCCGAGGGTACCGCTCAAAATAGGGGAAGTAATGTCGGAGATGTCATGCCCATCCATATTTATGCGGTGCAGCGATTTCTTGTCAGAGTGAGTGGCCTTTTTCAGGTCCGTGGGGAAGGCATCACCGAAGGTGTGGGCAATAACATGGCCTGTCCGGTCGGTTATGAAAAGATATGCCAGGTCCTTGTTGACTCCCTTTGCATCGGCAAGCATCAACCCCAGGGCGAGGAATTTTTGCGTCAGGATTGGCGTAGCGCTCTGGTCGCCGATGGTATGGGCAAGAAACCTTCCACGGTTGATCAGGTCGGAATGAAAGGAGTGTGACACATAGCGGTGCATGATAACGAGCAAGACTGACATGGAGCAGAGGCTCATGATGGCCAGGCGGTAGATAATCTTGGTGCGGAGGCTTAATGTTCTCATGGCGTGTTTATCTCGGTTTGCCGGGTTTTGGTTTATCTACCCAGAGCTTGATTTGGCGAACGGAATCATATGCCGAATCGTTGAGAGGGACAAAACGGTCTATCATCATTTTGCTAAGGATAACCTTGCCTTCCGGCGACTTGTGAGCATTGAGCATTACCTGGCGAAGCTTTTCCTTGATGGCCGGATCGAGCCCGGGCCGGACGACGAACGGAGGAGGTGCATAGGGTTTCGACTTGAAGATGATGCGGGTGTTTGCCGTTTGCTCTGGAAATTTCTGATTTTTGTATTCCCAGATGAGACTGTCTACCGCCGCACCGTCAACCAGACCTTCGGAAACAGCCTTGATTGATTTATCATGGGAACCGGAGTAGGAGATCTTACTGAAGAAACGCTCCGGCGTTGTCCCCATCCTGGCCAGGGTATATTCCGGTACGAGCTTTCCACTGTTGGAAAGGGGGTCGGTAAAGGCAAAGGATTTTCCCTTTAGGCCGTCAAGGCTTGTCACCTGACTCTTTGAGGGAACGATGAAATAGGAATAGTAAACCTTCTCCCCATAGGCCTGCGGCGCGGCGATGAATTCAAGACCGAATTTTTCCTTGCCGTCGACATAGGGACCGCTGCAGACAAAGGCCGCTTCAAGTTCGCCGGTTTCCAGTTTTCTGTTGATCTCCGCATAGTCCTCGGCATCCACATATTCAACCGGCTGATCGATTTGTCTGCCCAGGTATTCGAGAAATTCACGATAATAGGCCAGACCTTCCTTTGGGGTAATCATCCCCCGAGGGCGATGCGG
This sequence comes from Geotalea toluenoxydans JCM 15764, assembly GCF_001311985.1. GTDB lineage: Bacteria > Desulfobacterota > Desulfuromonadia > Geobacterales > Geobacteraceae > Geotalea > Geotalea toluenoxydans. The sequence continues at coordinate 78,193 of NZ_BBCJ01000016.1, forward strand.
ATCCTGTTTCCCTGGGTTGGGTCCCGTTGCTGGACGACTTCGGTCTTGGAGGTGTTAATCGGAGTAGGGGAGTCTTGAGAGGTGCAGGCCGTGGTAAGAGAGACCAACAGAGACATTGCCAGTAATGGCAGTTGAAAACGTGACATGAGGTACCTCCAACTCCAACGGCAAGTGTTTTACAACAGGCGGTGCAGCTTTTAACTAACATATTGCATGCCGCTAATAGCGGGTTCATTAGTTACGGTCAAACAAGCTATGGAAAAACCTGGACCACCTTGCTTGCTACCGGCCACGTCGCGTGGCCAGCAGAACCAGATTCCCAACCGTAAAAAGGAGAGCCCCTGCCAGGGCAAAGCCGGCTCCCGGCTCCCGGTGTATCTCGATCAGGGCGATCCGCTGGGGAAAGAGCTGCACATCCTTGATATACAAGCCGAATTCCTTATAAAAGAAAGGGTGGTTTGGGCTGATGCCGCCGATGGCGTTGCCGCTGTTATCGCGGATTTCAGCCCGATAATCGGTAAGCATGCCCATGGCGCCCTGTTCACCACGTATGTTTGTGACAGCAACTCCTGTGCCATCGGGAAAGCCGATAATCTGACCGTCATTCACCTGTATAATACCTTTCAATCCACCGTAAGCACTAAAGAGGTGGGCGAGGACGATGAAAAGAAAGCCTGCATGCATTACCTGCGGTGCAATAAGTGAAAGAAAGTTGGTCCGTCCAAACTTGCCGCGCAACGACTCGATGCTGCACAGGAGAGTGTTTACGACAAGAACTGCAAGGAACGCCATGGTTAACCAGAGCCACCAGGACCAGGCAAGTGGAGCTCCTTTGAGCCAGGCAAAAAGGGCCATGTCATTGATGGAGCTGGATTCGGCGCCGCCACCGCTGAAGGAGCCGATGGCAAGCAGAACGATAACCCCGGCCATCAGCCAGATGCCAAGACTGAGCGAAGCCAGCTTTGCGTAAATTTTGGCGAACAATAGATGCCCCCGTTAGTATTAAATATCGGTAATAAGTTAAATTTATTGAGAAGAATTTTGGATGTTGCCCCAACGCCACATCCTGCGCCTGCTAGAAGCTATGGGAACTTTTCATCAGCATGCTGACCCCGAGGTAGGTAAAGATAGTAACGCCGAAGCCGATAATGGCAGCCCAGGCGACTGTTCGTTCCCATTTGGCGCCCTGCAGACGCAGATGCAGATAGAGGCTGTAGAAAAGCCAGAGTATGGAGGTCCACAACTCCTTTGGCGTCCACAGCCAGTATGTTCCCCAGGCGTAATAACCCCAGATGCCTCCTGAGACCATGGAGGCGGAGAAGAAACTGTAGCGACAAGCGCCGTTTTATATTGGAGGTCCAGCAGGGATTTTTCCCTGTAGCGCAGAAACATTCCAGCCAGCAGCGCCCCGATGCCGAACAGGGCATAGGCAAAGAAAGCCAGCGCCACATGCAATTCAAACCAGTAGGTGTTCAGAATCGGGGGCAGCGGCATGTTGAGGGTGGGGAATGGAAGCGCCATCAGGGCGAACAGCCCGGCCAGGCAGCCGGTGCCCCAGGAAAAAGTCGAGGAGGAGCGCAGATCCCTGGCATAGAGAAAGGGGATGGCCATGAGGCCGATGGAAGCAGAGAAAAAGGTCAAGGTATCCTGCGGGCCTATGAGCGGCAGCCTGCCAAGAGCGGCGCCCCTGAGACCGAGATAGATCAGCTGCAGGGTCAGCGCGGCAATGAAGACAGGCCTGCGGAAGGAGCCGAACAGGTAAAGGACGATAGCGGCAATGAGAAGCAATTTCATGGAGGTGCTCCAGTTGGTGCTGTTTTCATTCCCTCGTGCAATGGGAGCGCCATACCCCCTGCTCGCTTACTCGCTTCCCCCCTATGGAATAGGGGGGACTGAGGGGGGTCCTATTTGTAGTTCTTCCGCCGGAAGAGTCCGGTTTTCAGGGATGCGATCCGGTCGAGAAAGAGCATGCCGTCAAGGTGGTCCATCTCGTGCTGAATGGCTACCGCCTCGAAGCCGCTGGCCTCCACCTCCTGCTCGATGCCATTCCCATCGGTAAAGCGGACCGTAATTTCGGTGGCCCGTTCCACATCGCCGGTGTAGTCGGGGACGCTCATGCACCCTTCGCGCATGATGGCTGCGCCGCTGCGTTCGGTTATCACCGGATTGATCATCTGCAAAAGGCCGTGATTGTTGCCTTTGCCGTTTCTGCTGTTGGAGACATCCACGACGCAGACCCTGAGCGTTACGCCGATCTGCGGGGCGGCGACACCCACCGAGCCGGGACCGGCATGCATGCAATCGAGAAGATCCTGCAGAAGTCCCTTTATTTCCCCGTCTATGGCGCCAACAGGATGGCAGAGCTTCTTCAGAACCGGATGGGGGTAGATGAGAATTTTCTGAGCCGGCATAGTATTAAAGGGAAACCGGGGTGATGACCCGCACCTTGATTTCCACGTTCAGCTCCTTTTTCAGTTTTTCCAGCAACAGCTCCACGTTTTCCACCGACATGCCGGGTGGCAGGATGGCCTCCAGCATCAGCACGTAGACCGGTTCCTCTTTTGTGCCGATGAGGCGGGTGTTGAGATCGGTGATGTTGACCTGCCGGTCGGCCAGCTCCCGTGTCACCCGGTAGACGATGCCCGGCTGGTCCGAGCCATAGACCGAGACCAGGCAAAGCTCTCCTTCCTCCTTGACCGGGCAGACCTCATCCTCATGGAGGGTGCGTACATGGACATGGAGGCCGGTGCGGTCGAAGTGAGAGCGGAATTCGTCGCTCAGGCGCGCCCTGGTGAAGGGCTTCTCGTGGGAGACGATGAGGATGATGGCGAAATCCCCCCCAGCATGGTGCAGCTGGAGTCCTCCAGGTTGCAGCCCAGGCGGTAGAGAACTTCGGAGATGTCGGCGACGATACCGGGACGGTCCTTGCTGATGACGGTAACGGCGAAATGGGTCAGGTTGTCTTTGCGGCAATCGTTCATGGAAGCTCCTTTTATGAGCATCATTGTTTTATTTTTTAGATGAAGCCGCCGAATAAGGCATGGTCACCCTTGCTTCTGATGCGGCCGAAGCCCTGGTTGTCTACACCGCGCTCTCAAAAGTCGCCTTGAATCCTCTATCACATAACAGTCACGCTAAGCAAGTGTCTGCTTAACTGTTCACAAGACGTTATGCTTGTCGTCCCGTAGGGACAGATTGACGGTAGCCGGGGAATTCATTCCCCGGTTCACGGGAGCCCAATTCATTCCCCGACCATCATTCGGTTTATGAAATCGCACCTTTCCCACCGTCGCGAACGCGACGGATGAATGGGGGCGACGATCAACGATCCGTGGGATGAATCCCACGGCTACCGTCGCATGCCCCTGATGGGGCTTTAATCGCATGCGTCCCATAGGGACCGATTGACGGTAGCCGGGGAATTCATTCCCCGGTTCATGTGGGCGCAATCTATCCCCGGTTCATGGAGCGCAAATCCATTCCCCGGCCATCATTCGTGTTTATGAAATCGCACATTTCCCACCGTCGCGAACGCGACGGATGAATGGGGACGACGATCAAAGATCCGTGGGATGAATCCCGCGGCTACCGTCACACGCCCCTGATGGGGCTTTGAATATCATTATCCCCATACATACCGCGCATCATACTCAACGCCGTGTTTCTGGAGAAAATGCACATACTCCTCCTGAAACGATTTCGTACGGTGATGTTCACGTTGTCCTTCGATATAGCGTACGGTATCGGTAATCTGCGAAACACCGACGGTGAATGCACCATAACCATCCTGCCAGGCAAAAGCTGACATATCGTTGTCTGTCTCATGAATCCAGCGCGAAGATGCCCCCTTAAGCAACTGCACCGCCTTACTAACAGGCATGCTCGGCGGAACTGCCAGGAGCATGTGGATATGGTCATCATACCCGCCTACCTGTAAGGCTTTCATGCCGTTCGTTCGAGCTATGCCGCCAAGGTATTCCCAGATACGAGCTTCCTTTTGTCGGGCAATCCACGGTTCGCGGTTTTTTGTACTGAATACGATATGGTAATGCAAGGCTGTGTATGTATTGGCCATTTTGGTTGCCTTGTTCCCGCGTCGCAACGTGCCGATTATAGAAAAAACCGCCTGTCGCGTTGATGCGAGCAGGCGGTTGTCAAATCCTCGCTCTAAATCTTGTTGATAAACACTTCCCGTGGCCTGCTGGTGCCATCTGAGGGGCCGATGATACCTTCCTGCTCCATCTTTTCGATAATGCGGGCGGCCCGATTGTAGCCGATGCGCAACCGTCGCTGGACCATGGAGATCGATGCCTGCTTTGCCTCTGCCACCAGGGCGACGGCGGCATCGTACTGGGGATCGAGTTCTTCTTCGTCGCCACCGCTTTTCTCGTCACCGGACTTCATTTCCAGGATCGATTTTTCGTAGACCGGCTTGCCCTGCTTCTTGAGGAACTCCACCACCCGCTGCACCTCGGCATCCGAGACGAAGGCTCCGTGGCTGCGCTGCATCTTGGAGGTGCCGGGGGGGAGGAACAGCATATCGCCGGCGCCAAGGAGCGACTCGGCGCCGTTGCCGTCGAGGATGGTGCGGGAGTCGATCTTGCTTGACACCTGGAAGGAGATACGGGCGGGGAAGTTGGCCTTGATCAGACCGGTGATGACATCCACCGACGGGCGTTGGGTGGCGAGTATCAAATGGATGCCTGCGGCGCGGGCCATCTGGGCCAGGCGGGCGATGGATTCTTCGATTTCGCGACCGGCCACCATCATCAGGTCGGCCAGCTCGTCGACAATGACGACAATATACGGCAGGTGACCGTGGTCCAGCTCCTCGTCCTTGTCGAGGAAGGCCTGGATGGCCTCCTCTTCGTCAGCACCAAGCTCCTCCGCCTCTTCCACAACCACTGTCTCTTTGGCCAGGTTTTCCGCAAGCTCCTTTTCTTCCCGTTCCAGCTGCTTATTGTAGGAGTCGATATTGCGCACGCCCTTGTCGGACATGAGCCGGTAGCGACGTCCCATCTCCTCCACCGCCCATTTCAAGGCCAGGGACGCCTTCTTCGGGTTTGTTACCACCGGCAACAGCAGGTGGGGTATTCCCTCATAGACGGATAGCTCCAGCATCTTGGGATCGACCATGATGATGCGCACATCGTTGGGGGTCGAAGTATAAAGGAGGGAGAGAATCATGGTGTTGATGGCGACGGACTTGCCGGAGCCGGTAGCGCCGGCAACCAGCAGGTGGGGCATCTTGGCCAGATCGGTGACCAGTGGCGCGCCGGCGACATCCTTGCCCAGGGCAAGCGGCAGTTTCATCTTGCGCTGGTGGAACTCTTCGCTGTTGAAGATTTCCCTGAGGGAAACCATCTCCCGGTCCCGGTTGGGAAGTTCGATGCCAACGACTCCTTTGCCGGGGATCGGGGCGACGATGCGGATGGAGAGGGCCTGCAGCGCCATGGACAGGTCATCGGCCAGTCCGGCAATGCGACTCACCTTGATGCCGGGGCCCGGAGCGAATTCGTACATGGTGATGACCGGCCCGGGGCAGATTTCCACCACTTCCCCCTCGACGCCGAAATCCTTGAGCTTTTTCTCCAGCAGCCTGGCATTCATGGCCAGGGCCTCTTTATCCAGGCGCTTTTCCGTCACCTGGGGCATGTCCAGCAGGGATAGGGGCGGGGTCTGGTAGTTGCCGTCGCTCTTGACGAATTCAAAGGCTTCCTGCACGGCGGCGGCCTTTTTATCATCCTGTTTCTTTTCCTTTTTCGCCACCGGCGCCGGCACGCATAGGAGCAGGGGCCGTTTTTATCACGGGGGAGCCTGCCGGGGCGAGCTTGTTTTCCTTGTCCAGGATTTCCCTGTTCAGTGCTTTGCGCTGCCGATGACGTTCCCACTTGATTTTCATCGATTTCAGCCACCAATCGGCAAAGAGCATGAAGGAAAAGCGGGACAGGACCATGATCGATCCGGCCAACATCGGCAGGAGGATCAGGATTGCTCCCAGCTTGCCGAAGGCGCGTTTGAGGAAGTCGGCAGTCTTGAAGCCGATCCAGCCGCCGGTCTGCACCCTCTGGCCGAGAAATTCGGTGAATTCGAGATTGAAGGCGAAGAGGGCACTTAAGGCGATGAGGAGGATGAAAAAGGCGGCAAACTTGTAGGAGCGCCAGCGCACTTCCTTATAGCGCAGGATGCGGTAGGTGATGTAGAAGAGGGCAATGGGCATACCGTAAGCGGCAAGGCCGAAAAGCTGCAGACAGGCATCGGCCAGCTGGGCGCCGAAACGGCCCCCAAGGTTGTGGGTCTCGCCGACGGCAGAATAGCTGTTGAAGGAAAGATCGCTGCCATTGAAAGAGACGAGGGCAATGAACAGGAACAGCCCCATGGCCCCAAGGCCGATCCCTTTCATTTCGATGATCAGCTTTTCCTTTTTATCGATCTGTTGGTCCATAAACCTTCTACATTTTTGTTTACTGGTAGGGGCAACCCCGTGTGGTTGCCCGGTTTTAGTGCGGCGCCCCTACATCTCCAGAACAAGCGGCAATATTACGGGACGCCGCTCGATGGTCTTGTTGAAGAAGCGACGCAGGACCGGCGCACCTCCAGCTTGACCTCGCTCCAGTCGGCCCGTACCTCGGTGTTCACCAGCGCCAGGGTATCGACGACAACCTTTTTGGCTTCGTCCAGGTATTCCTGGCTTTCGTCCTCGAAAACGAAACCCCGGGAAACGATGTCGGGGCCATAGATGATCTCGCCGCTCCCCTGATTGATACCGATGATGACCACCACCATGCCGTCCTCGGAGAGATGCTTGCGGTCTTTCAGCACCACGTTCCCCACATCCCCGACCCCTTTGCCGTCGACAAAGACCCGGCCGGTTTCGATCCGATCGATAATGCAGCCTTCACCGTTACTGAAGGCGATAACGTCGCCGTTGACGGCGAGGATGCAGCGCTCCTTGGGCAGGCCGAGCCTCTGGGCCAGCTGGCCGTGCTTGACCAGGTGGCGGTATTCCCCATGGACGGGGATAAAGTAGCGGGGACGGACCAGGTTCTGCAGAAGCTTCAGCTCTTCCTGGCTGGCATGGCCGGAAACGTGCACTTCGGAAACTTTCTCGTGGTAAACCTCGCGCCGCGCCGGTAGAGGTGGTTGATCAGGTCGGAGATGGTTTTTTCGTTGCCCGGGATAAAACGGGAGGAGAGTATGACGGTGTCCCCTTCTTCAAGCTTGATCTGCTTGTGATCATCCATGGCAATCCTGGTCAGGGCGCTCATGGGTTCTCCCTGGCTGCCGGTGGTGATCATGCAGATCTGTTCCTTGGGCAGGCGGTTCATCTCCTTCAGGTCGATGAGCAGGTCGTCGGGGATGCGCAGATAACCCAGCTCCCGGGCAATTTGGACGTTGGCGATCATGGAGCGGCCGTTAAGGAGTATCTTGCGGCCACAGCGAGCTGCGGCTTCAACAACTTGCTGCACCCGATGAATATTGCTGGAAAAGGCGGCGACGATGACCCGCTGGGGGCAACGGGGAAAGATCTCGTCAAAGGCGTCGCCCACAAGCTTCTCCGACAGGGTGTAGCCTTCCCGCTCCACGTTGGTGGAATCGGCCATCAGGCCAGGACTCCAGCTTCTCCATAGCGGGAAAAGGTGGCCAAGTCGGTGAGCTCGCCATCCACCGGGGTCTGGTCCAGCTTGAAATCACCGGTATGAATGACAACCCCTTCCGGGGTAGCGATGGCCAGACCGCAGCCGTCGACTATGGAATGGGCGACGCGGATAAATTCGACGCTGAACACGCCCAGGTCGACCACATCCCGCGGGCGGACCACGCGCAGATCGACCTTGTTGTCCAGCTCGTATTCCTTGAGTTTTTCCTTGACGAAGCCCAGAGTCAGGGCGGTGCCGTAGATTGGGGGATTTATCTGGCGCAGGACGAAGGGAAGTGCGCCGATATGGTCTTCATGACCGTGGGTGAGAAGGATCGCCCGCACCTTTTCCGGACGGTCGGTAAGATAGGTGATGTCTGGAATGACGATGTCGATGCCGAGCATATCCGGCTCGGGAAACATCAGGCCACAGTCGACGATGACGATGTCATCACCGTATTCGAAAACGGCCATGTTGAGGCCGATCTCGCCGAGACCGCCGAGGGGAATGATTTTAAGGCCGATGCTGTCGCTAATGGGTGTTTCCATGTGGTTTCAGGCTTTCTACCAGCAGGCGGCAGATACCCTGTGAAGGCATGCTCCCTTACTGCTTTGAAGGTTGTTTTAGTAGTTGGTCTATTTTTATTTCGCAGCGGTTGATCCACTCACTGCCGGGAGCGGTCAATCCTCTTACTGCATAAAAGGAACTGCGCAGGGAACGATAGGCGATCAGCGCCCTGGGGATATTACCCCTTCCTTCGGCTTCCTGGCCGATGCTCCAGAGCTTTTCGGCGGCCTTGTCTACCAGGCTGCTTGCCGGCGTGTACATGTGAATGGCCGACTCGAAGCCGGCAATGGCGGCAACGGCATCGCCGGCGGCCAGTGCCTTCTCTCCCTTGGCGAATTGCACGTGCTGACGATAGAGGGTGTTGCCCCAGAGGAGGATGACAGCGATGACGGCGATGACGGCGATGTTGACCGCTATGGTTTTAGCTTTTTCCATTACACACCTTATCCCTGAAAAAATCCGGGTACTGCAACGAGCAGTGCCCCCAGGAGAGCGGATATCAGGCCGATAAGGGCCACCAGGGCCGCGAGGATGTCAAAGGGGAATCTCAGACGGTGGGCTGCCTGCAGGCCCCAGCCAATTGCGAGCAGCCCGGCGACAATTATTATCCAGTGAACAATCGGTGTCATATCACTCCAGCCCCGCGGCAATGGCCAGCCTTACCTGCTCCATCAACTGCGCCTGATCCTTGTCCTGACCCGTGGCAGTGGCCACCGGCCTGGCAAAACTGATCCGCAGGGTGCCGGGATAGAGCTCGATGCGGTTGCGGGGGTTGATCTTCATGCTGCCGTTGATGGTGAAGGGGAGGATCGGCACCCCTGCCTTGGCTGCCAGGAGAAATCCTCCACGCTTGAAGGGGAGCAGGTTACCGTCTTTGGTGCGCGTGCCTTCGGGAAAAACAACTACGCTGCTGCCGCTTCTGATGCGCTCAGCGGCGGCATTCATGCTTTTAAGGGCGCGCCGGCCGTCGCTCCTGTCCAGGGGAATGTAACCAGCCCGCCGCATGGCTTCGCCGAACAACGGTATGGCAAAAAGCTCCTTTTTGGCTATCCAGGAAAACCGCCTGGGAATGGCCAGAGAGAGGGCAAGGATATCGAAGTTGCCCTGGTGGTTGCCCATGAAAATCAGCGGTCCGTCGCCGGGGACATTTTCCAGCCCTTCAACTTCAATCTTTATCCCGGCAAGGCTTAAACCCCATCGACTCCAGAAGCGGGAGCATTTGTGAGCAAAGGCGCCGGTTGCGTCGAACAAGGTGCCGGCAATGGCGGTAATGCTGCACGATAAGGTGAACGGTACAAAGAACAGTAGGTATAGATAGGCGCGCAGCATAGACGAAAGACTCCGTGAATATCCGGGGTAAAGTACTGTTTTTTATCCGCAGAGTCAAATCAAATATCTTTTGCTGCAAGATACGTTTCCCTCAAGTTGCTGCTGTTTTTGTGAGGCCAGGGGAGGCATTGGGGCATCAGTTAAACAGGCCCAATCTCCGTAACCTGATTCAAGGGCTTGCCACTTTCCTGCCGCTCAGTGCGTCAACCGTAAAGCTGCTGATCCGGTTAAAGGAGCTGGAAGCATGCCATCTCCATCACCTTGTTTTCTATTGTGGCAGGCAAAAATGCATTGCCTAGCCAGGCATTATGGGTTAACATCATGGACGCTCATTCTGATCATAAATCAGTGAAATCAGTAACTTAAGTTCGGCAGGTCGCTGACTTGTCATTATCTGATAATTTTATTCGAAGGAGTTGCATATGGCCAGTTTGAACAAAGTGATGCTCATTGGAAATCTGGGCAAAGATCCCGAGGTGCGCTACACCGCTGCCGGTACTGCCGTGGCCAGTTTCTCCCTCGCTACCACCGATCGGTTCAAGAGCAAGAGTGGAGAATGGGAAGAAAAGACCGAATGGCACAACATCACCCTATGGACCGGTTGGCTGAAATTGCCGGTGAATACCTCTCCAAGGGAAAAACCGTTTACATCGAGGGCAGGCTGCAGACGAGAAAATGGCAGGACCGGGACGGCAAGGATCGCTACACCACGGAGATCGTCGGCGAGAAAATGCAGATGCTCTCCGGCAAGGGTGAAGGTGGCGGGAGCCGCCAGGGAGGCGGCGGCAGGCAGGCTCCTGCCGATGACTTCGGTGGGCCTGCTTATGAAGAGCCGGTTTTCAACCCCGATGACGATATTCCCTTTTAATCGTCAGGATTCCATAAAATGTAAAAAAGCTGCAGATCTTTCCGTCTGCGGCTTTTTTTGCCTGTTTATCTGCTTTTATAGGCGCAGTCAATCCTCAACCGCCGCAACACAGGCTGAACCAGCACCGAGAACTTGGGCTGGTTCAATTTGGTTCTTCCGGTCTGGGTGGGCAGCCATAGGTGCAGTATAACAAAGGCAGCAGGTGACTTCCCTGGGCATTCTCGATTAAATTTGTCTTAAATGGCGCTATTCCTCCCTTTATATCCATTCAAAATCACAAGTGTTTGCAGCCAACTGTAAAGAATATTTACACCCATGCCAGTATAAGCCGCTGATATTTTTATTGATTTATCCATAAATCTGCCGTAGAGGTGGTGAACCTTAATTAGAATCGAAAAGGCAAAAATCAGTGTCTCGTGCGGTTAGTTCTCTGCAGGAATTTCGAGGGATTTTGGTCCCGGCAAGGCGCGGCGACGCAGGCCTACAACGACAAGGTGCTGTCGGTAAAGGCTTGAAGGGGGGATAACGGGTTACATGTCAACGCAGAGCAAACCTAAAGAGATTATTTCCACCCTGTTACGGCACCCTCTGTTACGTTCCATTTGGATTGTCTGTTTAACCGTGGCAACACTGCTGCCGACTTACAGTACCGCATTCATTATGCCGCAGTTTGTTGACCAGTTGACGAGCAACATCGAAAGCGATGCCCGGCGGACGGCTCGAAATATTGCATCCCTATTGCCACTGACGACGGAACCCCTTGGGAGGCAGCATATCACGAGCAGTTTTCATGCTGATCTGCATCAGGCAATGTTGGACTTCGAGATAGCGGACATCAGGATTTTCAGCGCCAATGGGGAAGTAATCTTTTCGACCAGATCGAAGGACATGGGCAAGATGAACACCCTTGGCTATTTCCGGAACAGGGTGGCCAAGGGCGAAGTTTATTCAAAAATAAGGTCGAAGGAGGGGAGGTCGTCAGAAGGAGATTTTCTCACACGGGATGTGGCTGAAGTATACGTCCCTCTTATGTCCGGCAACGTATTCAGGGGTGCCTTCGAGATTTATTACGATGTTACCGATCGACATAAAGCCATGAAACAACTGTTGTTCAGGTCCTCTTTCATGCTCTATTTCATCGCCTTTCTGGTCCTGATCCTGTCGGGATCTGCCCTGTACAAGGCAAGCAGTGCCATAGTGCAGCGCGACAGAGCGGAAAGGCTACTCCAGGAAGCGAATCAGTGCCTAGAAGCGCGGGTGAGCGAACAGACACATGAGATCCTTGTCACACAACGGATTTCCATTGAAGCCCTGGCCAGCCTTGCCGAATTTTACGATCCGGAAACGGGAGAGCATCTGGCTCGTATCCAGGAGTACACGGCGCTTCTGGTTTCGTACCTGGAAGAAAGCTCGGCCTATTCCTTCTACATAAGGGAAAGGCCCGGTTATGTCGCAGATTTGGAGCTTGCCTCGCTGCTCCATGATGTGGGCAAAACGGCCATATCGAAGGATATTCTCCTGAAGGCTGCAAAGCTTGACCCACTTGAGTTCGAGCAGATAAAACAGCACACGGTAGTTGCGGGCGAAGTGCTGTTGAAGGCGAATAGCGTGTTTGTTGAAACTTTCAAAAAGGACAGCTACCTGGCTCTGGCCCGCGACATCGCAGTCCATCACCATGAGCGATGGGATGGCAAAGGTTACCCCCTTGGACTTGAAGGGGAAGCAATCCCCCTTTCGGCGCGAATCATCGCCCTGGTCGATGTCTACGACGCTCTAAGAACCAGAAGGCCTTATAAGAATGCCTGGTCTCACGAGGACACGGTCAAGGAGATCGCAAGACAAAAGGGCAGACAATTCGATCCCCACCTGGTCGATGCATTCCTGGCCATTGAGAAAGAATTCAACCTTGTTTCATCCCGTCACACGGTCGATGAGCCGCAGTATTTTGCAGAGTGTGCCATATCCTCTGCGCCGGGCGTGGCTGCACTCTGAAGGGTGAAAATAAAGAGGCGCGGCTGCAGCTTACCGAGATCCAATTGCAGAATCCCTTGCCGTGTTCTCAAATTTCCGGAAATCCGGCCTCGATTTCTCATCCTCTCCCTACAGTCCCTAGTGTCACGTGCGCTAATTCTTTCCTGATAATTTCGGGGTCTTTTGGCCCCCGGCTGTGTTGTGGCTCCTTGGCTTAAGCTCCTGCTAGGCCTGCGTCGCCGCGCCTTGCCGGGAACCAAAATCCCTCGAAATTCTTGCAGAGAACTAACCGCACGGGACACTAGCTGCATAAGTTGACCCCCCATGAATCGGCTCTATACTTTTTACAAGTGATGTTGTGCAAGGCTCAAGGCGGGTGAAGGAGGACCGATTGTTCAGCCGGCGTCCAGGTCCGACAAAAGGAGGCTGCATGGAAGAAAAAACTTCTTCAGCGCTCGTACCGACCGGCGTCCCCGGCCTTGACGACATCCTACGGAGGGGCCTGACTGAGGGGAAGATGTACCTCCTCTCCGGCAGCCCCGGGACAGGAAAAACAACCTTTTCGCTACAATTCATCACGGAAGGGATCTCCAGGGGGGAACGCTGCCTTTATATCACCGTCGGGAGCGCCGGAGAGGATTTTGTTGCCCTGGCAAAAGCCTGCAGCGTATTCCTCGATCCAGACCTTTTCAGCCTCCATTCTGTCCAGATCAGCGGGGATATCCTGGGTGGGCCGGAGCAGAGGATCTTTCACTCGGCGGAAGCGGAGCCGGCCGGCGCCATTAACGACCTACTGACTGAGATCAGACGGGTGCGACCGAAGCGTCTGGTTATCGATTCAATGTCGGACCTGCGGCTCCTTTCGGACGACCTGGTAGCTTACCGCCGCCTGGTGCTGGCCATGCGACGGGAGTTGGGCGCCGGAGACTGTACTGTCATCCTTACCAATAATATCGGTCAAAGCGAATTAGATGCGCACCTGGAGACCATCTGCCACGGGGTCATTCGTCTGGAGCAGGTGGTGCTCGGTTATGGCCCGGTAAGGAGGAGGCTTCTCGTCCTAAAAGAGAGAGGGAGAGCCTATCGAAGCGGCTGGCATGACTTCAAGATCGAAACGGCAGGTATTCGTGTCTTCCCAGCCTTGATCGCCGGGGAACATCGACAAAAAGCGCGAGGGGAACAGGTTGACAGTGGCAACAAAAATCTGGATCTCCTTTTTGACGGCGGATTGGACAGGGGAAGCACTACGGTGATCATAGGGGCTTCAGGGACCGGGAAAACGACGATTGCCAACCTGTATGCTGTAGCTGCAGCCAGAAGAGGCGAGCACGTGGCGGTGTATCTCTTCGACGAGACAGATGAGTCATACCGGGAACGCGCCGAGGGGCTCGGCTTGGGGGTGGACAGTCTCGTTAACAGGGGACTGATGACACTCCGCCAGATAAATGTGGCAGAATTCTCCAGGGGAGAATTTACTGCCATGCTTATCCGGGAAGTGGAGGAGAACGGTGCCCAGATCGTTGTTATCGATACGCTGAGCGGCTATGCCAGTGCCATGCCCGACGAAAAGTATCTGATCATCCAGCTTCACGAGCTGTTGACCTATCTGTGTCAAAAGGGGGTAACAACGATCCTCACCGTGGAGCAGCACGGCCTATTTGGCAGCCTGGCGACGGAAGTGGAGAATGTCAGTTATCTGGCGGACTCGATTCTGCTCATCCGCTTTTTTGAATTGCGTGGAGAAATCAGGCGTGCGATCTCAGTAGTCAAGAGGAGGAGAGGCAAACATGAGAAAACGATACGGGAACTGACCTTTTCCGCCGAAGGATCGTCATCGGCAATACCCTGCTTGAAATGCAGGGGGTATTGACAGGAGTCCCCATCCTTGGCGTATAGCAGCGGAGGCACAGACGGCGGCAAAAACGAGCAGGTGATTCTGCTCCTGGCGGAGAGCGGGATGCCGGGTCCATTCCACTGGTGCTGGACAGGGTCGGCGTGAGTTCAGTAGTGTGCGCAACAGCGGAAGAGATCGGCTCAGAAATAGACAGGGGGGTCGGAGCACTTCTTATGGAAGAGGAAATGCTCTCCCCGTCCATAAAAGAATGTCTGGTGCGGACACTGGACCATCAGCCCCCTGGTCGGAGTTGCCGATCATTGTCCTGCTGCGTCCTGGGCCGGAGACAGAGGTTTCCCGGGACGCGCTGTTCCTGCCGGGGGATGTCACCCTCGTCGAACGGCCTGTGCGCGTGAACACCCTGGTGGCAATCGTCCGCTCGGCTCTGCGAAGCCGCCGTCGCCAGTATCTGATGCGGGACCAGTTGCGGGCACTGGAGGAATCGGAAACTCGTTATCGTACCCTCTTTGATTCCATGGATGAAGGCTTCTGTATCATCGAGGTCGTATTCGATGGGAACGAAAAGCCAACGGACTATCGCTTCCTGGTGACCAATCCGGCATTCGAAAAACAGACGAGCCTCAGCAATGTTCAAGGGAAAAGGGTGCGCGAGCTTCTCCCTGAGCTGGAAGAGCATTGGTTTGAAATCTATTGCCGGGTCGCTTTGACGGGCGAGCCGGCTCGCTTTCAGCGCCGGGCAGAACAGCTGCAGCGCTGGTATGACGTGTACGCCTTTCGTTTCAAGCAACCGGAGAAGAGGCAGGTGGCAATCCTTTTCAACGACATCACGGAAAGCAAACGGGCGGAGGAAGAGCGAGAGCGTCTCGTTGCCGACCTGGAGCACTCGAATCGGGAACTGCAGCAATTTGCCCACGCCGCATCCCACGATCTCCAGGAGCCGTTGCGGATGGTATCGAGCTACATGCAGCTCCTGCAGAGAAAATATGGCGGCAAACTGGACGAGACGGCGGACACCTACATTCACTATGCCGTTGATGGTACCAGAAGAATGCAGAGCCTCATCGAAGGGCTGCTGAAATACTCCCGCATCGGCCGGGCCGACTTCGCCTGGGTAGATACCAATAAGAGCTTTGCAGATGCGACGGCCAATCTGGCCACTGCGATAGAAGAGAGCCAGGCAGAAGTTACCAGTACCAGGCTCCCTACCATCTGGGGCGATGCAACCCAGATGCTCCAGTTGATGCAAAACCTGATCAGCAATGGCCTCAAGTACAGGAAACCGGACGTGCATCCCCATGTTTTTGTCACGGCAGAACTGGGAGCGCAAGAATGGTTATTCTCCGTTCGGGACAACGGGATCGGCATAAAACAGGAGGATTTTGACAAAATTTTCCAGATATTTCAGCGGTTGCATACCCAAGAGGAATACTCCGGAACGGGAATCGGTCTGGCTTCCTGCAAAAAAATCATCGAACAGCATCAGGGCCGGATCTGGTTGGAGTCAACCCCTGGGGAAGGAACCACGTTTTCTTCACCATTCCGCAGAAAATATAATCAGCTCAGCCCCCGCTGCATTGCGTTTCCCCTGCCAAATACAATTAGTAAATATAAAAAAATGCTGATATAAACATTATCATGAAAAAGCAACCCCAACCGGCGAACAGCGGTAATGAACTAACCAAGTCTCCAGAAGAACCTCCGTCACGGCAAGAGAAACCCGCCTTTCCCATTGTCGGCATCGGTGCCTCCGCTGGCGGGCTGGAGGCGTTGGAGCAGTTCCTGGTGCATGTTCCAGAAAATAGCGGCATGGCCTTCGTCATCGTCCAGCATCTGGACCCGACCCACAAGGGGGTCCTGCCCGAGCTGCTCCAGCACACTACCGGGATGGAAGTTTTCCAGGTCGTGGACCGGATGCGGGTCAAGACGAACTGCGTCTATGTGATCCCCCCCAACAAGGACATGTCCATGCTGCGCGGTGTGCTGCACCTGTTCGAGCCGACAGCGCCTAGGGGACTCCGTCTCCCTATCGACTTCTTCCTCCGTTCCCTGGCCGAGGACTGGCAGGAGCTTAGCATCGGTGTCATCCTCTCCGGCATGGGCTCGGATGGCACGATGGGCCTGCGGGCTATCAAGGAAAAGGCGGGGTTGACGCTGGTGCAGGAGCCTGCTTCAGCCAGGTTCGACAGCATGCCCATGAGTGCCATAGATGCCGGGCTGGCCGACATCATAGCCCCGGCGGAGGAGTTGCCCGGAAAGATCTTCGCCTATCTCAGGCACCTCCTCATCATCGGCAAGCCGGAGCGCCCACTGGAGGAGAAGGACCAGAGCGCCCTGGAGAAAGTCCTGATACTTTTGCGGGACAGGACCGGCCACGACTTCTCCATGTACAAGAAGAACACCGTATACCGCAGGATCGAGCGGCGCATGGGCATCCATCAGATCGACCGGATCGCTGCTTACGTCCGTTATCTCCAGGAGAATTCCCAGGAGGTGGAACTGCTATTCAAGGAGCTTTTGATTGGTGTGACCAGCTTTTTTCGTGACCCGGCGGCATGGGAACAGCTGCAGGGCGTGGCCCTTCCGGCGATTTTGGCGGGGCGCCCGGCCGGTTGTGTGCTGCGGGCCTGGTCGGCAGGCTGCTCGACGGGGGAGGAGGCGTATTCCCTGGCCATAGCTTCAAAGAGGTGATGGAACCGGTCAACCCGGCGGGGAAGTTCACCCTGCAGATCTTTGCCACCGATCTGGACCCCGATGCCATCGACAAGGCCCGCCAGGGGCTTTATCCGGCTAACATCGCTGCGGACATCTCTCCCGAGAGATTGCATCGTTTTTTTATCAAGGAAGAGAACGGCTACCGGGTCGGCAAGGAGATCAGGGAGATGGTGACCTTCGCCACGCAAAACGTCATCATGGACCCACCTTTCACCAAGCTGGATATCCTCATTTGCCGCAACCTTTTGATTTATCTGACGCCGGAACTGCAGAAAAAGCTCATGCCGCTCTTTCACTACAGCCTGAACCCCGGCGGCGTCCTGTTTTTAGGGAGTGCAGAGACTGCCGGCACCTTTGCCGAACTGTTCGCACCGCTGAACATCAAGTCGAGACTCTTCCTGAGACGCGAATCGGTCTCGCCTTGCGAACCGCTAGCGTTTCCAGTCTCGTTTGCCCCCGCTCAGCAGGGGTTTTCAAAGGAGCAACCGATGTTGAAGCCTTCAGACCTCCAGTCGCTCGCGGACCAGGTGTTGCTGCAGCACTTTACCCCGCCAGCCGTACTGGTAAACGATAAGGGGGATATTCTTTACATCAGCGGGAAGACGGGCAGATATCTTGAGCCGGCGGCCGGCAAGGCCAACTGGAATATTTTTGCCATGGCCCGTGAAGGGCTTCGTCTGGACCTGTCCAGCGCTTTTCAGAAGGCGATCCGGCAAAAAAGGCGATCACTGCCAAGGGCCTCAAGGTGGGAACCAACGGCAGCACCCAGACCATTGATCTCACGGTCCAGGCGATCGAAGAGCCGGAGGCGCTGCGGGGAATGGTGATGGTCGTTTTTAACGATGTGGCAACTCTCCGGGGCAAAAAGCCGAGCTTCAATCCAGGGCTGGCCGCCAACGTCAGGGTTCTTGAACTGGAGCAGGAACTCCAGCATTGCCGCGAGGAACTCCAGACCACTCGCGAGGAGATGCAATCCTCACAGGAGGAGCTCAGATCCACCAATGAGGAGCTGCAGTCTGCCAACGAGGAACTGATTACCTCCCGGGAAGAGATGCAGTCCATGAACGAAGAACTGCAGACGGTTAACGCCGAGCAACAGTCGAAAATGGACGAGCTTTCACGGGTGAACGACGATATGAGGAACCTCCTCAACAGCACCGAGATTATCACCGTGTTCCTGGATAAGGAACTCCATATCCGGCGCTTCACCACCGGTGTGGACAAAATCTTCAAGCTGATTCCGGGGGATGTGGGGCGGCCACTTTCCGACATCGTCAGCGACCTTCTATATTCCCGGATAACCGAGGACGCACGGGAAGTGCTGCGGACACTGGCCTTTTCGGAAAAGCAGATCACCGCCACCGACGGGCGCTGGTTTTCGGTGCGCATCATGCCCTACCGTACCATGGAGGACGTAATCGACGGCGTGGTGATCACCTTTGCGGACATTACCGTGGCCAAGACCCTGGAGGCCGAACTGCGCGAGGAGGTTTCAGTGCTGAGGGCCAAAAGCTCTAAATAAATACGAAACGAATGATTTGTTACCGGCAGTCTTCAGCCTTCAGCCTTATAACCTGCATCAAGGGGGCAACAATGGGAGCCGATAAAGAGCAGAGGCTGTTAACAGAAGCCGCAAAATTGCGCAGCCATGCTGAAGAGCGATTGCAGGCGAGAACGGCGGAATTGCATCCACCCCGAAGCAAGGAAGAGATGCAGAGGCTGGTCCATGAGCTTGAGGTCCACCAGATCGAACTGGAAATGCAGAATGCAGAGCTCCGCCAGGCCAGGGATGAGGTGGAGACGGTTTTGGAAAAGTACACCGACCTTTACGATTTCGCCCCGGTCGGCTACTTTACCCTTGACCCTGAAGGGACTATCCATGCGGTGAACCTGACTGGCGCCAGCCTTTTGGGGGTTGAGCGATCCCGACTGCTCGGCCGTCGGTTCGGGGTTTTTGTTCCGATTAACGCCCGTTCGTTCTTCTCTGAATTGCTCGGCAAGGTGTTTGCGAGCCAGGGCAAGATGTCCCGTGAGGTGACACTTACGAGAGAGGAAAATCCTCCGCTCTTTGTGCAGATCGAGGCCGTGGCCGACATGTCGCGTAAGGAGTGCCGCGTTGCGGTCATCGATATTACAGAGCGCAGAATAGCAGAAGATGCGCTCACCGAAAAACGACGGGAGCTCGAAGAGCTCAACAGATCTCTGGAGGTACGCATTGTCAAGGCTGTGGATGAAGTGCGCCGGAAGGACGAAATGTTGATCCTGCAGGACCGACTGGCAGTTATGGGCGAGATGATCAACAATATCGCCCACCAGTGGCGCCAGCCGCTGAATTCGCTGGGACTCCTCACCCAACAATTGCCGATCTTCTATGATTCGGGCAAACTCAGCAGGGAGTTTTTAGTAGAAAATACCGTAAAGGGCATGGAGTTGATCCAGCACATGTCACGCACTATCGATGACTTCAGGAACTTCTTCAGGTCCGACAAGGAAAAGGTTACTTTCAGCATTAATCAGCTGACCGCGCGTACGCTCTCCCTCGTCGAAAAGAGCTTCAAGGACCAGAAGATCGGCATTGCTCTAATCTTGGAAGGTGACCCGATTCTTACCGGTTATCCCAATGAGTATGCCCAGGTACTCCTGAATATCTTTATGAATGCCCGTGACGCACTGCTTGATCGCAACGTTGACGATGCCCTGATCTCGATCCACGCGTTTGCGGAAGGAGGCAAGACGGTCGTGACCATCACCGATAACGCCGGGGGTGTCGCCGAGGAGATCAAGGGCAAATTGTTTGATCCATACTTTACCACCAAGGGGCCGGATAAAGGGACGGGGATCGGCCTTTTCATGTCGAAGACCATCATCGAGAAAAACATGGGAGGTCGACTGACGGTGCGCAATACGGGAAATGGCGCGGAGTTCAGGATCGAAGTCTGACCTGGCCGTGTTGCCGCGACAGGGCCAACCGGATGTTTCTGATTGGATTTGACGGGCAAAGGAAGCCCACTATTCTCAGTACTCCTTGAGGTTACTGAACTCACCCCAGGCAAGGTAGGTTTTCGGCGATTCGACGAAGGCGTATATGTTCTCGACGATGCTCAGATGTTTTCGCTCCTCGTCGGCGATCATGAGCAGCATCTCGCGGGTTCCCTCGTCCTTCGCCTGTGCGGCCTGTTCTTCGTAAAACTTAACGCCCTTCTCTTCTTCCTTCACCACGTGTTTGTAAGCGTCGGGGTCTTCCCTCAGTTCGGCCATGAGGTCACGTTTGGCCAGGAGGGGCTGGAAGATGCACGCCGCCTCCTGCAAATCCATGAACTGGGCCTTTTGGGGGTCGATGCTCCCTTTCATCTCCACCAGGGCATCGTGGTGTTCCTGCTCGCTGCCGCCAGCATGGTAAAAAGATTCTTCAACTCGGAAACGGGCGTGGCCGCCGCCAGTTTTTCATAGTTAATCCTGGCTTCCTCTTCCATCTTGATTGCACAATCGAAGATATTCATGACGATCTCCCTTTCGGCTTGTCGATTTTCCGCGGCTATCCCTGCCTGCCTGACAAACTGCAGCGGGAAACAGCTTCACCAGCTGCCGTGCCCGCTCACCGCAAGCCACAGCCAGCGCACCAGCCAGAATCCCAGGAAGCCGATGCCGATAACCGTGCCCACCAGCAACAGGGTGAGGAAGGCCACAAAGAGACGGCTGGTCACCACTGTCTGGTGTGGTCTTTCAATGTAGTGTTCCAGGAGCCGTACATTGCGCTGATTTGCCTTCCAGCCTAAATCGAAAAGGTCGCCGACACCGGGCACTACGCCAATGATGGCGTCCACGGCAACATTGAAACCCATCTTCATCAGGACCGATTTAGGAGCGCCGAGACGGGCGGCCACAGCAACGATATAACTGGAAAGCAGGGCGCCTATGGCATCGCCGAACCAGGGTAGCAGCCCGATGAGAGGATCGATGCCCACCCTGGCGTTCAGTCCCGGAACAGGAATGGAACTGTCCGTCAGCCAAGCCAGCCGTTCCAGCCGTTTTCTGAGCCTTTCCTTCTCAATGAGGTTCATTCTCCGCTCCCTTCAGCTGCCAGCCCATTTACGTACCTCTCAGGATACAGAATAGTGTACCGTTGTATTAGCGTTGGTCAATAATGGCCGTGCTCCCCGGCAAATGCCCGCTCCCGCCGAGCCCCCTTATGAGCCTCACATTTATTTGTATCCCTTGCATACCGCAAAGACGGTCGTCAGTAAAAATTCACCTTCCTTTCCAGGAGAATCTCTTTTCCATGTATTGAAGTATCTGCCCCTTGTATTATAATTAGCTTGTTTTAATTTATTATGGGCGGTCAAGTGGTGGATTAGTATGGAGAGGTTTATTAAATTCTGAAAAGGAGAATGTATGAGCAGCATTGACGGATGCGGTTTTCGAAGATCGGCCGGCAGCTTCCTTCTCTTTATGGCCTTGTGCCTTTTGGCAGGATGCGGTGGGGGAGGCGGGGGGACTACCGGGACAGCCAACAACAACAGTACCGTAACACCAAGTAATGAAAGTGTCGGAACACCAGGCAATGGAAGTACGGGAACAACTAATGACAGTACAGGGCCAACCAGTAACGGAGGTACCGGGACAACCGGTAATGACAGTACAAATGTCAGTGTTCAGGCAAGTGGCAGCACCTTGTATCAGGCCAACTGCCAGGGCTGCCACCAGCCACTGGCTTCTTCTACCAAGTTGAACAAGACGGCGGCGGAGATTCAGGCAGCCATTACCGCCAATACCGGCGGCATGGGAAGTCTGGCCACACTCAGCGCCGGCGAGATCCAGTCCATTGCCGATGCTTTGAAAACAACCGAAGCTATTCCGAGCTTCAACACCACCAATAGCGATGTCTTTCAACTTAACGGCTCTGCAGTGTTGAGCAACAACAACATCAGGCTTACCCCCAACGAGCAATACACCGCCGGCAGTGCTTTTCTGGCGAATCCGTTCACCTTGGGCAGCAACTTTGTCTTTAATGCCTATTTCAACTTTACCCTCGGAGCAGGCGGACGCAGCAATCGGCATGCCGATGGGTTCGTCTTTGCACTGCAAACCGTCTCAAGCAAAGCGGGTGCGACTGGGGGGAATCTGGGTTTCGGCGGGATCAAACCTTCCTTCGGGGTGGAATTCGATACCTTCAAAAACGATGGAAACAATGACCCCGACAACAACCATGTGGCAATAGTGACGAACGGAAGCGTGCAGCATGCTGCATTTGCCCCGGTGACCCCCTCAGTAACCATGAGTGATGGAGGGACATACCATGTTTGGATCGATTATGATGGCGCCACTGTGGAAGTGCACATGAACACAACCAACGACCGCAGCACCTCAAGCCTGCTTCTTGCCAAGGCCATAGATCTGAAGAGCATTTTCTCAACTCAGTATGTGTACTTCGGCTTTACGGGCGCCACCGGGATTGATAGCCAGACCCAGGACGTGGGTGCTTTTTATCTCACTTCAAATTATCAGACGGGAGGGTTTTCACCCGCACCATAGGCACTGGTATCCAGATACTGTGGGGCAGGTGAATTCATACTCCCTGCCCCCTTTATGGTTACCGTCTACCTGGAAAACTACCCCTTTAAAAACCCATCCTTTCTCCGTCCAGCCCCCTTCCGGCACTGCCGCCGTCATCTCGCATCTGCACATTCCAAGGTACCGGAAATACTATTTGATTGATTAAATTAAAAATATCCTATATTTAAATGTCAAGGGGCACTTGAAGAAATTTCCGAGCATGGCAAATGAGGTCCGTCGGTCGTTCCAGGATCAGAAACAGAGGTGGAAAGGTGAGGGTTGCAATGTACAGAAATGCCGCAGTGGCCGTTGGCCTGGTTCTCATGGCCGCCATGCTGCGTCTCCTGTTTCTGGATGAGCTGGGATCATCCTACCCTTTTGTCATTTTTTATCCTGCCGTTCTGCTGGCGGGGCTTTACGGAGGACTATCGGCCGGATTGCCGGCCACAGTATTCTCTGCCGTGTTGACCTGCTACCTTTGGGTAGATCCACGGAGGCCCCTGCCCCCGGCATATGCCGGACTGGGGAAGGATGATTGTTTTCCTTGCCTGGGGGATAGTTATTTCAGTTATCACTGAGCTCGTTCACCGTCGCCTGGCGCGCACACGCCAGCTGAAGTCCCAGGCTGAAGCCGCCCTGGCCGAGGCAAACAGCAAGCTGATGTTGGAACGGGACATTCTGCAGGCGGTGATGAATGGCGCGGGTAACTCACACCTGGCTTATCTGGACCGGGAGTTCAACTTCGTTTGCGTCAACGAGACCTATGCCCGGACCTGCGGCTACAGCCCAAAGGCGATGATCGGCAAGAACCATTTCGATCTTTACCCCCACGTGGAAAACGAAACGATCTTCGCCCGGGTTCGGGACACGGGTGAGGCGGTGCAATATCTGGATAAGCCTTTTGAATTTTCTGACAAGCCGGAACGGGGGATGACCTACTGGGATTGGGCATTGACTCCGGTCAGGGGCGTGGCCGGCAATGTGACCGGGCTGATCTTCTCCTTGTTTGAAACAACCCTTCGCAAACGAACTGAAGAGGTGCTGCGCGAGAGCGAGGAGCGCTTCCGGATCGCTTTCGAGGATAGTGCCGTGGCCATGACGATGACAACACTTGACGGCAGGATACAGAAGGTTAATCAGGCCTTTTCCAAAATGCTGGGATACAGTGAAAGTGAGCTGACCGGTCAAAGGTTCACAGAACTGACTCATTCCGACGATCTGCCTGAAAATCTCGTTGGGGTAAGAAGGCTGCTCCAAGGTGAAATAGCATCATTCCGCATGGACAAAAGATATCTGACAAGGGATGGCCGTATCGTCTGGGGCGATATGAGCACAAACTGCGTCATGGATCCTCAGGGCGTGCCGCTCTATCTTCTTACCAACATCCAGGATATTACCTCCCGCAAAGGGGCCGAGGTCAAACTGCAGGAAATGAACGAGCTTCTGGAGAAGCGGGTCATTGAACGGACCGAAGAGCTGCGGGAGAAAGATCTTCTCCTCGTGCAACAGAACCGTCTGGCTGCCATGGGGGAGATGATCAACAACATCGCCCATCAGTGGCGGCAACCGCTCAACGCTCTGGGGCTCAATGTGCAGCAGCTCAGGCTGTTTCACGAATCGGGGCAGTTGAGAAAGGATTTGCTTTATGGGGCGATAGATAATGCCATGATGCTGGTCAGGCACATGTCGGGAACCATCGATGATTTCCGGGATTTTTTCAAGCCGGACAGTGAACGGGTGGAATTTTCGGTCAAGGATGTAGTTGCCGGTGCCATAAAACTGGTCGATGCTTCTTTCAGAAGCAATGAAATCGCCATAGTAGTGAATTGTCCCGATAACCCGGTGGTGTTCGGTTACCCGAATCAATACGCCCAGGTCATCCTCAACCTGCTGGGGAATGCCAGGGACGCCTTTGACACTTGCAGGCGCAGTAATGCGAGGATCGTATTTAACCTTGGCCGCCGTGGGAATAGGTCTGTCTTGACTGTAACGGACAATGCGGGCGGCATTCCCGACGCAATCATCGACAGGGTATTTGAACCTCATTTCTCTACCAAGGGCCAAAGGGGACAGGAATCGGTTTGTTCATGGCAAAAAACATCATCGAGAGAAACATGCATGGCAGCCTCAGCGTGGTCAACGCTGGAGAGGGCGCAGAATTCAGAATCGAGGTCTGAAATGAAAACTTCAACAGGGCCGGAGCCTGATCTCAGGAAGAATCCATGTGGCCACTGCCGTCTGGAGCGCCGTGTACGGGGAGGGTAAAGGAGAATGTCGATCCTTCTCCGAAGGTCGACTCCACCCAGATCGCTCCCCCGTGCCGCTCGACGATTTTCTGGCACAGAGCCAGACCAATGCCGGTCCCCGGATACTCCTCCCTGGTGTGAAGCCGCTGAAAAATCTGAAAAATTTTGTCAAAATGGTTCGGATCGATGCCGATGCCGTTATCACTTACTGAAAAAAGCCACTCCTCCCCTTGCCTTTCCGCAGATACGTGAACCGTAGGGTGTCGTTCAGGCTTGCGGTATTTCAACCCATTGCTGATCAGGTTCTGCAGGAGCTGTTGTAACTGGAGTTCGTCCCCGATGACTGTCGGCAAATGGGCCGTTGTTACTTCCGCGCCGCTTTCTTCTATGACACCGGCCAGATTGGCTACCGCTGCGGCAAAGACCCCATTGATATCCACCCGTGTGAATTCGGCGCCGCGGGAAAGGCGCGAGTAGGATAGAAGGCCTTCGATAAGTCGCTGCATGCGTATCCCGCCATCGACAGCAAAGCCGATATACATATCCGCTTTTTCATCAAGTTGTCCATGGTACTTCTGTTTAAGCAGCTGAAGGTAGCTGATGACCATGCGGAGCGGTTCCTGCAGGTCGTGGGAAGCCACGTAGGCAAATTGTTCCAACTCCTTGTTGAGAGTGGTCAGATCGGCCGTTCGTTCAGTTACTGCACGTTCAAGCTGATCGTGGTGAGCCCTGAGATCAGCTTCGGCCCGGTGTTTTGCTTCGACCTCTGCAGAGAGTCGATCGTTGAGTCCTTCCACCCTTTCTTTTGCCTGCTTCAGGCGCTCGATCATCCCTGTATTTTCAAATCTGAGCAGCAGGGATGTCCTGTTCACCCTGTAGTTGTGCATGGATATCCGCCAGAGCAGGACGCCGAACAGGACCAGCATTGTTCCCATGGCACAGTGGAAAGCATCTTTGATGAGGAAGAAATGGATGGCCAGCGGTGTCAGGGCAGGGATGCTGAAAACGGCGTAGCCTTCCTTGATCATGCTGAAGGTTGAAGACGCTCCCGCGGCCATGCCACCGAGAACAAAAGCAATGAAGACCTGGTGGGCAAGGGTTATTTCACCAAAGGGGAAGAAACCGATCCACCCCCAGGCGACGCCGGCGATGAAAAGGCTGACAATGAACCTCTTTCTCCAGGTTTCCGCAAAATTCCAGTGCTGCTTGACGTTGCGAAACCACAGGACCAGTCCCAATCTGAGGGCGGTAACGCTCAATAGCGTTGCCCCCCAGAGAACGAGCAGTCGGAACTCCATGACGTCCTTCATGATGAAAAAAACGATCACCGAGTTAAAAAAGGTGGCAATGAATCCTATGGGGGCCAAGGCATAAATCTGCTTTACCTGTTCAGCGAGAATCTCCTCCCGGTAAGGGTTGTGGTCGGCTGTAAGCATTTCATCCGGATGATCTTGACCTGATGTCATGTGCTCTCTCGGGTGACACTGGAATGCATCATGAAGTGATTGCTTCTGCCGCAGGTAGTTTCCTGAACCTCTCTTTATATGCTAAGCTGACAAAACTGGAGCAAAGGCACCCTAAACACTTTTACACATTATTACAGGAAGAACATGACAGAACAAAAGCAGACGGTCGTGGTTACCTGCCTTGTCAGGAATTCAGCGGCAGAAATTCTCCTGATCCGGCATTTTCGCCGAGGCTGGGAGCTTCCCCAGGGCAGGGTCGAGGCAGGGGAGGCCCTGACAGCAGCAGTTCACCGGGAGGTCCTGGAGGAAACCGGAACCCTGATCGAGCTGGGACCCCTGGCAGCGGTGTGGACAAAAGTCTGCGCCCCACCGGCGACCATCTTCGGCTTTACCGGCATTTACCGCAGTGGAGAGCTTGTTCCCAGCGAGGAGACCCCGGAGGTCCGATGGTTTTCACCGAACGAGGCCCTTGACCTGGTGACCCATCAGGTCAATCGCGACCGACTGCAAACCTTGCTCTACCATTCCGGCGGAGTCATTCAGCGTGCCTATCAGGCACGCCCCTTCACAATTCTGGAACCAACCGACTCGGATAAACTTGCACTTGCTAAAATACTCCCAGCGCACACTTGACCAGGCTCCGATACCGGTTTCCAGAGGCGTGTCGACCAATAGGACAAAAGCGTCGCCTATCATCTGCTTTTCCCCTTGATTGACGACAGGGGCAGGGGATGGATAATTCTTTGGGAAGGAAAAGGGGCAGAGTTCTCAAAACGCTGCCCCTCCCTTTTATTGCCCGGAACCGTTGCCGGAACTCCCGGTTCCTGTACCGGTGCCAAAGGTGCCGCTGCCGGTTGTGCCACCTGTACCGGTGCCAAAAGTCCCACCTGTGCCGGTATCGCTGCCGAAAGTACCACCTGTTCCCGTTCCTGTATTTCCGCCGCTTCCGGTGCCGAAGGTACCGCCGGTGCCGGAGCCTGTGGTTCCGTCAGTACCTGTGCCAAAGGAACCGGTGCCGGTAGTACTGCCGGCGCCGAAACTTCCACCGGTACCTGTGCCTGTTCCGAGGGTGCTACCTGTACCGGTGCCCGATGTTCTCCCTGTGTCGGTGTCTGTTCCTGAACTACCACCCGTTCCTGTCCCCATGCTTCCGCCGCTGCCGAAAGTACCGCTGGTACCGGTCCCTGTCATTCCGTCTGTCCCCGTTCCGAATGTGCCACCGGGGCCGGTAGTGCCGGTACCAGAAGTTCCACCTGTACCGGTACCGAAGGTGCTGCCGGTCCCCGTGCCGGTCGTGCCGCCAGTACCGGTGCCGAAGGTACTGCCACCAGTGCCTGTTCCGAAGGTCCCGCCAGTACCGCTTCCTGTCGTGCTGCCGGTACCGGCGCCGAATGTTCCACTTGTACCGGTATCACCGAAGCTTCCGCTCGTACCTGTACCGCCGCCACTGCCGGTCCCCAAGCTTCCTCCCGTACCTGTTCCGGCGCCGAAGCCTCCTGTTCCGGTGCCGCCGGTCCCGAAACTGCCTCCTGAGCCAGTACCGGTAGATCCTCCTGTGCCTGAGCCGAAGCCTCCGGTGGAAAACCCCCCTGTGCCGCTTCCCATGCCGCCTATGCCTGTTCCGGCGCTGCCGGGCGAGCCTGAGCCGAAGCCGCCACTGCTGCCACTGCTGCTTCCAGCCTGTGCAAGCAGGACCTTACTGTCAGAGTTGCAGCTCACCGGCTGGCAGAATCTGCATACGCCAAAGCTGTCAACGAAACCAGGGCGGCTGCGGTCAATATCAAGCGCCTTACGGTCACCATAGTTTTACCTCCTTCAGTAGTAGTCGCCATCTCACATAAAGTTTAACCCGTCCATGATCTTATTCAAAGAATCTAATCTTGAAAAAATCCGCATACACAGACCCACAGGAAACTTTTGCTGCTTGACCGTTTACCATGATTGGGTACTCTTTAAAGATTAAAGACAATCAATTCGGCGGCGGTGGGATCATCTACGGTCTGGTGCTCCCGATGCCATATGGAGATTCGGGGTACCAAGCAGGCAACTTCAGCCCAGGCAGTATTTCCGGGACTTTCAGCGTCAGGTATTTTTTCTGATCAAGGAATTGAAGGGGCAGCGGGTGGCGCTGGCTGCCCCGGCCGATTCATGACGGGTTCAGGGGGTTTGCATCAGGCGGTAGATAATGGCGGCAATGAGAGTCAGAATGATCATGACGACGAAAACGTTGAGGAAGCTCTCCTGGTGAATCCGGTCGATGGGGCCTCCAGTCGGTGGCGGATGCGCCTTGCGATGGCTGGGAGTGGGCAGCGTTGCCGCTACCATCAGGGCGACGAGAACTCCGACAACGATGAAAACGGTGAAGGACACACCCCACATTGCCGGTCCCACCGGTTGGATCCATAGCCCCCCGGCCCAGGTGGCGAGAAAGATGATGAAGAAAAGGCCGATCAGGTCGGCATAGGCAAATTGCTTGAATCCTCTGCCAGGATGAGTGTGAGAATAAAGGCGATGATGAGCGCGAGACCGATTCCTGCGAAGAACATAAATACCTCCTTCTGCCGGAAAAAAGGCTGCAAAAGTGCTCTCACTTTGATTTTAGCAGCGACGGGCGGCAAGTCAAGGCGATGCCTGGCGGTGCGGCCTGTGAGGGCTCCGGATGAATTACCCGGCCAGTCATGAACCGGGCGCAGCATTTGAAAGGTGTCGAGTCAGCGGTATAATTGGCCTTGTTACTCTTCTTCCGCCGAGGCGCCTATGTCCTACCAGCCAATAGAAAACTACGGCATGATCGGCAACATGCGCACGGTCGCACTGGTTGGCATCAACGGCTCCATCGACTGGTACTGCCATCCCCACTTCGATTCTCCCAGCATCTTCGGTGCACTGCTGGACGACAACTGCGGGGGGCGTTTCCGCATTTCCCCCGTTGCCGAAAGAGTGAAATATAAGCAATTTTACTGGCCCTCCACCAATATCCTTATTACCCGTTTTCTCATGACCGACGGCATCGCCGAGATCGAGGACTTCATGCCCGTTGGGCCGGCCCTTGATTCCCCATGGTACCACTACATCTATCGCCGGGTGCGCTGCGTCAGGGGGGCGATGCGCTTTTCGGTCCTCTGCTGTCCGGCTTTCGATTATGGGAGAAAGCCCCATCAGGTGGCCATTGAACCTAATGGAGCCATCTTCAGGGCGGATGATTCCAGCTTTGCCCTTTCGACAGAGGTGCCGCTCCGGGTGGATGAGAAGGGGGGCGTGGGCCGGCGAGTTTCAGTTGCAAGAGGGGGAATCGCGGGTTTTTCTCTTCAAGAACGTGGACGCGGTGCAGTGCCCCTGCCCGCCGCCGGAGCAGGAGGCTGAGGAACTTTTCCAGAGTACGGTGAAATACTGGCAGAAATGGCTTTCCTCCTGCACCTACCATGGCCGCTGGCGGGAACAGGTGCAGCGGTCGGCCCTGGCGCTGAAACTGTTGACCTTTGAGCCGACCGGGGCCATCATCGCTGCCCCCACCACCAGTCTGCCCGAGGTGATAGGAGGAAGCCGCAACTGGGATTACCGCTATACCTGGCTCAGGGATGCCGCCTTTACCGTCTATGGCTTTCTGCGCATCGGCTTCGTCGCCGAGGCAGCAGCATTCGTCGACTGGCTGGAGAGTTGCGCCGCCCAGCATTTCGTGCCGGGACAATCACTGCCGGTAGTCCTGACCGTTGGTGGCGACTGCCTGCCACCAGAGCAGACCCTGGACCACTGGGAGGGCTACCGGCAGTCGGGTCCGGTCAGGATCGGCAATGCGGCAGTTTCCCAGTTTCAGAGCGACATCCACGGCGAAGTGATGGATGCCCTGTACCTGTACAACAAGTATGTCAGTCCCATCTCCTACGATGTCTGGGTGAAGATCCGCGAGCGGCTCAACTGGATCTGCGACAACTGGCGCCGGCCCGATGAAGGGATCTGGGAGATGCGCAACAGGCGGGAACACTTCATCTATTCCAAGGTCATGAACTGGGTCGCCTTGATCGGGGCCTACGACTGGCGGAAAAGCGGTCATTCCCCGCCCAGCGTAAAAAGTGGCTGGAGGAACGGGACCGCATTTACGAAGAGGTGATGAGCCAGGGGTGGAATGTGAAGCGACGGGCTTTTACCCAGTTTTACGGCAGCGACGATCTGGATGCCTCGCTGTTGATCATGCCGCTGGTGTTTTTTCTGGCTCCCACCGATCCCCGCATGCTGGGCACCATTGAAGCTATACTGGAGTATCCTAAGCATGGCGGCCTTGCCAGCGACAGCCTGGTCTACCGCTATCCCCCGGAGAGCCGCATTGACGGTTTTCCGGGGGAAGAGGGGACCTTCAACATGTGCTCATTCTGGCTGGTGGAGGCTCTGACCCGGGCCGGACGGGCCCATCCGGACAAACTGAATCAGGCGAGACTTTTGTTCGAGCGCATGCTCGGCTATGCCAACCATCTGGGCCTTTATGGGGAGCAGACCGGCTCCCAGGGGGAGGCCCTCGGCAATTTTCCCCAGGCCTTCACCCATCTTGCCTTGATCAGTGCGGCCTTTAACCTGGATCGCACCTTGAGCAGCAGATTCTGAGATGATGAAAGCCTGTTTCCTTTTTACAACCACTTGAATTTTCCCATTTTATGGAGTACTGCTAAACTGGCGAGGTAGATATGCAGAGACGTCTGCAGCAGAGGAACCGCTCCGCATCCGCGACATGAACATCGATGATTTCCCCGAGGTTTTCCACATCGGCGAGGAGGTTTTTACCGCCGAGTATTCCCAAAGCCTCTACCGCACCTGGGACGAGTACGAAATCACCACCCTCTTCAATTCCGACTCGGAACTCTGCCTGGTTGCCGAGGTGGGTGACAGGATTTGCGGTTTTGCCCTGGGGACCACGGTAAAGAAGCATCACTCTCCGTGGAAATACGGCTACCTGGTCTGGCTCGGGGTGAGCAGGAACATCCAGAAAGGAAGGGTCGGCACCAGCCTCTTTGCCGAAATGAAGCGGCGGATGAAGGACCAGGGGGTGCGCATGCTCCTTATCGATACTTCGGCCGACAACCTGCCGGCAATCCGTTTCTTCGAGAAGCACGGCTTTTCCGATATACAGGAGCATGTCTACATGTCCCTCAACCTGACCCGCAAGGCGAAAAGGAAGCCGGGAAAAAAAACATGACCGACCGCACTCAGCGAGTATGGCAGGCTATCGACCCGGGGCGGCTGCGCCGGACCTTCATCGAGATGGTGAATATCTATTCCCCGTCCGGCAAGGAAGAAGACATCCAGCTTTATCTGGAAGGCTTTTCTCCACGGCCGGTTTTGCCGTCCGCCGCCAGGAGGTTGACGAGGATCGTTACAACCTCTGTCTCACCATGGGAACCGGTGAACCTCAACTCTACCTGGTGGCCCATGTGGATACGGTGCCGGCCTGGGATCTGGAGGACTTTGGCGCCAGAGAAGAGGGTAGGATAATTTACGGCCTGGGGAGCGCCGACATGAAGGGGGGCTGCGCCGCCATGATCGAGGCATGGTTGGCTATGGCCAGTGCCCTGAAACCTGAGGAGCGTCCGCCCGTCGGGCTGCTCCTGACGGTGGGCGAGGAGGAGAATGGAGACGGCAGCGCCGCTTTTCTGGAAAACTACCATCCACCATGGGCAGTGATCGGCGAGCCGACAGGCCTTATCGCCTGCTTTGCCCATTACGGGTATATGGAGGCGGGCTTTGTCACCCGTGGCGTGCGCAGCCATTCCTCTCTGCCGGAGCTGGGGCACAATGCGTGGAATCCATGCTGCGCGTTCTGATGCACCTGGGAAGAGATCCCCTTTTTGACCGCGCCCAATCGGATATCGTATATTCAATTCGAGAAATGAGCTCCTCACGTGCCGGCTTTGTCGTGCCGGACCGTTGCGAGACCTGGATCGACCTGCACCTACCGCCTGCCCAGAACCCGGTGGTGGTTCAGGAGGCGATCCGTCGCATTGCCGCAGGCGCCGAGCTGGCAATTCCAGGGCTTGACCTGGATGTTACCTTTGATTTTGCCTCGGCCGGTTATGCCCTGGACATGAACAGCCACCTGGCGAAAACACTGGAGAACATCTACCCGGAGCTCGGCTTGAAATTGCGCCTGGATGCTTTTCGCTCCCATTCCGACGGCAACCTCTTTTTTGCCGCAGGCGCCAAACCGCTCATCCTCGGCCCCGGCGCCCTGGAGACCGCCCACACCTCGGACGAACAGGTGATATTCGATGAAGTTGCAGCCGCCGCCAGGATCTATGCCGCTCTCTGTATCGGCGCCGGTTGATCCGACCGGACATTACCAACAGGAAAGGGGGTTCCATGAACATCAGAAAGAAGATTCTTGACTATGAGTTCGAAGAGGTGCTGGATGTGAAGACCCGCGAGCTGATTCGCATCGGCTGTGCGGTGGCGGTGGGGTGTCGGACTTGATTGAAGAAACACTTCGCGGTCGCGAAGGAAGCAGGAGCAACGCGGGCTGAACTGAAAGAAGCCATTGCCTATGGCATCATCGCCCCCTCCGGGCGGGCGAAGAATTTTGCATGTCCATGGCGGAGGAACTGGAGCTGTAATTGTCGCCGAATTTTGCCGTTTTTACCGAGCAGCTGTTCAAGAAGAGACCGACCAAACGGGTATCCATCCGCCGCAACGTCCTGAACCTTTCCCTGCCGGTGCTTCTTTCCTCCCTCTTCCAGCGTTTGGTCTCCATTGTGGATATCTTCATAGTCGGCGGGCTGGGGGCTGCCGCCATTGCCGCAACGGGGCTCGGCCAGCTGCTGATCTTCGTTGTCATGACCGTATTCTGGGGGCTCGCCACCGGCGCCACCGTGGTAATCGCCCATTTGTGGGGGGGAGGCCGCCGTGCCGAGGCCAGGCGGGCTGCCTTTGCCGCCTGCCTCGCCTGTGCCGGCATGGCGATCGTCGCCTCGTTCCTCGGCTGGTATTTCGGCGAAGAACTGGCCAGATTCCTCGGGGCCAAGGAAGATGTCCTGAACTTTGCCGCCGGTTACGTGAAGCTGGTCTTTCTCTACTTCGCCTTCACCGCCGGGCTGAATATCCTTTCCGCTATCATGCACGGCGCCGGCAACACCAGGACCCCCATGGAGGGTATCATCCTCGTCAACATCCTCCATGTCCTCATTGCCTATCCGCTGGTTTATGGTAAATTCGGCTTTCCGCAGCTGGGAGTAACCGGCGCTGCTTACGCCATCAATATCTCTGAGCTGTGTGGTTTTCTCTACCTCCTGGTCCAGGCCTTGCGCAAGAACTACATCAAGATCGGCAAGCCGGATCTTCCCCTGTTCCGCAGGGTCTGGCAGGTGGGCTACCCGGTGGCGCTGGAGAGGATTGCCCAGCAGTCCGGACAGCTCTTCTATTCCAAGTTCATCATCAGTTACGGCACCGCCGCCTATGCTGCCCACCAGATCGGCCTTTCCATCGAATCGCTCTCCTTCATGCCGGGGGCGGGGATGGGCATCGCCGCATCGACACTGATGGGGCAGGCACTGCGCCCGCAAGATCAGCAGGGCACGGATCAGCCATAATGAAGCCTTGCGCCTGGCCATTATTGTCATGGCTTCATGGCTCCCTGTTCTTTTTCATGCCCCATCTGCTCATCGGCCTCTTTACCAATGACCCGGAGGTAATCGAGAAGGGCTGTGTCTTTCTCCGGCTGGTAGCCTTCGCCCAGGTGCCGCTCGCCATTTCTTTCGTCTACGCCGGAAGCCTGCGCGGTACCGGCGATACCCACTATGTCTTCCTCGTCACTCTCATTGCCATGTGGGGGATCAGGGTCCTCTTATCGTACATAGCCGCCGTTCCGCTCCACCTTTCCCTTTATATGGTCTGGGGGGTCTTTCTCCTGGACTGGCTGTTCCGCGCAACCGCCTTTGCCTGGCGCTATAAGCAGCGCGACCTGCACCAGATCGTACTTTGATGGTCCACCGAAAATAGAACTATTCCATACCGAGTGATTTACAAAGAATTCTTGATGGGGAAAAAGCGGGGAAGGACGCCGTCGGCAATGTGCTGAATTCACGCTGTGGTTCTTGAACGCTACGGGCACTAGGAACCCACTGCGGTAGCTGTCCTTTGGGCGTACCAACTTAATTTTGCAAAGGAATACTTCGCTTGACGAAGCATGTTGATAGGAGTATGTAATTAAAGTTATTCAATTTTACGTGAGAGGGACTGATGAATGCGGACTGATGGCTGATAGAGTCCCTTTTTCAAAATGATAGGCTGCTCTGCGGGAGACCTTAATCTGTTTTAGCGAAAGGAAAAATAAAACGCCCCGCTTTGCAACGAGGCGTTTTGGACGGGCGCTCTCAGGGAGCGTAGCCGGCGCAACGGAAGTTCCGTTCTTATTGTTGTAAAAAGGAACAACCGTTTCCTAAGTACACTGAGGATTATTTAACCTTGTAATGACATTTTGTCAAGGAGGAATTATGGACAAGTGTAAGTATATTCTGGGGCTGGACATTGGGACAAACTCAATAGGTTGGGCACTATTAAAGGCTGAAAAACAAGGAGTGAGGCTGGTGCCGGTTGGGATTGAGCGCGCTGGCGTTCGAATATTCGAAGCAGGGGTTGCAGGGAGCATTGAGCAAGGGCGGACAGAATCACATGCACAGTCAAGGCGTGAGGCACGTATGCTGCGACGCGGAGTCTTTCGCGATGGTCAACGGCTCAGGCGTGCATTCCGCCTGCTTCAGAAGGCGAAACTGTTGCCCGGCGATCCGAATTGTCCTTCCGAGCGGGATCGAATAATCAAGAAACTTGATGCCGAATTGCGCGAGAAGTGGGAACCAAAGCTCATAGACGAAGAGATGGATACGGCGCTGGTCAAAGTTGCTGTGCACCATAATCTACCGTATTTTCTCCGGGCGCGGGGGCTGGATGAAAAACTTGAACCATACGAAATTGGCCGTGCTTCTATCAGCTTGCCCAGCGGCGTGGGTTCAAGAGCGCTAGAAAGAATATCAAAGGAAAAGATGACGGTGAAAATGATCCGAATACGATAGAAAAGGCAGCCAAAGGATTGCAGGAGGAGATGACCAAGGTGAATGCCCGCACCATGGGCGAGTACTTTGCTAGATACAATCCTTTTGATGATTCAGGCCAGAAAATCAGGAGTCTCTACACCTTGCGCGCCATGTACGAGCAGGAATTTGAATTGCTTTGGGTGGCACAGGCAAAGCATTACCCGGATATCCTTACCCATTCGTTTCGACAAACCCTGCTTTACGATTCTTATGGTGTTTTCTGGCAACGCCCCCTCAAGTCCCAGGACCATCTTGTCGGCGACTGCACCTTGGAGGCAGGAGAAAAGCGAGCTCCCTGGGTATTGCTGGATGCCCAGCGGTTCCGTTACCTGCAGAAGCTGAACGACACCAAAGTTATTCCACCTGATGGCGGCACACCGCATGCGCTTTCGCCAGAGCAACATGCGCTTCTAGCTGCAGAGCTGGATCGGGAAGCGGCTTTGACCATGACCAGGGCCAAGGAACTGCTCGGACTGTCCAACCGCTACCGGTTCAATATGGGTGAAGGGGGTGAAACTCGTTTCGTCGGCAACCGGACAGCAGCGAGGTTTAGTGAAATTTTGGGCGACCGCTGGCCGCAGTTACCTTCCGACCAGCAGGCACGTTTGGTTGCTGATTATCTGAAATCTAAAGATTTGCCAAGTCCCATGCAACGGTCGATTACTGAACATGGCCTAGATGATAAAACAGCGAAGAAGCTGGCTGCAATCAAGCTGGAGCTGGGTTATTGTAATTTTTCACGCAAGGCACTGAAGAAACTGTTGCCGCATCTGCGGGAAGGTTTCAATCTTCACGATTCGATTGTAAATGCCTGCTACGAAAGGCCGCGACCAGCGCCGCTCGATCTGCTGCCGCCTCTCATGGACAACGAAAAAATTACTTACCCGCCGCTCTTGCAGGCATATGGCGCGCTCCGCAAAGACATCCGCAACCCGGTTGTACAGCGGGCATTGACGGAGCTTCGCAAGGTGATCAACGCCATTGTCAGACGCTACGGAAAACCGTCAGTTGTGCGGATCGAACTCGCGAGAGACATGAAAAAGAACGACGAACAGCGGCGTGAAATCTGGAAGCGCAACCGGGAGCAGGAATCGCGTCGCGACAAGGCGGCCGCCGAACTGCTGAAGGAGTGTAACATTGCCAACCCGACCCGGAGCGACATTGAAAAAGTGCTGCTATGGCAGGAGTGTGGGGGGGCGACGGCGCTTTGCCCGTACACAGGCAAGCCGATGACGCTTACCGAGCTGTTCGGCACGCACCCCAAGTTCGACATTGAGCATATCATTCCGTTCAGCATCAGCCTTGACGACTCGTTCCTTAACAAGACCCTCTGCGACGCTGACTATAACCGTCGTGTCAAGGCAAACAAAATTCCGTTCCAGCTGCCGAGCGTTGACGAAATGATTGCCCGTATTGAACGCTGGCCGAAGAGTGATACCCGCGAGTTGAAACTTGAACGGTTCAAGATGGAAGATACGGCCGACATTGAAGGTTTCATCAATTCCCAGTTGAACGACACCCGCTACGCCAGCCGTCTGGCAATGGATTACGTCAGCATGCTCTACGGTGGCAAGGTGGATGCTACCGGGCGAACCTGCGTGCAGGTGGGCAAGGGGCAGATAACCCACCACATCCGCAATGTCTGGCGTCTCAACACAATCCTGAATGATGGCGGACAGAAGAGCCGCGACGATCACCGCCACCACGCAGTTGACGCTGTCGCTATCGCCCTTACCGAACCGAAGACCATCAAGAACCTGAGTGACATTGCCAAACGGGCCAAGGATCGAGGTGAACGCTGGTTTGGCCGGGAAAAGCCGCTTTTTCCGTGGCAGAGTTTCATGCATGATGTTGTTGCGTCGATTCATGGTATGACCGTCTCACATCGGGTATCTCACAAGGTGAATACGGCCTTTCACGAACAGACCATCTACAGCCGGCAAAAGGATCATGACGGGAAGAAGTGCGTCCATATCCGTCGGACGCTTGGCGGCAACCTGCGGAAGTCAGATTTGCTCAATATCGTGGATGATCGAATCCGGCAAATCGTGTTTGAGAAGATTCGATCGCTGGGTCATAATCCTGATAAGATCGACGATGCAAAGCTGCAAAAGATGTTCGGAACTTCTGAAACGCTACCTGTGCTTCAGAGCAAGGATGGCCGCAGCATTCCGGTAAAGAAGGTTCGGGTCCGCAAAACAGAGTCAATCATTACCGTTGGCAACAATGGGCGAGAGAGAAACGTGTCACCCGGCTCGAACAGTCACATTGAGGTGTTCGAGGTAACTGATAAGAAGGGCAAGGTCAAATGGGACGGGTGGACGGTGAACAGCTTTGAGGCGTTGCAGCGTCAGAAGAGCAAACAACCGGTGGTGAACCGGATCGGCAAGGATGAAACCTGGAAATTCAAGATGTCGTTGGCAGGTGGAGACATTATCGAACTGAAGTCTGACGAGAACAAGCGGGATCTTTATGTGGTGAAAGTGGTTACAGTCACTCGGGTTGGCGGGAAAGAATATGCAAGGATTCAATACTCTGCCATCAACGATGCTTCAAAGAACCCCAAAAATGAATCTAGTCTTCTTAATCCACTTTATAACGAGCTACAATGCCGAAAGGTATTCATAACTCCCCTCGGTGACATTCATTGCGCTAATGACTGACGACAAGATCATTGATATTGCGGATTCAGTTGTCAGTCTCAATGTCCGTCTTGCCAATCTGGTCATAGACTGTGGCGATGAAATCGGTAAGACCATGGTGCCGCTTAACGAAGTGGCGGCGCTGGTTTTGTCTAATCCCCATGTCATAATGACCAATGCCGCTATTGCCGGGATTGCAGCGAGCGGAGGGATCGTTGTTGTGACAGACAGCAAATTTCAGCCTGCCGGAATGCTGCTGCCGCTGGATTCCCATTATACCCAGGGTGAGCGGTTTCGTATGCAGGCAGCGGTTGCACTGCCGGTGCAAAAGCGCATCTGGCAGCAGATTGTCCGGTCAAAGATTCAGGCTCAGGCGGCGGTGCTCAAGCGGCTGACAAATCACGACGGTGGCCTGCCCCATCTCTCGTCGCGCGTGACATCCGGCGATACGGGTAACCATGAAGCCCAGGCAGCGCAGCGCTATTGGCCGGCCGTTTTCAATAATCCTCATTTTCGGCGCAATCGAGAAGCGCCGGATCAGAACAGACTGCTTAACTACGGCTATGCCATTTTGCGGGCATTGACGGCCCGTACCATCTGTGGCGTTGGGCTGCATCCCACTTTAGGGGTGCATCACCATAATCGCTATGATCCATTCGCTCTTGCCAGCGATCTTATGGAACCGTTCCGGCCTCTGGTTGATGAAGCAGTGGCGAGGATCGTTTTTGAGCAAGGGGATGGGGTGCCTTTGGGAAAGGATGTGAAGAAATCGCTTATTTCCGGCATCACCGGTTTGATAGAGGTGGATGGCGAAACAAGGACGATCTTCAGTATCCTGGCAAAATCTGCGTCGTCACTGGTAGCGGTATATAGCGGAGAAAAGAAAAAGCTTTTCTGCCGGAGTGGTAAATGATGGCGCGACGTTATAATCGCGAAGTCTCGGGGTATGAATCCATGTGGCTTATGGCTATGTTCGATCTGCCGGTATTGACAAAAGCGGAACGGCGGGCTGCTGCACAGTTTCGCAAGATGCTCATCAAACGCGGCTTTATGATGCTCCAACTTTCGGTCTATGCCAGATTTTGCAATAGTGAGGAAGCAAGCGGCATTCACCGAAAGTATGTGAGCCTTGCACTACCGCCCAAGGGCGAGGTGAGACTAATATCCATTACTGATCGACAGTTTGCAAAAATGGAGGTCTACTTTGGGAAAAAACGACGTGAGCCGGAACCAGAGCCGGAACAAATTCTTCTGTTTTGACCGGCTTGAAAAGTTTAGACCTCCCGAACTTTCAGCTAGTTACGAGAGGCCTGAGTGTACTTAGGAAACGGTTCTTCTTCAACAACAACGCGAAGCGGCAGCGGCGAGCCTTTCAGGGAGTGTACTTAGGAAACGGTTCTTCTTCAACAACAACATACCGTCTGCATCATAGGTGATAGCCCGCAGTGTACTTAGGAAACGGTTCTTCTTCAACAACAACGAAGGTTCAGCGTGAGAACCAGCCGGAAGAAGTGTACTTAGGAAACGGTTCTTCTTCAACAACAACTTATTCCCTCACCCTGGCCCTCTCCCACAGAGTGTACTTAGGAAACGGTTCTTCTTCAACAACAACGGAGGGAAACAGCCTCCGCGCCTCTTGTGCAGTGTACTTAGGAAACGGTTCTTCTTCAACAACAACTCGTATTTGCAGCAGCAGCAGCAGCAGAGTGTACTTAGGAAACGGTTCTTCTTCAACAACAAC